>JAGCCO010000231.1 GCA_017651645.1 Bacteroidales bacterium
CCCGCAAGGAGCGGCCTAAGGTAAAACTAATAACAGGGGCTAAGTCGTACCAAGGTAGCCGTACCGGCTCGTGTGGCTGGAATACCTCCTGTCTGGATAGGTCTCGTCGCAGAGACGCGAGCTCAATGACCGCTCCTGAGTGTTTGCTGATTCATTCTTGTTCTTATATAATGGTTATTAAGAATTAATTTTCTTGATAACCGCCAATCTCCGAAAGGAGAAACGAGTTCATTGACATACTGGAAGAATTAAGCTTGACACGAGAGCCGCTGGAAACCAGCGGTTCGAGAGAAAAAAGAAAAATACGAGTAAGAGAAATTCGAGAAAGTTACTAAGAGCGCATGGGGGATGCCCTGGCTCTCAGAGGCGAAGAAGGACGTGATAAGCTGCGATAAGCTCCGGGGAGGTGCAAATAACCATTGATCCGGGGATTTCCGAATGGGACAACCCGGCCACAGCGATGTGGTCACCCACCAAGTGGGGGCAAACGCGGGGAACTGAAACATCTAAGTACCCGCAGGAAGAGAAAATAACAATGATTCCGCAAGTAGTGGCGAGCGAACGCGGAAGAGCCCAAACCGGGGATGTTGAGGCATGCCCGGGGTTGTAGGACTTCGACACCGTGGAAGTTTGTGAACGGGAACGGTCTGGGAAGGCCGTCCGCAGAGGGTGAAAGGCCCGTACCGGCAAGCAAACCACACGCAGAAGGATCCTGAGTAGGGCGGGACCGGAGGAATCCTGTCTGAAGCAGGCGGCACCATCCGCCAAGGCTAAATACTCCTGAGAGACCGATAGCGAACAAGTACTGTGAAGGAAAGGTGAAAAGAACCCCGAACAGGGGAGTGAAACAGAACCTGAAACCGTGCGCTTACAAGCGGTCGGAGCCCCTTTGTGGGGTGACGGCGTGCCTTTTGCATAATGAGCCTACGAGTTGCCGTGCATGGCGAGGTTAAGCCTCTGAGAGGCGGAACCGAAGCGAAAGCGAGTCTGAAGAGGGCGCTTAGTCATGCAAGGCAGACGCGAAACTTAGTGATCTACATGCGTCCAGGCTGAAGTTGCGCTAAACCGCAATGGAGGGCCGAACCAGTAAACGTTGAAAAGTTTTTGGATGAGGTGCGTGTAGGAGTGAAAGGCCAATCAAACTGAGAGATAGCTCGTACTCTCCGAAATGCCTTTAGGGGCAGCCTCGTGTATGGTATGCCAGAGGTAAAGCTACTGATTGGATGCGGGGGTTTCACCGCCTACCAAATCCTGACAAACTCTGAATGCTGGCATATTGAATCGCGGGAGTGAGGCTTCGGGTGCTAACGTCCGGGGCCGAGAGGGGAACAACCCAGACCATCGGTTAAGGTCCCAGAATCCGCGTTAAGTTGAGAAGAACGGCGTCCCGCTGCACAGACAGCTAGGATGTTGGCTTGGAAGCAGCCATTCATTCAAAGAGTGCGTAACAGCTCACTAGTAGAGTGGCGGGGCATGGATAATAATCGGGCATGAAACGCGGTACCGAAACTGTGGGATAGCGATATCGGTAGGAGAGCATTGCAAGCTGCGGAGAAGGTGTGGCGCGAGCCGTGCTGGAGCGCTTGGAAGAGCAAATGTAGGCATAAGTAACGACAAGGCGGGCGAGAAACCCGCCCACCGAAAGATCAAGGTTTCCCGGCCAACGTTAATCGGACCGGGGTAAGTCGGGGCCTAACGGGGAGCCAGGGTAACTGGC
>JAGCCO010000232.1 GCA_017651645.1 Bacteroidales bacterium
AAGACGCGTCGGTATGACACATGGCCGGGATGCCTGAACCTTGAAACAGAGTAGGCATAACAATTAAAAACAAAAAACAATTATGGCAATAAGTAATGTTCCTGCAAATGTGGCAACCAGTGCCATGCAGGCAATTCCTTTCAGCAGCATGATTGGCGGTCCGCTAAAGGCGTGCATCGAGGCACAAGCCATGGCAGCCAAGACATCATGGGAGTTTATCAAGGAAGTTGGTCTCAACACCGACAAGGAGGGTACCAAGAGTGCCGTCATGGTGGCTTTCTCCTTCAACAAAGGAGGTCGCATGACCCAACTCAATGTACCTCTGCTCACCATCGTGCCTATCCCTTATATCGCAATCAACAGCGTTGACATCAACTTCAAAGCCAACATCAACGCCTCTTCGTCAAGTGTCAGCGAGAACTCCTCGCACACCGAGTATGGCGGCGATGCCAACGTGAAGACCAAGCTGGATCTCGGTCTCTTCAGCATCAGTGCAGACCTGAAGGCTAACTATTCTACGAAGAAAGACTCTAAGGCAACCGAAGAGTCAAAGTATTCCGTGGAGTCAACCATCGACGTAGCTGTCAAGGCTGGTCAGGAGAGCATGCCTGCCGGCATGGCGAAGGTGCTGGAGATGCTCAATGGTGCAGTGGACGCTGTCGATGTCAAGGGCGAACTGATGGTCAATTCCAACGAGCTTACAACTGGCGACACACTGGTAGTCTTCTACAAATCGCCTGATGGCCTTTACGACCCCACCAAGGTTACCGAGACAAGCGGCAAGCTGAAGTTCGACGTTGACGGCAACTCAGTGAAGTGTACCCTCAAGGACGTAGCAGCCGGTGAGTACACCGTCAAGGCAGGAGAGGCTGAAGTGAAGGTGAATGTCACTGACGCAAGCAAGGCTCCCGAGGGCAAGACTTCCGAAACAGAAAAGAGTGAGTAGTCCAGAGCCAACACTTACTTAAATTGTTATGTCTTTGCTCGCATGTAAGGCAATAACAATTCCCGGGGATGCAGTTTCCTCGTAGCGGGGAAATCTGCATCCCATATCAAAAACAACGTACCCCACACTAAACAACAATATTCAATGGCACAATTAAATACTATCCTCAGTTCTCTGATGCGCGACATCATCATGGCGCAGCATGAGGCCAACCTTTATTCCTATGCTCTCCGCGAACAATACGGACGCGAGGGAAAGGTGAAGGACTTTCAACTGCCAGGTGCCGTGCTCGGCGACATTGAGATGGAGCTGAACTACGGCATCCTCAACACCTCAGACTGCAACGAGCAGTACAGCTTTCGCTTCGAGAAGTTCAACAAGTTCATGAAAGCGCTCAGCACTGCAGCTGCCAAAAAGATCATACATATCATTACTGACTATGTGTTGACCAATGGGCTACAGACTCCCGAGGGCAGCAAGTTCTTCGACAAACTGAAGAAGCAGGACGAGACCTATCAGGAGTATCTGCAGTATATCATCAACGTCATCGTTGCCTCTTACGACGGCATGGCCTACGAACTTATCGATCAAAAGAGCGGTCGGCCAGACCAAGAGGCCATTCTCAACCGCATCAGTGAGGTCGTCAGCAAAGAACTGGTCAACGACACTGAGTCGTTTAAGGTGCTATTCAACGATGCCGACGGCAGCGCACGCAAGGCAATGGCACAACGCATCATGGCAGAACTGAAGAGCACCATTGAGACAGCCTGCGTGAACCGGAAGTTCAAACGCACAAAATCGTTCCCCATCATCAATGTTGCCGTCACTGCCGATGAACTGAGCACCATGCCGAAGGAGTCCATACATTCTTGCAAGTTGCGCTTCACGCCTACCACCTGCAACATACGCTGTGATGATAACGACGATACAGTCATACCTTCTGCCAGCATTGAGGACATTATTAAATAACAACGCGCTATGGAAACAAAAAATCAGCAAAGTATTACGACCAGCAACTCGCAGGTCATGGAGCTACAGCAACTCATAGCAGGACCGCTCGTCTCTACCATCGAGGCCGATGCACTCTCCACCAAGCGTTATCTTGACATCCTACAGGCCATCGCCTTCGAGGATGAGGTGAGGGACGGAAAGCTGATAGGTAGGAAACTGCGGACACTAAGTTTCTCCTACACCGAGACTAATGCCGATGGTCACAGGCAGAAGGTGGTCAGCATCCCTTTGCTCACACTCGTTCCGTTGCCGCTGTTGCAGATTCAGGAGGCCGACTTCGACTACGACATCAACATCCTCGATGCTGTCAGCAGCAACATCGACGAGTCTTTCAACTATGGCAAGGGACGCATTGAGCAAGGTGGCAAAACCGTAAAACCCATGCGGCTACGGGCAACTCTTGCTACTACAGGTGGCAGTGGAAATACTTCAGGGCAGACAGAGCAGAAACTTTCGGCCAACATGAAGGTACATGTGAAGATGCGTCAGACGGATGTTCCAGCCGGACTTGCCAATATGCTGCGATTGACTGCCAGCAACCTTCTCATTGAAGACGGCCCTACTGCTGAAACTGCCAACAAGGAAGGAGGTGCCGATGAATAATCCTGATTTTTCACAGAATCCTGGCCATCCACAAGTTGACATTACTCGTCAACAGATGCGCCCCAGCGGCATGCCTTGCCCTCAGTGTAATGGGTTTATTCCCATCAGTATGCAACAGATTATAACAGACTCTGCGATTATCTGTCCTCATTGTGGGCTACGCCTGAATATCAATCAGCAAGAGTCTCGACCGGCTATCGAGGCCCTGAAGAAATTCCAGCAGGCACAGAATGAATTCGACAGACGAAGCAAATCAATGTAATTATAAAAATAGAAGAACTATGAATACAATCAAATACAACAGTACAGGGCACGATGTAGATGTCTTGCAGACTATGCTCGATATACCGCACAATCCTGCCCATGAGTTCAACAGAACCACTCATCAAGCAGTTGTTGACTTTCAGAAACGTCATGGCCTCGTTGCCGATGGCATTGTGGGATATAAAACCTGGGAGATGCTCTTCTTCCACGGCGAACGCCCCAAGTATGGCATTACCGAGAGCGACTATGATCGTGCTGCCATGCTGCTCGACTGTGAATCTGCCGCTTTAAAGGCAGTACAGAAAGTAGAGACTGGTGGCAAGGGTGGCTTTCTGCCCAGCGGTCGTCCCACCATCCTCTTTGAGGGGCACATCTTCTGGCAGCAGCTTCGTACTCGTGGCATTGACCCGCAGGGAGTTGCCAGTGGTAATGAGGATATCCTTTATCCCAAGTGGACAAAATCCCACTACAAAGGTGGCGAAAGAGAATATGAGCGCCTGCTCCGGGCACGTCGCATTAACGAAGAGGCCGCTAACGCCTCGGCCTCATGGGGTATGTTCCAGATCATGGGTTTCAACCATGCTGCCTGTGGCGAACAGTCTGTAGCCAGTTTTGTCGCCAGCATGAGCCAGTCCGAATGTCGGCAGTTACTGCTCAGCGTACGCTTCATTCGTGGCAACAAGTCTATGCTTGCAGCCTTGCAGAAAAAGGACTGGAAAACATTCGCACGACTCTACAATGGTCCGGCATATGCCCAGAATCGCTATGACGAGAAACTCAGCAGGGCTTATTGCTCTTTCAAGCAGTAACAACAGCTGAGCTTAAACATGAGATCTTTGACTTCTTGAAGCCGTTTTTTATCGATAAAAATTTGCGAAAGTAGTATTTTTAGCAAAAAAAATTATAAAGTTTGCGTTTTTTAAAATTTATTTCGTATATTTGCAGCTGACAATCTATTATACTACTATCACATATTTGCATCTAATGAGGAATCTACGAGAGTTAAATAGTACCAAAAATGCAAGAATAATGACCAATTTCCTTGGTCGTTTCAATATTTTTGTTACTCTCACTCTATCTCTCTCTCTCTCTCAGGTACTCACCTGGCCTATAAGGACGCTCAGCAAGGCGAGA
>JAGCCO010000233.1 GCA_017651645.1 Bacteroidales bacterium
ATGGCTGCTGCCAAAATAAAGTTTGCTTTTCTCATAAATATACTTGAATATGACTACAAAAGTAGTAATAAATACCGAAATTTCGCTATTTTTGCAGAATGTTTTAGAATAATTAGTAAATGGACAATAAACACCTGAAATCGTACTTTGTATCAGCAACCATTATTCAGGTTCTGCTGCCGATATTCTGTTGGTGACATGTCGGCACTGATTACTGATGCCATCGCCCGTTTCTCCGAGCAATATGCGGAAGTTCATCTTGAGGTGATGTTCTTGAAGCAAGACGAGCTGATAGAGGCAGTCAGGGAACGAAAGGTGGATTTTGCCCTGACTTTCGAAATGATGGAGAAAGATGATCTGCTTACGGAACAGCCTGTAAAGACCTATCACCTTTGTGCCATCGTTTCTGATCAGAATCCATTGGCTCAGCAGGCTACTGTCTCACTACGTCAGTTGGCCGACTATAATATCTGTACGCCAGCCCGTGGTATGAATGCCCGAAGGATGTTTGACAGCCTGACAAACAAGAAAGGAATAGAACTGCAGCCCAAGCTGGAAATCAACGAGATCCACACGCTGCTCCATCTGGTACGCACAGGGCGATGGGTAGCCATACTTGTTGACAGCATCACCCATGGTGAGGAGGGGCTCTGTGCCGTTCCCCTCCGTGAAGCTGCCCTCCCAATGCCTGTCGTTTGGCTCTATCCCAAAGACATGTATATCCGCAAGGCCATGCAGAAGTTTATGGAGCTTATATAGAATTGGATGTCCTCATACTTGTTCGTGCTTAGTCATGATGAATGAGAGTAGCATGGACATCGCAAGAACACCAAAGATAACGATAAGGCTGATGGAGGTCGGCACCTCTATATGAGGTATGTTCAAGTTCAGGCCTACGAGTGCACCCAAACTGTTGATATACTCATTCATGGCCAGCAACATTTTGAGACCGACGAAAATCAGTATGATACCAAGTCCGTATTTCAGATACTTGAAGTATTTAGCCACAGCAGCCAGGGCAAAATACAGGGCACGGAGTCCGAGGATGGCAAAGATGTTGGAAGTGAGCACAATGAACGGATCTCGACTGACGCTGAACACAGCTGGAATGCTGTCAACAGCAAAAGCAACATCAGTGGTCTCAATGACCAGCAGGGCTACGAATAGCGGTGTGGCCATACGCCGCCCTTTCTCAACGATAAAGAAGTGATCGCCATGTATGCCGTCGGTCACGGGATAGATTTTGCGAAACCAGCGCACTATGATGTTCTGTGAAGGGTCTGACTGATTGTTGTCATCGTGGGCAAACATTTTGCCGCCCGTATAGAGCAGGAAAAGTCCGAAGAGGCCTAACACCCACTCGAAACGTTCCACCATTGCAGCACCGGCAAAGATAAAGATACTGCGAAGGACCAATGCCCCGAAGATGCCCCAAAAGAGCACCTCATGCTGATATTTGCGTTCGATGCCGAAGAACGAGAACAGCATGAGAAACACAAACAGATTGTCCATCGACAGCGACTTCTCTATCAGGTAGCCTGCAAGAAACTCCAAAGCCATCTCGTGAGAGTCGCCTGGATAAAAGAAATAGATGCCTGCGCAGAACAGCAGAGAGACGCCTATCCACACCGCAGTCATCTTTAGCGCTTCGCCAATCTTCACCTCATGCTGTCCTTTCTTGCCGAACATTTTCAGGTCGGCTACCAGCATGAAAAACACTAATACATAGAAAACAATCCAAGCCCAAAGGGGCAATACCATCAAATTCATGGTGCAAAATTACAAAAAAAAGCGATAATAGCAATGATGCTATGATTACATTTGTGTTACATTTCACAAAATCAACAGCAAAGTGGGGTCACCAGAGCGACACCCCCACTTGCTGATTATAATGTGAATGCCATCAACTAA
>JAGCCO010000234.1 GCA_017651645.1 Bacteroidales bacterium
CATCCTGCAAGCCCTTCTCAGCGAGGAGACGCTGGAAGTTCTCGATGATTTGAGCACTTGCCGAAGCCTGGCAGCCAGTACCGCCGCAGACAAGCACGTGCATCTTGATTTTTGCCATATAAATTCCTCCGAATTAAGGGTTATTAGATAGTTTCATAGTTCACGGGGATGACGCCCTCCACCATTTCGTTGTTCATCACATACTTGGTAAGGATTTCGTCAGCTCTCTGATTGTCGACATGACCGAAGACGATCGGGTCCTTTCCGGGGCACTTCACCTCGATGGTCGGCTCGGCGTGGCAGTAGCCCATGCAGCCGGTCTGGGTGAAGACAACGCCGATTTTCAGCTCGTCAGCTTTCTCCATCATGTGTTCCATAACTTGTTTTGCACCGGCGGCGATACCGCAGGTAGCCATTGCGACCTTAATTTGCACCAAAGAGTCGGGATCGTTGCTCTTCTCGCGAAGGTCAAGGTTGGACTGAAGCTTTTCTCTCATAGCTTTCAGTTCTGCTAAAGACTTAACTTTTGCCATAGAATTCGCTATTTTTATGGTTATTTATTGAGTTGATTTCTCTTGTTTGTCTCCCCAAAGGACACGCCTCCCGAAAAACGCTGCAAATTTAGGGAAAATAAGTGCTCATTCCAAATAAAGAACCAAGATTTTATGGTTTTTAAAAGCTTATTTATTAAACTGAAATACAAACAATTATCTAGGCTTTGTTTCTCGTTAATGTAAATTAGAATGATTCTAATTTAGAAAACAGTTGTTTTTGTTAAACAGTAATGGCCTTAAAAAGCATAGATTCCATCCCTACACACAATGCCGTGAAGGAATGACATGCTTTTTAAAGCCACTACAACAGATGAACGAAGCAATTAAAGCTCGTCATTGAGCAGCATTTCAAGGACTTTCATGAAGTTCTTCTCCTTGAGGTTGACTTCGCCTTCTTCAGCTGAAACAATGTCGTTAATGTCGGCCATGAATGCAACTTTGTCCTCTTGGGTTTTCAGGAATTCGTCCTTGTGTTCCTTGAAGAAACTCAGCCATGCAGGGCTGGTCATTGATTTCCAGGACTCAAAGACTTCGTTGTAGCTCTTTTCATCGAACTGCATGCAAATACGTTCCAGTTCTTTCATAGAGATGTTGCCATCGATGCCAGAGGCACAAAGCATCATGAAAATCTCAAATTTCTCTTTAGTAAGGTTTTCTATCATGGCGATACATTTTTATGGTTATTTGGTGACAAAAGTAGAAAATAAAACCATACCTTTGCGGCAAATTTCAAATTTTATGAGAAAAACTATTTTAATCGCCATTTTCGCCCTGTTAAGCGGCACTATGATGGCACAGGACAAGTGTTTCTGGGTTTTCTTCACCGACAAAAACGACACCCAATTCGATCCATACACCTATTTCGATGCCAAGGCCATCGCGCGTTACAAACAATGCGGCGCTGACCTTTACGACATCAGTAACTATCCATTGAACGACAGCTACGTCAATACAGTGAGTTCCTACGTTACCGAGGTCTTCGGTGAGTCGCGCTGGCTCAATGCCATAGGCGTTGAAGCTACCGACGACAACGCAACGTTGATTGCCCAACTGCCTTTCGTGGCCAAAGTTCAGGAAATCGTCTCCAATGGAACTATTGCCAGCATTGAAACCGAATTCAAGGCAACTGAAGGTGACGACAAAGACATCCTCTCCGACCAGCTGAAACGCTTCGGAGGACAGCACTTCATCGACAAAGGCATCGACGGCAAGGGCATGCGCATCTGCGTCATGGATGGCGGCTTCCCGAAGGTGAACACCCACCCTGCTTTCCAGCATCTGCGCGACAACCATCAAATCCTGATGACCTACAACTTCCCTAACAAGAAGGAAGACGTTTACGGTTGGAGCACTCACGGCACCATGGTACTGAGCTGCATTGCAGGTATCAATGAGGAAGGCCAAAAACTTGGTCTCGCCACGGGTGCTGAGTTCTTGCTCGCCCGCACCGAAATCGACCCTGAGCCTTTTAAGGAAGAGGTATGGTGGGCGCAAGGTGCGGAATGGGCCGACAAAAACGGTGCCGACATCATCAACAGCTCGCTGGGTTACGGTAAGGACCGCCACTGGACCAAGGACATGGACGGTACTTCATACGTAGCCAAAGCCGCCAACAAAGCCGTTGAGAAAGGCATCCTGATCTGTAATTCTGCAGGCAACGAAGGCGACGACAGCCGTTGGATGACCATCATCACTCCTGCCGATGCAGAAAACGTGCTTTGTGTGGGCGGCATCGAAAACTACTTGAATGACTATCGACATGTTAACTTCAGCTCATACGGTCCCACTGCAGACAAACGTCTCAAGCCAAACGTTGTAGCCTTCGGTTACGCCGAAGTCGCTGAGCCGAGGGGAGGTTATTCCAATGCCGCCGGTACTTCGTTCTCTAGCCCTCTGGTAGCTGGTTTCTGCGCCTGTGCCTGGCAGACCAAACGCGATTTGACCGCCCTGCAAATGAAGGCCGAAATTGAGAAATCTGCCGACCTTTATCCCTATTTCGATTATGCCTTCGGTTATGGCGTTCCCCAAGCAGCCTATTTCACTGGTGACTTGAAACCTGCCGAGCGTTCCTTTAACCTCGTGCAAGAAAAAGATGGTGTAAAGATTGTCGTTCCAAAGATTATTGAAAATCAAGATGTGTTCATCAACGTGGAAGGTGCTGACGGCGTGTTGCTAGGTTACTACAAAGTGCATCCCGACTCAACGGGCATCATGCTGAACAATAAGGACTTTGGTCAAGGTAAGAAACTGAATGTCAGTTACAACGGATTTTACGACGCCTGCCCTATCAGTGGTATGGGCAATGACATAAATCTCCTGACCCAATACAAAAACAGCCAAAACGGCACTTTCAAAAAGGTGAAGGAAGAAGGCTGGCAGAAGACGACTTTCTTCCAATATGACTACAACCTGCCCAATGACACATGGAATGGTGGATTTAGCCGTCATTTTGCATACGGTAGAAGATGGCTTTATGGCAAATCTTATAAAATTGGTGGTGGCCTTGGTCTCGACTTCAATCGTTATGTGGCCAAAGAGCAGCTTCCAGATGCCATGGAGGTGGCTGACCGCGAAATCACCATGCGCAACATGCAACTGCGCGGCGAACTGCTGCAGAGGGTCGTCATCCGTCTTTGGGGTGTCAATTGGGATTTGGGTGTCTATGGCGGCATCAATGCCTTGCGCCGCGTCAAGGTTGTGGACAACATGCAATGGCAGGATGCAGAAGGAAATCCCACACATCCCTACAACAACAAAGTCACTTCCTATTATAACTTCTGTAAAGCGATGAACCTCTTCGAATATGGTGCCACCACACGTATCAGCTATAGCATTCAAAACATGATCAACATCGGCATTTATGGCAGCTATCGCCTGTCGCCTGTCATCACCAAAGACGATTTCCTGATTGGTAGTCCCAACAACCAGCCATCACCTTGGAACGTGGGCATCGAGTTTGAGATTGTTCCATAGCTTAGCATTAAGCCTTCCTTTTAGAAATAATCGCACTTTTCGGAGTGCGATTTTTCTTTATGTCTGAAAAAAAGCCTAAATTTGCAGACTGTTTTGAACGAAACAATTTAAAACTATATAAGAAATGAAAGTACAAGAATTAGTTGAAAAGCTCAACCTCAAAGTTTTAGCTGGCGAAAAAGGCCTTGACAGAGAGATCGATGGCTGCTACATCTCCGACCTCTTGAGCGACGTGATGGGCAACGCCATGGAAGGCAACATCTGGATCACCTTACAGACCCACAAGAACGTGATGGCCGTGGCCTCACTGAAGGAACTGGCCTGCATCATCCTGGTGAAGAACCTCGTGCCCAACGACGAGACCATCGAGCAGAGCAACGACGAGGACCTGCCTATCCTGCAGACCTCGCTGCCGACATATGAGATCGCTGGGTTGGTATATAACCTGTTAAATAAATAATTGCGCAATGTAGAGACGTATGGCCGTGCGTCTCTACATGCACATTATTATGGAATTACAATCATATAGAGCGGATTTACACATGCACACGGTGCTATCGCCGTGCGGTGACCTCTATATGAGTCCCAGCGCCATCATCGAGCAGGCCAAGAAACTGCATCTGGACGTTATCGCCATCTGTGACCACAATACGACCCGTCAGGTGAAGGTGACCCAAAAGATAGGCCGTGAGAACGGCATACTCGTCATCGGGGGCGTAGAAATCACCACGCAGGAAGAAGCCCATGCCCTCGCCTATTTCGAGACCGATGAGCAACTGGACAAGTTCCAGGAATATCTTGACGAACATCTCCCCCATATCCCTTTGGATGAGGAAAAATTTGGCTACCAGCTGATTGTGGATGAGAACGAAGAAGTGGTCGGCGAAGAGGAATGGCTGCTGTGGTCGGCACTGGATGCCGATTTGGACCAGCTCTATGACGTGGTACATGAAATCGGCGGGCTGTTTGTTCCGGCCCATGTCAACAAGTCGGCAAGCAGCCTCATCAGCCAGTTGGGCTTCATTCCGCCCGACCTCAAGGCCGACGCCTTGGAGATCTCCAAACACGTCACCAAGCCCGATTTCCTGAAGAAATACGCCTACCTGAAGAAGTTCAACTTCACCAAGAGCAGCGACGCGCATTTCCTCCACATCATTGGCGAGGTGCATTGCGTGCTCCACATGTACGACAAGACCTTCGACGAGTTCCGCAAGACCCTGCACGGCGAGGACGGACGCTATATCGACACTGAACCCAAGGAAAAACTACAACTCTTATTCGGATGAAAGAACTATCACTACATGTATATGACCTGATGGAAAACTCGACGGCGGCCAACTCCACCCAAGTGGAATTGACTATCCGTGACAGCTTGAAAGACAACATTTATGCCTTCACCATCAAGGACAACGGCAAGGGCATGACGCCCGAGTTTCTGGCCAAGGTGACCGACCCTTGGACCACCTCGCGCACCACACGTAAGGTCGGACTGGGTCTGCCGCTCATCAAGATGAACACTGAGAATGCCGGTGGCGGCATGAACATTGAGAGCGAGGTCGGGAAAGGCACCGTGCTCAACTTCTGGTTCCAACACGACCACCTCGACCGTCCGCCCATGGGCGACCTGGCAGGTTCATTGGTGATGCTGTTTTCGGCCCATGAGGACATCCATTTCATTTACAAGCACATCACCGACGACGGCGAGTTCGTCTTCGACACCGACGAAATCAAGGAAGCCTTGGACGGCATGTCGATGAACGATGTGCATATCATGCAGTACCTGAAGGAAATGATTCAAGAGAATTTGAAAGAAATAAATTATAACGATTGATACGATGAAATTAAGAGAGATTTCAGAATTATTGAACGCCAAAGTGCTTTGCGGCCACGACCGCTTGGACGAGGAACACGAAACCGCTTTCGCCTCCGACCTGATGAGCGACGTGCTCACGCTTGGCGACTACAACCCAGTCATCCTGACCGGACTCTGCAACATGCAGACTATCCGCACCTGCGAGATGGGCAACCTCGACATCATCGTCCTCGTGAGGAAAAAGAAAGCCTCGGAGGAGATGATCGAAGAGGCCGAAGACGAGGGCATGGTGGTCATGGAATGTGACTTCTCCATGTTCAAGGCCTGCGGACTGCTCTTCAAGGCAGGTATGCAACCCATTTTCTGATGTCAAACCAAAACACCACGCCATGCACTTAGAATACCAGGTATATGAAGCGGACTTCGTCAACGCGGGAGCCGCATCGAGCGCGATCAAGAAGACCTTGAAGCAGCTCAAC
The DNA here is from genome assembly GCA_017651645.1 of Bacteroidales bacterium. Next base: position 5,820 of record JAGCCO010000234.1, read on the forward strand.
GTCAGCCCTCAGATTGTCAAACGGGTGGTCGTTGCCTTATACGAGGCCGAGGTCAACGCCATCGCACATGCCTACGGTGGCACCATCTATGCCGACATCGAGCCCGACAAAATCACCCTGAAGGTCGTGGACACCGGTCCCGGCATCCCCGACATCGACTGGGCAATGCAGGAAGGCAACTCCACCGCCTCGCCCGAGGTGCGCAATATGGGCTTTGGCGCGGGCATGGGTCTGCCCAACATTCAGAAGAATGTCGACAAATTGAATGTGACCTCCACGGTTGGCGTTGGCACCACCGTCGAAATGGAAGTCAACTTCGTCTAACTAATTATCAATTGTCAATTATCAATTATCAACTATGGAAAAGACTCCTTTCTTCCACGCCCTGAAAATCGACGAAGACACTTGTATAGGCTGCTCACGCTGCATGAAGATCTGCCCTACCGAGGCATTGCGCGTGCGCGACGGCAAGGCTGTCCTCCTTCCCGACCGTTGCGTCGACTGCGGCAACTGCTTCAAGGTGTGCCCCACCCGTTCCATCTTCATCGACCAGGATGACTTCGAGGATATCTTCAACTTTCCCATCCGCGTGGCTTTGGTGCCTGCGGTCTTCATGGGCCAGTTCCCTAACGACATCACCGTGTCGCGTATCTACGGCATCCTCAAGGATCTGGGCTTCACCCATGTGTTGGAAACCGAGTCTTCCATTCCGATTTATACGGCAGCCAAGAACAAATACGCCGCCGAGAACCCCGACATCAGACCGCTCATCTCGACCTTCTGTCCGGCCATCGTGCGCCTCATCCAGGTGAAGTTCCCAGGCTTGACCGAGAACCTCATCCCCTTGCGCGCGCCGCTCGACATCTCGGCCATGTACATTCGTCGCAAGATCAAAGCGGAACTAGAGGTGAAAGATGACCAAATTGGCATCTTCTACATCACCCCATGCGCGGCCAAGATTGCTGCTGTGAAGCGACCTGTAGGCGAAGAGAAATCCTTGGTCGACGGTGTCATCAATATGGACTCCTTATATAATCGTGTGTATAAGGAAATCAAGAAGCAAGGACACGGATACAAGGAACAGAAACTGCCCGTGTCGCAACTCTCCGCTGATGGTGTACTGACCTCACTCACCAACGGCGAACGCCGTCTCTCGGATGCACAGCACTCCTACTCCATCGATGAAATCCATAACGTCATCGAGTTCTTGGAGAAGGTGGAAAACGAAGAAATTGAAGATGTCGACTTTCTCGAGCTGCGTGCCTGCGACCAGAGCTGTCCCGGTGGCATCCTGACCTGTGACAACCGTTTCCTCATTTGTGAGCGTGTGTTTGGTCGCGCCCGCAAGATTGCCGACCGCGAGCGTAAGGGTGAGCAGACCAAAGACCATGAGCTGGAAGAAGAGCGCAACTACCTGATGCGCCACATGAAGGTCGGCGACATCAATCCACGCTCGATGCTCGTCTTGGACGATAACATCGCTGTGGCCTTGGAGAAGATGAAGAAGATCGACGAATACCGTGCTCGTCTTCCCCAGACCGACTGTGGCATCTGTGGTGCCCCAACCTGCGATGCCTTAGCCCACGACATCGTATGCGAAGACGCCGAGTTAACCGACTGCGTCTTCATCCAGCGCAACCTCGAAGCCCGTGGCAACATGGACGTGCAGGAATCCCTCAAAATCATGGAGGTGATTTGGGGCAAGGCGAAGATGAATGACTATGTGAAGAAGAAATAAGCAAACAAATCAACACACAAAAACGGCCGCTCTCAAACGAGAGTGGCCGTTTCTTAAGTTGAGGAAACTGATTATTTCGCATTTATGGAGAAGACCAGGGTCTTCGTTTCGGTGCTGTTGGAATAGTACATGTAGCCTTGGCCGGGTTGCAGGGTCGTCAATCCGCCAAACCACACTTCACCGTCGAAGGTTGTGTAGGAACCTCTTCCCTTCAATTCGTCGTTCTCCTCGGCTTCGAAGTTGGCAAAGACATCCGCAACGTTCATTTCCATGGCGCTGGGGAATCCGATCCAGTTCCAACCAGGATTAATGGTGATTTCATGGTTCACAGGATTGGCGGGCAGGCCTTCCAGCGCTATCGTGCAATCATTAGCGACATAGATCATGTACATGTTTTCACTCTCAATCCCTGTCAGATTGCCAAACCACATTTCCTCTTCATCGTCATATTCGGCATATTGTCCGGTTCTCGCCTTAATCTGTTCGGCATCGTCGCCCAAGGTCTCCTCCAGTATCTGAAGCGCTGTGGCTGGATCCAACTCAACGGGCAGACTGAACCAATTCCAGCCGGCATTGCAATATACTGGTTTCCCTAAACGGTTGGACCAGCTAATCGAAGTATCAACTTCTTCGACATAGCCGCGGATCAACCAAGTGTAGTTGAGATTATACCAGTTAGTACCGTTACCACTATACCAGCGACCATTGGCATCACCTGTATTAGAACATGCAACGGCAGGATAGGCAACTCCTTGGTTATAGAAGGTAATCCAAAGGTTTTGAGTGGCATCAATGGGAATCAAATAATCCAAATCAATCTCCATAAAAGTACCGTTTCCAAGCATATTGAAATCTTGAGTGACAACAGGCATACCTGAAGGAACAGTTCCGCCAAGATACACGTTCAGTGTGGTCACGCCAGGATAGGTCGTATATAATGCCACTTTTTTCAAATTATAGCCAGAATATGCAGTCAGGGAATCTGATGGTATCATGATCCCCCAATAGAATATGGGTGAAGAAGAGTAGCCCACATTTGTTGTATAAGAACCATTGTCGTAATAAAGCCAGCCGTTATCATGGTTCATTCTTGATGGTTCGCCAAAACTATCAATATCGGTGATGTCACCAACAAAATCCGAAACACCAATCGTATGATAATTCTCGGCCACGGGGACATTATTCCAATGGATCTCACTTACCTCACCTCTTTCGCCTACCACGCCGACACCATAAGCATAGTTGCCTGCGGGCAATTCGGCCCATTCGGCATCAATGTACTGGTTCCCAGCTATGTTTTCGGCAATCATCTGCATTCCGCTGCCGTCACAGTTGGCCCGATAGATGCAGTAGGTCGAACGGTCTGATTCCGTCCCCCAGTCCACTTTTACATACTGGCTATTTGGATTGTTTGCATCAGGATAGTATTGTGCCACGACCTGCAATGGCTGTGGATTCGCACTGAAATTGGCAACAATAACAGCGTCTTCAATCGCCTTGAAACTGTATTGAGGATTGTAAGAGACTGCTGTGCCATCCTTGGTCCAGTTGATGAAACGATAACCTACGTAAGGCGTGGCTTTTAAGTTGACGATAGTACCAGCGTCATAGGCACCTGCACCTGCGACAAAACCACCTTCCTCGGAATCGGCAACCACCGAAATATTAAACTGTACATTGGCATCTTCGCAATCAAGGATAAACTCATATTGGAAACTGGCACTGAGACCTGAGCCATGGTATATCTGAACATCGTTTTCAAACCTGATGTCGAACGAGCATTCACTAATCCATGAGCCAGCAATCCATGTCAGGGTAATATTATTACCCGTTTCGATAGCCCGGATAAATGAAGCCGACGAACCGCTTCCAATGGTGAACTGCTCAGAATTGCCATTTCCATAGTCAACAACCAAGTAATTGCCATTCCAACCGTCACCGAATGAGTCGTGCAAATCGAAATAAACCCTGCACATCGTGCCTTCTATAACAAAGTTAGCCACTAAATCCCTTTCACTATCAACGGTGAAGGAGTAAGTGGCATCGTATGAAACCACGGCGCCATCTTCTGTCCAATTCACGAAATAGTAGCCAGCATTGGGAATAGCGGTCAAAGAGCAAGTCGCTCCATAAGCATAATTCCCGGCGCCACTCACTGTACCGTATTCAGCCGGATTGGCTGTGGCCGTAATCGTATAGGGCAAACCAAGAATGATCTGGTTTTTCACCGACATTAGAGTTCCATTGTATACTGAAGGGTTGTAAGGATCATAGTTGGTATTATCGCTGTATATTCGGATGGCTTGGTTGCCATCAGCATTGAAAACACGGCAGGACATATGAGGCGAGGATGTATAGCTTCCAGAATTATCATCCACAATAAGGGCAAGATTGGATGTGCCGTCATAAGTGAAAGGCGTATCTAAAATAATAGAAGTCCAATTGTTTTTATACATTATGACTCTTCCGCTAAATACCATATCAGCCTCTGTGACACTAATCCAATCGTTGGCATTCTCAAAAACCGACTTTTCAGTATGAGTCATGTAAATCGTATAGGTACGGGTTTCCTGGTTGCCTGCGTTGAAGAAAGCTATGCTTGAGATTTCGCCTGCCATTCCTATTTCGTCAGCGGTGTAGATTTGCTGCGACAAAGTGTATTTCCAATAGGAATAACTGGGAAGCAAATCGTTCGACATTGATGCATCGCCAATAACAATGCCATGGGACACCCATTCGAATTCAGCCACATATTCGACATCGGAAGTCACCGTGAAACTATAAGTGGAAAGACCAGAAACCACAGATCCATTCAACGTCCATCTGAGAAACACGTAGCCTGGATTGGCTGTAGCGGTAATCGTGGCCGTAGTACCGTAATCATAGGCCCCAGTACCCAACACCGTGCCACCCTCCGTCGGATTAGCAGAGACCGTAATGTTAAGTGGCAAGGAGAAATTCGCGACCAGGTTGCGGTCAGTTGAAACGGTAAAGGAATAATTGGCATCGGATGACACCACACTTCCATTCTCAGTCCAATACATAAAAGTGTATTCTCCCATGGCCGTCGCAGTAACCACACAGGTTGATCCCGGAACGTATGAACCGGACCCCGTCACCGTTCCTCCTTCTTCCGGATTCGCCTCAGCAGTAATAATGGTGTTTTTCAGTATCTCTGAACCTTCAACCACCAGGCCACCATCGGCATTCAATGTGAAAGTAATCGGCAGCTGCTCAGATACAGGACAATTGGATGCTATTACGATATTGAATGTGCATTCAACTTGGGCATTGGTCTCCAGTGTTCCCACCGAATACGTGTTACTACCAAAACTGACATACTGGCTCGAAGAAGCGATTTGGGCAACGGCATTGGTGGCTTTATAGTGCCCGGTATTCTTAAAGGTAGCGGTGACAGCTATGGTTTCTCCCGGATAGAAAATCTCCGGCCACGATACGCCAACATATTCCAGTACAGCCTGAGTAGCCGTGATAGTCACCGCACCTGTCCAAGTATCTGTTCCACAGGTCATGGTGACGTTGAGGTGGAACTTGGTATTGTCAGGAACACCTTGAGCGATGATGAAACTGAACTCGTTTTCCAATGTGACAACTTGGTTGCTACCCAGCGTTCCAAACTGACCGGTACCGTCAACCACTGTCAATCTGTCGTCTGTCGAACTTACCAATACCGTAGTCGTACCTGCCGTGGCTTCTAATCCCACATTCCTGAAGGTCATGCTGAGCTGAGTCTGCTGATTGACAGGAGTGGCATGTGGTGAATAGCTGTCCACCACTATGAAAGAGCCTTCTCCAGGAACGACTTCAATCGTGTCTTCATATCGGAGATAGTCTTGACCTGTAACGACGATATGAATGATTGTAGGTGGTACTTGAGGCTCAAACTCCATCACTTGCATATCGCCAGTTGCCGAAGCCACGGCAAGGATATCCCAGCCACCGTCTTCATTGGCTTTCACCAAGCTGATCATACATCCTTCAGGGGCCGAGACAGAAATGGAACTACTACCAGCGACAATTGCAGAAGAATGCGCTACATCCATCGTCCTCGGCACTTGGGTGTAAAGCCTTAAGAAGGCATCGCAGTGAGCCGTGAACATCGTGTAAGTAATGTCTTTTGCGCCATAACCATAGACCCAAGCACATTGCTGTAGGAAATATTTTCCCGCGACATTACCGAAAGCAGGTTGCCAGTTGCCTTCATAGCTTGCGTATGGGCCATAGTCAGGAACGAAATCAGGGTCAAATTGGTCATACATACCCCATGCAAAGACATCATTTACATAGGAATACGAGACTTGTGTGGGACCAATACAGCCTACAGCACCTGCATTCTGACCGTTGTAAGTACGGCGCATAAAAGCCTCGACAAGGCAGTTGTAATTATAGTCAAACATGCCAGTCTGACAATTAATAGTGTTCACAAAAGTCATTTTACCCACATTGTTCATCTGAGCCACATTGTTATTACTGAAGTCAGGTTCACCCCATCCTTGGGCATAACCATGGTCGCGGTGCTGTAACAACATGGAACCGCTGTTGACAGCTTCAACAACTTGCGCTCCCGTGCCACCGGTCCATCCTCCTAATTCAGCCGGGCTGGCAGGAAGGTAACCTAGGCCGTTCGGACCAAAATACTCAACAACTGCGGCTGCGCCTGATTGTGACGACCAAATATCGGCGGGTGCAGGTTCTTCGTATATCTCGTTGATTCGTACAGGATGCCTTCCTTGGTTCCTCCAATAGCCTCCGACAACTTCCGAACAGATTTGGAACCAACGCTCGGTTTGCCATCCCAAAGCCGTGATAGGATGGTCGTAGGTGGATGCATCCATGTTGGGATTGGAATACTCGTATTCAATCTGCTTGCTCACCATCATCTGGGCTTCCGTGGCATTGGCAGCCACAAGACGGGAGAAAACCATATCTGGCAGGTTATCGCCCGTAGGATCAGCATAAAAATTGTCGGTGATGCAGTTTCCATAGGTCGATGAATGGTAGGTGTATTCCGCCGGGATACCCTCTGCCATATTCGAGTTATGGTCGCCAAAAAGCAAAACGGCGACGGGCGGTATCGTCCATGTGTTATAGGCATTGTGGAACCATTCCTTCATTTCATCTGTGGTGGTAGCCGGCATTTCATCGAGGCGATACACCTTGGTCAGGATGCCTTGGCGCGTGCGGTAGTCCTTCAGTTGGTCGGCATACACAGCCCAGCCATCGTTGTTAGGTGTGATGATGAGGTATTCGGCACCGTCGGCCTCATCTCGTAGCCATTGTTGCATTCGGGCGGCATAGTCGATGACAGGCAATTGGTCGTAGTTCATCAATTCAGACGCCAGAATGGGATCCCAATAGGGCGAACGTAGACGGTCGTCACCGAAATGTCCGTTGCCGCCTTCATAGCTTACCGAAAGCTCGATGTTGGTATACACCTTCAACTCCTTGGTCACCGGATTATACTGGAACGGCGAAACCGAGACCGCAACGACGTCGACGCCGCGGATGGACGACCGGTCAATCGTGAACGGTTGTTCTGGATAGAAGGCGTTTTTCTCATAGACAGATTTGTCTTTCACATAATTGAACTCGGGCACCTCCGATTCGGCTTGGATACGCAAGGCAGGAGCAATGTCCACATTTCTGACAATCTCGCTCTCGACATGGATTACATTCAGTCTGGCACTTGCCCCTTGTGGAACCGCCAACAGTCGGCTTTCGACCGGCAGATTGGGACAGCCTTCCGTATTGGGTAACACCAAGCCTGAAATGTTGATTTCAGACATATCCTCACCACGATAATGAATCGGGCTCAATGAAAACTGGCCCAGGTTGTAGCTGACATGCAGCCCGTCCCTGGTCTTCTCGGACAACGAGAAACCCTGCTTTCCCTTTACCGGATAAGTAAAGGTCTGTGCCATCGCGAGATCTGATAGCATTGCAATCAATACGATGACAACCATGGTTTTAATAATTCTACTCATAACTCATAACAATTAATTGAACAATTATTTGGTTTTTTTGAAAACATCTAAATCATCCTATTTTGCACCCGATGGGAAAATCAGGGTCTTTGTCACGCTGCTGTTGGAGTAATACATATAGCCTTGGCCGGGCTGCAGCGTCGTCAAGCCGCCAAACCACGCCTCACCGTCGAAGGTCGTGTAGGGGCCTCTTCCCTTCAGTTCGTCATCCTCCTCGGCCTCGAAGGCGGCAAAGGCTTCCGCAACACTCATCTCCATGGTGCAGGGGAATCCGATCCAGTTCCAGCCGGGAACGATGGTGATCTCGTGGTATGTGGGACTGACGGGCGTACCTTCCAGCGCTATCGTGCAATCATTAGCGACATAGATCATGTACATGTTTTCACTCGTGAGCCCTGTCAGATTGCCAAACCACGCCTCCTCTTCATCGTCATATTCGGTATATTGTCCGTTTCTCGCCTTGATCTGCTCGGCATGGTCGCCCAGGGCCTCCTCCAGCAGTTGAAGGGCAACCACAGGACTCATCTCAAGGGATAGGCTGACCCAGTTCCAGCCTTCAGATAGCATGACGGTTTGTTGCATGCAGCTTTCCTGAGTATTGGTGAACTGACTCCAATTCTGATCAGATTGATATGCCTCAGCACTTCCACAAGGTACCCAAACAGGAATTGTCTTTGGCACATTATTAAACGAGTTGGAGTTCATAGTAGGCGGTGTCTCAGAATATAGTATTATTGAAGTCAAGCCGATGCAGTTAAAGAATGCACTTTCACCTATTGAGGTCACCGATTGGGGGATGATTAGATCACCAGAAAAGCTATGACATCCATAGAATACGGACTTACCTATTTTGGTCAATGAACTAGGAATGATCAGATCGCCTGTGAGACCATTGCAACTGGAGAAAGCATTATTTCCTATATTGTTCACTGAATTAGGAATGGTCAGATTGCCTTTGAAACCCGTGCAAAGATAAAAAGCCGCTGTACCTATCGAAGTCACGGAATTGGGAATGGTCAGATTACCTGTGAAGCCAGTGCATTTAAAGAAAGCAAATTCATCAATTTCGGTCACTGAATTAGGAATAATCAAATCACCCGATAGTCCTCTACAATTATAGAAAGTATAGCCTTCTATCTTAGTCCATGTACTAGGGATGATTAAATTGCCAGTAAGACTGCTGCAATTATAGAAAACACCAAAGCCCATGGACGTTATGGAATCAGGAATGGTCAAATTACCAGAGAACCCGCTGCATGAATAGAAAGCCATTCTTCCTATTTCTGTCACAGAATTGGGAATGGTCAGATCGCCCGTGAAACCGCTGCAACCCCAGAAAGCAAAATCACCTATCGAGGTCACGGAATTGCCAATGGTCAGCGATCCTGTGAAGCCGCTGCAACCTTCGAAAGCACTTTCGCCTATCGTGGTCACGGAATTGGGGATGGTCAGATCACCTGTAAAGCCGCTGCAACCAGAAAAAGCGTAATAGCCTATCGAAGTCACGGAGTTAGGAAGTTTCAGCAATCCAGACAAACCACTACAATCTCTGAAAGCATAATTGCTTATCGAAGACAATCCGATGAAATACTGCAATTCCTCAAAAGAGGTGATTTCTGTATTGCCTCTGAACACTTGCCCAAGACTGCTAACCGCTGCGGCTTCATCATAGCTCAGCTCACCATCACCATTAGTATCCCAATTAGCCACACAGATGGCTTTAACGTTAGCATCGGCAAAGACAATATTTTCTTCCAATAAATCAAAATGAGCCACCAAATCGCGGTTATAACGTGCCGTAAAGGAATAATTGGAATTAGTGGAAGCAATCCCTCCGTTTTCTTCCCAATAGCTGAACTCATATCCCTCCTGAGCGATTGCTACAAGCGAAACAATGTCACCATGGGCATAGGTGCCGCCTCCTGATACAGTACCTCCATTATCATTGTTTACCGAAACGTTGATAGTATAATTTGTAGTCTCACCTTGAGGATGTATGTTGAAGATAGCGCAGTTATTACCGTTATACTCAAAATAAGAATAAACCAAATGAACATTAAGTGCTCCTATGGCATAATAGCCATTGCCCTCACCGCTCCATCCCCAATTGAAATGGAAAAATTCATCCTCATCATATCCATCGCAAACAAAAGCATGGCCTCCAAAAAGATCGGAAAACCCAGCATAAAACACTGGTCTACCCAGATCGAGACAATCTTTGAGTCTGGCTTTCCAAATGGCATCGGAATAGTCATCTTGTTGTCTAAAATCCGATTCATCGGAATACATAAAGTAATCTTTCATCGCATATTTAGGTGACGATAAAGAAGCCTCCGATGAATAGTTGGAATACTCCATGTCGACCGAAACACCGCAATGCCATAGAAGCGTAGCCACGGCTCCAAGTTGTTCATCATTGCTTGTGCCATCCAGTTGGATGGGCATGTTATCCCAATCATAGGTTGTCGCCCCGAAATCCACATATTGTTCAGGATAGCCTGGAGGAGAATAGGAGTGACTACCTGTTCCCTGTTCAGGGTAGCCCCAATAACGCATGATTTGAGCCATAGCCGTAGCCACACAGCCAGCGTAAACATGGCCACAATCTCCTATCTCATCCTCGGGACACAACGCGTTGTAATAGCATCCTTGATCCCACAAGTCAGTAATCAATGGCTCCACCGCTCTATCAGAGCGAATATCTATTAGACGTCCTGTAGCTCTCACCATCTCCCATTGTTGAGTCGTTTGTTCATCAGCACCCAAATGGTTCTTGATGACATGTTCTATCTGTTTTACAAAACCTTGAAGATAGTCCTGCAACTGTATCGGTATGTTTTCCACATCGAACTGACGTTCTTCGGAATAACCAAGAATGGGTGTGACACAATTGTCGCCTGAGACGATAACAAATCCGGTTGGCGTATTGAAGATATAGAAAGCAGCTTCGCCGCTGTCAATGCTATAGGTGGCCGCCAACTGCAGGTCATTGACACTTCGCATCTGTGCTTTCCCGTTAGTGTTCATATAGGAGAAGCCTATCTCGCGGGCGATATTCATGTCAACAGGATGGGCCTTCATTCCCAACGCTCTCATGAGTATGGCTAAAAGGAATACCATCTTTGGGATTACTCTGTTCATCGTGTTTTGTTTTAGTTGTTATCATTTGCGTTGTTAAGTTGTATTTTGCGTATTACAATCATTGGTGACATAATTATGTCACATGTTAATAAGACGCTTCAAATTTAGTAAAAAAATGAATCAAAATTGCAAAGCAATAAAAAAAACGGCCACTCTCTGATGAGAGCGGCCGTTTGGCTTTCGGTTGAGAGAACCGATTATTTCGCACTTGTGGGGAAGACCAGGGTCTTCGACTCGGTGCTGTTGGAGTAGTACATGTAGCCTTGGCCGGGTTGCAGGGTCGTCAATCCGCCGAACCACTCCTCGCCGTCGAAGGTCGTGAAGAGTCCTCTACTCTTCAACTCATCGTCCTCCTCAACATCAAAGTCGGCAAAGGCCTCCTCGACACTCATTTCCTCGGTGCAGGGGAATCCGATCCAGTTCCAGCCGGGATTGATGGTGATTTCATGGTTCACAGGATTGGTGGGTTGGCCTTGCAACGTTATCGTGCAGGGGGTGGTGACATAGATCATGTACATGTTCTCAGCCGTGAGTTCAGTCAAATTGCCGAACCAGTTCCCTTCGTCATAATCGACATATTGACCCTCTCTGGCCTTGATCTGCACGGCATTGCTGCCCAAGGCATCTTCAAGCATCTGAAGCGTAAGTGCCGGATCCCCATCAATAGACAGGCTGAACCAGTTCCAGCCTTCGGTCAGAGCCACGGTCTGTGTCGCGATCTCATTCGAGAAATTGGCTACAAGATCACGGTCGGAGGTAACCGTAAAGGTATAGCTGGAACTCGTCGACACCACGGTGCCGTTCTCGGTCCAGTTCACGAAATAGTAATCCGCATTGGGAGTGGCTGTCACAACGCAAGTCTCGCCATGGTTGAAGTCATTGCTAACGATGGAACTGTCTTGACCTTCCACGATAGTGACGTCGTCGATATAGAGTAAATGCTGGTCGTAGCAGTCATAGTGACGAATGGCAACATAGCCCATACCGCTATAGGCGCTCAAGTCAACGGTGTATTCATGCCAGTTATTATCAGACAAAGTCACTGTTAACTCTGTATGAGTGAAAGCACTAGTGCTGTTGTTGACTGACTCAGATACCAACACAGAGAACTTCTCAGCAGGATAATTACTCATTCGTGATGATGCATAGAAGGTGATACTTCCACCTAAACGGATCTGCGGGGAAACCAGGTAGTTGTCGGGGGTGACAGCCTGAGCATCATTACCGCCTGATGTGGAAGCAGAGATGTAGGATTCGGAAAGCATCATTCCGGAAGAAGAATTGTGACACACTGGAACTATCAGGTCACCGTTGGAGTCGTATGCCGTATATTCCGTGTTATGCATCCAGTTGTGCGGCGAAGTGCCTGTTGTGCCTTTAATGGCAGTCCAGCCTTGCCACCCGTCTTCGAAATCATAGACGAGGTCGTCTCTGTTTCTTGCATGCTCAACCACAACGCTGCCGCCTTCGGCAGGAACGGCTGTGGCTATCACGGTATAGCTGTTCAGCGTGAAATTGGCTACATATTCGGCAGCCACGGACACGGTGAAGCTATAGGTGGCTTCGGTGCTCATTACCTCACCGTTCCTCGTCCAGTTGGTGAAAGTGTAGCCCTCGTTGGCCGTGGCGGTCAAGGTGCATTGGGTGCCTGGATCGTAGGTGCCCGCACCGGTGACAGTACCACCCTCGGCAGGATTGGCACTGACTGTGATCTCAACTGGGTTGGTGGAAAGAGAAATCACACGCAGGGTGTAGTCGTGGCATACTGCCCAGGTGCTGGTAAAGCAGGGGTCATGGTTCGCTGATGTGGAACCGCCAATGAAGCTGTCAAAATAGCTGTCGGCACCTGCGATTCGCATGCGGTAGTCGTCTGCTGTCTGTGTGGCAGGAATGGTGAAGGTGGCGGTAAGCACTTGAGGGGTGCCGCCGGAGCCTTGAGCGCTCGTCCCTGTATAGACAATTTCGCTGTCCTCGAAGGTATAGTTCTTGTTCCAGTCCACCCAAATGAGGGTGCCATAACTATAAACGGTGCTGCTTCCTGTAGAATAGGTGATGGTCACTGTGGCTGTCTCTCCTGCCTCATAGCCGCCCACCATGGATGTGTAGTCGCCATAATATGGTACGCTGGACGGTAAACCGCTTGAATTGCTGTTGTTCACCACATAGTCGCCCGTGCCGAAGGTCAAACTGGTGATGCCATTGCCGTCAACTGATGTCGGGTTGGGCGTGCAGTACGACGGGGCCTCGACAGCCACAGCGCAGGTGGCGGTGTAAAGGGTGCCGTCCACCGTCATCGACGCGGTGATGGTGGCGGTGCCGGGAGCTACGGCTGTCACCATGGCGCTGGTGCCGCTGCCACTCACCGTGGCAACGTCGGTGTTGCTTGAACTGTAGGTGATCCCGGGTGTGCCGCTCACGTTTCCGTATGTTGCCGTAAGGGTCTCGGTGGCACCGGTGATCATCGTCACGGAGTTGGGTGTCAGGCTGAGGTAGGGTGTCGTGCTAAGCATATAGGTGAACGTGGTCTTGGGCAGGAATGACTGGGCATTGTAGCCGACACTGTTAAGGCTACTGCTGTTGTTTCCATAGGCGGATACGCCAGAAGTCAGATTGCTGGTTCCAAACCATTCCACCTTATTGTAACTGCCCTTGCTAGTATTGTACACACCAATCAACAGATTGCCTCCGTTGTAAGTGTAAGGAGTGTCGAAGGTGATGGTATAGGCTGCACCAGCAGTTGGCATATCCAACAAAGCCTGTTTAACGACAGTGGCGCCCGTTGTTCCGCTAAAGCTTCCACCCAAGGTGGTGCTTGAAACTTCCTTAAGGAAAACGGTCTGGCTGGTATTTGCCCAGGTACTATTTGTCGTTGCTACGCTTGAAGGATAGAAGGTAATGGCTGAGATAGTGCAGCCCGTCATGGCCGTTAATTGAGAAGCGGGAATGATGTATTCGCTCTTGGTGTAGTTATCAAAATACCAACCATACATTGGGATGTACTGGTTGGTGGATGTTCCGTCATACACGGTCAGTTCGACCGGTCCAAGGACGAAACTGGCACTGACGGTCACATCATAGTTGGGCATGATGAAGCTGTCGCCAGTCACGGTGACGGTGGTGTTCGGATCGTCGGTCTTGTAGACCAGCCAGCTTTCGAATTCGTAGCCTTGGGCGGGTGTGGCGGTCAGGTTAATGGTCGTTCCTTGCAGGGCATACAACGGGTCAGCGCTAATGCTGCCGTTGGTCACGGAAGCCAGGGTGACTTGCAAGCCTTGAACAAAGGTGGCGGTTACCGTCACGTTGCTCTCGGGCATGGTGAACTGGTTGTTGGTCACGGTGATGCTGTGGTTGCTAGCGTCTCTGACATCCCATCCAGAGAGGCAGTATGTCGTTTCAGGAGTGGCAGTCAGTGTCACCGTGGTGTTGGCATAGGCTTGTGAAGGAGCAGTGATCGTGCCGTGCTGTGGCTGGTTGACAGTGATGTCGTATTGCGTGCCACCAACAATCTCGATGGTGCCGAACCAGGGCTGGTACTGCTGGCGGGTGACAACCACATGGAGGGTGCCGCTGCCCGGGATGCTCTGGGTGAAGTTCACAGTAGCCACACCCGAGGCGTTGGCCTCGGCAACGCCGTAGATGACCGAGCTGTTGTCGGTGACGGCGACGTAGGAACCAGCCAAGGCGTTAACGGTGATCGAGGAGGTACCAGGAACGACCGTGCTGGGAATCGACACGGTGTTCTGTTCCGGCTTGGTGATGTAAGGCATGATGGAACCGTCGCCGAAGGTGTGGTAGAACTGGAAGTAATAGTGGGCCGAGTTGTTGGTGTTACCATCGGTGATGCTGCTGTTGGTGTTGCCATTGGTGACCGCTTGTTGCACGGCGAGGTTGCCAAGATACAGCAGTGCCGAGGCCGAGTTCCAGTATTGGTCGGCGAACATGACATCATAAACACCCATGGATGAGCTTGATACAGAGGGCGCGTTGCCTGCTGAATAGGAGTGCGCCCCGACAGCCCAGTAGAAATCCTCATACCAATAGGAATAGGGCGAACAGCCGACGTAGGCAATGGCACCTGTATTAGGCACGCGAATCATCGTCTCGGCGAAGCAGGCTGTGGCGCCAATAGAAGAGCTGGGATTGTAGCTTGACGAATAACTTGCATCGTTAAGGTTGAAGTTGCCGGTAAGGCAGCAGTTGCCCACGCCAAAGAAATACTTGCCAGTGTTGGTGAAGGTTTCAATTTGATTTGCTGATATTTTTGGTTGATACCATTCCTGTTTGTCGCCATGGGCGGTGTAGTTCAGGAAGCAAACACCATCGTTAAGCCCGTTGTAGCAGCCGTGGTTGGTACCGCTCCAACCTTGTGTCGAACTTGTCGAGATGGTGGCGTTGATGGTGCCGTTTTCAAAGCCGCCATAGGTGGTGTTGTTCGAATTGAAGTAGTTGTTGGTGGCATAGTTGATGGTGGGCTTGGCCACGCGGCTTGTCCAGTTGGAATCCCAACCGCCAACAAGAATCACATTGTTCAAGTAGTTGCCGCCATCGGTGAACTCGTATTTCTCGTAGGTCAACACTTTATTCATATAGTTGGTCAAGTGTGTGGTGTTCTCAACCGAAATACGGCTATAGTACATGTCCGGGAAATAGTTGCTTGTGCTTGATGTCGTGAAGTTGACCGCAGCATAGCCAAGGTCGGAGGCACAATTGCCAATAGAAGTGTCAATGTTTTTGGTCATATATTGAGGCACTTGGTCTGTGTCACCAATCACGATCAGATAGGTGTAGGCGTTTCCGGCCGAAACGGAGGCATTGTACTTGGTCTTGATGAAGTTCTTGATATTGGTGGCTGATGTGCCCGTCTCGTTGGTGTAGAAAATATCCACGTAATAGCCTTTCTGAAGCTTCCATTGCAGCCAGCTGTTAAGGGCAGCATTGCCTTGGAAGCCCGAATAGCAGATCACCAACATCTTGACTGGCGTGTTGTAAAGGTCGGGGTGCTGGTCATAGACATCCGTGATGGCCCTGTTGTTGAACAGCTGAGCATAGACGGCATCGAAAGCCGGACTGTAAGTCCTCAGCAGCATATCCTCGGTGGCTTGGACATCGGCACCATCGAAGCTGACGGTCACCTCGATGTCGTTGAACACACGGATGGTGTTGCTGACGGGGTCATAGCTCACAGGCTCGATGGTCATCGTGCCGAGTTGCACACCACGCATGATGCCATCCACGCTGACAGTGGCTTGAGGCTCAGTGCGAAGACCGCTGGTCTGGTAAGCGGCCTCGTTCATGACGAAAGGCACTTCATCGGGATCCTGGCTTTTACGCACAGGGAGCTGGTGAGGCACCAGAGTGTGCATGTTGTAGTCAGCAAGACGGTAGTCCGTGGTGCTGTAGCTCGTGATTTCGATGCGCGGAGTGGCACCGAAAGGCACGGCGATGAGTTGATTCACGACGGGAATCTGGGGATCACCCGCGTCGCCGCCGAGGACGGTGTTGGGCAGGCTGAGCCAGGAGAAGGTCCCGCGCTCACTTTCGTAGTCCTGCGCTTCGATGGTTGAGAACGAGAAAGAAGCCTTAAGGCTCGTCATGTCGCTCTTCACGCATTCGGCCTTATCCGCCGAACGCAACTGGATGTTTTGCTGTGCCATGGCACTCAAGCCAAAGGCCAACAGCAAAGCCAATAAAACTTTTTTCATTGAATGGTATTTTAAAATTATTGTTTTGATGATTTGATTTTGAAAAAATGGGCTGCAAAGTTAACAAAATGACTTTAATCTCACGACGATTTTTTATAAAAAAAACGACCATCCTCAATTGAGAACGGTCGTTGGGCTTTTCCTTTGGGAAATCCGCACTATTTCGCACCCATAGGGAGCACCAGGGTCTTCGTCTCAGTGCTGTTGGAATAGTACATGTAGCCTTGACCGAGCTGCAGCGTTGTCAAGCCGCCAAACCACACTTCACCGTCGAAGGTCGTGTAGGAGCCCCTCCCCTTCAGTTCGTCGTCCTCCTCGGCTTCGAAGGCGGCAAAGGCTTCCGCGACACTCATCTCCTCGGTGCAGGGGAATCCGATCCAGTTCCAGCCAGGAACTATGGTGATCTCGTGGTATGTAGGACTGACGGGTGTGCCTTCCAATGCCATCGTGCAATCATTAGAGACATATATCATGTACATGTTTTCACTCGTGAGCCCTGTCAGATTGCCAAACCACGCCTCCTCTTCATCATCGTATTCGGCATATTGTCCGTTTCTCGCCTTGATCTGTTCGGCATGGTCGCCCAAGGCCTCCTCCAGCAGCTGAAGGGCAACCACAGGATCCATCTCAAAGGATAGGCTGACCCAATTCCAGCCTTCAGTAAGCGTGACTGTTTGTTGCATGCAGCTTTCCTGGATATTGGTGAACTGCTTCCAATATCGGTTATTTCGGTAGGCTGCCACGCATCCGCATGGAACATAAACCGGAATAGATCTGGGAACACTTAAAAATGTGATGCTGGTTATTGAAGGAGGCGTTTCGGCCAAAACAGTCATAGATGTAATGCCAGAACAATCCTCAAAAGCATCATAGCCTATTGACGTCACTGAATTGCCTATGGTCAGCTTGCCCGTAAAGCCACTGCATCCTGAGAAAGCGTATTTGTCTATTATGGTTACGGAATTTGAGATGGTCAGATTGCCAGTGAAGCCGCTGCAATCCGAGAAAGCCTCTTGCGGAATCCTGGTCACGGAATTAGGGATGATCAAATCACCCGTAAAACCGCTGCATCTTTCGAAAGCATTATAACCTATTGTGGTCACGGAATTCGGGATAATCAGATTACCATTGAATCCGCTACATCTATAAAAAGCATAAGCGCCTATTGTGGTCACGGAATTCGGGATGATTAAATCACCCGTAAAACCGCTGCAACCAGAGAAAGCATTATTATCTATTGTGGTCACGGAATTCGGGATGATTAATTCGCCCGTAAAACCGCTACATCCAAAGAAAGTTTGATATTCTATTGACGTCACAGAATTGGGAATGATTAAGTCACCTGTAAATCCACTACATCCATTGAAAGCCCCATAACCTATCGAAGTCACAGAGTTCGGAATGGTCAGTGAGCCTGTGAAGCCGCTGCAACCGCCGAAAGCATTGTTGCCTATCGTGGTCACGGAATTCGGAATGTTTAGTGGGCCAGTAAAACCAGTAACCACAAAAGCACTTTCGCCAATATAGGTTACGGAATTCGAGAGCGTCAAAGAACCCGTGAAGCCTGTGCAAAGCCCAAAAGCCTCATCGCCAATCATAGTCACGGAATTGGGGATGGTCAGCGAACCCGTTAAACCTTCACATGCATAGAATGCCATAGTGCCTATTGTGGTCACGGAATTAGGGATGGTCAGTGAGGTCAGGCATAATGCACTACAAAACGCATAAGGCTTTATCTCTGTCACAGTTTCGGGAATCACCAAATCAGTCAACAATTCGTTATCAATGAACAGATTGCGAGCAACATGAAGCGGATTTGAATCATAATTATCAAACTGGATATTGCACCATTGATGGATATCACCCAAATAATACACTGCATTCATGCCATAGCAATCCTGAAAAGCGCACTCACCTATAGAAGTCACCGAGTTTGGTAATGCAATGGATGTAAGCCTATTGCAGTTACAAAACGCATAACTGTCGATGAAAGACAATCCTGTGAAGTATTGCAATTCGTTGAACAAAGTGATTCTTGCATCATTTCTAAAATATTCATTCAAACTTGTCACAGCTGCAGCCTCAACATAACTCAACTCACCATCACCATCCGTATCCCAATGCGAAACACAGACGGATTTTACTTGAGAATCAGCAAAGACGATAATATTGTCAGTTACAAAATGAGCCACCAAAGTCATGTCGCCTGCCACATTGAAAGTGTATTCAGCGCTTCTGGATACTTCTACTCCGTTTAACGTCCAATCATCGAAAGAATAACCCTCGGCAGCCATGGCCACTACGGTGCAGGTTTGATTGGCCTCGTATGATCCGCCACCTGAAACCGCACCACCTTCCACTGGATAGGCAACCACGATAACGGTGCCATCGCACATCCCTAAGATATTAACGAACCCACCCCAAGAAACAGCAGTGTATGCATTCTCAAAGCCACATGGAACATATACAATAGTGTTTGGACCCAAAGTACTAAAATACTGGGGTGTTGTCAACGAGGGAGGCACTTCTGCGAAACTGGTAATCGAACGGAGACTGTAGCACTCATTGAAAGCCTCACTGCCTATCAAAGTGACAGAAGTCGGTATGGCAATGGATGAAAGCTCCGAGCAAGCCTCAAATGTCTCATCGTCAATAGAAGATAATCCTATAAAATACTGCAGCTCGTCAAATGAAGTGATTTCTCCAATGCAACCTTCGAAGGAATTGGAACCATTGTATTGAAAACAATTATACAGTTTCTTCACAGTTGCAGCCTCAACATAACTCAACTCACCATCGCCATTGGTATCCCAATTAGCCACACAGATGGATTTCACCACAGGATCAGCAAAAACGACATTCCCTTCTGGAACAAAATGAGCCACCAAAGCCATTTCGCCTGCCACATAGAAAGTGTATTCAGCAATGTTGGAAGCCACCACTCCGTTTCGCGTCCAGTTGACAAAAGCATAACCCGCATTGGCAGTTGCCGTCACAGTGCAGGTTTGTCCGGCTTCAAATGTTCCCCCACCTGCTACCGTGCCGCCTTCCTCCGGGTCGGCAGCCACAGTTACGGAGCCACCGCACATTCCAATGAAATGGCTGAATCCACCCCAAGAAAGCGAAGCGTATGCATCCTCAAATCCACATGGAACAAAAACGGAGACAGCGTTAAAATCATAGGCAGCGAGTGAACCCTCTGAAACAAATGAATTGTTCACCTCAGGGGGAGTTTCTGAGAAACATGTGATAGAATAGATATTACAATCATAGAAAGTGCTATCGCCTATTAACTCGACGGAATTACTAATCGTCAAAGAAGTCAAGCCACTGCATTTATGGAAAGCATAATCACCTATCGCAATGACGGGGGTCGGAATTGTCAACATGCCTTCCAAGCCACTGCACCAAGAAAAAGCAAAACTACCTATTGAAGTAACAGAGCTTCCGAAATCCAATGAGGTCAAGCTGCTGCAATCGTAGAAAGCATAATCACCTATTGAGATAACAGAGTCCGGAATTGTCAACAAGCCTCTTAGATTATAACAACCATAAAAAGCCATATTACCTATGACGGTCACCGAATTTGGCAATTTGATAGATGTAAGGCTTTCACAATATACAAATTCTCCATCATTGATGGAAGACAATCCTATGAAGTATTGTAACTCGTCGAATGAGGTAATCTCTGTATCGAATACGAAAGAAGAATTCAAATCCGTCACAACAGCCGCTTCTTGATAACTCAACTCACCATCGCCATTGGTATCCCAATTAGTCACACAGATGGATTTCACCACAGGATCAGCAAAAATGATAATTCCTTCTAGTAATTCAAAATCAAGATGGCTATGCTTTTCATTGTCATCAAAGAGGTCGAGCGAAAGTTCAATCATGTAATTCTCCGGAGCTGAGTCGGCGAGTGAGACATTGAAATCGGCTGAGGCTTGTCCGTCAACTTCAATATCTCCGAAAGATCCAGTAGCTTCATTAATGGTAAGATAAGGAAATAGAGTAGATAAAGTGCCCCAAATTGAGATTGCCGAATCATTACCAATATTGGAAACAACCACATGTAAGTCAGCGGTCTCACCTGGTTCCAAAGATCCATCACCGTCATCATCATTCAACACGGTGACATCATCAAATCTCAAAACATAACCGTAAACCATAACACTAAAACCGATACTGCCGATATACGCTCCATCGACGAAAGCTTCAGCAACAAATCGGATGGCACTATTTCCAGGAACCTCATAACCCAAAGAAAACTCAAAAACGTTATCAATGGTTTGAACCTGACCGGCATCGAAATGCGGAAGTGTTGCTGTCCCATTTGTGATGGTGACATAATCAGACGCAGTGAAAAGCACCAATGTGACTCCATCAAGTGCATCCTCGGAATCATTCATCAGAGCAAGGTCAAGGGTAACCGATTCGCCAGCATTGAGCTGGCCGTCATCGTTGCCCCAGCTGTCGTTGACAGCATAGGATTCTAGCCTCAACGGGCATGTTGACAACGCATTGACGGCTGCCAACGCGTTCACACGGCCACAACCATAGATATTGCTTTTCCCATTTGACAGGGGGACGGCAGTTTCTTCCAAAACACGGCTCAATTCTTCTGGTGTGGCATTAAGGTTTTTACTCAACATTAAAGCCATGCATCCTGCCACGCATGGCGTTGCCATGGAGGTGCCGCTCATGGTTGTGTATCCGTTAATGCTGTTATAGTCAGCTGAATTGACGTCGACGCCTGGCGCACACACATCAGGACGTATAAGACCAAACGCTGTTTGACTTCCCTCGTTGTAAAGATAATCGGCATAATCACTTTCGACCCAGGTGCGAGGACCATGTGAAGTGAAATTGGCAGCTTCGTCATTCGAATCGACGGCACCCACACAGACCGAGCAACTCAAACCACCCGGGTTCTGCATCTGGTCAGGATCCAGATATGGCGGGGGGCAACCACCTGGCAGTCCTACATTATATGGGATAGGATGATTATAAAAATCATCACCCTCGTTGCCAGCTGCAATTGAAGCTATTACGCCAGATGTCAATACATTAACACATGTGTTGCGGATCAGGGTTTGTTCCGCACCAGAGTGCCCATAACCCACCAATGACATGCTGAGGATGTCGCATCCATGGTCAACGGCCCATTGCATGGCACTAATTATATGTGAGTCCTCGCAGCTGCCACTTGAGCTAAAGCATTTCACGCACATTAAGGTTGCATCCGGAGCAATGCCGGTTTGTGTGCCAGCCGTTCCGTCACCACATATTGTTCCCGCACAGTGGGTGCCATGACCATGGTCATCCATCGGGTCATTGTCGTTATAGTAGACATCATAGCCGTGGTGGGGAAATTCAGAGCCGCCGTCCCAAAGGTGGTCGGCTAGGTCGAGGTGGTTGTAGTTGACGCCCGTGTCAATGACGGCCACCACAACACCTAGGCCAGTGTAGCCCAAGCCCCATACTTGGTCGGCATTCACTTGAGTGACATTTGAGGCAATCCCACGGTTGGGCACCGCAGGAGCGGATTCTTCTCCATCGGGAAGCCAGTTGCGTTCTTCGTTGAGGCCAATGACTTTAATATCATTACGGTCAGCCAGGGAAAGAATGGCATCTTTCGTCGCCTCAAAATAAAGGGCATTGGCAATCCAAAGCACCTTCGGTTCGGTAACCAATTCGCCGCGTTGTAACTCAGTAAGTGCGTGACGCAAGTCGTATTGCGTAGTTGCAGCAAATTGTTTTAACTCGTTCACCACGAAATCGCGCCGTCCTGCACGTGTGGTGAAATGGGCAGCTCGAAGGTCAAGCTGTTGCCGGTCATACTGTTGTTGCATGATAACGAACACCCGGATCTTCTCATTGTCGCGATGTTGCTCCATCTCTTGCAACAAGACGGGGTCGATGGTCTGGGCATAACCTGAAATGCAGAAGGGCATCAGGAGCATTATGGTTAATGCGACTTGTATAATACGTTTCATAGGTTCTTTTTTTAGGGGATTATTTCGTGTTTTGCACCCGTGGGGAAGACCAAGGTCTTCGTCACGCTACTGTTGGAATAGTACAGATAGCCTTGGCCAGGCACCAGTGTCTGCAAGGTGCCAAACCATTCCTCACCGTCGAAGGTCGCGTAGGGGCCTCTCCCCTTCAGTTCGTCGTCCTCCTCGGCCTCGAAGTTGGCAAAGGCATCCTCGACGCTCATTTCCACGGCACTGGGGAATCCCATCCAGTTCCAGCCTGGAGCGATGGTGAGGCCATGGATTGCTGAACGTGCAGGTGGGCCTTGCAATGCTATCGTGCAAGCGTTAGTTATATGAATCATGTACATGTTTTCACTTGTGAGCATTGTTAGATTGCCAAACCACTCTTCCTCTTCATCGTCATATTCGGTATATTGCCCGTTTCTCGCCTTAATCTGATCAGCATTGCTTTCCAAAGCCTCCTCCAGCAGTTGAAGCGCCTCCACAGGATTCAATTCAAGAGACAGGCTGAACCAGTTCCAGCCCTCGGACAATTCGGTCGTCTGGGTGACGGTCGAAGGCGTGATGCCGAGGACAATCTGGTTTTTCATCGTGAGCAATGTGCCCGAATAACCGGATGGCTGGCTGGGGTTATAATTCGTGTTATAACCATAGATGCAAATGGCTTGGTTTCCTTCCGTCCCGAAGGTACGACCATTTGATGAACTATAGTTGTTTGTGTTATCGTCCACTATCAAGGCGACATTGGACACTCCGTCGTAGGAGAATGGCGTGTCGAAATAGATGGTCACCCAATTATGGGCGGTCGGGGTGACACTGCCATGGAACACCAAGTCCGCATTCGTCACGGCAATCCAGTCGTTAGCGTTAGCAAACGAGGCCTTGTTGGTATGGACCATGTAGACCTTCAGATTGCGAGTCCTGGTAAGGCTGCCTGTGTTAAAAAACGACACGCTGGTAATCTCAGCAGCGGCACCGCCCATCTCACTTGCCGTGTAGATTTGTTCCGACAAGGAATAATAATAATATGAGGGAAGATAAGGACAAGAATAGGTTGCATTGCCTATGACCATGCCTTCCACAGGCTCGAAGTTCGCCACATACTCAGCCGACTGGGTCAAGGAAATGACATAGCTGGAAAGATATGACACCACTGAGCCGTTCTTGGTCCAACTCCTGAACACATAGCCCGGATAGGCTGTGGCTGTAAGCGTGACCGGAGCTCCGTAATAATATACACCGGCTCCCATAACCGTCCCTCCCGCCATCGTATTGGTTGCGACAGTTACGGTCAGTGGCAACGAGAAGAAAGCCTCCAGGTTGCGATCGGAGGTAACAACGAAGGAATAGGCGGCTTCCGATGAGACCGGTTCCCCGTATTCCGACCAGTAAGCAAAAAGATAACCCTCATTAGGAGTGGCCGTCACCGTGATGACAGTGCCACCTTCATAGGTACCAGCACCTGCAACCGCACCTCCCTCCTCGGGGTTGGCAATAACGGAAATGACATGGGGTGCATAGGCAGCCTCACAGTCGAGGGTGAAAGCATGCTGGAAACCAGGACTGAGATTACCGCCATGGTAGATCAGAACACTGTTTCCAAACCTGATATCGAAGGAACATTCGTCTATAGAAGCACCTGAAATCCAACTCAGTGCAACAAGACTTCCGTTGACGACTGTACGAGTATAAGAGACCGACGAACCACCATCCAAGGTGAATCGTTCGGTCATGCCTTCGCCATAGTCAACGAGCAAATAATTGCCATTCCATCCGTCCCCGTAAGAATCCGCCAATTCGAAGATGACACTACACACCGACCCTTCTTCGGCAAAGTTGGCCACCAGACTTCTGTCCTCCATCACCGTAAAAGAACATGTCGTTTCTGTAGAAATGATCTCACCGTTTTCTGCCCATGAAAGAAACACATAACCATCAGCGGGAACCGCAGTCAAAGTGCAGTCAGCTCCACAGTTATAAATACCTGTACCATACACTGTTCCTCCATTAGACGGTTTACTCGATACGGTCACTTGATAGGTTGTACCCGGAGTGCAATAGGCATGGATGTTGATGATGGCACTATTACCAGTATTGAAGCTATGGTTATCTGGATTCAAGGCACCGTTGGCAAAATAGCCGTTGTTGATACCATTCCAGCCCCAGTTGAAATGAAGCAGGTTATTGGAGTTGTAACCGTCACAAACGAAAGCATGACCCCCTGAACCGTTTACTTCATATCCCGTGTAATAAATCGGGCGGCCCAAGTCGAGACAGCTTTTCATCATGGCCATCCATTCCGCATTGCTATAATCATTTCTGGAAACTTCGGATAACTCATCAGAATAACCGAAATAGTTCACAAAAGAAGAAGCAATATAGGTCGACGAAGCATTAGATTCCCTAGGACCATAACTCATCTCGACTGCCACACCGCAATGCCACATCAGCGTTGCCACAGCATTGACTTGATCCGGGCTGGATGAAGCATCCAAGCTATTGGGCATGTTAGCCCAGTCGTATGTGGTGGCGCCAAAGTTGACCGTCTGGGTGGGATAATTGTTTGGCTTATAAGAGTGTGATCCCATACCTACCGAAGGATAGCCCCAATAGCGCATAATCTGGGCAAAACAAGTGGCCACACAACCCGTGACAACGTGTTCGCAATAGCCATTCGAGTCTTCTGGACACAGATTATTATAATAGCAACGCTGGCCCCAAGTGTCAGTCAATAGAGGTGCAACCGTAGTGGCGGCTCTTTGATCAATGAGATGGCCCGTTGCCTGTACCAATGCCCATTGACTGGCTATGTCTTCGTCCGCTTCCAGATGGTTCAAAATGCCGTATTCCATCTGTTCCACAAAGCTTTGCAGATAGTCCTGCAGCTGTATTGGAATGTCATCCGCATCAAACTGGCCTTCGTCGGAATAGCCGAGGATAGGTGTGGCGCAGTCGTCGGCCGAGACAATGACAAAGCCACTGGGTGTGTTGAAGACGTGGAAAGCTGCATCGCCACACGAGATGTTACGGGTGCTTACCCATTGCAGTTCATACACACCATGCAAGGGCACTTTTGCGTTGGCGTTCACAAACTTCAACGCCACTTCACGGACAGTGCTTATATCCAAAGGATGGGCCTTTGCGGCAAATGTAGCCGTCAGAAGGAACAACAGCAGGCTAAGGATTCTCTTATTCATTTTGTTCGGTGTGATTTTTAGGGGGCAAATTTATGGAAATAATCCTTTCACACTGACAATTTTGGAAACAAATCACGTGGAAATTGATAACAAAACGGCCACCCTCATCAGAGAGCGGCCGTTTTGCAACAGTTAAGAAAACCAATCATTTCGCACCCGATGGGAAGACCAGGGTCTTCGTCTCGCTGCTGTTGGAGTAGTACATATAGCCTTGGCCGGGCTGCAGCGTCGTCAATCCGCCAAACCACTCATCGCCGTCGAAGATCGTGTAGGGGCCTCTCCCCTTCAGCTCGTCGTCTTCCTCGGCCTCGAAGTCGGCAAAGGCATTCGCGACGCTCATCGACACGGCGCTGGGGAACCCGATCCAGTTCCAACCGGGAACGATTGAAATCGGATGGTTCGCGGGATTGGCGGGCGGGCCTTGCAACTCAATTGTGCAAGGGGTGATGATATTGATCATGTACATGTTCTCACTAGTGAGCCCTGCCAGATTGCCGAACCACTCCTCCTCTTCATCGTCGTATTCGGCATATTGCCCGTTTCTCGCCTTGATCTGCTCGGCATGGACGCCCAGGGCCTCCTCCAGCATCTGTAGCGCCGTGGTGGGATCCGCCTCTATCGACAGGCTGAACCAGTTCCAGCCCTCGGCCAATTCGATGGTTTGTGTGACTGTCGTCGGAGGTGCCACCGAAACCTCCACGTCGTCAAGATACCAGGCGTTGCCATTATTGCCTGCATACTTGAAAGCGAGGGTGATGGTCTGGCCCAAGTATGGGGTGAGGTCGATGGAGGTTTCCACCCACTCAGAAGCTACCGTTTCAGCCGACCATAGCAAGGTCTCGTCGTCACCGTCAAGCAGCACGACAGTGTTGTTGCCTACCTCAAAGTCATTAATAAAATTATTAAATGACCAGAAGCTGAGCGTGGCTTCCGATGCATTGCTGGTAAGCTCAATTTGAGGCATTACCAAATAGATATCGCCGTAATAGCCGCTGTAGGCACTGTGCGAAGAGGAATGGGATCTGTATGTGGAGCTTCCCCAGTAATAGCTGCCGTCAAATGATGGGATGTTTTCCCAACAACCGGGTGCAAAAGTACCGCTTTCGAAGTCCTCGAAGAACGGGTTGTCTGCATCGACGAGTAAGGCTTCGCACCTGGTGGTGAAGGTAGCCTTTTTACTCCATTGTGTGACACCGTTATCGTTGCAGTTGGCATCGTTGCCCTGCACCTGCCACTCGTAATTGGATGTGGGATCAAGGCCAGTGATTTCAGTAATGGTGCCGGCAACGTTGTTCATGGTATTCCAATTGCCAACCGAAACGCCGCTTTCACCGATGGTGATGTCGTCCAAATAGACACAATAGGTAAAGTTGCCAAAATAATGGAAGGCTATGTATTTCACATTGGAGGGAAGTTGTAGCGTGTATTCCTGCCAGGATTGGGTAGGCACAAGATCTTCAGACCAAGTGAAGTTTGTAATATTCTTGCCTGTGGTAGAATAACCCACATAAAAGTTTTCTTCTGAGTTATTTGTTTTCCTAAAATAGAATTTGAGTTCACCCGTAACGGTCAGTTGGGGCGAAATCAGGTATTGGTCGTAAGTTTCATCTTCAGTTTTTCTGGAGAAGGACGAGAATCTGAAGCCATACAAACCGCTATGTTTAGCGGAGGTATAGATTCCGGCAGGATTAGAGCCAGTACCTCCGATGTCATTGATAGCATTCATGCTGGTGAAGGTCCAATTGTCACCAAACGTTTCTTCATCTTCGAAGTCTTCATAGAAAGAAGGAACAGATCTGTAGCGCACGTTGTAGCTGTCCTGATAGCCAGTCCAGTTGAAGGTGGCAGAATTGGAGGTGACGTCGGTGGAGGACAAATGCATAGGAGGCCAACAACCCAGCGACTGAGTGAAGCCAAAATAGAGCTGATTCTTCACTGTCACAAGCGCACCAGTGTAAGTAGATGGATTGCTTGGGTTATAGTTGATGTCGTCACTGAATGCGCGTATGGTTTGGTCGCCATTGGCATCAAACACGCGGCAAGCCATGTGAGGCTCATTTGTATAATCACCCGTGTTGTCATCCATGACGAGGACGATGTTGGAGGTGCCGTCGTAGACAAATGGGGCGTCAAAGTTGATGAAAGTCCATTTGCCGGGAACCATGGTCACACTGCCACTGAACACTTTGTCTGCTTCAGAAACGCCGATCCAGTCGTGTTCGTTGACGAACATAAGCTTACTTGTAGGTTTCAGGTAGATATCGTAGGTACGGGTCTTCGTGTTATTCTCTCCTTGATTATAGAAGGCGATGCTGGTGATGTTGCCTCCCGATCCAATTTCGGCAGCGGTGTAGATCTGTTGCGACAAACCATATTTGTAGTACGAATAGCTAGGCAGGTATGTGTTGGTTATGTTGTCACCATCACCAATATAGACTAATTCCGGATGCATTTCGTCGCAATCCACGTCGAACTCGTATGAAGACTCACCTACAAGGACATCACTCGTACATATCAAATTGCCGTTGGCATAGCGTACCTCGAAGTGGTATTGGTCGGTAAACGACCCAATCTGCATATTCAATTCGACATGACTCCCGTTGACAAATGGAAGCGTGTAGGAGGTAGGCTCGCCATTCAATACACCAAACAGGTGGCTCATTCCGTTCCCAAAATGCACTTCCAGATAATTGCCGCCCCAATTGTAGTCATAGCTTCCAAGGTTAAGTGTGAGGTTACAGACATCGGTACCTTCAAAGAAATTCGCCCTCAGTGTCCTATCTCCTGTTACAATGAACTCGTATTCCGCTTCATCCGTAACTGCCACACCATCGTTTCTCATCCAATCCAAGAAAGTATGACCCGAATTGGCCGTGGCCTCCAGTCGGCACAAGTCGCCGTAACCATATTGTCCACCTCCAGTCACTGTTCCCATAGACGCATTATTCGGAGTTGCGGTGATGGTGTACACGGGTCTGTTGAACATGATCTGGTTCTTCACCGACATGCGCGTACCAGTGTATGACGAGGGATTGTTGGCAGCGTAGTTGGTGCCGTCGCTGTAAATACGCATGGCTTGATTGCTCTGAGGAGCATTATACACGCGACAAGCCATGTGGGGCGAATAGGTAAAATCGCCAGTGTTATCATCCATGATGAGGGCCAAGTTGGAAGTGCCATTATAGTTGAAAGGCGTGTCCAAAACGATAGTGGTCCACATGCCTTTCCTCATGGTTACGAGGCCTGTATACACACAGTCGGCCTGATAGACAGGAATCCAATCGGTGTTGCTGCTGAAAGACGACTTGCTGGTATGGACAAGGTATACATCGTAGCGCCGGGTTTCTTCATTTCCGGCATTGAAGAAGGAAATGCTGTTGATGGTGAAGCTCCCACCCAATTCGATGGCAGTATAAATCTGTTGTGACAAGCAGTAATTGTATAGTGAGTAACTTGGAAGATAGACGTTGGTATTCTCGCCGGATCCGATAATCGTACCTTCATTGTCCAAGGGCATGAAGACAGCCTCAAGCTCGACATCTTGGGTCACGGTGAAAGTGTAACTGGCGTTGCAACTGACCACTTCTCCGTTGCTTCTCCAATGCATGAAGAGGTAGTCGTCGTTCGGGGTGGCTGTAACGGTGCATGAGGCTCCATTTGCATAGGTACCTTCGCCGCTCACAGTGCCTCCATCCGACGGATTGACCGAAAGGGTGACCGTCCAAGGGATGCATTGGTAGTTGGTGAATGTGCTCCAACCATTGGCCGCTTGATAGTCACCAATAGAGCTACAAGGCACATACACTGGGATGTTCTTTGGCACTAGCTCAAACGCTTCTACCCCAAAAGTGGGCGGAGCCTCTGGACGGACCGTCATGGATGTCAAGCTGCTGCATCTGCTGAAAGCATATCCTTCAATTGTCGTTACAGAACTTGAAATGGTTAGGCTAGTGAAATTATTGCATTGGTAAAAAGCGCAAACGGGTATTGTAGTCAACGAATTGCCGATGGTCAGAGAACCAGTGAAGTAACCGCACCATGCGAAAGCATATTGGCCCATTGTGGTCACCGAATCCGGAATGGTCAGATTGCCTGTGAAGTGCATTCCATAGAATGCAAAATCGCCTATCGTGGTCAAGGAATTACCGAGAATCAGACTACCAGTAAAACCTGTGCAATTATCGAAAGCGTTCGCACCTACCTCTGTTACCGAATTCGGGATAACCAGCGATCCCGTGAAACCTGTACAATCTTTGAACATATATGCGGGAATTCTCTGCACATTGCTGCCGATGTTGAGTGTGCCTCCGCAACTTACAAAAGGTGATGAATAACTACCATTAGTGTAAGGGGCGACACCAACGCAATTGATGGCATTGTAATTCACCTGCGTAAATCCAGTGCAATTATAGAAAGCACCACTGCCTATCTCTGTCAAAGACGCTCCGATGGTCAACGTACCCGAGAATCCGGTGCAATCCAGGAAAGCCGAATAATCAATATAAGTCACACTGTTCGGAATGGTCAATGAGCCAGTGAAATGGCAGCTATCGAATGCACAGCTGCCTATATAGGTCACAGAATTGGGGATGGTCAGCGTACCCGTTAAGCCAGTATCCACATAGAAAGCTTGGGAACCAATATAGGATAAGGAAGAGCCTAAAGTCAGCGTCGTGAAGTTGGGGCACCAGCCAAATCCGCCAAATTCAATCGTGGTCACAGAATTGCCAATAGTCAGCGAGCCGGTAAAACCTTCACAACCAGCAAAAGCACAACTGCCAATAGTGGTTACGGAATTGGGGATGGTCAACGAGCCAGTAAGACCTTTGGCTTCGAAAAACAAATATGCAGGAATTCTTTGCACCGTATTGCCGATGGTGATTGTGCCAGTGCAATTTTCAAAAGGTTTGTCGGTAGAGATAACGTCGGCACAATTGACAGCATTGTAATTCACATGCGTAAGATTGTTGCAGTTTTTAAAAGCAGATTCACCTATCGAGGTCACGCCTGTGCCGATGGTCAGCGTCCCATCGAGACCAGAGCAATTACAGAAAGCCTGTTTTCCTATGGTTGTCACAGTGTTCGGGATGGTCAATGAACCCGTTAGGCCAGCGCAAGTATGGAAGGCTAAATCACCGATGCTTGTCACAGTATTGGGGATGGTGAGCGTGCCAGTGAATCCAGTGCAACCAGCGAAGGCATCCTTGGGAATTACGGCGAGGGTGTTAGGCAAGTTCAGGGTGCCCGTGAAGCCGCTGCAAAGGTAGAAGGCTCCTTGGTCTAACGTGGTCAAGTTGTCGGATAGCGTCAAGGTACCCGTGAAGCCAGTGCAGGCTTGGAAAGCGTATCTTCCGATGGAGGTCACAGTGTTGGGTATAACCAAGTTGCCCGTCAGACCTGAACACTCACTAAACGCGAAATTGGCAATCGCGGTTACGGTGTAGGACACGCCATCGATGAGCTTGGTCTCGGGAATGAAGAGCTCACCGGTGGCATTGGTGCCATCCACGTGTCCCGTCACGGTGACGGAAACACCGTCAGGATTAATGGAATACGTCAAGGGGTCGCAATAAGCCGTCATGTTGGTGAACTCATTCCAGCCCGAGGCATTCTGATAAGCACTCACTTTGCCACAGGGCACTCTCACAGGGATGTTTCTTGGCACATTATTGAATGCAGTGCCCAAAGTGGGCGGTGTTTCGGGATACAACATTATGGAAGTCAAACCTGTGCAATAGTTGAAAGCGGAATCCTCAATTGTGGTCACAGAAGTACCAATGTACAAGTTCGTGAAGCCACCACAGCTACTGAAAGCCTGAAAACCTATAGAGGTCACTGCATTCGGGATAGTCAGTGAGCCTGTGAAACCGCTGCAAGAACTGAAAGTCATATCGCCTATGGTGGTCACGGAGTTAGAGATGGTCAACGAGCCTGTGAAGCCATTACAATTATAGAAAGCCCAATCTTCAATTGTGGTCACGGAGTCGGGAATTGTCAACGAGCCTGTAAATCCGTTGCAAGAATGAAAAGCCATGTATCCAATCGAGGTCAAAGAAATGCCGAGAGTCAATGAACCCGTGAAGCCACAGCCTGAAAAAGCATAATCTCCAATCGTGGTCACAGAATTCGGGATAGTTAGCGAACCCGTAAAGCTTGAGTCTTCATAGAAAGCAAATTCTTCAATTGTTGTCACAGAAGAGCCAATCGTAAGTGTCCCCGAAAAGTTGGGACACCAGCCAAAAGTCCCCGTTTCAATCGTGGTCACGGAGTTGCCGATGGTCAGCGATCCAGTAAAACCATCGCAAGCCTGAAAAGCGCAATAACCTATATCGGTTACGGAATTGGGAATGGTTAGCGAGCCAACAAGACCGTCGGCATCATTAAACATATAGGAAGGAATCCTTTGCACAGTGTTGCCGATAGTGAGCGTACCACTACAGTTTTCAAAAGGCTTGGCAGCAGAAGTGACATTGGCACAATTTACGGCGTTGTAATTCACATGCGTAAAACTGCTACAGTTTTTGAAAGCGCTCGCACCCATTGAGGTCAAGCCTGTGCCAATGGTAAGTGTGCCGTTGAAGCCAGTGCATCCAACAAAAGCTGCCTCGCCTATTGAAGTCACTGAATTAGGAATGTTCAGCGAGCCCGTGAATCCTTCGCAATAAGCAAAGGCAATCTCACCTATTGAGGTCAAGGTGTTTGGAAGGGTCAACGAGCCCGTGAAACCGCATTGCATGAATGCATAGTTGCCTATCGTAGTCACTGAATTCCCGAGGTTCAATGAGCCTGTGAAGCCATCGCAGACTTGGAAAGCGAACTCACCTATTTCTGTCACGGTATTCGGAATGGTCAACGAACCGGTGAGGCCATCGCAACGAAAGAAAGCATATTCGCCTATTCCTGTCACCGTGTAGTTGGTTCCATCATGTGAGATAGTGGAAGGCAGGGTGACGTTTCCCGTGGGTTGGACATGTCCTCCCCAAGGTTCAGTAAGCGTTCCTGGATAAGTCAGTTCCACATAATGGTGGGTAGCATCAGTGATGTTGAAGTAAAAAGTTTTCCCTGAGTACACCTCAGAGAAATCGTACGCATACGCCGTTCCCATGCCGAGAAAGAGGGCAAGGAGGAGGGCGAAAACTCCTTTTCGATGTTGTAGAAATTTTTTCATAGTATGATGTTTTAGTTGGTTGATAATTGCGGAAAAAGACGCCTCAAAGATAGGGAGGCTTTTTGGAAAATGCAAATTTTTTTAGTTTAGAGTTTAGAGTTGAGAGTCAATGGTTAGTTGAGAGTTCGACGCGCTTTGCGTCACTGCGAGGGACGAAGCAGTCTAGATAAAGAGCTTTTACACTAGATTGCTTCGTCGTTCCTCCTCGCAAAGACGCAAAGCGACACAAAAAAACGGCCACCCTCAAACGAGAGCGGCCGTTTGGCTTTTCAGCAAGTGAAGCGATTATTCGCCTTTCTGGGCTTTCTCTTGCTTCTCAAGGTTTTCCTTGAGGCCGGCGAGGACTTCGAGGTCGCCGAGGGTGCTATGCTCAATGTTGTCATTGATTTCCTTCACAGTACGCTTGGCTTGCTTGGCTGCCTTCTCGGCTGCCTTTTCCTCTGCAGTCTTGCCTTCCTTCTCTTCCTCTACCTTAGGCAGGGCAAGGATGATCTTCTTGCTTTCCTTGTTGAACTCAAGGACCTTGAACTCGAGGCTGTCGTCCACCTTGGCAGGAGTGCCGTCTTCCTTCTTCATGTAGCGGCTCGGGCAGAAGCCTTCCACGCCATAAGGCAGGCTGACCACGGCACCCTTGTCGTTAGCGCTGATGACGGTGCCTTGGTGCATGGAACCGACGGTGAAGACGGTTTCAAACACATCCCAAGGATTCTCTTCGAGTTGCTTGTGGCCGAGGCTGAGGCGGCGGTTCTCCTGGTCGACGTCGAGGACGACGACA
>JAGCCO010000235.1 GCA_017651645.1 Bacteroidales bacterium
AGGTGGATGATGCAATAAAAGCATTGATGGCGGGAGGTTTTATCGAAGGGACTCTTGAAATACAAGTATTGAGTAAAAACAAATTAAAACTGGACGATACCGTTTTAAAACGGAAGAAATAAGCTTTATCTTTGTACTCAATCTTAGCAATCGTTCACAACGATAAAGGAGTTAATTCCATGAGAAGAGTCTTCCTGTTGGTTTTGATGATATCTGCGTTCTGCCTTCCTTCTTACGGGCAGATACGTGAGATATCTGATGAAGATTCGACCGCGCCCGCTCCTTCAGATTCCGTGCTTGTCATTGTCGACGGAATCATTTCCCCTGTCCGATTCAAGAACAACGCTCTCCCGCCTCTTGAATTGGCGCTTCAAGTTTGCCCTTTCCTGTCCGAAGGAGATATCGAAGAGGTCCGGCTGATCAAAGCCCAAGAAGCGAGTTCCTCGATTGTTCTTTGCTATAACCCCGGGGACTATCTCCTCATAACCACCCACAAGGAGTGCGCTATCCATGATTATTACCTAGACGGAAAGCCTGTCCACAAGAGGAAGGGCGTCGCCCTCGGATCTCTTTTGGACCGGGAGCGCCTCCTGGCGGACATCAAGCAAAAATGGGGCATCAAACCGGGCCGGATCAAAATGCTGGAAGTAGAGGGGAAGACCATCCGCATTACAACGAGATCATAAACCGTGATACGGATGGGTAATCGGGTTGTGCAAAAGTCCCCGCCAGCAAGGCCCTCGCTCTTGAAGTAATTCCGCCACGTCGTCTTGGGGCGCATCTATCAGGAGGTCATTCGGCCTCCTGCTTTATTTCGGCCAATTGACATGTATTTACCTTGACAAATCGGAATCAACAGAAACATTTTCTGCTGATATTATATAGTTTTTCGCGATCTTTGTTGTCTAACGGGTGAAGATTGCGATTGCAAATGGACAACAAGGAACAAGTATTCACCAAAATGGTCCGGGAGCATAAGGGCACCATCTACTCGGTGTGCTATATGTTCTCGAAGGATGCGGACGAGATCGAGGACCTCTTCCAGGAGATTCTGATTAGGCTCTGGAAAGGTTACGATTCATTCCGTGCAGCATCCGATGTCCGGACCTGGATTTACAGGGTTGCGCTCAACTGCTGCCTCAATGCCGACAAGAAAAAGAGGCGGTTGATGGGAGAGCGCGTGCCGCTGAGCGTGGACATCGACCCGTTTGAAGATACGGACGACCGGGCGTTGCAGACCAAACGCCTGTATGCCCGCATCAATCAATTGGGCTTGGTGGACCGCGCCATCATTCTCCTCTGGCTCGAAGGCCTGAGTTACGAGGAGATTGGCGCCATTATCGGCATCTCGGTGAAGAATGTTTCTTTCCAATTGCATCGAATCAAGGAAGAACTCAAAAAGTCCCGTCTTTAATCACTCGTACCATGAACCAAGAAGAATTCGATATCAATCAGGAACTGGAACAGATGCGGCAGGATTATGCAGCGCTGAGGGAACGGTTCGACAAGCAGCAGATCATCAATGAGCAGTTGATACAGAGCGCCATGAAAAAAGATGTGAAACGGCTTTTCCTATCTAAAAAATCGGTTCCCGCAGCAATTGCATTACTCCTCATCGCGGTCATCTTGTGTTATGTCCAGGGATTTGCCTGGTGGGTTCCGCTTTCCCTTATCATTTATGGCTTACTGATCATCCCGGGCATATTCTGGGTATATCACGGAATCCGGGAAGAAGATATTTACAATGGCGACATCCTGTCAACGACAGAAGCGCT
This sequence comes from Bacteroidales bacterium, assembly GCA_017651645.1. Next base: position 1,776 of record JAGCCO010000235.1, read on the forward strand.
GCGAAAGTTCAAGAAAAGGTATGTCATCATCGTGACGGGCATCTGTATCTTATTCTTTGCTTTCGTGATTGTTGCGACCCTCTATATGACCTCGATGAATATCAGCGCCGAACTGATGTGGAGAAGAGGTATTATCATTGCTCTCCTGTGCGTGGGGACATTGGCGCTGGAGTATTACTCTGCCAAGCGCTTGTTAGGCTCCTGCGACGCGATCGTCGAGCGCCTGAAAATGAAAGACGAGTAAGATGGAAGATTATATCCTCAGAGAGATAGACCGCCTGGGTGAAATGCTACTGATGATCGCCCGGAAACTGGGGCTGCTGGGCGGCGACATACCGGATTATTCCTTGGCGGATGTCAAGCACGAGTTCGACAAAGCGGCCTGTCCGATTAATCTGGACACCTTGCTGCAGCAGGAGAATCCTGTTAGGCATCTTGTGGAAGTTGAGAAGATTTCTGACCACGGTCTGGAGACCTTCATCGACATCCTCTTCCATTCGGATCTGGGAGAAGACCGAAAGGCGGCGCTCTTGCATGATGCTCTCGCATATCTGGATGGCAAGGGTTATTTCTCTTTCAGGCTTCACGCGTTGAGTAGCAGTTGAATTCCCGTTTATTGTTTCTTCCACCACCGACAAGAAGAATTCATCCGATCCTCCCCCAAACCATTCACGGGCGGAATTATTAACGGGAAGGGAAAGTGATTGAGCAGTATTCGGTTATTGGGAGATAATCGCTAT
>JAGCCO010000022.1 GCA_017651645.1 Bacteroidales bacterium
GCCGCTATCGACATCCTTCGCAAGAAGGGTATGGCCAAGGCTGCCAAGCGCGCCGACCGCACCGCCAGCGAAGGCTGCGTGCTTTCGAAGGCCACTGATGACCACAAGTACGCCGCCATCATCATGGTGAACTGCGAGACCGACTTCGTGGCCAACAACGCCGACTTCGTGAAGTTCACGAAGGACGTGCTCGACATGGCCGTCGCCAACCGCGTGAAGGATATCGAGGCTCTGAAGGTTATGGAACTCAACGGCCAAACCGTTGAAGCCCTTGTCGCCAACCAGAGCGCCGTCACTGGTGAGAAGACCGAACTTGGTGCTTTCAAAGTCCTCGAAGGTGAATACGTGACCAACTACAACCATCCTGGCAACCGCCTTGCCACCATCGTCGAAATGAACAAGAGTTTCGCCGGTGTTGAGGAAGTGAGCCATGAGGTGTGCATGCACGTTGCTGCCATGAACCCGCTTTCGGTGAGCGAAGCCTCCATCCCGCAAGAGGTGAAGGACCGCGAGTTCGCCGTTGCCGTCGACAAGACCAAGGAAGAACAGATTCAGAAGGCTGTGGACGCCGCCCTCCGCAAGGCTGGCATCAACCCCAACCATGCCGACAGCGATGACCACATCAGCTCGAACATCACTAAGGGTTACCTCACTGAGGAACAGGGTGCACAGGCCCGCGAAATCAGAGCCAATGTGCCCGGCACGGTGCAACTCAACGAAGGCATGATTCAGAACATCGCCAAAGGTCGTCTGAACAAGTTCTTCAAGGAGAGCTGCCTGCTCAACCAAGTCTCTCTGGTCGCCGACCCGAAGACCGTCGCCGAATACATCCAGGCTGCCGACAAGGAAGCCACTGTGGTGAATTTCGTGCGTATCAAGTTGGGCGAATAAGCCTGATTTGTACAAAATCAACAAAAAAGGATGGTGAGAGCCATCCTTTTTTTATTTTTGCTCGTTGAAACCCCTAAATCCAATCCTATGAAAAAACTTTCCATTGTATTATTTGCGGCATTCATCTTGGTCGCTTGCACAAAGCAACTTCCTCAAGCCAACTACGATGTCATACCACAGCCTAAAGAGGTACAGCTGAACGAAGAGAAGCCTTTCAAACTAAACTCCAAGACTATCGTCTATTACGAGAATGGTCTTCAACGTGAGGCGCAATTCCTCAGCGAATACGTGAATGACATCATGGGCTATGCCTTGAATTTGCAAGAATACCAAAACCAACCCGATGGCATCGTGCTGAAAGTGGTCCCTGAAGATTTTGACCAAGCTGAAGCCTACGAAATCAACATCACCCCGAAGCAAGTCACCATCAAAGGTGCAGATGCCGCAGGCGTTTTCCATGGCATCCAAACCCTCCGCAAGAGTCTACCCATCTCTCAACTCTCAACGCTAAACTCTCAACTACCTAGCGGTACCGTCAGAGACTGGCCCAACTTCGGCTATCGCGGCATGCACCTTGATCCCTGCCGTCATTTCATGGATCTGGACTCGGTGAAGATCTACCTTGACATGATGGCTCTTCACAACATGAACCAGTTTCACTTCCATTTGAGCGAGGACCAAGGCTGGCGCATCGAGATCAAGAAATATCCTGAGCTGACGCAGATTGGGGCTTACCGCAACGGCACGGTCATCGGGCATAACGGCAACCTTTATGACACCATTCGTCACGGCGGCTTCTACACCCAAGACGAGCTCCGCGACCTTATCCAGTATGCTGCTGAACGCCATATCAACATCATCCCTGAAATCGACTTGCCGGGTCACATGCAAGCGGCTTTGGCCTGTTATCCACAGCTGGGCTGCACGGGCGGTCCATACGAGGTGTGGCGGCGCTGGGGCATCTCCGATGACGTACTTTGTGCGGGTAACGAGGAAGCCATGCTTTTTGTTGAGGACGTGCTCAACGAAGTGATGGATGTATTCCCTTCACCTTATATCCATATCGGTGGCGACGAATGCCCCAAGGTGCGTTGGGAGAAATGTCCGAAATGCCAAGCCAAGATTAAGGAACTGGGTATCAAGGCGGACGAGCGTTTTTCTGCAGAGGACTACCTGCAGAGCTATGTGATGAACCGCATGGCAAAGGTGGTGGAAGCCCGTGGCCGTCGTGTCATTGGCTGGGATGAAATCCTGGAAGGCAACGTCTCCGAGACGGCCATCATCATGAGCTGGCGCGGCACGGAAGGCGGCATCGAGGCAGCACGCAAAGGCCACGATGTGATCATGGCACCATACTCGCACCTCTATTTCGATTATTACCAGAGCGAGGACATCGCCAATGAGCCTATGTGCATCGGCGGTTACCTGCCCGTGGAACGCGTGTATGAGTTCCAACCTTTGCCCGAAGAGCTGACCCCTGAGCAACAGAAACATATTATCGGCGTGCAAGCCAACATCTGGACGGAATACATCGCCTCGTTTCGTCATGTGCAATACATGGCCATGCCGCGCATGGATGCCTTGACTGAGCTGCAATGGAACAACCCCAAAGAGCGTGATTTCGATGCCTTTGTGGAGCGTTGCCGCAAGATGGCACAGCTCTATGATCTCTATCACTACAACTACGCCAAACATATCTTCAACCCGCAGGTTTGGGCCGACACGGTGGAACCCAATCTGGCCACGCGCAAGCCGATTTCTTTGCGCCAGCAACCTGCGGAGAAATACACCTACGATGGTGCTGTGTTGCTCAATGACGGTAACTTGGGTCGGGGAGCCTACAACTCAGGGCGTTGGCTGGGCTTCTGTGGCTATCCTTTGGATGCTGTTATTGACTTGGAGCAACCCACCGAGATGCGCCATGTGCGTTTTCACGCGCTTACCAATAAAGGTGCTTGGATTTATAATCCGAGTCAAGTCAAGGTGATGGTCTCCGATGATGGCGAGACCTTCCGTGAAGTGGCACAAAAAGACATCCCGATTTCCACTTGGGCCGATAAAGAAGGCATCTTTGCTTACGAACTTGAGTTTGATCCCGTCACGGCACGCTATGTTGAAGTCGTCATTTCAGGTTACGACTTGCCTGAAGACCATAGTGGATATGGGAATCCGGCTTGGATTTTTGTGGATGAATTGGAGGTCTGGTAGGAGATTCCCCTGCGGGGAATGGAGTTGGAAGTAATAACAAACTTGCGGCGGCTTGTGGCGCTTACATTACGTAAACTTCACAGGCCGCCGCCTTATAAAACATTGCCAGAACTCCATTCCCGAAGGGAATCTCATTTAGATTTAGGCTTTTTTCAATAGTATCACATAAACCGGGAAGTGGTCACTATATCCGCCCATCCATACGCCGCTGCCGAAGGTGCGGAAGGGATAGCCATTGTATTTGCCACCATGTTGTTTCAAGAACTCCTTGTTGTGAACCTTTACATTCTTGTATTGGTAGGTGCTATAGTCTGTAGGTAGCAGGCCAGGGGTGATGATGGTCTGGTCGAGGACGGCGGGCACATCGTGGTAGTAGTTGGTGCCATAGCCTTTCTTGTGCAGTTCATACATGGGGTTGAAGAACTCGCCATCGCGCAGGTCTTTCATGTCGCCTGAAGCGCGCAGGTATTCCGTCACACTCTTGTTGTCGGGGTAGTCGTTATAGTCGCCCATCATGATGATCTTGGCGTTTTGGTCCTCGCGCATGATGGAGTCGGCGATATGGCGGCACAGAGTGGCTGCGGCAATACGGCCAGGCATGGAACGTTTCTCACCACCAGCGCGCGAAGGCCAGTGCATGACGATGAAATGCATCATCTCACCGTCGAACAATCCACTGACCAACAGCTGGTCACGGGTGTAATGGTCGGGTTCGTTGGGGATAACAGTGCGGTACGATTTGCTACTCACTAACTTAAAATATTTCGGATTGTAGATCAATCCCACATCCACGCCGCGGCGGTCGGGCGAGTCGTAGTGCACCACTTGATAGTTGCGGTCCTTAATCTCAGGTTGGGCAACCAAGTCTTCCAGCACTTGGCGGTTCTCCATTTCCGACATACCCAGAACAGCCACACCGTCTGGCGACCAGTCGGTGCCAATGGTAGAGATGGCATAAGCCATGTTATGAAGTTTGGCCAAGTATTTCTCGGTGTTCCACTGGTTGACGCCTTGAGGCAGAAACTCCTCATCGTTTTTGTTCGGGTCGTTGATGGTGTCGAAAAGGTTTTCCAAGTTATAGAAACCGACCAAGCCGACCTTATAGGTTTGTTGCTCTTGGGCAGAAACATGGTTCAAGTTGAGGCCAAAGGCCAAAAGTGCTAATATGAAAACGATGTGCTTGTTCATGTTGAGGATGCATTTTGGGTTGATAATGCGGCAAAAGTAGCAAAAAAATCCATAATTATACCATCAAGATAAAAGAACTTTTCCTATTTTTGTCCGTTAGTTTCACTCAAAATCCAATGCAAATCATAATAAGTTCAATATGAAGAAATTCCTACTTTTAATGGTTGTGACGTTGTTGACGGCGGGGATGTATGCCCAAGTCATCGACACGACCGACCTGAATGTGAATGAAGTGCCGACGGTGATCCTGATGGATTCCGACTTCGAGGAGTCCTCCACCTCGGTCAATGATGCCTCGACTTTGCTGAACTCGTCACGCGACGTGTTCAACAGCATTGCGGCCTACAACTTCGGCTCGCTGCGCTATCGTGTGCGTGGCAACGACTCGAAGTACAGCGACGTGATGATTAACGGCGTCCTGATGAACGACCCTGAGACGGGACGTCCCGTCTTCAGCAATTGGGGCGGCCTCAACGACGCTTTTCGCAACTCAGTCCTTGTCGAAGGTCTCGGAAAGACCGATGCGGGCTTCGGCAACTTGGGTGGCCTCACGGCTTATTCGACACGCGCCTCGCAGTACCGCAAGCAGATTTCGCTAAGCTATGCCTTCAGCAACCGTTCCTACAACCACCGCGTCATGGCCTCTATCGGCACTGGCGAGATAGGCAATGGTTGGTACCTGATGGCTGCTGCTAGCGAACGCTATTCGGGGATTCATGCCAATGGCAACTTTGAGTCCAATTGGCGGAACAACTTGCATAGCACCTTGACGGGCTACACGGAAGGTACCTTCTATCAAGCCTACAGCTATTTCCTCTCCGTGGAGAAAAAGCTCAATGACAAGCATAGCCTTGACCTTACCGTGTTCGGTGCGCCCTCGCAGCGCGGCGGCTCGGCACCCGTGGTGCAGGAAGCATACGACCTTGTCGGTTCCAACTATTACAACCCTAACTGGGGCTATCAGACCATCGACGAAAATGGTACGCAGGTGATCCGCAACTCGCGTATGAGCACATATCACCAACCGTTCTCCAGCCTCACTTGGTATTGGACACCGAACAGGAAGACTTCGTTCCAAACCTCGGTCTACTATTTTGCTGGCAAGGCTGGTCAGACTTCGTTGGAATGGGGTGAAGCTCCCGACCCGCGTCCCGACTATTACAAGAACCTGCCGAGTTATTACATGACCAATGCCCATAGTACGGCTGAAATTGAGGCACAGTTTGAGGCATGGCGTAACCGTGACCCAAAAGTTACCCAAATCGACTGGGATGCCCTCTACATGGCTAATCGCAACCACCTTTTCACTGTACAGAACGCCAACAACGGAAAAGACGGCACGGTGACGGGAAGTTTCTCGAAGTATATCCTCGCTGAACGCCACTATGACAAGATGCAAACGGGTGGCGCCTCATACTTCAAGCATGAGTTCGCGCCCAACCTCATCATGACAGGCGGTTTGGCGGTCAATGTATCGAGAACGCATTATTACGAGTGCGTCAACGACCTCCTTGGCGGCGACTACTACTATGATATTAATAAGTATGCCGAAAACCTTGAAACCGATGACTGTCAGACCAACTTGCTCAACACCAACCATGTGGCCAAGGTCGGCGATATCATCAATTATAACTATTACGCCAACCGCAACTATGGTCGAGTTTGGGATCAGATCGACTGGCTTGTCGGCAACTTCGACTTGTATCTTGGTATGCAGCTTTCATTCACTCAAATCTGGCGTACTGGCCTCTTCCAAAATGGTGAGTTTGCGGACAGATCTTACGGTGACGATGAGAAGCACAATTTCTTGGATCCGGGTGTGAAGGCCGGCATTTCCTATGCTATAAATGGTCGTAACCACATCGTGGTCAATTGGGCCTACATGTTACAGTCTCCCCAATTCCGCGATATCTATGTGTCGCCGCGTACGCGTCACACCGTCGTCGAGGGCGACCTGAAGAGCGAGCGCATCAACGCTGTCGATTTGAGCTACATGTATCGTTCGCCTGAGTTCAAGTTCCGTCTGACGGGTTATTACAACACCTATAACAATATCATTTGGAACCGTAGCTTCTATTGCGAGAATGTCTATCAGAATACTACCACCAGCGCCAACTCCTACACCAGTGAGTTCATCAACTTCATCATGACGGGCACCAAACAACGCTGCGTCGGTTTGGAGATGGGAGCTGAGTATAACGTCTCGCCAACGGTCACCCTGCAGGCCGCAGCTGCCAACGGTATCCATGTCTATGCCAACAACCCGCTGTTCTCGGTGTATGACGATAACAACGACATTGCCTACATCGATGGCCATACGGCTTATCTGAAAAACTATCACGTTTCTTCGGGTCCCGAGACGGTGGCTTCGTTAGGTATCAAGTACAACTCGCCTAAGTATTGGTGGGTGAGCCTCAACGGTAACTATATGGCCAATATGTACTTCGATGTGAACCCCTATAACCACACGAAACACGGTATGGACCACTACGCTGTGGGCGACATCCGCATTGAGGACGTTCTGAGCCAAAACCCGTTGAAGCCCACTTTCACGCTTGACTTCTATGGCGGTTTCTCAAAGCGTTACAAAGGCTATTATTTCCTCTTCAATTTAAGTGTCAACAACCTGCTCAACAACAAGAGTGCTATCCTTTACGGTTACGAGCAGTTGCGCTTCAACGCCAACAACCCCGATATGTTCCCCGAGAAGTATTCGTATATGTATGGCTTGAATTATTACATCAGTTTCACGGTTAGGAAGTAAAAGCTAACGGCCCGAAAAAAGAATTAAAGACAAACAAATAAACACTAAATAAAAATGAAAAACAAAGTATTAAACATCTTTACGCTGCTTGCCATGGTGGGCATGATGTTCACCGCCTGCAAGAAAGAGTATCCCGAACCGCCTATTCAGGATTTGCCGATAGGTACGGTTTACACCATTGCTGACATTCTTGAAATGGAATCGGGTACCGTATTTAACTATGACGCTTCGGTGTACGGCATTGTCACCGCCGATGAGCAGTCGGGCAACCTCTACAAGGCCGCCTTCATCCAAGACCGTGCCACGGGTGCCGCCCTTGAGCTTCACCTTGATGCCGTTTCTGGTTTACGTATCGGTGACTCCATCCGTGTCTATCTGAAGGATGTCACCTATTCGTTGTATGCCAACCTGCCGCAGCTGACCAACTTTGAAGCCGACGGTCACATCATCATATTGGCCAACAACAAGCCTATTACGCCTGCCAAAGCTACTATTGCGGAAATCAACCAAGGCAAATACTTGGCTGGTTTGGTGCGCTTGGAGAATGTGAAATTCACAGAGCAGAACACCTTTGCCGATCCTAGCACATACGGCAATCGCACTTTGGCTGATCCGACCGACTACTCACAGACCGTCATCGTGCGCACGAGTAATTACGCCAACTTTGCCAATGACTCACTGCCGCAAGGCGTGGGCAACTTGACTGCCATCGCTTCTGTCTATAACAGCACTTGGCAACTCATCATCCGTTCGGCCAGTGAATTGGAGTTTAGCGGTTATACTCCGGGTGGCGATGCCGACCTGCCGTATTACCAAGACTTCACCTCATCGTTTGGCACTTATACAACCTACGATGTTGAAGGTTCCCAATCTTGGGAAATCGACTACAACACCGCCAAGATGACGGGTTATGCCAACAGCACAAATTATAAAAACGAGGACTGGCTGATTTCGAAGCGGTTCTCTATGGAGAATGTTACGCAAGCTACCTTTACGATGACTTACATCGCCCGCTATTTCAATGACCTGGATAAGGATATCACCCTTTGGGTGTCTGATAACTACAATGGCGGCGACCCGAGCCAAGCTCATTGGGATCCAGTGCAAGCTTCATGGACTTCGGGCAACAACTGGACCGATTTCGTTTCCACTACCGTTGACATCTCCCAATTTACAGGTAAGAGGGTTCATGTGGCTGTGAAATACATCTCCGATGATGTCAAAGCGGGTACCATCGAGGTGCAGAGCATCCTCATTCAAGAGGGTGGTGGCCCAACGCCTCCTCCTCCTGGTGGTGGTGAGTTGCAGTATATGCCTTATGAGCAGATGTTCACCTCCGAGTTTGGCACATACATGCCTTATGATGTGCTTGGTCCTCAGTCATGGGTAATAGACTACAGTACTGCTAAGATGTCGGGCTATTCGGGTGGTGCCAATGAGAATGAGGATTGGCTAATTTCGTCACCGGTAGCCATCACGAATGTGAACGATGCCAAGGTCTCGGTCGTCTATGCTGCTCAATACTCGGGTAGTCCCAACGACATTACCTTGCAGGTCTCTACCGACTACGTTTATGGCAATACCCCAGGAAGTGCCTATTGGACAGAAATGTCGACCACCTATCCAAACACCTCTGGTTGGTCTGATTTCCAAACTGTTGAGACCAGTTTGAACAATTTTATCGGGCAGAATGTCACCGTGGCTATCAAGTATACTTCCAACAATTCACAGGCGAGGACAATTGAGATTCAAAGCATCACTGTTCAAGAAGGTGCAGGTGTCGATCCGCCGACGCCGCCTGGCCAAGGCGAAGGTAGCGGAACGTTTGACGACCCCTATAATGTAGCCGCCGGTATTGCTCAACAGAGTGCTGAACCCATCGCTTGGGTACATGGCTACATCGTGGGTGCCGTGAAGTCGGGCTTGACTTCAGTGAGCAGCAACAGCGATATCAACTGGAGCGGACCGTTCGACTTGGCTACCAACGTGCTCATCGCCGACGATGCCACTTGCCATGAGATCAGCCAGTGCATCATTGTCAACCTGCCTGCGGGCAAACCGCTCCGCACACAAGTCAACCTGATGGATAATCCTGAGAATTTGGGTAAACATCTGGCTGTGAATGGCAAGCTTCGCAAGTATTTCGGTCAGGCTGGTCTGCGCGACAGCAACGGCACCGAAGCTGACTTCGTGCTTGAAGGTGGTGTTACACCGCCTACACCTGGAACGGAGATCTTCTCCGAGACCTTCGCCACGGGACAGGGTGATTTCACTATTTGTGATGCGGTTTTGCCTGCAGGGCTGAACTACGTATGGCAACACGCACCTTCCTACTCTTGCATGAAAGCCAGCGCTTTTGTCTCTGGTCAAAACTATGCGGCTGAGAGTTGGCTTATTTCGCCTGCTATCAATCTGACTGGTGTGAATGCCGCGTCGTTGAAATTTGAACAAGCCGTCAACTATGCCTCACCGCAAGGTGCCTTGTCAGTGATGATTTCCACCAACTACAATGGTGATTTCGCTGCGGCTACTTGGACCCAACTGAACGTTGACCAATGGCCCTCTGGCAACAACTGGACTTTCATCAACTCGACTGCCGATTTGACCGCCTATGTCGGCCAGATTGTGACTATCGCTTTCAAATACACTAGCAGCACTTCGGCTTCTGCTACATGGGAAGTCAAGAACCTTGTCATAGAGTGAATGAAAGAGTTGATGTTATCGAAAAGCCTGCCTTCGGGTGGGCTTTTTTTATGCTGTCATGCGTGAATATGCAATTTTCCATTATCTTTGCACGTTGATTGGAAAACGAATTTGGTATGTCAGAGAATTTGGTCATCATCCCGACTTACAAGGAAAAGGAAAACATCGAGAAGATCATCCGCTATGTCTTCAACCTGCCCATGACCTTCGATATTTTGATTATCGACGACAATAGCCCTGATGGCACCGCCGACATCGTGAAGACACTGATGACGGAGTTCAGCGATCGCTTGTTTATGATTCAAAGGTCAGGCAAATTGGGCCTTGGAACGGCTTATATCACGGGCTTCAAATGGGCGTTGGAGCGCGAATATCAGTATGTCTTCGAGATGGATGCCGACTTCTCCCACAACCCCGACGACTTGGAAAGACTGCATGATGCTTGTGCCAATGGAGCGGATTTGTCAGTCGGCTCACGCTACAAGACGGGCGTCAACGTGGTGAACTGGCCCATGGGTCGCGTGTTGATGTCGTACTATGCTTCGGCCTATGTGCGTTTCGTCACCCGCATGAAGGTGCGAGACACCACTGCGGGCTTCGTGTGCTACACCCGCAAGGTGCTTGAGACCATTGACTTGGATAGAATCAAGTTCGTGGGCTATGCCTTCCAAATTGAGATGAAATACACCGCTTGGAAGCTCGGCTTCAAGATAGAGGAGGTTCCTATTATCTTCACTGACCGTCGCGAGGGACAGTCAAAGATGAGCAAAGGCATCTTCCGCGAGGCTGTGTTTGGTGTTATCAATCTGCGTTGGAGAGGTTTGACAGGTATGATTAAACCAAAAAAGAACTGATGAACTACTATATCAAAAATGCGACACTTGTCAACGAAGGCCAGACCTTTGTGGCAAGTGTTTTTGTTTCGGACGGCAAGATTGCCAAGATTGTTCGTGAGGGCCAGGCCCCTGAGCCCGTCGAAGGGCCGGCTTGGGAAGTCATCGACGCCACAGGCAAATACCTGATCCCAGGCATCATCGACGAGCATGTGCATTTCCGTGAGCCAGGCTTGACGCATAAGGCTGACATCTACACCGAAAGCCGTGCCGCCGTGGCAGGTGGCGTGACTTCGTATATGGACATGCCCAACACCAATCCACAAACAACTACGCAAGAGTTGCTGCAACAGAAATTTGACCTGGCTGCCGAGAAATCATTGGCCAACTATTCCTTTTATCTCGGTGCGACCAACGACAATCTCGCCGAAGTGGTAAAAACCGACCCCAAAAAGGTATGCGGTATCAAACTCTTCATGGGTTCCAGCACAGGTAATATGCTTGTGGACAAAAATGAGGTCTTGGTGCGCTTGTTCCGTGAGTCGCCCTGCCTGATTGCTGCGCATTGTGAGGACGAGCAGACCATCCATGAGAATACGGTGTGTTGTAAGGACTTGGCGGCGAAAGGCCAAGTGGTTCTTGATGCGAGCATTCATCCTTTTGTGCGCACCATGGAGGCTTGCTACAAATCTTCGTTCAAGGCTGTCGATATGGCCGAACACTTTGGCGCGAGACTTCATGTTCTCCATGTCTCCACCCAAAGGGAGTTGTCGCTCTTCAAGAATAACATCCCTCTGAAAGACAAAAAGATAACAGCAGAAACCTGTCCGCATTATCTATGCTTCGACAACCACGATTATGAGGATAAGAGTTTTGCTATCAAGTGCAATCCGGCCATCAAGTCGCACCGCGACAAGGAGGCTTTGCTCCAAGCTTTGCACGATGGCTTGATTGACAGCGTCGGCACCGACCATGCACCGCATTTGCGCGAGGAGAAGTTCACGGGAGATTATTTCACCAGCAAGTCGGGCTTCCCGTCCATTCAGCATTCGTTGGAGGTGATGGTCAATGTGTTGCCAAACGATTTGCCGCTATTGGTGCAGTTGATGTGCCATAATCCTGCGATCTTGTACCAAATCGACCGTAGAGGCTTTATCCGCGAAGGCTATCATGCCGATTTGGTTTTGGTTGACATGAATACAAACGGCTGTATTTCAAACGCAAACGAATATTCCAAATGTGGTTGGACCCCATACGATGGCCTGCAAACCCATTCCCGAGTGACCCATACCTTTGTGAATGGCAACTTGGTCTTCGAGAACGGCGTTTTCCATGAACAGGAAAAAGGTTCCCGATTGTGTTTTAACAGATGAAATCAAAAAATCAAAGCGATATGAAAAAAGTGTTATTGTTCTTTGCCGTGATGTTTGCTTTTGTCTCTTGCACGGCACAACTGACTGAAAAGGTGGTGGAAACCTATCCAAATGGGAAGACATTGAAAACGCAATACTTTGACAAAAACAATGTCTGTGTAAAAGAGGTCGAGTATTATGAAAGTGGCCAAGTCAAGATGGAAGGCGCCATGAAAGGTGAGAAACGCGAAGGCGAATGGAAAGCCTATTTCCTTGATGGACGTCTGCAGAGCATCGGGACTTTTGTTGACGGCTTACGCACAGGTGCTGCCACCGTTTGGCAAGAGAACGGCAACCTGCTTCAGGAAGGCTTCTATAAGGAAGGCAAACACGTTGGCAAATGGAAGTTCTATGACGAGCAGGGCAACCTTCTCAAAGAAGTTGACTACGGCGAATAAGCCTTATTTTCTGTCTTTCCAGCTAAACAGATTCATGCCGAAAGTAAATTCGGCATAGTCGATTACGGCCTCATGCACTTTCATGAAGCTGCCTACAAACATGTTGCGGTTTTCTCCCAAGTAATACTTGAATCCCAAGCGACCGTAAAAAGTGCGATAGCAGGGTGGAAGGTAGGTGTCCTCGAAGTTGCTCTCCGATGACTCAGCCAATCCCCAGGTCTTCTTTTGGTCGGTGCCGTAGTAGATGCCGTGCCAGAGGTAATAGGCGCCACCGAGGCAGAATGCAAAGCGGTTGTAGTTGATTTCAAACATTGCCGATGGTGCCAAATGCAGACCGCGTGCAAAGCTGTATTCCATCAATGGGATAGCATCGTCGCCAGTGAAATATTCGTGTCCGTCACCAAACATCTGATGCGCTTTTTCGTACATGCGTTTGGTCTCACCCGTCCAGCCGAAGTCCAAAGCCACATCATAACTGAATTTGGGATGGAACTGACGGTGCACTCCCAATTGAATGACATCGGCAAAGTAATAAGGACGCTCCACAGGAAGGTCGCTCACCATGGTGCCGTCGGCGGTCTGATAGCTCCGCATCCATTCGTTGGTCTGCAAAAAGCCTACTGACTCTGTCGCAAAAATCGAAGTGGTCTTTTCGAATTTTGGGCGCGGACGCTCTTTTGGGATAAACTCAGGTCGGCCATTGGGATGGTAGCGTAGCCCCACCACCCAGCTGAACACGTTGATGCCGCAGTTGGGGAGACGGAAGGCAGCGTTCGAAGAGTGCGAGAACTGGTAGCGCAGCGTAAGGTCAAAGTTGTCCTCGATCATAAAAGTTGGGCCGGCATCGATGGCAAGGTGTACGTTGGCCACGGAACCGATGAACTCGTCGCCGTGTTTGGTCCAAAACGAAAAGCCGCCCATGATGTCGTAATCAAATGACCAGTATTTACCTTGATAAAGATGTCCATTGATAAAACCGCCTAAGGAGTAGCAGTCGCCAAGCTGTCGCCAAGTCTCTCTCTCATAGCCGTTTTCATCACGATCTTTGAATTGGATGCTGTCCACGTTATTCTTTTCAAAGCGCAGGAAGGCTCCATAAGAAAGGTGGTTGAAGTCGCGCTCCCACTGCATTCGGCCATCGGTTTGCCTACCGATTCTCAAATCGAGACCATATTGTGGCAGTGCTTTCATGTAGGCGTGTCGTTCCTCAAAAGGGAAATACTTGCCTAAGCGACCGTCTACTTCAAAAAAGGTACGGTTGTCGTAACTGAAAAAAGACTCTTGTGCAATAATGCTTTTGGCAAATCCAAATGTAAGAAAAAAGGCGGCAAGAACAATTCTTTTGCCAACGCCTCTATTCAATAAAGTATTATTCATGAAAAATGGTTAATGGTTTGAATGTTGAAAAAAAAGTTCATTTGTTGGCTTTTTCCTCCTCGTTGTTGTACCACATAAAGTATTTTTGAGTGTTGGTGATACCCGATTCAACGAGCTTCTTTTTCTTTGAGTCGGAGATACCGAAGTCGGTGGAGTTGACACCCAAAGTGTCGATGTAGATGGTGCGCTGCCAGTCATCGCTGTGCAGGTGCACGTTGTTTTGGAAATCGATAAGCGTGGTGACTAAGGCTTTGGTATAGGAGAACAGGGACTTTATGTCGTTCTTAACAGGCATTACCATGTTCGGATTGATGAATTTCTCTATCTCCTCCTTTGAGTCTAAGCGGAAGCCAAGGGTCTCCTTGTTGTAGACGTATCTGTCAATTTCGCCATATTTTTTGCTTAGCGATTTGTTAGTCTTTTCGTAATACTCTGTTGTTCTTTCGTTTTTTTGCTTAGAAACATAGCTGGCGCGGTCGAATACCTTGATGGGATAATTGTCGAGGAGACCTCCGTCGACATAAATGTGCCCGTCGTTATTAATGCCATTTACAGCCCTGAAAAACAAAGGAATCGACATGGAAACGCGGGCGGCATCAGCCACTTTGACATTAGGGGTCTTGTCGTTACAGAACACTTTGGAGAAACCCGTCGAGAGATCGGCTCCGATTAAGTAAATGTCTCTGTATTTTTTGGCTTTTGCCAAGTCTTTAAATGTAGCTTCGCCATTGCCGGTTTTGTCTTTGATTAAGTCTGCCATTAAATTGCGGAAGAAGTCACCTTTGTACCATCCGTACTCATTAATCAGGCGGTCGAAATCACGTGCACAGCCAAAGGAATCATCCAGGAATTTCTGGAAGTTGAGGCTCCAAAGTACCTCGCTTATCTCTGATGCAGTGTAGTTCAATCCAACAAGGACTGCCACCATCGCACCAGCCGAAGTACCTGCCACACGTTTGATGTTTTTGAGGATGCCTTCGTTGTCAAGCACTTCCAAAGCACCCACATAGGCGATACCCCTCACGCCGCCTCCTTCGAAAACGAGATTTTTGAAGTGATAGTTCATGTTGCTATTTGTTTTGTTTGTTTCTGTTTTTATTGATTGGCTATTAGCTTTTAGCCGTTAGCTATTAGCATGGGAAGCAATCTAGCTAAAAGCTAACGGCTAATGGCTAACAGCTCATAGTGTTAATCAATGACCCAACTTGTGCCTTCCTTGCCGTCCTTTAAGGTGATGTGCAGTTTGGCCAATTCGTCGCGTATCTTGTCGCTTGTGGCCCAGTCCTTGTTGGCGCGGGCTTGCTTGCGGATGTCGATGATGGTCTGCATCAGGCCGTCGACGAGAGCGCCGCTGCCGTCGGAGGCATTGCTCTCTATCAGCCCGAGGATGTCGAAGACGAAGTCGTTGAACAACTTGGTGAGCAGTTCCAGTTCAGCGGCATTGATTTGTGCCTTGCCGTCTTTAATGGTGTTGACGATGCGCACGGCCTCGAAAAGGTTAGCGATGACGATGGGACTATTGAAGTCGTCGTTCATGGCATCGTAGCAGGCATCCACAATCTTTTGGATGTCAAGGTTGGATGCGCCTTCGGTGGCCTTTAGCGTCTTGACTGTTTTCACGGCTTCCATCAGGCGGTTGTAGCCCTTATCGGCGGCTTGCAAGGCTTCGTTGCTGAAGTCCAAGGTGCTGCGGTAGTGGGCTTGCAGGATGAAAAAGCGGATGGTCATAGGGCTGTAGGCCTGTTCGATCATTTCTTTTCCGTTCTTGTCCTTGTGGCTGCTGCCATTGAAGAACTCGTCGAGCGTGATGAAGTTGCCTAATGACTTGCCCATCTTCTGTCCGCCGATGGTGATCATGTTGTTGTGCATCCAATAGACGACAGGCTGTTTGCCGTTGGCTGCCACGCTCTGAGCAATCTCTGACTCATGGTGCGGGAACAAGAGGTCCATGCCGCCGCCGTGGATATCGAAGGTTTCACCTAAATATTTGCAGCCCATGGCAGAGCATTCCATATGCCAGCCTGGGAAGCCATCACTCCATGGCGAAGGCCAGCGCATGATGTGTTGGGGCTCTGCCTTTTTCCACAGGGCAAAGTCGACGGGGTTGTGTTTCTCCTCCTGACCGCTCAGTTCGCGCGTGGTGTTGAGCATCTCCTCGAAGTTGCGTCCCGAGAGGATGCCGTAGGGATGCTCCTTATTATATTTCTCGATGTCAAAATACACCGAGCCGTTCTCTACGTATGCATAGCCATGGTCGAGGATCTTCTGCACCATGGCAATCTGCTCAATGATGTGTCCAGAGGCGTGCGGTTCGATGGACGGACGTAGCACGTTCAGCTTGTCCATGGCCGCGTGGTAGCGGTTGGTGTAGTATTGTGCCACCTCCATGGGCTCCAGGTTCTCGAGTCGGGCTTTCTTCGCGATTTTGTCCTCGCCTTCGTCGGCATCATGCTCCAAATGGCCCACATCGGTGATGTTACGCACATAGCGGACTTTATAGCCAAGGTGTTTTAAATACCTGAAAACCAGGTCGAAAGTGATGGCTGGACGGGCATGACCCAGATGGGCGTCGCCATAAACGGTGGGGCCGCAGACATACATACCCACATGTGGGGCGTTCAAGGGTTTGAAAGGCTGTTTGCAGCGCGAAAGGCTATTGTAAATATATAAGGTACCGTTCATCTTTTGTGATTATTAGATTTGCGGCAAAATTACAAAAAAAATATGAACAACCTATCAACTCTTTTTGTACCTTTGCACCCAAACAACTTTAAACTTTTAATCACATGTACGCTAATTTTCAAGAGTATCTGAAAAAGGAGTTGGCTCAGATTGAAGCCGATGGACTGTATAAACATGAACGCATCATCGAGAGCGCACAAGGCGCTGAAATCATGGTTGGCGGCAAGGTTTGCCTCAACTTCTGCGCAAACAACTACCTCGGCTTGGCCGACAATCCCGAGCTGATCCAAGCCGCCAAAGACGGTATGGATGCCCGTGGTTACGGTATGGCCTCTGTCCGCTTTATCTGCGGCTGCCAAGACCTCCACAAAAAGTTGGAAGCCAAGATCGCTGAGTTCTTTGGCACGGAAGATACCATTTTGTATGCTGCTTGCTTCGATGCTAACGGCGGTGTGTTTGAGCCGCTGCTCGGTCCCGATGACGCTATCATCTCCGATGCTTTGAACCACGCTTCCATCATCGACGGCGTGCGCCTCTGCAAGGCCCAGCGTTTCCGCTATGCCAACGCCGATATGGCCGACCTGGAGAAGCAACTGCAAGACGCTCAGGCTTGCCGCTTCCGCCTCATCGTCACCGACGGTGTGTTCTCGATGGACGGCAACGTCTGCCCGCTTGACAAGATTTATGAACTCGCCCAGAAATACAACGCCATGGTGATGGTCGACGAGAGCCACTCCGCTGGTGTGGTCGGCCGCACGGGTCGTGGTGTCACCGAACACTACAACCTCCGTGGCAAGATTGAAATCTTGACCGGTACCCTCGGCAAGGCCTTCGGTGGTGCCATGGGTGGCTTTACCACGGGTCGTAAGGAAATTATCGATATGCTGCGTCAGCGCAGCCGTCCGTACCTCTTCTCCAACTCGATGGCTCCTGGCCTCGTGGCCGCTGGTATCCGCATGTTCGAGATGATGAGCGAGACCAACGCCCTACAGGACAAGCTCCACGAAAACACTGCTTACTTCATCAAGAAGATGACCGAGGCTGGCTTCGACTGCAAGCCTTCACAATCCGCCATCTGCGCCGTGATGCTCTACGATGCCCCGCTGTCGCAGAAGTTCGCCGCCAAGCTGCAGGAAGAAGGCATCTTCGTCACGGGATTCTATTATCCTGTGGTGCCGAAGGGACAGGCCCGTATCCGCGTACAGGTGAGCGCCGCTCACGAGCGTGAGCACCTCGACAAGTGCATCGCTGCCTTCGTGAAGATTGGTAAGGAACTTGGTATCTTGAAGTAAGGAGTTATAAAATGAAAAAAATATTGATCGTTGGTTCCGGCGGACAGATCGGAACAGAATTGGTGAAGAAGCTTCGCCGCACCTATGGAAATGAAAACGTGGTTGCGAGCGATCTTCGCCCTTTGACCGGTGAGATTGCCGAGACCGGTCCTTTTGAAAGAATCGACTCGACGCAGATCATGCAAATCGTTGAGGTGGTGAAACGCTACAACATCGACACCATCTATAACCTCGCCGCTATTCTCTCGGCCACGGCTGAGAAGAACCCCATGCTTGGCTGGAATGTCGGCATCGGCTCGTTGGTGAACTGCCTTGAGACTGCCCGTATATTCAATTGCGCTGTCTTCACACCGTCTTCCATCGGTGCTTTCGGTGCCAGCACGCCTCATGACAACACGCCCCAGGACACCATCCAGCGTCCGAACACCATCTACGGTGTGACTAAAGTGACGGGCGAGTTGCTGAGCGACTATTACTTCACCCGCTTTGGCGTCGACACCCGTAGTGTCCGTTTCCCGGGCCTTATCAGCAACCTGACCTTGCCTGGCGGCGGCACCACCGACTATGCTGTGGAGATCTACTACGCTGCCGTGAAGGGTGAGAAGTTCTACTGCCCCATCAGCAAAGGCACTTACATGGACATGATGTACATGCCTGATGCATTGGATGCCATGGTCGACATCATGGAAGCCGATCCGAGCAAGCTGGTGCACCGCAACTCGTTCAACGTGACGGCCATGAGCTTCGACCCGGAGATTATCTACAATGCCATCAAGAAGTACTATCCGAACTTCGAGATGGAGTACAAGTTCGACCCGATCCGTCAGGCCATTGCCGACAGCTGGCCGAACAAGATGGACGACAGCTGCGCCCGCAAGGAGTGGGGCTGGAATCCGAAGTACGACCTCGACAAGATGACGGTCGACATGATCGAAACCCTGAAGAAGAAATTGCTGTAATGCGCCTTCTTGAGATGTTAAAGGGAGAAACTGGGTTTCTCCCTTTTTTCATATCTTTGCATCACCAAACGAATAGTGCAAAATGCTTACCAACCTGAAAAAATATCATATCATTCTTGCTTCCAAATCCCCCCGCCGGCAGGAGCTATTGCATGGCATGGGCGTGGATTTCGAGATTCTGACCAAGGAGACGCCCGAAGACTATCCTGAGGATTTGCCCTTGGACGAAGTGCCAAAATACCTCAGTCTGCAAAAGTCGTTGGCTTTTACTGATGAAGAACTGCCTGCTGATTATCTGCTGATCACCTCGGATACCGTGGTGATTTGTGAGGGCGAAATCTTAGGCAAGCCGAAGGATAGGGAAGACGCTGCCAGAATGCTGCAACTGCTCTCGGGCAAGACCCATCATGTGGTGACAGGTGTCACAGTACGCTCAGCGGAGAAGACAGAGTCGTTCGGGGTGCGCTCCAATGTGACTTTTGCTGAACTCGATGCGGAAGAAATCAACTACTACATCGAGCATTGCAAGCCCTTCGATAAGGCGGGCGCCTACGGCATACAGGAGTGGATTGGCTATGTCGGCATCAGCGGTTTGGAAGGCTCGTTCTATAATGTGATGGGCCTGCCGACGCGAAAATTGTATCAATGCTTGAAAACCTTTTGAGTTTTTTGCTAATTTTGCGGCAGATTGCTGCAATATGAGCGAAAAACGCCCCCAGATACTGATTACCAACGACGATGGCTATGCTGCCAAAGGCCTGCGTAAGCTGGTCACGCTGATGCGCACCTTGGGTGATGTGGTGCTCATTTCGACGGATGAAGTGATGTCGGCAAAGAGCCATTCGTGCAGCATCCGTGAGAGGATTTATGTGCGTCTCGTTCATGAAGAAGACGGCTTTATAGAGTACCGTTGCAACGGCACACCCGTCGACTGCGTGAAGTTGGGCTATCAGAAGCTGATGGCACAACCACCGGATTTGGTCGTCTCGGGTATTAATCATGGGATGAACGCTGCCACGACGGTGGTGTATTCTGGCACCATCGGCGCGGTCATCGAGGCTTGCATGAATGGCTTGAATGCCATTGGCTATAGTCTCTTCAGCCTTGACCCTGATGCCGACTTTGACCATCTCGATACGGCTATCCTCGAAATCACGAAAAAGGTGCTGAAAGAAGGCTTGCCTAAGGGCGTCTGCTTGAATGTGAATTTCCCCAAACGTGGCGAAGACCCTGTGAAAGGCATCAAAGTGTGCCGGCAGGCAGCCTGCCGCTGGGTGGAGTATTTCAAGGAACAATATGATGAGAATGGTGAGCAATTTTACGACCTTGACGGCACTTTCGAAAGTGACGACATTATGCCCGACACCGATCTCTGGGCTTTGTATAATAATTTCATCTCGGTGGTGCCCACCTGCTTCGACTGGACGGCACACCGCAATATCGAACCGATGAAAGAATTTGAAAAGATAAATATTGACGCGAGGCTTCGAGACACGAGACGCGAGACTATAGATAGTCCTGTGTCCCGCAGTCCCGTGTCCCGTGTCAAATAATATACAGTATGAAAATCAAGGATAGTTTTTGGCTTGGATTGTTGGCGGGTGCCGCCAGTTTTGGGCTGTTTTTCTTTTTGTTGAGCCTTATTCCTTGGGGCGAACAATATGGCCGCGCTCCTTATCTGTTAGCTTTCATCCCCGGCATAGTCTTGTTCAGGATGCTTTTGGTGAAATGGAATTATGAACGCATCGGTAAGGGCATCCTGCTGGTTACCGTGATAGGAATGCTGCTCGTGTTTTTCCTCTATAAAGTGTAATCCCATGAAGTACTATATCATAGCAGGTGAGGCTTCGGGTGATTTGCATGCTTCCAATCTCGTGGCCGAAATCAAGAAGAAAGACAAAAAGGCTGAGTTTCGCGGTTGCGGTGGCGATTTGATGAAGGCACAAGGTGTCGACCTGCTGAAGCATTACCGTACCATGGCCTACATGGGCTTCGTAGAGGTGGCCGTCAACCTGCGGAAAGTGCTGGGCAACATTGCCCTGTGCAAAAATGATATTCTTGAATATCAGCCTGATGTCGTCATCCTTGTGGATTATCCGGGTTTTAATTTCCGTATTGCCGATTTTGCCCATGAAAAGGGTTTTAAGGTGATTTATTATATCTCGCCCCAGCTTTGGGCATGGAAACGTCGCCGTGTGCGGAAAATCAAGCGCTCGGTGGATAAGATGTTGGTTATCTTGCCCTTTGAGGAAGAGTTCTACAAACGTTATGGCGTGGATGTGACCTATGTCGGTAATCCGCTTTTGGATGAGCAGGCGAAATTCGGCACCAGCAACCGTTCTATTTTCCTACGCCGCAACAGTCTTGGCGAGAAGCGTGAAATCATTGCCATGTTACCAGGTAGCCGCAAGCAGGAAGTGAAGCGTATGCTTCCTGTGATGCTGAAAGTGGTGCCGCGTTTTCCTGAATATCAGTTTGTCATAGCTGGTGTTTCGTCGCTCGACAAGGCTTTGTATAAGAAAATCATAGGTAATTCCGATGTCTTTTTGATAGAGAATCAGACATATGAGCTGTTGCAAAACTCAAGTGCTGCTATGGTGACCTCTGGAACGGCGACCCTTGAAACGGCTTTGTTCTCAGTGCCGGAGGTGGTGTGCTACAAAGCGACGGGCATTTCTTACCTGCTAGCCAAATGGATGATAAAAGTGAAGTTTATCTCGTTGGTCAATCTTGTGATGGGTAAGGAAGTGGTTAAGGAATTGATTCAAGGTGATTTGACGGAGCACAATATTGTCAAGGAACTGGAGCTTTTGCTTCGTAACGGTAAGCGCCAACGTCAGCTTTTGGAAGACTATGAGGAATTGAAGGGTCGTTTGGGCAGCGCAGGTGCTTCAGAAAAAGCCGCTGAGGTCATCATCAATGCAATGAAGCCCCAAAAGTGATTTGTTTCATACTAAAAATTTCTTTTTCATCTAAATTTTTTATCATTTTATATGGAAATTGGAATTTTTTCTATATTTGCAGTGCCCTTCAAAACACAATAACATGAAAAAAAGGTTTACACTATCGCTGGTTTTGCTCTTTATCAGTGTTTCGCTTTTCTCCCAAAACTCGACCCAAGGCATGGAGTTTTGGTTCTCCTTTATGCAGAATGGATATCAACATAATGGCGGCGACTGGGTTTATACTCAAGTGATGATTAGCGCAAAACGGGCTTGCCATGGAACCCTCAGTAATCCGCGTACTTCCTGGTCGACCCCGTTTGAGGTTGACGACGAAAGCGTTGAGGTGCTGTATGTTCCATTGGAACAAGGGTATAATGTTAATAATGAAGGAGTCCCTTCTGATTTTGGATTGAAACTCGTTGCTACTGATACGGTTTCGGTCTATACAGCCAATTGTGCCACCAATTCGTTTGATGCCACTTTCGTTCTCCCAATAGAAAGTCTTGGGTCGGATTATATCATGCAGTGTGGTAGCCAGTCAATGACGCTATTCTCATTTTCTGATCAAGAAACAAGCGCATTCCTTATCGTAGCCACTGATGATCATACCCATATAGACATTATCCCATCAGTGGCTACCATCGACGGTCATGCTGCCGGAACCAGCTATTCCATTGAGTTGGATAAGGGACAGACCTATTCCATGCGTTCGAACTACAATTCGGTCAATCGTGATTTCTCAGGTACTTATATCAGTGCTCGTGATGGTAAGAAAATAGCTGTCTTTAATGGAAACACGTTGACCACCTTGCCCGATATGCTGGATAATGGTTTTGACCACATTTTTGAACAGGCACTTCCTGTTGAAACCTGGGGGCAACAATTTGTCATCACAAGTTCCTTTAATCGTACTCGCGATGAGGTGAAGGTCACGGCGGGCCACGACAATGATTCAGTATGGTGCAACGGCCAGTTTGTGACGGCTCTTGATGCGGGACAGTCATATAATTTCTGGCTGTATTCATCCACTGGGGGCCATCAATTCGAGGGCGGTTCCTGCTCTATCGAAACCTCCCAACCAAGCATGGTGTATTTGTATAATACAACAGGTTATGACCAAGCGGCTTCGGGGTTTGAAAATGGAGATCCTTCCATGGTATGGATTCCTCCTGTCGAACAAAAAATCAACGAGATAACTTTCTGCACCTTTAACAATTCCAGTGCCTACATCGATAATCATTATGTGAATATTGTGGTGGAGAGTTCAAGCGTGAACGAGGTGATTTTGGACGGTAATTTAATCAATCCTAATCAATTTCAACCTGTTGTGGGTAACGACGCTTATTCTTTCGTAAAAGTGGAAATATCACATGGTATCCACCATCTTTCTTGTATATGGGGATTGATAGCCCATGTCTATGGCTTTGGATATGCTAAAGGGTATGCCTATTGCGTGGGCGCTAATGTCATGAGTCTTTCAGGAACTCTTTTCGTCAACGGACAATTAAGCGCTTCGTATCATAATGGTTTGTTCCTTTGCGTAGACGAGAGTGTGGATTTCTTAGTGAGGACCAACTATCCTGTACAACGTGTTTTTTGGGATTTCGATGGCACCATGATTGAGGGTGGTGCAGCGTCGACCCATACTTTCGACCAAATTGGCGATTTCGTCACAAAGGCGTTTATTGAAGGCGTCGATATCTACACGAATGAGCCGATTTATGACACAATGACATTTGATGTGCACGTGGGCGAGCCTGAATATCACAATGAGACCTACGAGTTATGTGATGTCGATAGTTTTGAGTTTTATGGCGTAGAGTACACCCATTCCGGTCATTATGAGCGGATCGGGACAAGCATCTATGGTTGCGACAGCACCTATATTTTGACCCTTGATTTGGAGTATACCCCGCATTTTGAATTTGTCGGTACGCATTGGCCGATTGGTGGCAGTGAGACGCATATCAGCGTGAATGAGTACGGGATTCTTCTTGATGAACCACGTACGTATGTGGATACTGTGATTTGGCAGATTGACTGCCCCAACTGGCATCTGGAACCACATGGGTTCAAGGGTAAAAACTGCACATTGTATATCCATTCCTACCTGCAGGAACCTGTAATCCTGCACGCTTGGGCCATCAACCGCTGCGACACGGTGCATGAGGAGTTTTTCATCCAGACTTCGTATTATGATGTGGAAGAAAACACTCAAAACACTGACTTCATGATTGCTCCGAATCCAACCAATGGCAATGTGACGCTGCGTTTCGGCGACTTGACGGGAATGGCAGAAATTGAGGTGGTCAATAGCCTAGGGCAAAAAATGGATGCTTTCAAGGTTGATGTGAGTTCCTGTCCAGAAAAAGCTTACGACATGTCTGGGCTCAAAAACGGATTGTATTATTTTATCCTGAAAAACAATGGAAGAGTGTTGACTCGAAAAGTTACACTGATTCGATAATGGACTGAATAAAAGATGATTATATGAAATACGCTTTTAGTAAACGATTTGTGTGGATGATGCTGGTCATGCTAACGCTGCCGTCTTGTCTCAAGGAAGGCGACAAGACGATATTGGTCAATGACCCTCAGGACATACCCTTTATTACTGATTATCTCCCAGAGGACTTGTTGAATATGTTTGGTGAGGAGCATGTTTTTTTCGGCGATCAACCACCCGTAGTCGACTTGGAGTTTAAGTCGATGCATCAGTATGTCGCCACCAACTTGCAGCCGCCGTTTGCACCTCAACCCGGACAGTTGTCACCCATAACACATTACCATAAAATCAATCAACAGTACCTCCAAATTGCGGATTATATCAGCATGACTTCTGAGGAAACCTATTGCAAAGTGATTTCTCCGGTTTACTTGACTGGACGTGGCAACGATTTTACGGTATATTACCATGAAACCCCACAAACGGATGGACATCCCGAACATGCTGTGCTGCTCTCAGGCACACTGACTGCCAATGGTATCAGAAACTTGATGTATGGATATAAAATATTGAAATACAACGATTCCATCGTGCCTCCTACGGTCTATCCTGCCAATTCCATTTTCATTTTCAAAGACTATGATGGTTTGGCAGAAAAATGCATTTGGTATAATGAGTCTTTAGTCAACCCGCAAAACTGATGAAGCCATGAAAAAACGCATGATCATATTGATTTTCAGTCTTCTTTCGGTGGCTTCATTGCAGGCTCAGTTTGCCAAACCTTTGAAAAACAGGAATTTTGTCTGCCGAAACACAAGTCCGTTCAGTGTGGGTTTGACAGGGAGCTTTGCCGCCAATGATATGTGGTATTCGTCAGTCAAAAAGTCCTTTCTGAATCCTTATCTTGCCCCGGCTTTTGGCCTTGCATTGGAATGGAAGACCTTGCAACGCATTTCTATAGGTTTGGATGTTTCGTATGCCATGCGTGGTACGAATGAGGCTTTTTTGACGGAGTTTTTGAACAGTTATTCGTCCACAACCTTTGCCCATGTGAACTATGCCATGAGAATGAATGCTGTGGAGGTAAGATTGCCATTCGCCTTTTATATCGGTTATGGAGAGAATTTCAGGCCTTATCTTTATGTTGCGCCGCGTCTTGACCTTTGGCTGAATGGCAATCTGCGTTGGGAACGCACTTATGATGATAATAGCTACCAGCCTTTGGTGTATGAAACAGCATTGACTAAAGCCACAATCCAGCCGTTTGATGTCAGTGTGGTTGCAGGTGTGGGACTTTGTGGCCGCGTAATGATCAACAGGACGCAGTTTTTTGTGAAACTCGATGTCTCATACGGGGTAAGTGTGTTGAGTAATTTTTCTCAACATGAAGTGAATGAGGATGTTGAGTTCCAAGGCTGGGGCGATATTGAACATGAGACTTTGGGAAATAGATACCTACAGAATGCAGAGGCTCGTTTGACTTTGTTGATGCCGCTGAGAAAGCGCCTAAAAGATGCTTGCGCTTTTCAACAGAAAATGATGAAAGGAAAAACAATCAGGTGATACCATGAACGACTATGCCAAATACCCTTTTGTTAGGATGTTGATTCCCTTTACTTTAGGGATTTGGTGTTGCGTGAGTGTTTCTGCTTTTCGGTTGACTCCATCAGCTACATTTGCTATCGCTTTGACATTGTATGCATTAGCTACGCTAATCGCCTTTGTCTTGAAGAGATACCGTTATCATTGGATGTTTGGAGCGGTTATGGCTGGCTTCCTTTTTATGGCTGGTTATGTCTTGACTCAAGTGCGCGCGGCTGAAATGCAAAAGGATTATTTCCGAAACTATGAGACTGGTGCCAGCTATTATGTCGCCCGTATCTATGACGAGCCAGTTGAAAGGACAAACAGCATTAGAGCGACGCTAAGCCTCGAATACCAGTTTGGCGACAGCTTGCCATCGCGGCCTGTTACGGGTAAGGTGATGGCTTATTTTTCCACAAGTGACACCGCTTTCGCATTGCGTTATGGCGATTTGATTGCCATCCCTGCCCCAATTCGCGAGGTGACTCCACCTTTGAATCCCGAGGAATTCGACTATCGCGCTTATCTCATGCGTAAAGGTATCACGGGACAAATCTATCTGAAGGAAACGGATTGGATTGATTTGCAGGTGAATAATGCCAATCCTTTGTATGCATTCTCTTATCGGTTCCGTGATATATTGTTGGCTTCCTTGCATCGTAGTGGACTGAACGATGACGAATTTGGCGTCGCCTCAGCCATTTTGTTAGGTTATGACGACAAACTTGCCGATGAGGTACGCAAGAATTATGTGGCGGCGGGTTCTATGCATATTCTTTGTGTCTCGGGTATGCATGTCGGCATCATTTATCTGCTGGCGAATTTCCTGTTGGGTTTTCTCAATCGCAAGAAATGGCAGAAGTCATTGAAACAAGTGTTTTTGTTGGCTTTGATATGGTTTTATGCACTCATTGCAGGGCTGTCACCGTCCATTTTACGCGCTTCGATGATGATTACTTTTGTCATCATCGGCGAGATGATCCATCGTAAAGGATTTGCAATCAATTCAATAGCGTCTTCTGCCTTTATTCTGCTCTGTATAAATCCGTATAACCTGTTTGAAATCGGATTCCTTTTGTCATATTCTGCAGTCATAGGTATTGTAGTGTTGCAAAGGCCGATATACCACCTTATTTATGTGAAAAACAAATTGTTGGACAGAGTATGGGAGATCACGGCGGTGGCAATTGCAGCGCAAATAGCCACAATTCCATTTACATTATTCTATTTCAACCAGTTTACGACCTATTTCTGGCTCAGCAACCTGCTCATGACCCCAATTTCATTCATTGTCATTATCAGTGGCATGATCCTGCTGTTGGTGTCGTGGATTCCTTTCGTAAATGTTTTGGTCGGTTATCTGGTTTGGGGTGCGGTGTATGTGATGAACGCCATCGTTTCATGGATAGAACGCTTGCCTTTCTCTATTGTTAAAGGATTGTATATCAGTGAATTTGAGTTTGTAATGCTGTTGCTCGCCTTTATGTTGCTATTGTTGGGCGTGGCTTTGAAGAAGCGTCGAATGTTCATTGGCGTGTTGTCGGCCTTGCTGTTAATGATGGTCTCGGTGACCCTTCGTTTGTATCAATCTGATAGTCAGAAAGGAATGACGGTGTTCAGCCTTCGTGGGCATACTGCGGTTGATTTCATCAGGGGAGGGGAACATCTGCTTTTGGCCGACTCCGCGCTGATGTCTGATGAATCCACCGTGGATTACAGCCTCAGAGGCGCCTGGACAAAGCGTCAACTCTCGCCACATCCCGAAACGATTGGTCTGGACGAGGATTTTGTAGGTGCTTATTTGTGCAAAAAGTCGAATCTAGTTTCTTTCGATGGAAAGCTGTTGGCACTTTGGGATGAGGAATATGTTGCTGACAGCCTTTCATATAGACTTCCTGTAGATTATCTATTGGTTTCTCAAAGACAAAAACCAGATTTGCAATCTGTTGTAAATGCATACGACACAAAACTGCTCCTCATTGACGGTTCGATGCCTCGCTATTTGGCAGAGAAATGGATGGCACAAGCCAATGAAAGGCATTTGCCTTATTATGATATTGGAAAAGGAGCCTTTGAGGTTGGTTTTCCCTAAAATGAAAATGCCCGATTGGATTTTCCAGTCGGGCATTTGTTTTTGCATTCGGTCGTTAGAGGGCTTTCTTGGTCCTCTTTATGAAAAGTATGAACAGCACCAATCCCAAGACAGTGATGGCTGCACCAATGCCGTAGCCGACAGGACGCGGCAGGACGGATCCTAAACCGCCGTCGGCAGCCTTGGCCACAAAGAGGAAACAACCCGTCACCATGGTCATAAATAGGGCAGGGATGAGGGTGATGAGGTACCAGAGCTTGCCTTTGTTCTTGGCGAGATAGACTGAGATGGCCCATAAAGTCACGGTGGCCAGCACTTGGTTGGCCCAGGCGAAGTAACGCCAAATGAGTTGGAAACCGTTTTTGTCGGCGATGCTGTAGACCAAGATGCCTGCGGTGACGGCAAACATCGGCACGGCGATGATGAGACGGTTCTTGATGGGCTTCTGGTCGAAGTGCAGGAAGTCGGCAATAATGAGACGGGCCGAGCGCATGGCTGTGTCGCCCGAGGTGACGGCTGCGCTGATGACACCCAAGATGGTGATGGTGGCGATGATGGGCGTAAACCAGGTGTCGGCGATGATGCCCACGATGGCGGCACCGCTC
The DNA here is from genome assembly GCA_017651645.1 of Bacteroidales bacterium. The sequence goes on from JAGCCO010000022.1 coordinate 28,380, forward strand.
TTGCCCGTCACGTCGACCACGCTGTCGGGACCGAAGAAATAGGCAGCGGCAGCAGCCCAGATCAAGGCCACGATGCCTTCGGTGATCATGGCACCATAGAAAATCGGACGACCTTGCTTTTCATTGACCATGCATCGTGCCATCAGCGGCGACTGTGTGGCATGGAAACCAGAGATGGCGCCGCAGGCGATGCTGATGAACATCATCGGGAAGATGGGGTTGTTGGCCGCATCGGGGTGACGGTTTTGCAGGCCGCTCCACAGTTCGGGAATCTCCGGCTTGTAGATGATGAAAGCGATAAAAATGGCCACAGCCATGCCCAGCAGCAAGATGCCGAAGATGGGGTAGATCTTGCCGATGAGTTTGTCGATGGGTAACAAGGTGGCAATCAGGTAGTAAGCCAAGATGATGCCAATCCAGATGTAGGGGTTCCAGCTTTGCGTGAAGTGGGCGTTGAGCAGGGTGGCAGGTGTGTTGACAAACACCACACCGACCAAGATCATCAGGATGATGGTGAAGGCACGCATGACCTGTTTGGCACCGTTACCAAGGTAAGTGCCATGAATTTCAGGCAGGCTTGCGCCTTTGTCGCGCAACGAAATCATGCCAGCCAGATAATCGTGGACGGCACCAGCGAAGATGCTACCCAACACGATCCACAGGAACGAGGCCGTGCCAAACTGCGCCCCCATGATGGCTCCGATGATGGGCCCGACGCCAGCGATGTTCAGAAACTGAATCAAGAAGATGCGCCAGGGCTTCATCGGCACGTAGTCGACGCCATCGGCCATGGTAGTGGCCGGCGTGGCACGCTGCGGGTCAACGCCGAAGACTTTTTCGACAAAATTACCGTAGACGAGATAGCCGAGAATCAATACGACCAAAGCGATAAAAAAAGTAATCATAGGTCTGCGTGTTTAATTGCTGCAAAATTACAGTTTTTGAAAAATAAAACGCACGGTTAGGACCAAAAATGCAAACAAAAACGACTTGAATTTTTTCAAGCCGCTTTATGGTTGTTTTTGTGACAAGGCTTAGTCGTCTATTTTAGTAACAACGAAGTTCTTGTTAAACTTGATTTCAAGTTCGCTGTTAAGCTCAACGTCCCAGCCTCTGCGCTTTTTTTCAATCTTGGTGATGCTTTGTCCGGCAAAGTTGGTGTTCACATAACTTGAAATACGATCTGGAATAAGCTCGGTGGGCACAGTTCTGTAAATGCTTGAATGCTCGCAGTCAATCTTTTTCCATTCAGAACCTCGGTTAAACTCGAGTTGAGTACCGTCACTCAGTCGTACTTCATATTCGTCCCATTCAGCGTTCACCAAGAGGACTGAGGCCTTAGGAAAATACTGGCCAACGAACTTGGTGATTTCGGGAGTACTGTTGTTGTTCTGCGCCATTGCTGTGGTTATACCACAGAAAAGGATGGCGATGAAAGCAGTAATGATACCTAACTTTTTCATTTTTTATTTGATTTAGAGATTATTTAAAGTGATTAAATATATTTTTTAATACAAAACTCATGCCATAGTTTTTATTCCTTCTTCCCTCCAAATTCCATCAACCAAGCCTTCAGGAAGGCATCGATATTGCCATCCATAACGCCTTGAACGTCAGAGGTTTGATAATTGGTACGATGGTCTTTCACGCGGCGGTCGTCGAAGACGTAGGAGCGGATTTGGCTGCCCCATTCGATCTTCATCTTGCCCGCTTCAATCTTGTTCTGCTCCTCCATACGGTGACGCATCTCACGGTCGTAAAGTTGCGACTTCAGCAAGCGTAAGGCATTCTCACGGTTCTTGGGTTGGTCGCGGGTCTCAGTGTTCTCGATGAGGATCTCCTCTTCCTCGCCCGTGTAGGGGTCTTTGTATTGGTAACGCAGACGCACGCCCGACTCCACCTTGTTCACGTTCTGTCCACCTGCACCGCCACTGCGGAAGGTGTCCCACGACAGACGCGACTGTTCAATCACGATTTCGATGGTATCGTCGACGAGCGGGGTGACGAACACAGAAGCGAACGAGGTCATGCGCTTGCCTTGGGCATTGTACGGGCTGACGCGCACCAAACGATGCACGCCATTCTCGCCTTTCAGGTAACCGTAGGCATAGTCGCCTTCAATCTTCATCGTCACTTGCTTGATGCCGGCGTCGTCGGCTTCCAAGAGGTTGGAAATGGTGAGTTTATATTTGTGATTCTCTGCATAGCGCATATACATACGCATGAGCATCTGGGCCCAGTCTTGGGCCTCAGTGCCACCCGCACCAGCATTGATTTTCAGCACGGCGCTCATCGGATCGGCTTCCTCGCGCAGCATGTTCTTGAATTCCAGGTTCTCCACGATTTGGATGGTAGTGTTGTATTGCTCGTCCACTTCCTCCTCGGTAGCTTCGCCTTCCTTGGCGAAGTCGAAGAGCACGGCGAGGTCGTTGTAGGCGTCGGAAGCTTCCTTGTAGCCGTTGAGCCAGCCTTTCACCTCACGCACTTTCTTCATGGTGACCTCAGCGGCCTTGGGGTCGGCCCAAAACTGCGGGTCCTGTGTCTTTTCGTCTAATTCTTGGGCTTCGATGGTACGACGGTCCATGTCAAAGATACCTCCTCAAGGCATCAATCCTCTTACATAAGTCTTTAAGTTGGTCAGCAGTGATCATAATATAATAAGGTGTTGTTTTTTGACTGCGGGACTTCGAGACACGGGACGCGGGACATCGGGTCTCGTAGTCTCGCGTCTCGCAGTCTCGTGTCTTTATTCTTTATTTTCGGGCTGCAAAGGTAGTAATTTTATGGAGAATTTGTATTTTTGCCCTGATTAAAAGCATATCCTATGAAAAGACATTTCCTTTTTTTATTGCTGGTCTTTGGCATTTTAGGAGTGAATGCCCAGACCTTTACCTATGGTGATTTGAACTATGAAGTCAATTATGGTGGTACTTCCGTGACTGTTTTGGAGCACGTTGACGGCACCGATGCTACGGGTACGTTGACCATTCCCGATCATGTGGTTTATAATGGAAACAGCTATGCCGTAACTATTATTGACAGCTATGCATTTAGCTATTGCAGAGGGCTTGAAGGCGCTTTGGTTCTCCCCAACACCCTTGAGGAAATCGGTGACGATGCCTTTGATTACTGTGGTTTTACTGGTATTGTGACTATTCCAGCTTCCGTGGAATGGATTGGCTACACGCCTTTCTATGGCTGTGATGGTATTGATGGCTTTGTGGTGGATCCTGCCAACGAGGATTACGACTCGCGCGACAATTGCAACGCAGTTATCTCGTCTTACAATGACGAACTGAAATTCGGATGCAAGAATTCGACCATTCCCAATGGGGTTGAATCCATTGCTGAAGATGCCTTTAACCGTTGCAGCGGCCTGACTTCCATCACCATACCAAGTTCGGTGACTGAAATCGGTGGATGGTCATTTTGGTTTACTGGGCTGACGAGCATTAACATCCCGAGTTCAGTGACCTATATTGGTGTGAACCCTTTTGCAGGTTGCGCTGAACTGGAAGAAATCATTGTTGAGGACGGTAATCCCGTTTTCGATTCCCGAAATGGTTGCAACGCCATCATCAGGACAAGCACCAACGAATTGCTTGCTGGCTGCCAAAATACGGTGATTCCTGATGACGTGACCCGTATCGGCGACAACGCCTTCTATTATTGCAGCACGCTCACAGGCGAGTTGGTGATTCCTGAACAAATTACTTCCATTGGAAAATATGCCTTTGAAAAGTGCACAGGTCTGACGGGCTCTTTGGTCATCCCCAATACCGTCGTTGAGCTTGGCGAGTCGGCTTTCGGCAACTGCAGTGGTTTTGACGGCACTTTGACCTTAAGCGAGAACTTGACCTACATAGGCGGCTGGACTTTCGAGGAGTGCTCTGGTTTCAAAGGCTCCTTGGTGATTCCCAATTCGGTGTCTTCCATCGGTTCCAGTGCCTTTGAAGGTTGCCATGGCTTCGACGGGACACTGACCCTCTCTAAAGGCTTGACTTCCATCGAGAGTTTTGCTTTTGCAAGTTGTTCGGGCTTCACAGAGGCGGTAGTTTGGGCTGAGACGCCCCCAACACTTGACATGTATCCCTTTGGCGGCTTTGGCTGTACCACCCTCATGGTACCTTGCGGATGCGTTTCAGTGTATGAGAACTCCGATTGGAGCGAGCAGTTCACCAACATCGTTGATGATTGCACGGCTGTTTCTGAAAACGGGGACAACAGTATTTCGGTCTATCCCAATCCAACTCATGGCATGGTGAGAATCGAAGCTGAAGGCATCAATAACATTTGCATTTTCAATCTTTTGGGCGAAAAGGTGTTTGAAAGTTTGGTTTCTGGCGATGCTTTTGAATTCGATTTCAGTGGCTATAACTCTGGGGTTTATCTGATTAGGATGGAAACGGCGAAAGGTGTTGAGACCAAATTGGTTACTGTTGAGTAATACCTATGCGGATTAACAAGTACATAGGACTGTTTTTTGTGCTTGGTTTTTTGTTTGCTTGTCATCCAATTCCTCACGATGCACGACAAGTCGCCCGCGATGCCTTGGAAAACGCTCGCATCCAATTGGATTCCGGCAACAAAGCTGATGCCTTGCAGTTGTTTAAAGATGCCGAATATTATGGCTTGTTGGCAGACGACACGCTGACTTTGGCTTATGCACGGTTCAACATTGCGAGATGCTTGGGTGAATATGCCAATGAAGAGGATCTCTTTTCTCTATTAAAGGCTGCCGACGAGGGCTTTGGCGACAATTATACCGAGCGCGCCAAAGTGATGACCTTTTGGGGCGATTACTACCAATTCCACAGGCAATTCGACAGCGCGGAAGTCTATTTGAACCGCGCGATGGACTATGCGGAACGAAGTGGTTCGATTGATGCGAAACGTTGTGCCTTGTCTGCTTTTCATGTGAAGTGCTTCAATGCCAAGGAATACAAAAAGTCAGGCGACTACTTGCAACAGTACTTTCTGACCTACCCTCCCAATCCAAGCGATAGCGTGTTGATGTATTATTACCACAATATGGGGAACGTCTATTTTGAGATGGGTAATATGGATTCGACGGCTTATTACTACGGTCGCTTGGAAGAGATTTTAACCCGTGAAGAACCAGATTGTTCAGCACAAAACGAAAGCGCATGGTATTATGGCGCACTTGTCAATTTTGCCGAGATGCGCGGTGATTTTGAGAAGGCTTGCGAGTACATGTATTGGTACGAAAAACACGATGCGCATTACGACATAGAACGGCAGAAAAACAATCTAGCACTCATCAGCCAGAAATATGACACAGCGGTGATGCAGAACGAATTGAACGAGAAGATCATTCGGAAACAGCGTGTTATCATTCTTATTAGTGGGATAGCGGCATTGGTTTTGTTGGCCTTCTTAATCTCGCAAATCCGATTGGCTCGCAACCGCAAACGGGAAGCCGAAATCAACGCCGAACTATTCCACTTCAAGCAACAGAGCCAAGCCTTGGCACAAAAGGATGCCGAACATGAGCAAATCCAGAAGGACTATGCCGTCCGCCTTTCGGAGGCTTTGGACAAGGAGCAACAAACCATGATGCTGTTGGACATTTATCTGAACAACAGCAAGAAAGCCAACCATCTCAATGACTTGGAGCATTCCGTTTTCGGCAAAAAAGACCATTGGAAGGCCATGCTCGCTGTGGTGGAGGAGAAATACCCTGGCCTTTGGAAAACCCTAGGGCAAAAGTACCCCGACTTGGATGAGGACGAGAAGAAATCCTTCATCCTTTCTCATTTCAAGGTCTCGCGACAAGAGGAAGCAGATTACCTTGGTACCACCGTTGGGATGGTGGACAAACTGCGTGGGCGGGTAAGGAAGAAGATGGAAAGACATGAATAGTTCTTTGTTTTTACACGAATTGCCATGAAATGAACACGAATTTTCAAAAATTGAAATTAATGAACAATTCGTGATAAATTAATGATAATTAGTGTTTTAAAAAAGGAAACGATTTTTCCATGAAGAATTTAGGAAGGACTTCTCCTTGAAATAGTTTGGAATGAATTGGGATCCAACTTATTCATTCCCAAAATATTACAACTTTTCAACCCTAGAAAAGTTTGGAACGGTCTTTCAAACACTTGACAAATGCGATAGTTTTGCGTCATGTCACAAAACGGCGTTCTCGTCCGTCTACATAGACACGAGACTACGGGACATGGGCTTGTCTCGAAGTCCCGTAGTCCCGTGTCCCGAAGTCAAAAGATATTGCAGTTTAATTTTGAACACTTACATAAAACAAATCACCATGAATAAAAAACTGTATTTCGTTTTGCTGCTGACGCTCGCCATTCCACGCTTGGCGCTTGCGCAGAATCCCATCAACATTGATGAGTACAAGGTCATCGACCAAAGCCGTTTCATCATCACCTACGAAGCGATGATGACAGACGACTCACTAAAACCTACCGAACACAACTACGACCGTCTTGTCCTGATGGTGGGCGACTCCATTTCAAGATGTTACAGCAACACCATGTACCGTTATGATTCCGCTTTTACGGTAAGCGAGCGAAAAGGCCATGACAGTTATAAAAACATGAGCCATTTCATTGGAGACTCTGGTGGCGTTTGGGTTCCTGATGTCTACAAATATTTCGGCTCAAAACGGATGACCGTCATGCACCGGATGGGTGAGGCTCGGGTGCCGATTTATTTGTACGATGAGTCTTTGGACTTGATGGATTGGAAGATGTCGTTTGGGACGAAAGAAATCCTTGGCTATCAGTGCTTCAAGGCCGAATGCGACTTCCGTGGACGGCATTGGACGGCTTGGTTCACGATGCAGATTCCTGTGAAAGACGGTCCGTGGAAATTCGGTGGCTTGCCCGGACTGATTCTCGAAATGGAGGAATCGCGAGGGCATTACGCTTTTCGCTGTATCGGCATCGAGATGAAGAAAAAGCCGATAATTTGGTATGATGGGCCTCGTTTTGAAGATTATCAACATTGCACCCGCGCCGATGTCATGAAGCAAGAGGAGGATTATCATGCGGATTTAATTGGCTATATTCGGATGGCGAATCCTGGTATCAAGATACATATCGCCAAAACGGACGCTTCTGGCAAATATGCTGGTTCAGAGGAAGCTCCCGAAGGCTATAAGAAAGTGTTGCCTTACAACCCTGTGGAATTGGAGTAAATATGAAAAGAAAACTGCTTGTTATGGTTTCGCTTTGGGCGGTGCTTCCTTTGTCGGCGCAAAGATTCATGAGGACGGACGATTTCACGCTTTTGGATGAGGGCGTTTGTTCGGTTTCCTATGAAGTGAGTTATGTGCTTGATTCAACGAAGCCCGATGAAAAAGAAAAGGATGTGTTTCGTCTCGACATTGGGGAAAGATGGTCGAAATCGTATAGTTATGCTTTGTTCCGCTACGATTCCATTTGCACGAAACGGACATTAAAAGGGCAAGATGTTTTGGGTGGTGCGGATACTTGGTTTTTTATGGAAGTCTATAAAGACCGCTGGAAGCACGAAATGGCGGTGACGCATCGGGCATACGATATTGGACCGGTTTTCAAATATCGAGAGCCGTCAGATATCCTTATGGATTGGACTTTTTCTGATGAGGTTTGCACGATTTTGGGTTATCGTTGCCGAAAAGTGGTCTGCAGGTTTCGAGGTCGCACTTGGACGGCTTGGTATGCTCTGGAAATTCCTATCTCTGATGGCCCGTGGAAATTCGCGGGGTTGCCAGGGTTGGTTTTGAAAGTGGAGGACGACCGCGGGCATTATTCCTTTTCTTGTATCGCCATCAGAAATGAGGTCAAACCGATTGCGATGTGGAATTACGATTACAAGGAGGCGACAAGGGAAGAGACATGGAAGTTTGACCAAGAATGTTACCGCGATTTGTACGACTATGCGTTACGCCTTGATCCTAATGCCCAACTGCTGGCAGATGTAGTGGATGCGTCGGGGCGAATGGTGGAGGTTGAGATTACTCGAGGTGGAGCCTATAAAATGCCTTGGCCTTATAACCCGTTGGAACTTAATTGACTTGTTAAGATGAAACAAATTGCGCTATTAATATTTGTGTTTTTCTTTGCCGTTCCAGCCTTCGCCCAAACGACCATTTCTGGTGAGGTGCTCAATGAGAAGAAACAGCCGGTCTTCAATGCCTCGGTGATGTTGCTGCGCGTGACGGACAGCCTGCCGATGGCTTATGCCTTTACGGACGAAAAGGGTCACTATCAGTTGGTTACACAGAGCGAGGAAGCAAAACTGCTTATTGCGGTTTATGGCTTCAACCTGAAGCGGCAATTCAAGGAGGTGGAAAACAAGATGCAGACGGTCGATTTCACGGTGGTGGAAGAAGCGCTGCAACTGAAAGAAGTGAGCGTGAAGTCGGAGAAGATTTGGGGCGGCAACGATACGGTGAATTATGTGGTGGATGCCTTCCGCGACACCACGGACATTGTCATCGCCGATGTGCTGAAGAAGATGCCTGGCATCGAGGTGAAGGACGACGGCAAGGTGGAATACAAAGGCAAGCCCATCTCCAAATTCTACATCGAGAACATGGACATGCTGCAAGGCCGTTACAACCTCGCCACCACCAGCATTGCCGCCTCCGATGTGGCCTCGGTGCAGGTGATGGAGAACCATCAGGAGGTGAGGGCGCTGCAAAACATCCAGTTTTCGGACAATGTGGCCCTCAACATCAAGTTGAAGGAAAACGCCAAAGGCACTTTTGCTTTGATGGCTGACCTTGGCGCGGGCTGGGCCGACAGCCTGCAATACGAAGGCAGCCTTACAGGGATGTATTTCGCAAAACGCAATCAGTTTCTAGGCACTTTGAAAGCGAACAATTCGGGCACTAACCTTGTTGACAATGAGAATGTCACGGTCTATCCGATGGCCTCGATGGTCGAGCCGAGCGCTCCGGGCATTTCTGGAGTGCGGCACACGATGAACCGCTCTCAAGGGATTACCCTCAACAGCCTTCACAAACTGAAAAACGACGCGGATCTCTCGTTTAACCTCCTTGTTGGCGGCGACCGCAACCGCAAGTCGAGCGAGTCGCACACGCTTTATTTCCTTCCCGACGACACGCTCAACCTCGTTGAGCGGATGCAGTCGCTCGAAACGGCCAGAATGCTCGAAGGAAGCATCAACTACAATCTCAACAAGGACTTGGACTATCTGACAATCAGCCTCACCGCATCGGGGCACCGCAACTGGGGCGAGGGCTTGGTAGACAATGGCGAACTGATTCGGCAGGAGGAAAACTACCAGTCGCTGTGCGCCAAGGCCAACATCCACTGGATTCGCAAGAGCCGCCGTGACCCTGAAAGTGGTATAGAGTTCAATTCCACCACGAGTTATGGCACTTTGCCCTACGGACTGCAAGTCACGCCAGGCTGCTTCCCAGAAGTCCTCAATGGAGGCGAAGATTATGCAACAACCATACAAAACATAGGTTTCCAGTCCTTTAAGAGCGAGAATTTCCTTCGATTTCTTACCAGCGTGGTTTGGAAAAGGCTGCGCATTATGCCTTATTTCAATTTCAGTATGGAGGAGCAAGCGCTTAATTCAGACGCGCTTTGCGTCATTGCGAGGAGGAACGACGAAGCAATCCAGGGGCTCAATATGTTTTCTGGATTGCTTCGCTCCGCTCGCAATGACGACACACGAGAGAATCAGTTCAGTAACGACATCCGTTGGCACAAGTACCAACCTGCCGCAGGTGCCTATCTCACTTATGAACGACGGCGCGTGAATGTGACACTAATGGTGCCTGTACAGTTGCGTTACCTGCAATTGGACGACCGCATCGTCAACGGTTCCGACCCAAAAATCAAGGTTTTGTCCCAGCCTTCGCTTTCGTTCCGTTATGATTTCAGCCATAACTGGAAAGTGAGCACCAAGATTGCCACATACAACAACACCCCGAGTTTGCGGACGCTTTATTCGGGCTATATCTTACAGAATTATAGAACTTTGTCGCATTACGACTGCCCTTTGGCTGACACTTACGGGGCCAATGGATCGCTGACTTTTTCGTACAAGAATGTGATGAAATATGCTTTTGGTGACTTTTCGGTGAACTACAACCGCTACCGCAACGAGGTGATGTATGCACAAAGTTTTGAGGGCAACACTATGGTTATCAATGCCGTGGAGTTGCCGAGTTGGGGCGATTACCTGTCTGTTTCGCTGTTTGCGGGCAAGGGCTTCAGTTGGAAAAAGTTGAACATCAACGCGAAATGCTCCTACGGATTGGGGCGCTCGCCTCATTTGGTGCAAAATCAAGTGGCCACCTATTACAACCAAGGCTGGAACGCCAACTTGACCGCTACCATCGCTTTGACGGACTACATTTTCTTCAACAACAAAGGCAGTTTTAGCCGGATGACTTCCTCGTTGGACGGTTTCAATGGCGACAGTCAGCCGATTGTGAGTATCATCGACAACGCCAATTTGAGTCTGCTGTTGCCTTTCGGTTTGTCCGTCACGCCCTCGGTAGAGTTCTATCACACCCGTTCCGAAGGCCGAACGGACAATTTCGTGCTTTTAGATTGCAGCCTCGGTTACACCTTCCGCAAGGTCAAGTTTAGCCTTGATGTGAATAATATCCTCAACACCGATAGTTTCATTTATTCCTATTATTCAGGGATTTATGGATATTATTCGGCTTACTCGATTCGCCCGAGGAGCGTGATGCTGACGGTGCGGTTTAAGGTGATATGATGTTTTGATTTCCCAAACACAAAACTTTAGTGAAACTTTGTAATATTTCCCTACCTTTGTTGTCTAACATGATGAACGTTGCAACGAAAAACGCATTATGAACAACGACAAGGAACATCAGTTTGAACTTTTGGTGCGGCAGCACAAGCGGACCATCTACACGGTGTGCTACATGTTCTCGCGCAACAAGGCCGAAATCGACGACCTGTTTCAGGAAATCCTCATCAGGCTTTGGAACGGCTTTGACAATTATGAGGGACGAAGCACCGCACAGACATGGATTTATCGCGTCGCGCTCAACACGGCCATCAACCAGGACAAGAAGGAACGCCGGCGCATCGAGACCGTCCCGCTGACGGTGGACATCGACCCTTACGAGGCCGATGACCCCAAGACGCAGCAAATCCGCGAACTCTACGACCGCATCTCGCGCCTCGACCTTATCGACCGAAGCCTCATTTTGCTTTGGCTTGAAGGCATCAGTTACGACGAAATCGGAGCCATCATCGGCATCACGCCCAACAATGTGGGCGTAAGGCTGGCGCGCATCAAGGACAAACTGGTGAAAATGTCGAAAAACGAATGAAAGGAAATCATCATGGAAAACAACGAAAACAATAATTTAAGCGAACTCGACCAACTGAAAGCGCAATACGAAACGCTGAAGCAGCAGTTCGACCAACAGGAAATCGTCAACGACCGGCTGATGAAGTCTTCCATCAGGAGCAACGTGGATTTCTTTATGCGTTACCGTTGGAAACAATACATACTCTATCCAGTTGGAATCCTTGTCGGTCTGCTAACTATCAAATGGAAGTTTCCCGGCAATCTCTCGTTGATGCTGTTTTATATTACTTACATGTTGATGAGCTTTGCCTTCGAGATATTGATGTTGAGAAAACTGCACGTCAAAACCTTAGAGAACAACGACTTGCTGACCCTCTCCAATCAAGCCCGTGGTTTTAAGAAACTCTACTCTTCGTTTGCGATTTTAGGCGCTGTTCCGATGTTAATCCTGTTTGTCGGCTTGTTTGCGCATGCCGGATACGATCACCTACCGAGCTTGCGTTCAGTGCTCATTGTGTTTTGTGCTGCGTTGTTCTTTTTTGTGAGTGTGGGAATTGTAGATATACGTCATAAGACCAAACCATGTGATGAAATTATCCAGCAAATAGAAGCTTCCGAGGCTAGAGGAAACAAGAAAACGGGTTTTGACAAGAAGCAAAAATGGTTCTGCTTCGCCATGATTGTCGCTTTCCTCTGCCTTGATGTTTGGGCTTATATGATTGTGGCTTCGCATCTGAAACTGCCCCCAACTTGGCATAACATGAAATATGTGAGACCAGCGGATGACTTGTCATCGGAAGGCGCATTAGAGTTTTGGGAAGTTTATGCCGATACGCTTGTGGCCGAGGAGGATGTCCCAGTCGTGATGGAAAATTGGCACCGCCGTGATTCTCTTGTTGTTATGAGAAGCAATTGCCAGCTAGACTCAATAGAGACGCGCCAAGGCACATCTCTATTGTACGCCCTGAAGAAGACTAAGCCAGAAGGTCCAGCCATCAGCTCGGCAGTTATGCACGGCAGACCCTTAGTGGCATATGTGGCATGTACCCATCCACGTAAAAATCCCAGCGATGAACCCGTGCAGTTGTTCGTGTTTTTGACTTCTGAGGCACGCCAACTTTGGTATCAGTTTACCACTAAGATCGCAGGGCATCGGACAGCGATTGTCATGGATAGTGTCGTAATTCAGGACTGGCAGGTGATGTGCGGCATCGAAAACGGCAAGCTCATGATTATGAGAGAATGGTCATCGAAAGAAGAAGTAGATGCCTTCTGCAAGCGTCTGATTAAGCAGTAATTACAAATTTTTTCAAAAATAATTCATTTTTCCTTGACAGTATTGAAAAAAGCCGTACTTTTGCAGTGTTCTAATAAACTAATACACTAATGTTATATAGTACAACATGTGGATTGCAAAGCAAAAGTGGGGAGTGGGATTTATTTTTGCCAGGACGTAACAAAAACGGGCTTTCTCCGTATTATCTACGGCAAATGTGTTGTTCAAATACACCTAATTAATTTGTAAGGCGATGATTCGGTTAGAGAAAATAAACAAGACCTACTTCGGTGCCCAGCCCCTGCATGTGCTGAAAGGCATCGACTTGGAGGTCACGGAAGGCGAGATGGTCAGCATCATGGGGGCCTCGGGCTCGGGGAAATCGACCTTGCTCAACATCTTGGGCATCCTCGACAACTACGACTCGGGAGATTATTACCTCAACGGAAAATTGGTGAAAGACCTCAGCGAAAACGAAGCTGCCGACATGCGCAACCGCACCATCGGCTTCATCTTCCAGTCGTTCAACCTCATCCCTTTCAAAACCGCGATGGAGAATGTGGCACTGCCTTTGTATTATCAGAACGTGAGCCGTAAGAAACGTAACGAGTTGGCGATGGAATACCTCGAACGCTTTGGCTTGAAGGAATGGGCCGACCACTATCCCAACGAGCTCTCTGGCGGACAAAAGCAGCGCGTCTCGATGGCCCGCGCCTTGGTGACCCAGCCCAAGGTCATCCTTGCCGATGAACCTACGGGTGCCTTGGACAGCAAAACTTCCGCCGAGGTAATGCAAATTCTCCGCGAGGTGAACCAAAGCGGCATCACTATGGTCATCGTCACGCACGAAAAAGGCATTGCCTTGCGCACCAACAAAATCATCCACTTGAAAGACGGTGTCATCGAAAACATAGAAATCAACAACCCCGACAGCATCGATTTTAGTAAAGAGATAAAGTAAATGAGTAAGTTTAGTTTATATGGACGCGAGACAGTGTTTGGCTTTAAGCAATCAGCTATAAGCTATAAGCTTAGATGTAACCGAGCTTATAGCTTACTGCTTATAGCTTACAGCCGCCAATGGCACGCGTCTAACCTTAAATCATATTTCAAACTAATTTAAACCGTTCACTAATGGACTTCTGGCGCGAGATATTCATGGCTTTGGGCCGCAACAAACTGAGGACGTTCCTCACGGGATTCGCCATCTCATGGGGTATCTTTATCCTCATCGTGCTGCTCGCAGCCGGCAATGGCGTCATGAATGGGATCAAGGCGGATTTCAGCAGCCGTTCGCAAAACGTCTATTCACTTTATGGCGGCGAAACCTCCAAACCTTTCAAAGGACATGGCACCAACCGCTCCATCTGGTTCACCGACAAGGATATACGCTACTTGGAAACCGAAGTCAGGAATGTGGACGAAGTTTCTCCTTTTATCTACCTCAACGGCTTTGCCAACTTCGGCGATAAGTCAAGCAGCATATACGTGTCAGGCGCGAAACCCATTATCAGGAAAATTTTCAACGTCAAGTTGCTTGAAGGGCGTTTTATCAACGAACGCGACGAGAAAAACAGCGAAAAGTTCATCGTCATTGACGATAATTTGCGTGATAAACTTTTTGGCGAAGGAGTCTCACCGCTCGGGCAATTTATCCTCGTCAACAACATTGCATTCAAAATCATTGGTGTCTATGAAGGTGAAGGTCGTTCCGATGGCGGTAGCAGCTATGTACCTTTCTCCACCTTGAAGATGATCAAAAGCCAGAATCGGTATTGGGCGTTGCATTTCACCACAACAGGCTTGGAAACCAAAGAGGACAACGAGGCTTACATTGAGTACCTGAGAACCCAGCTGGCACGCTTGCATGAGTTCGACCCTGACGACCAAGCTGCCGTCTATATCAGTAGCACCCAAGAGAATTACCGTCAGGCCATGAAGATTTTCAACACTATTGAGCTCTTCATCTGGATTATCGGCTTTGCCATGCTGGCCTCCGGCATTGTGGGCGTGAGCAACATCATGCGCATCACTGTGAAGGAACGCACCAACGAAATCGGCATTCGCAAGGCCCTCGGCGCCAAGTCGCGGTCAATCCTCGCTTCCATCGTCACCGAGTCGTTGATTATCACCACGATTTTCGGCTACATCGGCATGTGGCTCGGCATGGTGGCGGCTGAGGTCGGTGGCAACATACTGGAAAAGGTTCAGGAAGGCAAGGAAATCTCCCTGAACATCGTCCCCAGCATCGACATTCGAATCGTACTGATGGCCACGGCCCTGCTCATCGTCTGCGGTGTGCTGGCTGGTTTCTTCCCTGCCCGCAACGCAGTGAAAATCAAACCTATTGAAGCAATGAATTATAGATAAAACCCTGTGACCATGTTTGACTTCGACGGATTCAACGAGATTTGGCAGACCATCACGCGCAACAAGACCCGCAGCTTGCTGACAGCCTTTGGCGTGTTTTGGGGCATCTTCCTGCTCGTCGTCCTGTCCTCCACGGGCAACGGCTTTGAGAACGGCCTGATGAAACAGGTGGAAGGCGTGACGCCCAACACGGGGTTCTTCTTCGTCAATCAAACCAGCGAACCCTATAAAGGCTATCAAAAAGGTCGCGCTTGGACGATGCAACTGGCTGATATTGAGGCTATCAAAGAGACTTTTCCTTGCATTACGGCCATCTCGCCTGAGGCCAGCCTTTGGTCGAGTGAGGATAAAAACGTGATCTACAGCAGCCGTAGCGGCAGTTTCTCAGTGAAAGGCGTGATGCCCGAATACAACGATATACAGCGGTCAAAGATCTTGAAAGGCCGTTACATCAACGACACCGACATCGCTGCCAATCGCAAGGTGTGTCTGCTGGGTAAGAAAGTGTATGAGACCATGTTTGAAAAAGGCGAAGACCCGCTTGGCAAGATGGTGAAAGTCAACGGGATATATTTCCAAGTGGTGGGTGTAATCCGTTCTTATACCGAAAACGTCAATATCAACGGAACCATCGACGAGTCAGTCATCTTGCCTTTCACCACCATGCAACAGGTGTATGCCTTGGGTGATAAGATCTATTTCTTTGCGATGGTTGCCGATGATAACATACCGATTTCAGACATCGAAGAGGATATCAAGCAATTCATCAAACAACGGCATGACATCGCGCCTACCGACAACGATGCTTTCAACTCCTTCAACCTCTCGGAGATTTTCAAGGCCTTCAAGGGCTTGTTCTTTGGTATTCACATCCTCATTTGGATTGTTGGTTTGGGAACGTTGATGTCGGGAATCATCGGCGTGAGCAACATCATGCTGGTGACCGTGAAGGAGCGTACCCGTGAAATCGGCGTAAGGCGTGCCCTCGGTGCCAAACCGAAGAACATCATCAGTCAGGTGCTTTCAGAGAGTCTGTTACTCACCACTTTGGCGGGTCTCGTCGGACTTTGCATCGGCGTGGGCATCATGGCAATAGTGGCCATGATTACCTCCAACATGCCTAGCGACGACGCCATGTTCCAAGACCCGAACATAGGTTTCGGTGCAGCCGTGGCAGCCACCGTCATCGTCATCATTTCGGGACTTCTGGCTGGCGTGCTGCCCGCTTGGAGAGCCATTCAGATTAAAGCCATTGACGCGATTAGAGAAGAATAACAATAAAACACAAATATCATGAAGAAATTCTTTAAAATTCTGTTTTTCATCTTGTTAGGAATAGGAGTCATTTGGACTTTCGTCTATCTCTACAAGAAATCGAGGCCGAAGGAGGTCGTTTATGTAATTGAGACGGCCAAAATCGACACCATCCAGAAATCGACGGTGGTGACGGGACAAATCGACCCGCGCGACGAGGTGGCCATGAAGCCGCAAGTGTCGGGCATTATCTCAGAAATCCTGAAAGAGCCTGGCCAACAGGTGCAGCAAGGCGAAGTCATCGCCGTGGTGAAGGTCATCCCCGACGTGAGCAACCTCGTCGCTGCAGAGTCGCAGGTGCGCGTGGCCAAGATGAACTTGGACAACGTGGAAAAAACCTACCAACGCCAGCAAAACCTGAAGGCTAAAGGCTTGATTTCCACCGAGGAATTCGAGAAGTCGCAACTCGAATACCAGCAGGCTAAGGAAAGCTACAGCAACGCGCAAGACCAGCTGAACATCATCAAGGAGGGCATCTCGAAAAACGCGACGGGCTACAGCAACACGAAAATCAAGGCCACCATCTCGGGCATGATCCTCGACATCCCCGTTAAGGTCGGTAACTCCGTCATTAACTCCAACACCTTCAACGACGGCACCACCATCGCGACTATCGCCAACATGAAGGACATGATTTTCAAGGGCAAACTCGACGAGACCGAAGTGGGTAAAATCCATGAAGGTATGCCCATGACCTTGACCATTGGTGCCATGAACGACCGTAAGTTTGATGCTGTGCTGGAATACATCGCGCCTAAAGGCACACAGGAAAGCGGTGCCGTCTTCTTCGAGATGAAAGCCCGAGCTATCATGCCCGATGATGTCTTTGTGCGCGCCGGCTACTCCGCCAATGCCGAAATCATCCTTGACAAGGAAGAAGGTGTGGTGACCGTGCCTGAAAGCTGCATCAGCTATGAAGACGGTGAGGCCTTTGTGTATCGCTGCATCAAGGAAGATATGCCGCAAGAGTTTGAGAAACAAGCCGTTAAAGTCGGCCTTTCCGACGGTGTCAACATCGTCATCAAGGAAGGGCTGAATGTCGGTGAAAAAATCCGTGGAAACGAAAAAGCCGAATGACCATGAAACGTACATTTTTGATCATGCTGTTTGTTGCAAGCGTTTTTGCTGTCCAAGCACAAAAAGTCTGGACGCTTGACGAATGCATCAACTATGCCTTGGAACACAACCTCGACATCCATAAAACCCAATTGGCACGACAGCAGGCTGAATATCAACTGAAAACCAGTCAAAACGCTTGGCTTCCTACCTTGAGTGCCAATGCGGGCGAATACCTTGGCTTCGGACAATCGCCTTCGTATACAGGTGTTTACGTGTCCGACAATTCTTCCTCGGCGTCTTTCGGTGCCAATGTGTCCTTGCCATTGTTTCAGGGATTGAACCTTTACAACACCACCAAAGCCGATGCCTTGAACCTGCAAGCAACGGAGATGGATCAGGAAGCGGCCATGCTCAACCTCAAACTCAACGTGATGGCCTTTTACATGCAGGTGCTTTACGGCAAGGAACAGGTTGAAATCGCCCGCAGGCAAGTGGAACTCTCTGCCGAACAACTGGAGAAAACACAACAGTTGTATGAAAGTGGTCGCGTGGCCGAAGCCGATGTTTACGAAAGTCAAGCTCAACTCGCCTCCGACCAAGCTACCCTCACCCAAGCTGAGACCGATTTGGAACTGAGTACGCTCACCTTAACACAAGTTCTTGAAATCGAATATGATGAAAACTTTGAAGTGAGTGAACCTGATGCCTTCTTTGCAGTTCAGGAGCAGGAAATCGGCACGCCGCAAGCTACTATCGCTACTTCTTTGCTGAATCAACCTTCGATGGAAGCCGCCCGTCTGCGCCTGCAAAAGAGTCATTACGACCTGAAAGCCACCAAATCGGCGTGGTATCCTTCGTTGGATTTCTTTGCGGGCTATTCCAATGGCCTTTACCACTATTTCACCGATAACTATCCCAATACGCCCTTCGACGAACAATTGAAACGCAACGGTAGGGCGCAACTCGGATTCTCGCTTAATATCCCGATTTTCAACGGAATGAAGACCAAATACCGCGTGAAAATGACCGAATTGTCCATCGCCGACCAACAACTTGACCTTGAGAACACGGAGAAAGCCTTGCGCAAGGACATCCAGCAAGCCTACGGCAACGCCAAAGCCGCACAGCAAAAGATGGCCGCCATGGAGAATAGCTTGGAAGCTTCGCGTGTCGCCTACGACTATGCCAAAGCTGGCTATGACATGGGCAAAAAGACCCTTTTGGAACTGAACGAGAGCAAAATCCGCTTCCACAAAGCCGAATCCGACCTGCTGCAGGCGCGTTATGAGTACTTGTACCGCTGCAAAATCATAGAGTATTACAGGTGTGAGAAATAATTTAAAAAAATCAATTTAATCAGCAATAATTCAGTTTCACTATCGTTCTTTAAACAATTAAACAGAAGTTTTTCACTTTATAATCATTCAGCTATGAATAAACGTGTTTTTATCCTTTTTGCACTCATTGGGTGTTTTGTGATGCCGACATTGGCACAAAACAAGGTGACAGGTACCATCGTCGAAGAAGCCAACGGCAAGGCCATTCCCTTTGTCAATGTGGGGCTGTTCCGTCAGGCCGACAGTGTTTTTGTTAGTGGTGCTGCCTCTGACGATAAAGGTCATTTCGAGTTGTTAGCCCCTAACGGCGACTATCGCCTGGCTGTCTCGGCTATCGGTTTCCAGACTTTTGAACAGATGCTTACCGTAAAAGGCAATCAAGACTTAGGCAAGCTGCAACTCAAGGAAGGCTCCACTAAACTTGATGAGGTAGTCATCACGGAGAAGCGCCCGTTGTTTGCCGTGGAGGGGGAGAAGACCATGTACAATGTGGCCGAAGACAACAGCATACAGACGGGTACACTTTCGGATGCCTTGCAAAACGCTCCTGGCGTGAGCGTCGATGTGGAGGGCAACATCACCTTGCGCGGCACTTCGAGTGTGGAGGTGTGGATCAACGACAAACCTTCGCACATGACCTCTGAGAATCTCAAGACCTACATCCAGACGTTGCCTGCCAACAGCATCGACCATGTAGAAGTCATCACCAACCCTTCGGCGCGTTATGGCTCAAAGGCTGACGGCATCATCAACATTGTGACCAATGCCAAGGTGCAGAAGAACGAATTCGTCAGCTTTGGCGTGAATGTTTCAACCCATCCATATATTGACCCTTGGGTGTCCTACGTTTGGTCGAACGAAAAGTTGACGGTCAATGCCTACCTCAATGGCAGTTATTCCAAATGGAGAGGTGATTCTTTCTCGGATCAGTCGCTGTTCGACGCGAGCGGTGCCCTTGCCAATCACGAGACTGATAGCATGTATTTCAATAACAAAATGTATGGTGCAGGTGGTTTCTTCAGCCTCGACTATGAGATTGATACAGCCAATAGCCTTAATGTTTGGTTTAGTGGTTGGCCTAATTGGGGTGGCAGTACCAACAACACCTCATTCTTTAGGGAGGAGTTTTTGCCCAATGTTTTGACCACCGACATGACAGAAAGCAATGATTCCAGAAACAGTCAATATTTCGCCGATTATGGCCTGTATTACCAGCACAAATTCAACAACAAGGGACACAATCTCTCCGTCAGCGTCAATGGGATGAGTTTCGGAGGAAGTGACGGCGGTGAGGTGGATCGGGTGTTTACCTTGCCCATTGACTACACACGTGTGTTGCGTCAGAACAGTTATTACCATTCCACAGGTGTTGAGGGCGAGATTGTCTATAATCTTCCTTATTCTGAGAATGGTGAAATATCATTGGGTTACACCTTTGGCTACGACCCTGAGCATCAGAGCCTTGTTACCGACTCTGTAATCAATCCTTATTTGGATAAAGAGTCATGGGAGTGGGACAACGATGCCTTCCGTACCTATGATGCCAAATTCACTAACATGAACAATGAGGCTTTTATCACCTTGCAGCACAAGTTTGGTGGCTTCACGGTGAAGCCGGGCATTCGCTTCGTCAGCGAGCGGGTCAAAGGCGAGTATTATACGTCTTTCCCCGGCGACACCACCGATTATGACTTCAGCAAGCCTTTCTTCAGTCTACGGCCTTCACTCCACTTATCTTATCGCACCAAGTCGATGCACAACTTCAGCTTGAGCTATACGCGCCGCATTGCCGCTCCTGGCGCAGAGCAGTTAAGCCGTTTCCCCATGTATCACATGGACAGCTACAGCAGTGGCAACCCTGATTTGGATCGAGTCTTCACCAACTCCATTGAGGCAGGTTGGACCAAGTATTGGGACAAATTCGGTTCCATCGGGCTGTCGGCCTATTATCGCGGTAAGACCAATGAGGTCAATCGGATACAGATTTCGCAATACCATTGGTTATATGGACGCGTGGTGCCTTACAGCTATCCCGTCAATGTGGGCAAGAGCCACAATGCTGGTTTCGAGTACAATATGATGTATCGTCCGAACGGCTTCTTCAACCTGCGTTTCTATGCCAATCTGTATGATTCCTTCATCAAGACGGAGTATGAGGGACATGAATATGAAAGCGACATGTGGTCTTATAGCTTCCGCCTCAACATGTGGGCCAAGCTGTGGAACAAACTGGAATTGACGGCTTCGAGCTACTACAGTTCACCAACGCAAACCTTGTTTAGCGAGCGTCATGGCTATTTTGGCGTTAATGCGGGTCTGCGAGCCGATTTCTTCGACCGTAAGCTGTCGGTTTTCGTCAACGCCAACGACATCTTTAACACCAACCGCTTTGGACAGTCGAGTAACAGCCCGTATGTGCAGTCGAATTCCTCCTACAAATACAATAGCCGTAGTGTTGCGGTCGGCGTGACCTTCCGCTTCGGTAAAATGGAGCTGGAACAGAGGGCCCGTCAAGGCGGCGAAGGCGCACAAGGTGCTCCGCAGGGCATGGGTGGGATGTAAAACTAACACATAATTCACCATAGAGACGCGAGTTTTTCGCGTCTCTTTTTGTTTTATTTTGACGTTTTCGCCACAAAAAAGCCCGAATTTCGCCACAAATGGCCGAATTTCGCCACAAAAGCCCCGTTTTGGACACATTTTCCACACGGTATGGTACGATGCTGTACTTTTGCAGCGTTTTAATCAAAACCGAAAACGAGTTTTATTTTAATCTGAAATGAAATGAAAATTATTGGAACAGGAAGCGCAGTGCCCAGCCTAACGGTGACCAACGACGACTTGGCCACTTTCTTGGACACTAACGATGCTTGGATCACAACAAGAACGGGTATTCAGGCTCGTCACTTATTATCTACCGAAGATTTGTATGATTTGGCTGTCGATGCTGCCAACAAGGCCATCACCGCCTCGGGCTTGCGTCCCGACCAGATAGATTTCCTCTTGGTCTCGAACGTGGCCAATCGCCATATCACCCCAGGGCTAAGTTGCATTATTCAGAAACGCATAGGCGTTACCTGTGCAGGTCTGGATATCAATGTGGCCTGTGCCGGATTTGTCAATGCGCTGATGATTGCCGATAGCATGATCAAGGCGGGTCACGCCAAGAATATACTAATAGTGTGTGCTGAGGAGCCCACCAAATACTGTAACTGGAACGAGAGAGATTGCAGCGTGTTGTTTGGTGATGGTGCCGGTGCTGTGGTGCTTACTGAAGGCAATGCCTTTAAAGACGTGAAGCTCACCATGATTAGCGATCGCGACGTGCTTTATTATGAGCGCGGTATGGAAACCACGCCTTTCGAGCAACATTATGTGAAGGGTCAACCTTTGGTGATGAAAGGAAAAGAACTGTTCAAAACCGCCGTCACCGAATCTGCCAAAGACATCCAAAATGTGTTGGACTACAATCATTTGACCAGTGACGACATTGATTGGTTCCTGCTGCATCAGGCCAACAAGCGCATCATCGAAGGCATCCGCCACATCATTGGAGGCCCCGAAGAGAAATACCCGACCGTCATCGAGAAATACGGCAACACCTCTTCGGCCAGCATCCCGATTATGTTGGACGAAATGCTGAGAGCCGACAAGATTAAAGCAGGCGATAAGATTATTATGAGTGCCTTCGGCGCTGGGTTTGTTTCTGCCGCTTGTTTGTGGGAGTGGGAAGTTTAATGGAATGATGAATGATGAATGCGGAATGATGAATGATGGTTTTGCCCCATTCAGCATTCAGCATTCCGAATTCAGCATTAAAAAACTGTTTACCGAGAAGAAAAAGCTACAACAATATATGAAAACTGATATTAGAAGAGTAGTAATCACCGGCATGGGCGCCATTTCGCCGATTGGCAACGACCTGCCGACCATTTGGGATAACCTGATGAAGGGCTATTGTGGCATTGACTTCATCAAAGCTTTTGATACCACCGATCTTCCCGTGAAGATTGCCGCAGAACTGAAAGATTTCGACCCTGAGGCTTGTGGCGTCGACAAGGCTTTTGTTAAGCGAAATGATCGTTTTGCGGTTTATACTTTGGCCGCTGCCTATCAAGCCATGAAAGACAATGAAGACATGCAGATGGATCCCAGTCGTTTGGGTGTGTATGTCGGTTCTGGCATCGGTGGCTTCGACACCATCATGCGTGGCGTCAAGACATTCTTTGATGAAGGCGCACGTTGGGTTTCACCCCTGATGATTCCAACCATGATTGGCAACCAGGCTTCGGGCAGCGTGGCTATCCGCTACAATGCTCAAGGTCCTTGTGTGCCCATTGTGACGGCTTGCGCTACGGGTACCCACAGCATTGGTGAGGCTTATCGCGCCATCAAGCATGGTTATGCTGACGCCATCATTGCAGGTGGCTCCGAGGCGGGCATCAATCCCGTCTCTATCGGAGGCTTCGCCAACTGCAAGGCATTGACGAAGGCTGAAGATCCGAAGTATGCTTCCCTGCCGTTCAATAAGAACCGTGCAGGTTTCGTCATTGCTGAAGGTTCGGGTATCGTTCTGCTTGAGGAATATGAACACGCAAAGCAACGTGGTGCAAAGATCTATGCCGAGCTTTGCGGCTATGGCAACTCTTGCGACGCCTACCACAGCACGGCTCCGCGTCCCGATGGCACTACTCAAAGTCTAGCCATCAAACAGGCCCTGGAAGAGGCCCAATTCAAGGCCGGAGAAAACATCTACATCAACGCGCACGGCACGGGTACCCCGATGAACGACAGCGGCGAGACCAAGGCCATCAAGATTGCGATGGGCGAAGAGGAAGCCCGCAAGGCCCACATCAGCTCCACGAAGTCGGAGATGGGTCATGCCCTCGGTGCTGCTGGTGCTATCGAACTTGTTATCAGTGTGATGGCTCTGAACAACGGTGTCGTTCCTCCGACCATTAATTTGGATGAGCCCGACCCCGAATGTGACCTCGACTACACACCCAACAAACCCCTCAAGGTGGATTTGGACATCGCTATTTCTAACTCCTTGGGCTTTGGCGGACATAATGCTTGCCTCGCAATTCGAAAAATTGGCTATTAGCTATTGGCCATTAGCTGTTAGCTTTTGCAACAGCAAAGCTAGCTAATAGCTAACAGCTAAAAGCTAATAGCCAAACAATTCAACGATTAAGCAATCAACGATTAAACAACATACAATGAACAGAGACGAAATCAAACAGTATCTCCCGCACCGCGAGCCTATGCTTTTGGTTGACGAGATGAATCTCGATGAAAACCATGTGTGCCATTCCAAGTACCATGTGACGGGCGAGGAGTTCTTCCTGCAAGGCCATTTCCCTGGCGAACCCGTCGTGCCGGGCGTCATCCTTTGCGAAATCATGGCCCAGTCGTGCGCCCTGTTGATGAAGGACGACCTCATCGGCAAACTGACCTTCTACACTGGCATCGACAAAGTGCGTTTCAAGAACAGCGTTAAACCTGGCGACACCGTCGAGGTGGAAGCCACATTGACCTATCACATGCGCAATATCTACATCTGCTCCGCTACGCTCAGCGTTGGTGGCAAAATGTGCGTCAAGGGTGAGCTCTCCTTTGCCCTGCTGCCTGATACGAGAAACAAATAACTATCGCCATGGCAAGGATTCAAGACAAGGCACGTGCGTTGATCGCCTCCAAGATGAAACTTGACGAGAGCGAGATTACTCCGGAGAAGCATCTTTTCAACGATTTGGGTGCCGATTCGTTGGATTTTGTGGAGCTTTCCATGCTGTTGGAGCGCGAGTTCAACGTGAAATTCTCTGAAGACGAAACGGCCAATGTCAAGACCGTCGGCGATTTGTATCATCTGATAGAAAAATACACAAAGAAATAATCTATAAAATAGAAGTATTATGGAACTCTTAGAAAATAAAGTGGCTCTGATTACGGGAGCCGGTCGTGGCATCGGCAAGGCCATCGCTCTGCGTTTTGCCCAGGAAGGCTGCAACATCGCCTTCACCGATATCGCCTTGAACGATGTCGTTTTGGAAACGGAAAAGGAACTGCAAGCCCTTGGCGTCAAGGTCAAAGCTTATGCCTCTAATGCCGCCAATTTCGAGGAGACACACCAAGTCGTTGATGAAATCGTCAAGGACTTTGGCCGCATCGACATCCTCGTTAACAATGCCGGTATCACCAAGGACACTGCGCTGAAGCGTATGACCGAGGAGCAATGGGATGCCGTCATCAATGTGAACCTCAAGTCGGTGTTCAACTTCACCAAGGCGGTGCAGCCTGTCATGTGGAAACAGAATGGTGGCAGCGTCATCAACATGAGTTCGGTGGTGGGCGTTTCGGGCAATGCCAACCAGTGCAACTACAGTGCCTCGAAGGCTGGTATCATCGGCTTTACCAAGAGCGCAGCTAAAGAGATGGGTGTGCGCAATATCCGCCACAACGCCATCGCCCCTGGCTTCATCATCACGGCTATGACTAACGCCCTGCCCGAAGAAGTGCGAAAAACTTGGGAAAGCTTGATTCCGCTGCGTCGCGGTGGCACGCCCGAGGATGTGGCCAATGTGGCCCTCTTCCTTGCTTCTGACCTCAGCTCGTATGTCACGGGACAGGTCATCCACTGCTGTGGCGGTATGAATTGCTAAAAGGACGCGGGATTATGTGACTTCGGGACGCGAGACCGCGTCACCGAGGTATGGCATTTTTGAAAATAATTTGAAAACGATAGCAGAAAGAAAAGCCTCGCCGATTGGGGGGCTTTTCTATTTATTTCTTGTTGAAGGCTTCCAGCACCTTCGCCGAATAGGTCTTGGAAACTGGTATCGACTCCAATCCTTCTCGTTCGAAGTCGATGACAAAGCCATCAGCCTCGTTGTGCAAAACGCTCACCTTTTTTATGTTGACGATATAAGAGCGGTGGCAGCGCATCAAGCTACTGGAATCCACGCAGTTGTCGGCAATGGTCTGCATCTTGCAACGGAGCAAGTAGCTTGCAATGGTGCCGCTGCGCTGGTAGAACACATTGATGTAGTTGTCCTCCGCCTTGATGTAATAGAGGTTGTCAAGTTTGACGGACAGTTTCAAGTTGCCGTTATTGTCCATCAAGTTGATGATTTCGGTGTGCTCGGGCATCACCTCGTCGTCCGACTCCACCGTGTCGCTCTTGGTGAGCATGAGGCGTTGTCTCGTGTCTTTCAGCAAGATGGATAATACGGTAACTGTGTAAGGTACCCCCAAGGCAACAAAAGTGATGAGGACGCTCTTCGCATAGAGATAGCCGAAACTGTGGTCGGTGGCATGAATCTCGATATAAGAAATCAAGGTATGACATACCGCAATAATCATGATTTCAAGGAATAGCCAAAGGAGATAGAGCCAAAAGGGGAAATGCCGGCTTTTGCGCACGACCCAGTTCATCAGCATACGGCTGAGGGCCAGAAACAACATGCCCGAACCCACAAAGGCTGCCGTGATGAGGAAATAGTTTCCGCGCCCGACTTGGAACCATGCCGTTTCCGAGAACGGGACGTAAGCCGTCAGAAACACCAGCGCAAACAAGGTCGAGATGACGACATTGAGGACTTGGCTGACAGGTTCAGTCAGACACTCAGGTGTTTGCGTTATCAGGCGTTTTGGAAATCTCATGGCTTAGCTTTCAAAAGTGCGGCAAAGATACGAAAACTTGTCAAATCGCCAAATCCTTCAAGACCTCCCAGACGAGGTTGCCTTCAAAGCCTTTCTGCATAGCATAGGCGGCCAGTTTGCGCTTTTTTTCAAAGTCGGAATCGGCTTTTATGGTCTTGGATTTGGTCTTTAGGATGTCAATGAGTCTTTGGCGATAGACCTCTTCATCGGTCTGTCTCAAGGCTTCGTCGATGAGCTCCTTGTCAATGCCTTTCTGCATAAGATGGAAACGAATCTTGTTCATACCCCAGCCGCTTTGGTTGACTTTACCGCGCACAAAACTTTTGGCAAACCGCTCATCGTTAACGAAACGGTTTTCTAACAGATAATCAAGGATTTTCTTCTTTTCCTCTTCGGGAATGTCGAAGGTTTTCAGTTTGTCGCGGACATCCTTCACACAGCGTTCCTGATAGGCGCAATATTTGGCCATCTTGTCAAGAACTTGGTCGGGAGAGAGGGGCTTGGCAGGTGCTTTCGACATCAGCAGTCGATTTTGAGGTCGCCTTCCTTAATCCAACCTATCTTTCTCAGAATCAGTCCGAAGATCCATGTGAGCACGGCAGGCAGTACGAAGCATACTAATCCCATGCCAATCCACATGTTGGCACCACCTTCGGGCATGGCGGTGTAGATGCCGATGGGTCCAACGAGGCCGCAGGTGCCCATGCCAGAGCCGATGGGGATGTTCTCCAGGTGGAAGATGCAGGTCGAGATGGGACCTGTGATGGCGGCGGTGAGCAAGACGGGAATCCAGATGCGAGGATTCTTCACGATGTTACCCATCTGCAGCATGGAGGTGCCGAGACCTTGTGCAACAAGGCCACCCCAGCGGTTTTCCCTGAAACTCAACACCGCAAAGCCAATCATTTGGGCACAGCAACCCGCTGTGGCGGCGCCTCCAGCGATGCCACCCAAGCCGATGGCAAGGCAGATGGCTGCCGAGCTGATGGGCAGGGTGAGTACCGAGCCAATGACAACCGAGACGATGATGCCCATAAGGAAGGGCTGCATCTGTGTGGCGTTCTCGATGAAAGTGCCGAGGGCGGTCATCACCTTTTGGATGGGTGCGCCAGCGAGATAGGCCATCAGCACACCACTGATGATGACCACGGCTGGAGTGACGAGGATGTCGACTTGGGTCTCTTTGTAGACCATCTTGCCCAGTTCAATGGCCACGATAACTGCAACATAGGCACCCATAGGGCCGCCCAATTCATTGCCTGCGATGCCGACGGCGATGGCACTAAACAGCACCAAGCCCTCGCAGCCGAGCTTATAGGCGATAGCCACGGCGATGGCTGCTCCTGTGGCGGCTTTCGCATAGGTAGCGATGGTGATGAAAGCCTCAATGCCCGTCTTGTCGCCCAAGGTCTGGAAGATGGTGCCGATGAGCAGCGAGGCAAACAGACCCAATGCCATAGCACCAAGAGCGTCGACAAAATAGGCCTTCCAGGTCATGTCGACGCCCTTGCGCTGTAGAAATGATTTGAATTTGCTCATGATAGGTTCAGGTCCCTGAGCCCGTCGAAGGGCCGTTCATTCAATTAAAACTCAATTCCTTGAATGCCGTTTTCCTTCATCAGGTCAGCAAGTTTGGTGTCGTTATCATCGACGGCGGCGAGGCAGTTGGTGACGATGCGAATCTGCTTGGCAGGGTAGAAGGCCAACAAATCTTTGGTGGTTTCGTAGACGCAGTAATCCGTAGCGATGCCGCAGATGTCGATGCCTTCAAAGCCCATCTCTTGGATGGTATTGCGCAGCTTTTCTCCGCTTTGTTCATTTTGGAAGATGCTGAACTCCTCTTTTTCGGCGAGGTCGCCTTTATGCATGTAATGGATGTTGGGGGAGCTAGGCATGATGGTCGTCAGCACTTCTTGAAGAGCAGGATAGACGTTCATGCCTTCGGTGCCTTGCACACAGTGAGGCGGGAACACGCCACCTTGTTCAACGAAGGAGCAATGGTTGGCGGGGTGGGCATCTTGTGTGACGATAATCCAGCCGTAGTTCTTCCAAGCACCATCAGCGAGTGCTTTGGCAAGGTATTCCATGGAAGCAGGACCTTTTTTAGTGGCTAAGCTACCCGTGGTGAAGTCGATTTGTGGGTCGACGATGATGAGTAAACGGTTGGGAAGTTTGACTTCCTCAACAACGGTCTCAGCAGCTTTTTCTTTAGCCTCTTCTTCTTTTTGTTTTTTGTTGTTGCAGCCTGCAAAAGCAAGGGCGGCGATGAGCACGATGGCTCCAATGAGATTTCTCTTCATGATGTTTGATTTATGTTGTTTAAATTTGCGGCAAAAGTAATGAAAATAATTATTTAAAAAGCTTTTTAATCCATTCTGGATGTCCAATTCTTCGTAATGCGCTTTTCACCCACTCGCGGTTTTCGGGTTTGTACCAGAAGAAAAAACGTTGTTGGGCCAGTTTTTCCTCTTTCGTCTTGGCACAGAAGACGGGTTCCAAAGTGTATGGGTCATAGCCTGAATAATAGATTTCGGTGGCCAAGGTCATTGGGGTGGGGGTGAAGTCTTGCACTTGCTCCAAATGGTAGCCTAACTCCTTGGTTCTCACGGCCAGTTCGGCCATGTCTTCAAGGTAGCAGTCGGGATGCGAGGAGATGAAATAGGGGATGAGTTGCTGGTTCAGATGCTCCTTTTCGTTGATGGCATCGAACTTCTTCTTCAACTTGACGAACATGTCAAATTTTGGCTTGCGCATGAGCTTCAATACAGCGTCACTGGTGTGCTCGGGTGCGACTTTTAGCCTTCCACTGACGTGTCGCGTGACCAACTGACGGAAGTATTCATCGTAGCCCATGGCTTTATTCTCTTCGGGTGTGCTGTCGTGCAAGAACAGGTCGTAGCGGATGCCCGATCCGATAGTGGCTTTCTTCACCTTCGGGTTCTTGTCGACTTCTTGATAAATTTCGATGAGTGGATGATGGTCGGTGTTGAGGTTCTTGCACACGGTGGGTTGCAGGCAAGTGGGGCGTGCGCATTTCTCGCAGAGGCGTTCATCTTTGCCTTTCATGCGGTACATGTTGGCAGAGGGGCCACCCAAGTCGCTGATGTAGCCTTTGAAGTCCTCCATCTCGGTCACTTTTTCCACCTCTTTTAATATGGATTCTTTGCTGCGTGAAGCGACGAACTTGCCTTGGTGCGCTGAAATGGTGCAGAAGGCGCAGCCGCCGAAGCAACCACGGTGCAAATTGACGGAGTGGCGAATCATCTCATAAGCGGGAATGACACCACGCTTGGCATATTTCGGATGCGGCAAGCGGGTGTAAGGTAAATCGAAAGATGCGTCAATCTGCTCTTCAGTAAAAGTTGGCAAAGGCGGATTGATAATGAGCCGTTGATTGCCAACATCTTGAATAAGTCGTGCTGCGTGTTTCTTGTTGGATTCCTCCTCGATATGGCGGAAGTTTGAGGCGTATTTTTTCTTGTCTTTCAGGCAGACTTCGTGGGAGACGAGTTCGATGGTCTCGCCGTCAAAGTCGGGAAGAGGCTGCTTTTTGTCTTGCAGGAAAAAGGTCTGTTGAATGTCAGTCAGTTCGCTGACTTTCTTGCCGTTTTGTATGGCCTTAGCGATTTCCACCATGGTGAGTTCGCCCATGCCGTACACACCGATGTCTGCTTTCGAGTCGACCAAAATACTGGGTTTCAGACAGTCGTCCCAATAATCATAGTGTGTTACGCGGCGCAGCGAGGCTTCGATGCCGCCGATGACAATGGGCACATCAGGGTAGAGCTGTTTGAGGATGTTGCAATAGACCACTGTGGCGCGGTCGGGACGGAAACCTGCTTCGCCGCCTGGGGTGTAGGCATCGTTGCTACGTAGGCGCTTGTTAGCGGTGTAGTGGTTCACCATCGAGTCCATGCAGCCCGCCGAGACACCGAAATAAATCCTCGGCTTGCCGAACTTCTTGAAGTCGCGCAAGTCATCCCTCCAGTTGGGCTGTGGGATGAGTGCCACGCGGAAGCCATTGTGTTCCAAAACCCTTCCAATAACAGCAGCCCCAAACGCAGGATGGTCGACATAGGCATCGCCTGTGACGAACACCACGTCCACCTCATCCCAACCGCGCAGGTCGGTCTCTTTTTTCGTTATGGGGAGCCAGTCGAGGAGGGTCATTATTCGTAATTTGCTGCAAAGGTAATTATTTCTTGAATTTGTTTCTTTATCTCGAAAAGAATTCCGACCTTTGCAGCCGCAAAAATTAAAGGCTAGTTTATAATTAACAAATTAACAATCAATAATTTATGAGTAAGTTGAACGACATAATGAAGGAAATTGGCCAGGCTTTGGTAAGCAAAAAGTTCTGGGTCGAGCTGCTGATTATGACTTTCGGCATGTTCATGACGGGCATTTGCGTGTATTATTTCCTCGTTCCCAGCAAGCTGATTGTGGGCTCCATTTCGGGTCTCTCCATCGTGCTGACCAATATTTTCAACGGGATGGGCATCAACATCGGCCTTCCAATGATGATTACCATCATCAACGCTATCTTGTTGATCCTTGCCTATATCCTCATTGGTAAAGAATTCGGACTCAAAACGGTCTATTGCGCCTTGATTCTCGGTCCCATGACCAAGTTCTGCGAATGGCTTTATCCTTGGCAAAACTTCGCCACGCCTAACGAATATCTTGTGAATATGGGCGTTGCTCCGGACCAGGCTTTTTCGGTGATGGGCAACCCCTGGTTCGACCTGCTCTGTTGCGTTATCATCCTCAGTGCAGCCCAGACGCTGATGTTCTCCATCAACGCCTCCACGGGTGGCCTTGACATTTTGGCCAAAATCGTCAACAAGTACTTGCATTTCGACATCGGTAAGTCGGTGACTGTGGCGGGCGGCCTCATCTGCCTCTCGGCATTTGCCATCAATCCGTTCCAGATGGTCGTCATCGGCCTCATCGCCACATGGATCAACGGCCTGGTGGTGAATATGTTCACTGCCAACCTCAACCAGCGTAAACGCGTCTGCATCGTCTCGAAGGACTACGACCGCATCCGCCATTACATCATCGATGACCTCCACCGTGGCTGTACCCTTTATGAAGTCATTGGAGGCTACACCAACGAAAAGTCAATCGAGTTGGAGTCTTTGCTTACCAATGATGAATTCTCGAAACTGATGGAATACCTTGGCAAGAATGAAATCAACGCCTTCACCACGGCTGGCAACGTCAGCGAGGTGTATGGCTTGTGGGCTAAAGACCGTCATCGCGCAAGAAAACACGCTGAAAAGCGTTAATGTAAATTGTTTTTTTCATGGTACCGCGGCAGGAGCGATTCTGTCGCGGTTTTTTGTATCGAAATAATTCCTATTTTTGTGCCAAATTAAACCTTACAAAAATGGAAAAACTGTTAGATAAATTCCTGAGATACGTCTCTGTGGAGACGACCTCCGATGAAAATTCCGAATCGCAACCCAGCACCGCCAAACAGCTGAATCTCTTGAAGATGCTTCGCGATGAACTGCAAGCTATGGGCATTGAGGCCACCCTTGACGAATACGGCTATGTGATGGCTACCATCCCTTCCAACGTGGATAGGGAAATTCCCGCTGTTGGCTTCATCGCCCATGTCGATACCTCGCCCGATGCTTCGGGTGCCGACATCAAGCCACAAATCATCCCGAATTATGACGGCAATGACATCATCCTGAACAAAGAAAAGAACATCGTCCTTCGTGTTTCTGAATTTCCTGAGATGCAACAATATAAAGGCCAGACGATGATTACCACCGACGGCACGACCTTGCTCGGTGCCGACGACAAGGCAGGTGTGGCCGAAATCATGTATGCGGCCCAATATATGATGGAGCATCCCGACTTCAAGCATGGTGAAATCAAGATTGGGTTCACACCTGACGAGGAAATAGGTCGCGGTGTGGTGAAGTTCGATGTGAAAAAGTTTGGCGCGAAATATGCCTACACCATGGATGGCGGCGAAATTGGTGAGTTGGAGTATGAGAACTTCAACGCCGCCGTTGCTAAAATCCATATTCAAGGCAGCAACATCCACCCCGGTTATGGCAAGGACAAGATGGTGAACTCGATGCTGATTGCCATGGAACTCAACGCCATGCTGCCCGTGGAGCAGCGTCCGCGCTTCACGCAGGGTTACGAGGGCTTCTTCCATTTGACTGAAATCAACGGCACAGTGGAGGAAACCAACATGTCGTACATCATCCGTGACCACGATCGCGCCAAGTTCGAGGAGAAGAAGGCTCTGATTACCTCAGTTGCTGAGTTCCTCAACAAGAAATATGGTGATGTGGTGAAGTTGGAGTTGAAGCACCAGTATTACAATATGCGTCAAGAGGTGGAGCCGCATTTCTTTATTGTGGAGCGTGCCATCAAAGCCATGGAGAAGGCCAACATCAAGCCGAAAGTGCAGCCCATCCGTGGCGGTACCGATGGCGCCAACCTCTCCTTCATGGGTCTTCCATGCCCCAACATCTTCGCAGGCGGCCACAACTTCCACGGCAAACTGGAGTACGTACCGCTCGAAAGCATGATGAAAGCATCGGAAGTCATTCTGAACATCATCACCTTGTTCCAAGCTGAACAATAACTTGATGGCATGAAGGCCATGTCCTTGAGCAGCCGACAGAAAATCATCACGCTGGCATCGGTTTTCACCCTTGCCGGCGTGTTGTATTGCCTCATTTCATTGGTCAACCACTACCTTTTCAAGACTTATACGCTGGATTTGGGGCTCTATACCCATGCGATGTATGATTATGTCCATTTTCGCATCGACGACTGTAGCATGTTCAAGGCGGTTCCACATAGCATTCTCGCTGACCATTTTGACTTGTATCTGATACTATTGTCGCCCTTGGTTTATCTGTTTGGAAGCTATACGTTGCTCATTGTGCAGATTGTAGCAGTGTTGTTGGGAGGTTGGGGCATTTATAAGTTGATTGGCCTTTACACCGATGACGACTGGCTACCGATTCTGGCTGTGGCTGCTTTCTTTTTCTCTTTCGGCATTATCCAAGCCATAGCCTTTGATTATCATTCGAATGTGCTGACTACCATGATGTTGCCTTGGCTGCTGTATTTCCTGAAACAAAGAAAACTGGCTTTGGCATCCTTGTTTGTCGTGTTGTTCGTTATCGGGAAGGAAAACATGTCGCTGTGGCTGTTTTTTATTGTTGTTGGATTGATGTGGGATTATCGCAAGGATAAGAAGGTCCTTTGGCATTTGTTTGCTTACGCACTTTTTTCTATAACTTATTTCGTCATTATCAATATGATAGTGATACCGAGATTAGGCGGTGGTGGCGGCGGTTTTGTTCGGTATGCCTATTTGGGCGACAATTATGCTGACATTGCCAAGAGGCTTCTACAACATCCTGGCGAGGCATTTCGACTTCTGTTCGTTAATACTAGCGGTTTGTCGCGTTTTGATGGAGTGAAGCCTGAGTTTTACTATTGTACTTTGGCTTCGGGGATGCTGCTTACTCTGTTGAAACCCAATTATTTATTTATGCTGATTCCGCTTATTGCCCAGAAAATGCTGGCTTCCGATGGCAATTTATGGGGTGTTTCTTTCCATTATTCCGTGGAGTTTGTTCCTGTTTTGGTGGTTTCTTCGTTTTTGGTGCTTATCAAGCTGAAAAGCAGGAAGTGTAGGCTTGCATTAAGTGTAGCTTTGCTGCTGTCCACGGTGCTGACCACTTTCTATACTGTTGGCGTGCCTAAGTCGGCCATCATGGTTGACCAACTATGTGTGTATCAGGGGCGCCACTATGAGCAGAAGGAATTCGATGTACGCTATGCCCGTGAGCTGATAGCGAGGATTCCTGAAGATGCCACTGTGAGTGCTGCCACGATGTTTGTGCCCCATTTGGCTTTGCGCGACCATATCCAGAACTATACTAGTGCAAGCAGGATAGACACTGATTATGTGCTGATCACGGAACAATATGTCAATTATGAGCGTATGGGAAAGGTGTTGTTCACCAACCGATCGGAATATGAGACGGTGGCTTCCGACGGGACTATTCACCTGTTGCGGCGGATTCAGCCATGAGGCTCTCCAAAGTAGGAGGCTCGGCACATAAGCCTTTACAGCTGTAAACGAAAAAGTTCTTCACTGTTTTCCCGTTGCGTTCGATGGGGATGACACCGACCAATTCAATCTCTTTGAAATACCACTGGTAAGTCTCCTTTGGGTCTTTCATATAGCGGCTATCGGAGAGGAACCAATAGTCTTCGCCCAAACGGAATCCACCCCGTTCGTCATTGATCCAAAGGTATTTGTGCAAAAACTCGGGCCAGCCTAGGCCCAAGACCTTCATGCCTAAAGGTCGTGCAACGTAATAGTCGAGATTAGCTAAGGGAAACCATTGGTTGGCCACGATGCCATCTTCTGCTTTCATCACGCCTTCAGCGATTTTCTGCTCTCGGAAATCGGCATATTTCTCACCCAGTTGCCGCCAGCCGTACATGTCTAAGGTGAAATCATCACATCCAAGCATCTCGGGTTCGGTGTGCTTGTCCAAGGGGATGAAGCCCGTCTTGATTTCGGCCACACCAATCGCCAAGGTGATCACAAGCACGGACAATGCCGCGATGATGGCTTTGGGCAACTTGTCAGAATCGGCATGTTTGTCTCTTAGATAGACTGCAGATAAAAGGATGAGCAGGACGTATGCAGGCGCATTCCAATGAGGTAGGGTAGGGCGAGTGAGGGAAAAGAGCAAAAACACCAAGATGAGCGGCAGGGCGATGCACATAATGAGGCGTTGGGCAGATTTCTCAAGGAGGAGTTTCTTATTGAAAGCTGCAATGACAGCGATTATGGCCAGCACGAAGTTGATGGGGTTGTTGTAGAAAACCTCGCCTGCGATTTCGGTTCCGAAAGTGCTGAAGTTAGGCTTCCCGAACAGGCTGACGCGGTCGCCATGGAAACTGAAACTAATGAAGTTGTTCTGGATATTCCAATAGAGGATGGGGATGCAACAGACGGCCGAAATCAGCAAGGCGAGATAAAGATAGGGATTCTTTAGTTGTTTTCGGCTGAAAATCAGTATATAAAGTGCCATTCCGACCCAAAGGAAGATGCCAGAGTATTTGGAGAGCATGGCTAAGCCTGCGAAGAGCCCGAAAAGTATAATAAACCGGTCCTTCGACAGGCTCAGGAACCTAACTGCTGACCAAACTGATAGCAGCCAAAACAGCATCAGTGTCGTGTCCGGCATGATGAAGATGCCCGTGATGACAAAGGCATAGATGGAGGCTGTATAAAGCAAGGCTGCATAAAGTCCTGTCCGAGCATCCTTGAGGTCTTTGCCTATGCGGAATATAATATAGGTGTTGGCAGTCATGAAGACAACCGAGGCCAATCGGATGAAGAACTCGCTGTCGAACAACAAGTTAAGGCTGAAAAGTTGGATAACCCAACCCACCATGGGCGGATGGTCGAAGTGGCTCCAGTCGGGATAGAGGGCATAAGTCCAGTAATACACTTCGTCATTACCAAACTCCATCCAGGCCGCCAAGATGCTTCTCACGATGGCGCTGACGACCAACAGCCCAATCAGTATCTTGTTGATATTTTGCTCCTTAATCCTCACTTGCTTTCCTCTTTTTTGACTTTGGCCATTTTAAAGAGATACCAAGCCAAAGCCGCAAAGGCGACGATGTAAACGAACCAGTACAAATAAGTCTGCGCCTTGTTGACAACATCGAGCCGCTGGTCAATGGGTTCTGGCGTTGGATGCCGCGTGACAGGATTCAGATAGAAATGTTGCAACCCGTTGACATTAATCTGTGTCCTAACAAAATGGTCTTCGGGTTGGATGACATAAGAGGCAGTCGCGACATTCTCTTCCGTTTTCAGCACTTTACCATCCTGCCCGATGAATTTCACTTCCTGCATCTTGTTGATTGAAGTCTCAATAAATAAGGTGTCACCAATCAATTCAGCGCGAGTCAGATGGGGCAATGCTCTGGTTTGTTTGACTTTTTCCTCTAAGGTCATTGGAAAATGGTACCAGTTGTCGAACTCCACGGCATAGCACAAGCCCTTGTCTAAGGCCTCAAAGACATGTTTAGGGTAAAGGTCTTGCGTGTTGATCATGGTCAGGTTGTGGCACACTTCGCTGGTTTTGTTGATGTTATGTGTGTCGTCGTCGCCAAGGGCATACACGCGGTGACCGTGGGAAAGCGCCATGTCCCAATGCTCGATGGCATTGCCGTATGGGTTCAGCACCTCAAGCAGATGGTAATTGCTCAAAAACATCATGTCGTTCACCTTGTAGCCCTTGGTGAATGAGGCATGGGCGGGCATGACAAAGCGGCAACGTTCACCCAGCTTGTTGATCATGTGCTGTTTCATGTTAAGGTTCTGCATGAAGAGGAAGTCGGGCCAATACACTTTTTCGGCACCGATGCAGATTTGGTGTGTCTTGCGGAAGAGGCCGTAGCCATGTTCGTAGGCTGGGATATAGTCCTCTTTTTCAGCGCCGTGCATATTGATGCCCATGTAGTCGGAAATGCCGTAATGGTCGTAACCCAAGGCTTGGTATATGCTGTCGATGGTCGCTTCCTTACTCTTGCGCCCGTTGGTTATCCCGAAATACCTGCGCGAATGGCAATGGAAGTGGTATTTTTTCCATTGGTCGGGTTTCATGTCTTGATAGGGGTTGTAGAGGTATTCGCCGCTGAACGGCTTCGGCTCCTTGAAACTATAGGTGGGCACGGAGAGGTAAACATACAAAATCACTAGCAGCAAGGCAATGCCTATGCCGGCCATCACTCTGCCGAAATAGTACCAGAACCCGTGTTTCTTCTCCGATTTGCTCATATTGATTTGCAAAGAAAAGGAAAAAAAAGGGATTTTATAGGATTTTCAAAACGATTTTCTAAGATTTCTTGCCGAAGGCAATTCAGAAAAAGGATTTTACGTATCTTTGC
The DNA here is from genome assembly GCA_017651645.1 of Bacteroidales bacterium. The sequence goes on from JAGCCO010000022.1 coordinate 65,676, forward strand.
GGTCTAATTTGAAATCATTCTTAATAAGGAAGAGGTTGGGCCCCTGAGCCTGTCGAAGGGCCCACACTAAAAAAGAAAAATATGGATCAAAATCCGAACGAAAATATCATCAGCGAGGTCACGAACAAAGAGTACGAATACGGCTTTGTGACCGACATTGAGACCGATTTTGTGCCGAAAGGCTTGAACGAAGACATCATCCGCCTGATTTCCAAGAAAAAGGAAGAGCCCGAATGGTTGTTGGAGTTCCGCCTGAAGGCCTTTCGCCATTGGCAGACGCTGAAACAGCCCAACTGGGCTCATCTCGACATACCCGAAATCGACTATCAAGACATTATCTACTACGCCGCGCCACGCAAACGCCAGCAGAAGCAGAGCCTCGATGAAGTCGACCCGGAGCTTTTGGCCACCTTCGACAAACTGGGCATCTCGTTAGACGAGCAGAAGAAACTCTCGGGCGTTGCCGTCGACGCAGTGATGGACTCTACCTCGGTGAAGACGACTTTCCAGGAGACGCTTTCGAAACATGGTGTCATCTTCATGTCGTTTAGTGAGGCAGTCAAACAGCATCCCGACTTGGTAAAGAAATATCTTGGAAAAGTGGTGCCTTACACAGACAATTTCTTTGCCGCGCTCAATTCGGCGGTCTTCAGTGATGGCTCGTTCTGCTACATCCCCAAGGGTGTACGCTGTCCTTTGGAACTCTCCACCTATTTCCGTATCAATGCGGCTAACACGGGCCAGTTTGAACGCACACTGATTGTGGCCGATGAAGGCGCCTACGTAAGCTATATGGAAGGCTGCACGGCACCGCAACGCGATGAAAACCAGCTTCATGCCGCTATCGTGGAAATCATTGCCGAGACCGATGCCGAGGTGAAGTACAGCACCGTGCAGAACTGGTATCCAGGCGATAAGGATGGCAAAGGTGGTGTGTACAACCTGGTCACCAAACGCGGCCTTTGTCGCGGCGACCGATCCAAGATCTCTTGGACGCAGATTGAGACAGGTTCGGCTATCACTTGGAAATACCCGGGCTGCGTGCTGATGGGCGACCACTCGGTGGGTGAGTTCTATTCCGTCGCCGTGACCAACAACTATCAACAAGCCGACACGGGCACGAAGATGATCCACTTGGGCAAGAACACCCGCAGCACCATCATTTCGAAAGGCATCTCCGCCGGTCACAGCCAAAACGGCTACCGTGGCTTGGTGAGGGTGGCCGCCAAAGCCGAAAACTCACGCAATTACTCGCAGTGCGACTCGCTGCTGCTTGGAGACAAATGCGGCGCACACACTTGGCCTTACGTCGAGTGCGGCAACGAATCAAGCATCTTGGAACACGAAGCCACTACCTCGAAGATCTCCGAAGACCAACTGTTCTACTGCCAACAACGCGGCATCCCGACGGAAAAAGCCATTGGTTTGATTGTCAACGGCTATGCCAAGGATGTGCTGAATAAACTGCCTATGGAATTCGCCGTTGAGGCGCAGAAATTATTGTCCATTACATTGGAGGGTAGCGTAGGATGAACACCCGTTCAAATAACACGCCCTTTTGGTTGTTACTCATCGGATTGTTCCTCGTTCTGGTGAGCAACAGCCTATTGACTGAAGGCATGTTCTTTGACGGCGTGACTTATGCCAGCATCTCACGCAACATGGCGGAAGGGCAGGGGACATTCTGGAATCCGTACTATACGCAGACTGTGTATCCTGAGTTTCGCCAGCATCCTCCTTTGGCCTTAGGCATGGAAGCATTGGTGTTCAAAGCTTTTGGTGATCATTTGTGGGTGGAGAAAACCTATTCTGTACTGATGTTCTTCCTTTCTGCCTTGCTGATTGCTTTGATTTGGAAACGCACTACTAACAACCTTCGTTGGGCTTGGCTACCGCTGTTGTTTTGGCTGGCCATGCCTTTGGTGACATGGAGTGTGACGAACAATTTGCTTGAAAACACCATGTCAGTTTTTGTGCTGCTATCGGTTTATCTGATGATTATCAGCTATCAGCGTAACCACAAGTTCTGGCTGATGCTGTCTGCGGTGACTTTGTTATTAGCCTTTCTGTCCAAAGGGTTTACGGGGCTGTTCCCCTTGGTGTTCCCCATCCTTTACTGTGCTTTCGACCAAAAGCGCAAATGGATCCAAGGCCCGATTGATAGCTTAATCTTGGTTGTATCTTTGGCGGTATTCGCAGGCATTATGTTCTTAGCGTTCCCGCCGTCTTTACCTTATTTAAAAGACTATATCCGGCTCCAAGTCATCGATGGCGGACTGCATGAGGCCACGGTTTCATCAAGGTTTTACATTGTTTTCAGTTTGTTGCTGCAACTGATTATCCCATGTGTTATTACAGTATTAATGGTGATTTGTAAGGCCGAAAGCAAGGTGAACCAAAAGGTGTTTGAGTTCCCGCCCGACAAGGCATGGTTCTACATCTTCTTGATATTGGGTCTCTTGGGTGTGTTGCCCATCATGGTAAGTGTGAAGCAACGTGACTTTTACATGTTGGCTGCCTTGCCGTTCTTTGCTTTGGCTTGCGGACATATTACCCTTTCGATGTTGACTTTGTGGTTGCCTAAGATAACGCCCAGCGTTCGCAAGTGGATGACCCTTGGTGCGTGTTGCATCATGTTGTTGGGTCTGGTTTTGAATGCCGTTCATATTGGAAAATATGGACGAGATGAGGCATTGATTGAAGAGGTAAAACAACGAATTGCGGAAGCGGATGGGAAGAATACGATAGAAATAACACCTGATGAATATACACAATGGGCTAGGCATGCCTATTATATGCGATATGGCAAAATTAGCCTAATTATCAATTGTCAATTATCAACTGTCAATTAACATATCATGCTACTGAATATCAAAAATCTACATGTCTCCATCGGAGGCAAAGAAATCCTGAAAGGATTGAATTTAGGTGTCAACGAAGGTGAAATCCACGCCATTATGGGTCCCAACGGAACGGGAAAGAGTACCCTTGCGGCGGCTATCACGGGTCGAGAGGGATACGAAATCACCGAGGGTGAGATTTGGTACAAGGGCAAGAACATCGTCGGGATGTCGCCCGAAGACCGCGCCAACGAAGGTATCTTCCTGAGTTTCCAATATCCCGTTGAGATTCCGGGCGTGAGCATCCAAAACTTCATGCGCACGGCAGTCAACTCGAAACGCGAATACCAAGGATTATCACTTATGAGCACGGTGGAGTTCATGAAGATGATGAAGGAGAAACAGGCCATGGTGGAAATCACTGAAAAGTTGCAGAACCGTTTCGTTAATGTGGGTTATAGTGGTGGTGAGAAGAAAAAGAATGAGATATTCCAGATGGCCATGCTGGAGCCTAGCCTCGCTATTCTCGATGAGACGGACTCGGGTCTCGACATCGATGCGCTGCGTATTGTTGCTCATGGCGTTAACCAGCTGCATAACGCTGAGAATGCTTTTGTGGTCATCACCCACTACCAGCGTCTGCTTGACTACATCGTCCCCGACTTTGTCCATGTGATGTATGACGGTCGCATCGTCAAGACGGGTGGCAAGAATCTTGCCCTCGAACTCGAAGAAAAAGGCTACGAATGGATTAAGGAACTGTGATTATGGACAACCAACTTATCTTAGCCGCCAACCAAAGCCGAGAACTCATTGAGTATGACGACGATGCACATGTCTCAAATGAACCGAAAGTGTCGGAAATTGTTCTTAACGAGAACTCATGCCTTGAGCTATACGTGTTGCAGAATGTGAGCAACGAGGCCTACATTCAGCGTGAGTTCAAGATTAGGCAGCAGGCCAACAGCCGTTTGAAAATTGTCGTCATTACCTTCAATGGTGGCGATGTCCGCAATAGTTATCATATTGATTTGGATGGTGAAGGTGCTGACACGCAGGTATATGGCCTCTATCTCATCGACAAAACCCAACATGTGGAAAACTATCTGAAGGTAAATCACAATGTTCCGCATTGTACCAGCAACGAGAAGTTCAAGGGCGTTATCGACGACTCGGCCTCGGCGGTGTTCAATGGGCATGTGTATGTAGCCAAGGATGCGCAAAAGACAGATGCCCACCAAAATAATAGTAACATCCTCTTGACATCTACCGCAAAAGTTAACAGCCAGCCGTTCTTGGAGATTTATGCTGACGACGTGAAGTGTTCGCACGGCACCTCCACGGGTCAACTCGACCAAGAGGCCATGTTTTACATGCGTCAGCGCGGTATCAGCAAGGCGAATGCGAGGATTCTGCTGATGTATGCCTTTGCCGCAGAGGTGAGTAACCATATCGGCAATGAGATGCTGCATGAACATATCGACGACATGATCAAACGTCGCCTGCGCGGTGAATTGTCGAGCTGCGAGACTTGTGTTCTCCGTTGTAGTCATCCCAAAGAGTATAATTTTGACATAGATTATTCGAAGATCTGATGAATATCACCGAAATAAGAAGCCAATTCCCTGTCCTTGACCAGCAGGTCTACGGCAGGCCTTTGGTGTATCTCGACAATGCGGCTACCACGCAAAAACCGCTGTGTGTCATTGACCGCGAACGTGACTATTACCTGCATGAGAACTGCAACATACACCGCGGGGTGCATTACCTGAGCCAGAAGGCGACCGAGGCTTATGAACACGCACGACAAACCGTTGCCGATTTCATCCATGCCAATGAATCCCGTGAGGTCGTATTCACTCGTGGTACCACTGAGTCGTTGAACCTGCTTGCCACTTCGTTTGAACACCGTATTATTGATGAGGGTGATACAGTATTGGTTACTGCCATGGAGCATCATTCCAACCTAGTGCCTTGGCAGCAAATGATTCAAAGACATCATGGTAAGATGCTCGTCGTGCCGATGGATGACAAAGGTGTTTTAGACTTGAATTGTTACGAGGAATTGCTGAAAGAAAGCCCCAAAGTCGTTTCCATTGCACACATTTCTAATGTATTGGGCACTGTCAACCCTGTGAAAGAAATGATCAAAATGGCGCATCAATTCGGCATTCCAGTAATCGTTGATGGTGCCCAGTCCATCGCCCACCACCATATTGACGTTCTGGATTTGGATTGTGATTTCTTCGTCTTCTCTGGACATAAGATGTACGCTCCGATGGGCATCGGAGGTTTGTATGGCAAAGCAGAGTGGTTGGAAAAGTTGCCACCCTATCAGTTTGGTGGTGAAATGGTCGACACGGTGAGTTTCGAGAAGACCACCTTCAATGTGTTACCTTTCAAGTTCGAGGCAGGTACACCTAATGTGGGAGCGGCTTTGGGCTTGGAGACGGCAGTTCAATTCCTGCAAAGTTTGGACAGGGGAGAGGTCGAGCATTATGAGGCTCAGTTATTGCAGTCAGCTATCCAAAAGCTCTCTGAAATTGAAGGCATCCGTTTCATCGGCGAGGCAGAAAAACGTTCTGGGTTGGTTTCCTTTATCATTGAAGGCATTCATCCCTACGACCTCGGAACCATTATCGACAAAATGGGCGTGGCGGTGCGCACGGGCCATCATTGTGCCGAGCCGGTGATGACACGTTTTGACATTTCTGGCACAGTGAGGGCTTCATTCGCCATGTATAATACCATGGAAGAGGTGGAAGTCTTCGTGAATGCAGTGAAGAAAGCCACAGTGATGCTTCGTTGATTTTGAGTTGGATGGTATTGGTATGAAAACAAAACAACACATAAGCTATGTTTTAGGCATAACCTATGTGTTTGTGTATTAAGAAAATGAACTCTCCTATGAGAGAAGGTCAATCGTTATCTTTTCTCTTTTTGCCGATTAGGTAAGCACCACCTAAGATACTTAAAAGTAAAACCTCACCACCAAGCGGGGCGAGAGAGTCAATGGTAATGTTCTGCTGTTCAGGCTGCGGCATTTCAACGTTCTCATTTTTGACTGCTCTATCCAAAAACTCTTCTTGATCTTTAGTATCATCAACTTCTTCAGCTATAGCGATACTTTCTGTGAACTCCTGTTTCTCAACTTTTGTAATTTGAGCTTGAGAAAAAGAAGCTGTCATTGAAAATGCAGTAAGAAGAGCAAACATGGAAATTGTATTTTTCTTCATGACGCCTTATGTAAATAATTGATTATTACTCCGTTGATAAATTAAAGTGTATTCTTTACTTAATACGTTGCAAAATTAGTTGGATTTCGTATATCTAAATGGAATAAATGTTTTAAATATTACAATTAATCATTGCGAATTATACAATATATTGTGCTTTAATTGATGATTTCGTCTGTTTTTTGGTTCTCGAAGTTGATTTGTTGTTCTACAAAAACAGCATATTCTGCGACAAAGTTGTGATTCATTGAAATGGAAATGCGTTTCAACAAATCCAAGTCCATTGAATTTCGCTTTAGGATTCGATTGAAATTGCCTGGATCACAATGTACTTTTCTTGCCAGCCAAGCTTCGCTGCGTTCTTGTTTTTTAAGTATGGCCTTAATGGCATTACCAATATGGAATTCCTCCTGTTTCATTCTGGTGCTTGTGTTTGAACTTGTTTCAATTTGATTCTTTTGTTCACGCGTATTGGCGCGATAATCAGCACCATGAGCACTTCAAGGGCGTACTTCATCCATGGTACCAAGCCCGTTTTATACAACTGAAATCCGATAAGCAGGATGGAAAAGCCGACAAAAAGCGCTTTCCCATGCACTTTCTTTCTAAACACTTGTATTAGGCTGAAAACTAATATAGTAGACAACGCAAGTTGAATGATTTGTGTCCAGAGCTCTTTTGTTCCCTCTCCCGTTTTACCTTGGTTAAAATAATAGGAATCAATGAAATAACGGCTATAGACAAGAGTAAAGATTTCAAAAATCAGCAGAAGGCCGTAGTAGGTGATGGCAAAGCTTGCCGCCAGCTTCATGGCCGTAGTGAGTTCGGGTTTGACATTGAAAATTTTACTCTCACGCTGTTTCATGGTTATTTTTGGTTTTGTGGCATCTCCATTCGTTTGAAATACAAAAAGTAGAGTAGGATGAAGATAATGGTGAACAACAAGTCTGAGACGAATGGCGATGGTTTCTGCAAGGGATATACAAATACCGATGCATTGATAAGCATAAGGATCTGTGCAATGGCATAGATATGGAAACCACGCTTGTCGCCTTTGAACATTCTTAGGACACCCACTAAAGATGCGATGAACAACACTAGAAGAATCAAATAGTAATTCGTGTTGATTTGCGAAAGTGTCGTCATGTTGTCGGTCATGGCCTTGGTGAACTCTTCGCCCATGGCCGAAAAGGGTTGCATCATCTCTTCAAATTGTCCATTATCGAGCATCTCAGTTATCCGTGGAGTGGTGAAATACATGACGATGGACCTGAGGATGTTCCAGCAGGCGTTGATGAAGGACAACACCAAGAGGATGGTCATGCCCGTGGGGCGTTGTTTTTGTTCGGTGGTTTCCATATTGTAATGTTTTGTAGAGACGCGATTAATCGCGTCTCTACAAAGGACAAACGATTATTTGTTTTCCAAAATGTCAAATGCCAACGGATAATTCTTCACAAAATCAACCGATTTGGCAATCTCTGTGTACATCACCTTGTCGATGCGTACGAATTCTACCTCTTTGCGGTATTCGGCAACGAACTTCTCAATGACGGGCGATGATTTCAGCGGACGGCGGAACTCCAAGGCCTGTGTGGCGTTGAATAGCTCAATGGCCAACACGCGCTCCAGGTTTTCAGCCACGCGCAAAGCCTTAGTGGCAGCGTTGGCACCCATGCTGACATGGTCTTCCTGTCCCTGCGACGACTCAATGCTATCAACCGATGCGGGTGTGCAGAGTTGTTTGCTCTGGCTGACGATGGATGCGGCGGCATATTGCGGAATCATAAAACCACTGTTGAGGCCGGGCTCTGCGACGAGGAATGAAGGCAAACCACGTTTTCCACCAATCAATTGATAGATACGGCGCTCGCTGATATTGCCCAACTCAGCCATGGCAATGGCCAGGAAGTCCAAGGTGATGGCTAAAGGCTGGCCATGGAAGTTACCTGCGCTGATGACCAGGTCTTCATCAGGAAAGATGGTCGGGTTGTCGGTGACGGCGTTGATCTCCTCGCTGAACACGGAGGCTACATAGTCGATGGCATCTTTCGAGGCACCATGCACCTGGGGCATGCAACGGAAGGAGTAAGGGTCTTGCACGTGTTTCTTCTCCCTGACAATCAGCTCACTGCCTTTGGTGAACTCGCGCACGCGCTTGGCAGTAACAATCTGACCATTGTGGTGACGGATCTGATGCACCTGGTCGAAGAAGGGCTCAATGCGGCCATCGAAGGCTTCCAAGGACACCGTACCGATGAGGTCGGCGAGATAGCTGAGGCGGAAGGCCTTCAGCAGCACGTAGGTGCCGTAGCTGCTCATGAACTGAGTGCCGTTGAGCAAAGCCAATCCCTCTTTCGATTGCAGTGTGATGGGCTTCCAACCGAACTTCTTGAGGACCTTCTCGGCAGGGACGATCTTGCCTTGATAATGCACCTCACCCAAACCGAGCAAGGGCAGCATGAGGTTGGCCAAAGGCGCCAAGTCGCCGGAAGCACCGAGTGAACCTTGGTTGTAGACCACGGGCAAAACGTCATTGTTGAAGAAGTCGATGAGGCGTTGGACCGTCACGACTTGCACGCCGCTGTTGCCGTAACTGAGGCTTTGCACCTTCAGCAGGAGCATGAGGCGGATGATCTCTTCAGGCACCATCTCGCCCGTGCCGCAGGCATGCGACATGACGAGGTTCTTCTGCAGGGTGCTCAGGTCTTCTTTTGAGATGCTGTGGTCGCAGAGCGATCCGAAGCCGGTGGTCACACCATAGATGGGCTTCTCGGGGTTCTCCATCTTCTTGTCGAGGTAGTCGCGGCACTTTTGGATGCGCTTGATAGCATCGGCGCTGAGTTCCAGCTTGTAGCCTTTGGTGAGTATTTCGTTTACCTGCTTGAAGGTCAGCTCTTTGGCTGAGATTTTATGGACTTTCATATTTGTTGAGTTTTATGTTTGTTCGTTGTTAGAGCAGGGGCTAACGCCGCCTGCTTAATGTCCTGTCGCCCCTACGGGGCTTGGCCCTATGCCTTTAATATTGTTTCGACCAATTTGTTGGCTTCCACGGTTTCTTGTTTGCCTTCCTTCATCCATTTCACGGTGAACTTTTGTTCAGCCACTTCACTCTCGCCAGCGATGACGACGATGGGGATGTGGCGTTGGTCGGCGTATTTCATCTGCTTCTGTATTTTGGCAGCGTCAGGATAGATCTCCGCGTTGATGCCGTATTTGCGTACCCGGTTGAGGTATTTTAGGCAATATTTCTCCTCGTTTTTACCGAAGTTGAGGAAGATGACCTTGGTGCTCTCCGACATGGTCTCAGGGAAGAGGTTGAGGCCTTCCAATACATCGTAAATACGGTCGGCACCGAAGCTGATGCCCACGCCTGAAACGTTGGGTAGACCGAAGATACCCGTGAGGTTGTCGTAACGACCGCCGCCTGAGATGCTGCCAATGGCGAAGTCCTTTGCTTTAACTTCGAAGATGGCGCCAGTATAGTAGTTCAAGCCACGGGCGAGGGTGAGGTCGAGTTCGGTGTCGATGCCAAGTTCCATGTTGTCGATGTAGTCGAACAAAGTCTCTAATTCGGTGATGCCTTTTTGGCCGACTTCGTTGTCGAGCAAAGGTTTCAGTTGGGCCAGCTTCTCGCGTGTGTTGCCCTTCATGAAGAGGATGGGCTGTAACTTTTCAATGGCGGATTGTTCCAATCCCTTCTCGGTAAGTTCCGCATTGACGGCCTCTATACCGATTTTGTCCAGCTTATCTATTGCTACAGTGATGTCAACCAAGGCATCCGACTTGCCAATGTATTCGGCGATACCAGCCAGCACCTTACGGTTATTGATCTTCAGCGTAACTTTGATTTTCAGGGCGTTGAATACCTCGTCCACGATTTGCACCAGTTCGGCTTCGTTCAACAAAGAATCGCTGCCGATGATATCCACGTCGCATTGGCAGAACTCACGGTAACGGCCTTTCTGTGGACGGTCGGCACGCCAGACGGGTTGGATTTGGTAACGCTTGAAAGGGAAGGCGATTTGGTCGCGGTACATGGTGACGAAACGAGCGAAAGGTACGGTAAGGTCATAGCGCAGGCCTTTCTCCGTGATTTTTGAGGCCAGTTTCAGGGATTCAAGCGGTTCGCCGTTTTGCTCCACGCCACTCATAAAGTCACCTGAGTTGAGTATACGGAAAAGGAGCTTGTCGCCCTCTTCGCCATATTTGCCCAAAAGGGTGCTGAGGTTTTCCATCGAGGGAGTCTCAATCGGCTGGAAGCCAAAGCGTTTAAAAACGGTCTTAATGGTATCGAAGATATAATTGCGGCGCACCATGACTTCGGGCAAGAAGTCGCGGGTGCCTTTGGGAATGCTCGGTTTTTGTGCCATTTTTGAAAATTTTTGCAAAAATAGGAAAAATTATGATGCCATGTATAGATTGACAGAGTCAATGAAATGCACGGTGGATAGTTTATTTAAGTTCAAACTCCTCGCCAGGCTCGGGAATCACAATGTTGTCCCATCCCTCTTTGCGCAGTTGGCGCTTATAGAACTGCTGAGCCTCAAGGTCACCATGTACGATGAAGGTCTTTTTGACTTTGCTCGGGTCTTGGCAACTCAGGTAGTCAATCATCTCCTTGTAGTCGCCGTGGCCGCTGAAGGCATCGATTTCGTATATGTCAGCTCGCACGGGGTGTTCCATTCCAAAGATGGAGACGGTCTGGGGCTTGGGATTGGCCAGGAGTTTGGCCCCCAGCGTGGTCGGAGCACAGTAGCCGATGGCGAGGATGCTGTTGTTGGGGTTCTCGATGCTGTTGGCGATGTGGTGCTTCACACGGCCAGCTTCCATCATGCCCGATGCTGAGATGATGATGCAAGGCTGTTTGGTGGTGTTCAGTGCCTTTGACTGGTTGATGTCGCGTACAAAAGTCAGGCTGTTGAAGCCAAAAGGGTCGGCGGTGTATTCAATCATGTCCTTCACATCGTCGTTGAAGAGATCGGCGTACATACGGAAGATTTCGGTGGCATTGACAGCCAAGGGACTATCCACATATACTGGGATTTTCTCGGGCAGTTTACCTTGGTTGTAGAAGTTGTTCAGCAGATAGACAATCTCTTGGGTGCGGCTGACGGCAAATGACGGGATGATAAGCTTCCCGCGTTTCTCTACACAGGTGTGGTAAATGACTTCCAAGAGCAGCTGCTCGGCATTGGCACGGTCGCTGTGGAGGCGGTTACCGTAGGTGGCCTCGGTAATGAGGTAGTCGCAGTGCGGGAACGGCTCGGGAGAGCGCAGCAGGTAGTTATGTTTGCGGCCAATATCGCCCGTGTACGCAATACGGGTCATTTTGCCGCCCTCGTCGATTTCGAGGATAGCGCAGCCGCTGCCTAACAGATGTCCAGTGTTGTTGAACTTCACCTTGATATTGTTGTCAAGATAGAGGTATCGGTTGTAGCTCACGGTGACGAAGAGGTCTAAACAAGCACGCGCATCTTTCTCAGTATAAATGGGTTGCATGGCTGGCAGACCTTGCTTGCGGCGTTTCTTGTTGAACCATTCCATATCGTTCTCTTGGATGAAGCCCGTGTCGGGGAGCATGATGCTGCAAAGGTCTTTGGTGGCTGGGGTACAAACGACTTCTCCTTTGAATCCCAGTTTATGGAAATAGGGGATGAGGCCGCTGTGGTCGATGTGGGCGTGGGTGAGGATGATATAGTCGATTTCCTGTGGGTCGACCATGATATTACGGTTGGCAGCGTCGGTTTCGAGACCCTTGCCTTGGAACATACCGCAGTCCAACAGGATTTTCTTGCCGTGGTCGGTAGTGATGAGGTGCTTGCTGCCCGTCACTTCCTGGGCTGCACCGATGAATTTGATTTTCATAGTATGACGCAATAATTTGACCCCAAAAATAGCAAAAAAAAGTGAGGTGGCAAGAAAATGTCACCTCACTTTGGGAATTTTCGGTTTAGCTTAGAAAAACGGGCTTATTCCACCACAATCTTTCTGACAGCCTGTCCACCGTTAGCCTCAATGTGCATCATATAGATACCTTTGGCCATTTGCGACAGATCAAGGCGGACTTGATTGCCTTCAATGTCAGTGTTGTAAACCGTCTGGCCGTAGGCGTTCACGATGCGGACATGGCTCAAGCCTTCACTTTCAACCATGATTTCGCCCTTGGTTGGGTTGGGGTAGACCTTGGCGGCAATGCTGTTCTCACCGATGCCTTCGGTGTAGAGGAAGTTGGCCACGAGATTGCGGTCTTCGGTGGCGATAAAGGTGTAGGTCATCTCTTCCGAGACCACCGCGCCGTTTTCAGTCCAGTTTTGGAAAGCCCAGTCTTCGTTGCGGTCGAAGGTCAAGGTGACCTCGTCACCATAGTGGTAAGTGCCAGCTCCGTTGATGCTTGCAGCTTCCTCGGGATCGACCGAAGCTATGATTTCAAAGGTCTTCAGCTCAAAATTGGCAGTCAAGGTACGATTGCCAGTAACTGTGAAGGTGTAAATGGCTTCATCTGAAACCACAATGCCGTTTTCAGTCCAGTTGACGAAATCATAACCTTCGTTGGCAGTGGCTGTCAAGGTGCAGTTTTGGTTGTAGTTGTATGTGCCTCCACCAATGACGGTTCCGCCTTCGGTCGGGTTGGCCACGGCAGTGATGGTGAAGGATTGCAGTTGGAAGTGAGCCACGTATGTTGCCGATTCGGTAACCGTAAAGGTGTAGGTGGCATTGGTACTGACTTGCTGTCCGTTCTTCGTCCAATTGACGAAGGTGTAGCCTGTAGCAGGCGTTGCAGTCAAAGTGCAGGATTGTCCGTAATTAAAGGTGCCTCCGCCTGTGACTGAACCGCCATTGACAGGGTCGGCTGTGGCAGTAATCGTGAATTGTTGCTGCGTGAAGTTGGCCACCAAGGTACGGTTACCCGTCACTGTGAAGGTGTAGCTGGCGCTGGTAGAGACCACCTGACCGTTCTCCGTCCAGTTGGTGAAGTTGTAGCCAGTGTTGGGTGTGGCTGTGACGGTGCACGACTGACCTTCCTGGTAGGTGCCACCTCCTGTGACGGTGCCGCCATTGGTCGGGTTGGCCGACACGATGATGGTATAGTTCTGCGGTTGTGCTTCGAAGTTGGCCACCAAGGTGCGGTTGCTGGTGACAGTGAAGGTATAGCTGGCTTGGGTGGAGACCACTTGGCCATTCTCAGTCCAATTGGTGAAGGTGAAGCCAGCATTTGGCGTGGCTGTCACGGTGCACGACTGGCCTTGGTTGTAAGTGCCGCCACCTGTAACGGTGCCGCCGTTGGTCGGGTTGGCTGACACATTGATGGTATACTGCGTGCCACCGCCAGAGGTGATGTTGATAGTGGTCTCGTAGGTGATCTTATTGTATCCAAAGACGGTCAGTGTGGCAGTGCCTGTCTGACCGGGAGCAGTAAAGGTGATGTTGGCAGTACCATTATTTATTATGGCCGAGCCCATGATTTCATTGTTACGGGTCAGGGTAGCCAAAGCGCCGTCGCCATTGGTGGCATTCACGGTGAAGGAGGTGGTGCTGCTGCTCATTGAAGAGGCATGGGATACGTTCATGTTATCGGGGATTGCATTGCGCAAGGTCAGCGACGGGTCCCCATAAAGGATCCACGACATGTAGGTGCCATGACCTTGTCCTGCACCTTGACCATACTGGTCCAAAATCTTCATGTTGCCGTCAAACGAGCAACCGCCAAGCGTGCGCTTGATGTTAGAACTGTAACTCTCCACAAGTACATCCACCATTTCGTCTTGTCCATACATTGGGGGAACCCAAGGCTGGGAGATGTAGGAGAACATGCCGCCGATGGCACCAGTGGGTGCCCCATTGCTGTTGTTGGTGGCACGGAGCCATGTTTCGGCAAAACAAGGCTGGTAATAATCGTATTTTCCGTTGAGGCAGGCCACTGACCACACGATAGGCAGCTTGTCGTCGTTGGTCAAGGCATTGACGTTCGAGTTACTGTAGTTAAACACGCCCCAGCTGGTTTCCGAGCCGTGGTTGCAGTAATTAATGATGCTCACACCATTGTTGATGTGTTGTGTCAACGTGGCAGAGTTGGAGTTGGCGCCGCCGCCGCTTGGGTAATCTCTGAAGACTTCGGTGTAGTTGTAAGCTAACAGGTCATTGCGGATGTTGTCGATATGTTGCCAATCGTCCTCACCGAAGTGACCGCCATTACCAGCTACGGTAGCCACACCAGTACCAGTGCTCAGCCAAGTGTCGTTGGCGTTGATGTCTCTCTCGTAATGGATGACCTTGTTTACCTGCGTCGTGACATGGGCATCGTTCTCAGCGGAGAAACGACCTACGATGATGTCGTTATAAGAGTCATTGCCCACTACCTGACCGTACCAGTTGTCAGATTTGCCGCCATAGCTGCCTGAAGAGTAGCTGTGTCCAGGAATTTGAGCCACGTCACCGACCAAAAGGATGTGGGTGAGGTTGTTGTTGCTGTTGTACTGGCTTTCAATGTACGACTTGATGGCAGCGTCGGTGGTGCCCGTCGTGCTGGTACCGACCATCGTGGTGGGACGGCCAATCTGTTTCTTCCAATTGACGAAAGGCTGCATGGCCGTCATAAAAGCGTCATGGCAGATGATGAGCATATCACCGGTCTCAACCATAGGCGTGTATTTACTCATGCTTTCGTTGTAGTTGATGAAACGGCTTTCATACATCTTCTTGATTTCGGGATCCATCTTAACCACAGTGGAACGGCGTTCAAGGATGTTTTCGCTTGACAGGCCGTCGCTGTACATCTCAACGGTCATGTTGTAGTACACGCGCAGGGTCTTGCTGACAGGATTGTAAGCAAATGGGTATACGACCATGTTTTGGCCGCGGAAGTCACGCAGAATGTAAGGTTCGTAAAGTCCTACATTTTGAGCGGGGAAGAAGGCATCCGTTGAATATGCCTCGCCGTAAGTGTAAGGCACATCTTCAGGGTTGATGGTGCGCGGGAAATCGCCTTTCGAGGGCGCGACTTCCATTGGGTAATCAGCGTATTGTGCATCAACGACACGGATGTTGTAATGTTGACGGTCGCCAACGATGGCCGGAACGGCAATCATGGGCAGGTTAGGCTCACCCGCGGCAGCGGTGCTGACCGTACGGGGAACCGAGATGATGTTGGCTTCGCCACGGGGTGTGGTCACCTCTTGGGTGAAGAAGCCAGGAACTTGCAGGTTGACGGTGATTTGGCTCTCAGTAGAGGAGACCAAAGTCGTCTGGATGGTGCTCGGGTTGTTGCTCTTGATAGCAACCCACTGCTGGCCGAAAGTCACAATCGACAGCATGACGAGCAGTGCGGTAAAGATATGTTTTCTCATAGTGAAATGAATGTTGATTTTACTTGTTGTTTAAAAGGGCAAAAATAGTGAATTTTTTGAAAGGTCGCTGTTTTTTTGAACAAAACTTTCAAAACAATCCAATGGAACCTTTAAAGATGCTTCTTAGTGAACGCCACCGAATCGCCCCAAGCGTTATATAATACCTTATGCCCGATGGCGGCCAAGCGTACGTCGAGACAGCTGTGGCACTCGTCAGGTTTGTCTTTGACGCAGGCTTTGTCGGGATAGATGAGGTAGTTCTCGCGGAATTCGTTGGGCGTGAGGTTGGGCATGATGACGTTAGCGCCGGCGAGGATGGCCTTCTCGCGACCCTGTGGGTCGACGGTCTGGTTGGCCGTGGCGGCCACCATGTTGATTTCGGGCATCATCAGGCGAAGGATGGCAATCATCTTGAGCGTCAGTTCCATGCGTTTCTCGGCGGATGGGATTTGGTGTCGGTATTGCCACAAAGGCGTGTCTGGATGGGGGATGAAAGGCCCCATGCCGACCATGGCCACGTCTTTCTTTTTGAAGAAGAGAAGGTCATCGGCGAGGTCGTCGAGTGTTTGGAAGGGCAAGCCCACCATCACGCCGGTACCCGTCTGGTAGCCGATTTTCAACAGACTATCTATGCAGGCAAGGCGTTGCTGGAAGTCGTGTTTTTCATCGCGCGGGTGAATCTTATAATAAAGGTCTTCGTTCGAGGCCTCGATGCGGAGCAAGTAACGGTGCGCGCCTGCCTCAAACCAACGGCGATAAGTCTCTTCGGTCTGCTCGCCCAAAGAGAGCGTGATGCCCAAACTTCCGTTGTCTATCTTCTTGATTTCCTTGACTAGATAGGTGATTTTGTCCACAAAAGCCTTGTCGCATCGTTCCCCGCTTTGCAGTGCCACCGAGCCGTAACCCAGCTCGTGTGCCAGTTTGGCACATTCGATGACTTCCTCATCGCTGAGTTGATAGCGTTCCACCTTCAGGTTCTTGCGGCGCACCCCACAATAGAGGCAATATTTTGTGCAGATGTTGCTGTATTCAATCAGTCCGCGCAAGTGCACATAATTGTCCAAATGCACCAATTTGGTCTGCAACGCTTTGTCGAATAGCAGTTTCTTGTCTTCGCCTTCGGCGACCAACAATTCCTGGATGTCGTCCTTTTCAAGGCAGGGCTTGTTTAAGATTTTAGCGATAGGCATTTCTAGAAATTTGCCGCAAAATTAATGTTTTTCAAAAAAGTCTATATTTTTGCAAGCGAAAAAAAGCATTTATCATTATACAACATATTGAAATAGAATGTTCTAAATAAAAACATAGCATCTTGAATTATAATAATCTTCCATATTATGCCACCAAAAGTTGTATTGCTGTCAGAAATGATTGCAAAGTTGATTATGGTTTAATTTATTATGCTTTCAATTGAAATGAACTATAAAGTCAGTGTTTTGGTTTCAGTTTATGAGGATGAACCATATATTGAGCGTTGTGCTCGAAGTCTATTTGAACAAACATATACCGATCTGGAATATATCTTTATTGACGATTGCTCACCCGATAATAGTATTGTTAAGCTTGAGAAGGTAATGAATGATTATCCTAAAAGGAAGGCATCGGTAAAGATTCTTCGTAATGAAGTGAATAGGGGATTGGCTGCGGTTCGCAATACTGCGTTTGATTATGCAACAGGAGAGTTTGTGTGTGTGGTGGATGGTGATGACTGGATGGAACTTGACGGAATAGAACGGCTAGTGGACGAACAGATTGCCACCGATGCGGATGTTGTCTGGGGGAAAGCCTTGATGCATACCAAAAATGGTGTAAAAGAGCTATCAGAACCAAAGTATAAAGACTTAGAAGAATGGCGGATGTGTTATTTCCGGTTTACGCGGAGTTATGTCATGGTGAACTGGAGACGAATTATTCGGCGAAGTCTGCTTGAGAAATATCATATTCGTCATGAGGAAGGTTTGCATATTGGGAACGACAAGCAGTTGTTACCATTGATAGCCTATTACGCTGAATCATTTAGCTCGATAGATGCGGTTGTATATCATTACGAAAAAAGAAATCCTCGAGCTCGTACCTATAAGGCAACCCATGGTGAGTATGAATTGTTTGCCTTCACAAGAGAAATAGAAAGTTTGAGACGGGTGGTTAGATTTCTTGCCGACAAGGAACCAACCTATCTGGAAGCGGCTGAATTTACTAAACTGGAGAGATTATTAGAATATAGGAGAGAAGCTATTTGTCATGCATCGAGGGAAGGGTTTAGGATTATGGTGAGATGGATTATGGAGACTCCGGCCCAATACAGAGAACATATTGGTTGGACAGATTCTTTTAAAACTAGACTAAAGACAAACTACATGTTTTCTCGTCAGTTCTTTTTGGCAAAAAAAGCAACGAAAAAATTGAAACATAAAGTTGCATTTAAAGGTAATAAAATATTCAAATAATGAAGATTTTCTTTATTACAAGAGGTTGGCCGTCAGAACAGAGACCGCAAAATGGGAATTTTGAGCGTGACCAAGCGGTTGCATTAAGCGCATTGGGACATCAGGTGTTTTGCCTAATTCTTGACATTCGCATAGAAGCCAATACCCGAAAATTGGGTGTTGCAAAAGAGGTAAGGAATGGCGTAACCGTCTATAGTTATTATCCCGGTTCCAGATGTCTGAAATTGTTAAGAAAGGTTTCACGAAAACTGCAATATAATACGTTTGAGGCTTTGTTTTTACATCTCTTCAAAAGAGTGGTAAAAGCAGAAGGATTACCAGATGTTGTTTATGGACACTATCTTAGATATTGCAGACGGGCTTTGGCTATCAAACGAAAATTCGGCATACCTGCAGTAGGAATAGAGCATTGGAGCGAGATGGGTAAGGAAAACATTAAGGAAGAACTCAAGAAACAAGCGGCTGAAACCTATCCATATATGGATAGACAATTGGTGGTTTCGGAGGCTTTGAGGGAGAATATACTAAAAAACATAGGAGTTGACACAACGGTGGTATACGATAACTATGGTAAGGAGTTCTATTATAAAGAACATGTTAAAAAGGACGATATTGTTCGGTTTGTGCTTGTTGGAAATTTGCGTCCAATCAAAAGATTTGACGTGGTTATCCGGGCACTTGGCGAAAATACCTCTTTGCCAAAGAATATCCGTTTTACCATCATTGGCGATGGCCCTGAGAAGAAAAACCTACTCGGAATGATAGAAAAGTATCATCTATCAGAAGTTGTGAATTTGGTCGGGCGTAAAACCAGGGAATATATTGTAAATGCATTGCAAGAAGCAGATGTCTATATTCTTTCTTCTCATTTGGAAACATTTGGAGTGGCACCCGTTGAGGCTTTGGCTTGTGGCGTGCCAGTAATAGCCACAGATTGTGGCGGTTCTCGCAGCTATATGAATGACTTTAACGGATTACTAATCCCTGCTGATGATGTTAAAGCCTTGTCAGAAGCAATTAAATATATGGCTGAGCATTATTCGGGATACGACCGTAAACGGATAGCAGAAGAGTGTAGACAAAAGTTTTCATCAGAGGCGATAGCCAAACAGCTGGAAATTGTTTTCGAAGATGTAATAGTCAAATCGAAAAAATAAGTTTTTGTTCATGGCGACATCCCAAACTAATGCCAATACGGAAATTTTCCGTATTTTTGCCGCCCGATTGAAAACGAGATTTTTTATTTTATGACAAAAGCATTGAAAATCGTGGTGCTTGCCAAGCAGGTGCCCGATACTAGAAATGTGGGCAAAGACGCGATGACGTCGGAAGGAACCGTCAACCGCGCCGCATTGCCCGCCATCTTCAACCCTGAAGATTTGAATGCCCTTGAACAGGCCCTGCGCCTCAAGGAACAAAATCCAGGCAGCACCGTCGGCGTGCTCACTATGGGTCCGCCGCGTGCCGGTGAGATCATCCGCCAAGGCCTCTTCCGTGGAGCCGATACGGGCTGGCTGCTCACCGACCGCCTCTTCGCAGGCGCCGACACCCTCGCCACTTCGTATGCCCTCGCCACCGCCATCAAGAAGATCGGCGATGTCGACATCGTCATCGGAGGCCGTCAGGCCATCGACGGCGACACCGCCCAGGTGGGTCCTCAAGTGGCACAGAAACTGGGTCTCAACCAAGTGACTTATGCCGAGGAAATCCTCAAGATCGAAAACAACATCGCCACCATCCGCCGTCATATCGACGGTGGCGTGGAGACTGTCGAAGTGCCGCTGCCTTGCGTGATTACCGTCAACGGTAGCGCGGCACCCTGCCGTCCCTGCAACGCCAAGTTGGTGATGAAATACAAGTATGCCTCATGCCCGCTGGAGCGTCAGCCCGAGGATCCTCGCGCCGACCTCTATGCCAGCCGCGACTACCTCAACCTCAACCAGTGGAGCGTGGCCGATGTGGATGGCGACCCCAACCAGTGCGGCCTCTCAGGTAGCCCCACCAAGGTGAAAACTGTGCAGAACATCGTCTTCCAGGCCAAGGAGAGCAAGACCCTCACCGCCAGCGATGCCGATGTAGAAAGCTTGATTAAGGAATTATTAGAGGAGAAGATTATCGGTTAAATTTATAGAAAGGGTTTAATATGAGATTGATAGATAGAATCATTGCTTGGTGTAAGGAACATCCTATCCTAGCTTTGCTGATATTCTTCTCGTTATGGAACAACCATCGTGATTGATTTCGTATTAGGCCAATGTGAAATAGCGTATGAATAATGTATTTGTATATTGTGAGACCGAAGGCACTATAGTGGCCGAAGTGTCTCAGGAGTTGCTCACCAAAGGGCGTAAACTGGCCGATCAACTGGGCGTGGAACTTCACGCCGTTGTGGCTGGCACTGGCATCAAAGGTAAGGTGGAAGACCAAATCCTGCCTTACGGCGTGGATAAACTCTTCGCTTTCGATGGCGAGGGCTTGTTCCCCTACACCTCTGCACCCCACACCGATATCCTCGTCAACCTCTTCAAAGAGGAACAACCGCAGATCTGCCTGATGGGCGCCACCGTCATCGGTCGTGACCTCGGTCCGCGCGTCAGCTCCTCGCTGACTAGCGGCCTTACCGCTGACTGCACTCAACTTGAAATCGGTGACTTCGACGACATCAAGACCAAGAAGCACTACGACAACTTGCTGTATCAGATCCGTCCTGCTTTCGGTGGCAACATCGTGGCGACCATTGTCAACCCTGACCACCGTCCGCAGATGGCTACCGTCCGCTCGGGCGTGATGCAGAAAGCCGTTTATGAAGGCAAGGCCAAGAACGAAGTGGTCTATCCCGAAGTGAGCAAGTATGTCTCTCCCGAGGCTTACGTCGTGAAGGTCCTCGACCACCATGTGGAGGCCGCCAAACACAACCTGAAAGGCTCGCCCATCGTGGTGGCCGGCGGTTACGGCATGGGCTCGAAGGAAGGCTTTGACATGCTGTTTGAACTCGCCAAGGTGCTCCACGGCGAAGTCGGTGCCTCGCGTGCCGCTGTCGACGCGGGCTTCTGCGACACCGACCGCCAAATCGGCCAGACCGGCGTTACCGTTCACCCGAAGGTATACATTGCCTGCGGCATCAGCGGACAGATTCAGCACATTGCGGGTATGCAGGACTCCAAGATTATCATCTCAGTGAACAGCGATCCTGACGCACCTATCAATAGGATTGCGGATTATGTCATCGTTGGAACGGTTGAGGAAGTCGTCCCGAAACTGATCAAGTATTACAAGCAAAACAGTAAATAATATGGTAATTGTTGCTATTGTCCTCTGTGTAATTGCTGTGGTATTATCTGCATTCCAGATTTTAGGGGTGATAGATTTTATCAATATGAAAGGAAAAAAGAAGGACAAATCCGAGAACAACAATCCACAAAAATAGAACAAAATGGCAAATTATTATAACGACAACCCGAACCTGCAATTCTACCTCGACCATCCGCTGATGAAGCGCATCGTCGAGCTGAAGGAACGCAACTTTGCGGATAAGGACAACTACGATTACGCCCCTGTCGATTACGAAGACGCGATGGAGAACTACCGCCGTGTCCTTGACATCACGGGCGACATCACCGCCAACATCATTGAGCCTAACTCTGAGAGCGTCGACCTCGAAGGCCCGCATCTCGAGAACGGCCGCATGATTTATGCCTCCAAGACCGTGGAGAACCTCGACGCCTGCACCAAAGGCGGCCTCTGGGGTGTCTCCATGCCGCGCCGTTACGGCGGCTTGAATCTGCCCATCATTGTCTTCTCCATGTTGAGCGAGATGGTGGCCAGCGCCGATGCCGGTTTCCAAAACATCTGGTCCCTGCAGTCGTGCATCGACACCTTATATGAATTCGGCAACGAGGAGCAACGTAAAAAGTATATCCCGCGCGTTTGTGCCGGCGAGACCATGTCGATGGACCTCACCGAGCCTGATGCCGGTTCCGACCTGCAAAGTGTCATGCTGAAGGCCACCTATAGCGAGAAGGACGGCTGTTATCTGCTCAATGGTGTGAAGCGTTTTATCACCAATGGCGACTCCGACATCCACCTCGTATTGGCCCGTTCTGAAGAAGGCACCAAGGACGGTCGCGGCCTGTCGATGTTCATCTACGACAAGCGTCAGGGCGGCGTCAACGTGCGCCATATCGAGCATAAGCTCGGCATCCATGGCTCCCCAACCTGCGAGTTGACCTACAAGAACGCCAAAGCTGAACTATGCGGTGAGACCCGATTAGGCTTGATCAAATATGTGATGGCTCTGATGAACAGTGCCCGTCTCGGCATCGCCGCACAGTCGGTGGGCCTTGGACAGGAGGCTTACAACGAGGCATTGAAATACGCCAGTGAGCGTCAGCAATTCCACAAGAAGATTATCGAGTTCCCTGCTGTTTACGATATGCTTTCCCGCATGAAGGCCAAGATCGACGCTGGTCGTTCGTTGCTCTATATGACCGCTCGTTATGTTGACATCTACAAGTGCCTTGAAGACATCCAACGTGAGCGTCCGCTGACACCCGAAGAGCGTGCCGAATGCAAGAAGTATTCGCGTCTCGCCGACGCCTTCACGCCTTTGGCCAAGGGCATGAACTCAGAGTACGCCAACCAGAATGCTTACGACGCCATCAGCATCCATGGCGGTAGTGGCTTCATCATGGAGTACAAATGCCAGCGCCTTTATCGCGACGCTCGTATCTTCTCCATCTACGAAGGTACAACGCAGCTGCAGGTGGTGGCCGCCATCCGTTACATCACCAACGGCACCTACCTCACCATCATGAAGGAGATGCTGGAAAACGAGGTCTCCGAGGACTTGAAGCCCTTGCAGAACACGGTGCGCACCCTTGTGGAACTCTACGAGCAGAGCATCAACTACGTGAAGGGCGCCAACAACCAAGAGGTTCAGGACTTCCTGGCCCGCCGTCTTTACGATATGACTGGCGACATCATGATGTCGCTGCTCATCCTCGACGATGCCACCCGTGCCCCGCATCTCTTCACCCAGTCGGCCAACGTTTACGTCCACGCCGCCGAGGAAGACGTCATCGGCAAGAGCGTTTACGTGAAGAACTTCATTGAGGAAGACTTGGTGAATTTCAGGGCTAAGGCAAAGGAAGTGGCTGAGTAAGCTTCGCTGATCGTATAAATGAAAAAGCGCGTCTCGTTGAGATGCGCTTTTTTCATTGGTAAAGGCGACCTTGCCAAGTTCCCCGTTCCAGCATCCGCTTCTCAATCCGGCTCAAAACCTCATCATAGCGAAGCTTCATCCAAGGCTCGGAGACGAGATAACGAGGTGGTACTTCACCTGCAAAACGCTCGATGACAATGTTGGGATTCAGTCGCTCCGCAAAATCGATGACGAAGTCGATGTATTCCTCCAAGTCGAAGAGATGGAAATACTCGGGATGCTCAAGGTATTCCTCGGCCATTTTGGTGCCCTTTAAGATTTGCAGTTGGTGGAACTTGACTGTGGTCAAAGGCAGTCGCGAGATGACATCGGCGGCATCGAGCATCATGGATTTGGTCTCGCCGGGCAGCCCGAAGATGAAATGTGCTCCACAAGGGATGCCATAGTCGGCAGTCATGCGGATGGCCTTCTCCGCCGTGGCGAAGTCATGTCCTCGGTTGACACGTTTTAGGGTCTCGTCGTAGACGCTCTCCACACCATATTCCAGCATCACATAATGCGTTTTCTGGATTTCGTTGAGGTACTGCAATAGAGCCTCATCAATCAAATCAGGTCGTGTGCCTATAACAATGCCTGCAATTTCGGGCACTTTCAAAGCCTGGCTATAAATGCTCTTCAGCTCCTCCAACGGCTTGTAAGTATTCGAAAACGGCTGGAAATAAGCCAAATACTGGTTGGCGCGACGGTAACGCTTTTGATGAAACTCAATGCCTTCTTCAATCTGTTGCTTAATGCTTTTCTCGGGCTTGCAATAGGAGGGGTTGAAAGCGGCATTGCTGCAAAAAGTGCAACCGCCAGTGCTGATTTTGCCGTCACGATTGGGACAACTAAAGCCCGCGTCAATGCTGATTTTCTGCACACGCCCACCGAACTGCTTCGTGAAGTAGTTGCTGTAACTATTGAATCGTCGCTCGTCGCCCCAAGGGAAAGTCATGGTTTTGCATGTTTTGTGGGTTTTGTGAAATTAGGATTGCTCAGGAAGTACTCGTCTGTGAGTGTGTTCAAAAACGCCTTCAACTGGGCTTTTTCCAAGTCGGTGAGCTGGACGCCACCGTCCATCACATGGTGCATCAGTGGGTTGATGTTTTCTGAGTCCTTCACATCTTCGCTGTAGAAATTGATGACCTCGTCCAATGTGGTGAAACGGCCATCATGCATATAAGGTGCAGACACGGCGATATTGCGCAGGGTGGGGGCTTTGTAAGCACCTTGGTCCCAATGGCTTCCCGTGATGGCCGAGCGGTCTTCGGGATCGTTGAACTCGTCGTCCAGACCGTTGTTGTAGAACAGGTTGGTGGTCATCAGGGCCTGACCACCACCGCCATGGCAATGGAAGCAGTCGGCACCATCTTCGGTGCAAAACAGTTCATAACCGGCCAACTCATTTTCTGTAAGCTCTTCCTCGCCAAGCAGATAGCGGTCGAATTTACTGTAGGCTGAAACTAGACTCCGCACAAACTGCGCGATGGCCTTTTCAACGTTGACAAAAGTGATTTCGCGACTGCCAAAAGCCTTATAAAACAACTCGGGATAATCGTCGGTCTTCTGTAAGTATTTGACTACCTGGTTGGTGTCGGCATTGATTTCCACTGGACTTGTGACCGCAGCCAATACCATATCCTCCAAAGTAGCCACGCCACCATTCCAGCCCAAGCCTGTGCGGTTCCAGGCCAAGTTAATCAGCGGCAACATGGCATGGTGGGTGCCCGTTGGAGCGCCAAACTCAAAACTCTTTTCTTGATGATGGCACGAAGAACAACTACGAATGCCGTCCGTTCCATCGCGACCCGAAAGCCGTGGGTCATAAAACAGCTTTCTACCCAAGGCAACACCTTCCTCGGTCATGGGATTGTCGGCAGGGATGTTGTTCTTCGATGGGAAGTAAGAGGGCTGTGTAAGTTCATAGGGAGTCGGATGATAGGGCTCTTCTTGCGTTGGTTTACAGGAAGATAGAACCATCATAAAGGCTACAATGAAGACCACAAACGAGTTGAAACGCTTCATGCCTTGTCTTTTTTGTAGTTCTCCATTCTCTCCTTCACGCTTTCCCAGCTCCAAAAATGCGGTTTCGGTGCGGCTTTTTGCATCACATTTTTGAACTTTTCTGCCAATTTATTGTCTTTTTCCATGGTTGTATTGCTTTCATTCTCAGTGGGTCTTCCTATTCTAAACACATCTTTCCCGTTGCCGTTAAGCAGCCTTTGTGCGGTCTGGTTCTGCATGATATGGCTGCCAAATTCGTTGAAGTCAATCGTATGGGGATTGCGGAACCAGTTGTCGATGACCATCGTCAAGTCAAGTTGGTTTTCAGTGTTCGCCTTGACATTGAAATCGATGGGCAACTCCACAATGAAGTAGTTTTGATAAAACTCGGTGAAATCCTCGTTCTGCCCGATGCCGAGATGAATGGCCAAGGGGGCAAGACGGCCTTCTGCATTCAGGTATTTCCCATTCAGTTTCATGTAGTGGTAGCCACCGCCCAACATGTCGGGCCAAAACATTTCCGAATCGGGTGGGTCACTGAAGAGCCCGGTATAGTTGTCGGTTTCGTCTAATCCAAAGGTGAAACGGATGGCGGTGTAGTGGCCGACTTTCACAGGGCTGGAATGTAATGTTTGCGATTCCGGAATGTCAGTGTCGATGTAAAACACTCGACTGATGTCCAAAGTGTCGGAAAGACCTGACTGATGGAGCATAATCCAATCGCCTGCCTCGTTTTTCAGCTCGATGTTGGAGAGGAACCATTGTATCTCGGTGATGAGGAACTGGTTTCCAGCTTCATTCTCGTAGCATAACGAGTCAGTAACCAACGGCTTGCCATTGACTTCATAGCCGATCTTCAGGTTGATTTCAGCCTTTTCGTTGGGCTTGGTGCAGGCCACCGCCAATAAGGCGAATACTATGACGAGGAGTCTCGGTTTCATCATCTTTTGAAATTCAGCGGCGAAGATACAAAAATTCTGCCAAAATTGTGTATTTTTGCTGCCCTAATTCGAAAAACAATGGCAGAATTTAAGATTGGCGACAAAGTGAACTTCCTTAGCACCATAGGTGGGGGAAAGGTCACGAAAATCATAGACTCCCGCATGGTGATGGTCGAGGTGGAAGACGGCTTCGAGATCCCGACTTTGATCACGGATTTGGTGTTGGACTACCGCTCCATGCCCGCACCTACCAAGCAACAGGAAATTGTCGAGAAAGTGCAGAAAGAGGTTCAAGGTCAGGAACTTTTGAAGCAACAGCAGGCCGAAGAAGCTCGTAAAGGTGGTTTGCGCCGTTTCGCGAAAGAGGCGGAGAAGGAAGGCATCTATATGGCTTTCGTACCTCACGAGCAGCAATGGCTTCTCACGGGTCCGCTTGACGTGGTGCTGGTCAACCACACGCCTTATGAGATGCTCTATACCTTCACCATCAAGGAAGAGGACAAGTTCGCCAACGTGGATTACGGTCAAGTCGACAAGTACGAGAAAATCGTCATCGAGACCATCTCGCGCGACGACCTTGAGTATTGGCTCAACGGCGTAGTACAAGCCATATTGACTGCAGAAACCTCTGATTGCGTGCTGCTTCCGTTGAATGCGCCTTTCTCGTTGCGTCCTGGACGTTTCTATAAGGAAGGCAGCTATCTGCCCTCGGGCATCTTGGGTGAGAAGTCGGTGATGATCTGTCTTTCTGAACTGATTGCTTTGAAGCATGGTGACGGCGATTTCACCAAAATCATGAAGGAAGGTGTTGGCGCTCAGGCTCCTGCCAAAGATTTGGTAAAAAAAGAAGCACCCATCGACAAACACAGAGTAGCGCCAGGCGAGGCCATCGTGGACTTGCACATCGGCGAGTTGATCGACAATATCTTGGGTCTTTCGAGCCACGACATGTTCAAAATCCAAACCGACTATTTCAAGAAGATGCTCGAAAGCGCTATTGCCGCCGATTACAACAAGGTGACTTTCATCCATGGTGTTGGCAATGGCGTGTTGAAGAATGCAATCATTGAGGAACTGAAAAACTACAAGAACACTGAAAACCGCATGGCCAGCATCGCCAAGTTCGGCGTTGGAGCCATTGATGTCATCATTACGGACAGGGAAAAATAATCGGAATCTCTAACCGAAATGAGCCGAATCAACCAGATCGGATGTATTCGGATACGTTCGGTTAGAGGCATAAAACAAGTAGGGCCGTCAAATTATTATTGACAGCCCTGTCTTTTTGTGAACCCGCTGGGAATCGAACCCAGAGCGAAGGAACCGGAATCCTTTATTTTATCCATTAAACTACGGGTCCTTTTTGAGACTGCAAAATTAGAAAGAATTTGGAAATTTTGTACCTTTGCCGCTTCAAAAAGGGTGTTTTTTAATTTAATTAACTGAATCATAATTGCTTGAGTTATGAAAAACGAGAAATTGAAACAACAAATCCTGGCCTATGCCTTGTTGGTGTTAGGTTCGGCTCTTTTCGCCGTTGGCGATGTGATGTTCGTGAATCCCTACCACTTGGCGCCTGGCGGTGTGTATGGTCTCGCCAACGTGTTCAACGCCATGTGGGGATGGAAAATCTCTCTGGCGGGCATCTGCATGGACATCCCTCTGCTCATCATCGGCACCATCATACTTGGCCCCAAGTTCGGCGTCAAGACGGTTATTTCGGTCATCCTGATACCTGTGTTTACCTATATTCTTGAAACATGGTGGGGCTATGCACCTGTCATCCACGACGGCGCCTTCTTCGACACGGAACTCCAGTCGTCGTTGTTCTTCATGGACGGTGATGTGCAGCGCTACTTCATGCCTGACTTCTTCCTGAACACGGTTGTTGCAGGTCTTATCTATGGTGTTGCCATCGGTGTTATCTTCCGTTCGGGTGCCACTTCGGGTGGTTCCGACATCATCGCCATGATTGCCCACAAATACACCAAAATCAGCCTTGGAACCCTTGTGCTCATCGTCGACAGCATCATCTCGCTGACCACCCTCGTGGCCTTCGAGGATATCCGTCTGCCTATCTATTCCATCATCCTTATCTTCATCGAGAGCAAGATTATCGACCTCGTGGTGGAAGGCGTGAAGAGCTACAAGACGGCCTTCATCGTCACGGATAAGATTGATGAGGTGCGTGATTTTATTATTAAGGAATTGGACAGAAGCGGTACCGTTTTCGCGGGTAGCGGTCTCTATCAAGGTGCCGAGCGCAAGATGATCTACGTCACCTTGAACCGTTCTGATTTGGTGAAACTGAAAGCCAACCTCCGTTTCCTTGACCCCAATGCTTTTGTTAACGTGATTGAAAGTTCGGAGATTATGGGTAACGGCTTTAAGGCTTTGCCTACTGAATAGCCTTCAGGACTTGTTCAATGGCAATAGGGAAATACGCCTGCTCCAATTGGTGGATTTTGGCCGCCAGGGAGTCAGGCGTTTCTTTTTCGTCCAGGCTGACACGGGCTTGAAGGATGATTTCACCGCTGTCGTACAACTCGTTAACATAGTGTACGGTGATGCCCGATTGGGCTTCCTTCGCTGCCACTACCGCTTCATGCACATGCTCGCCATAGAAGCCCTTTCCGCCGTATTTGGGCAATAGGGCAGGGTGGATGTTGACAATCTTTTTCTGGAAGGCTTTGACCAGGTTTTCCGGAAGCTTCCATAGGAAACCCGCCAGCACGATGAGGTCGACATGAAGGTCTTGCAACTCCTTGATGAAGGCCTCGCTCCTGAATTCCTCTTTGGTGATCATGCGCAGCGGAATGCCCAAATTTTTCGCCCTTTCGATGGAATAGGCCTTGGGATTGTTGCACACCACGTTGACGATTTCAACGTCTTTGTCGCTGGCGAAATACTCGGCAATACGTTGCAGGTTGGTGCCGTTGCCGCTGACGAATATGGATAGTCTTTTCATTCTCTGTATCTTATGGTTACGGTTTCGTTTTTGCCCAAGTCGAACCACACTAGATAGCCTTCATCCACTTTGCGGAAATCAACGGTTTTGCCTTCTACCACGATGGGCTTGGTGCAAAGCAAGGTCAGGCCTTTGATGGCTTCATTGGGGTTGGTGAGTCGTATGGTCTTGTTGTCGAGAATCATGTACTCGATGCTGTTAAGCTTCTCGTAATAGCTGAGGTATTGTTCAATCGTGGTGGGCAGGATTTTCTTCTCATCGCGGAAACGGGCGAGTTGGCTTAGGGCGAAGTTGAAGCCAGGCATGGCTACTGCGGTGCCGTTTTCGTTGTATTGCCAGAAGGCTCGATGTGGGTCGCTCCATGCAGGATAGACATGGGTAATGAACACATTGTGTTGGTCTACGAGGCGTTGCAGACGGATGCTGTCGAAATAGTAGTACCATTCGTGATCTTCATTCACTTCCAAAGTCGAGGGTGTAGACCAAAGCAGGAAGTCCTTGTCGCCATTGGGCAAAGTGGTGATTTGACGGTTGGGCAGGGCGTCGCCGAAGCCGTCGAACGGCTGCACGAAATGTCCGTCGAAGTTGTGGCTCTCCATGCGGTTCTCCTCATAATAGGCGTTCCAAAGGTAGCGCACGCCGTTTTCCTTCCAAAGCGCAGCGGCATATTGGGGCGAGTCGGGCAGCAATCCGTCGCAAACCAGGTCCTCACGGTTCTTGTCGGGACCGTTGTTGTAGCCATGGTCGATCCAGCTCTTGGTGTCGAAATGTCTACGCATGAAGCGCATCGCCTTGGGGAATTCACTGGGAATGGTGGTGTAGATTTCGGGCGAGTGTAGACAAATCTCAAAGCCTTCTTTCTTTAAGGTTTTCAGCAACTTATAGAAGTCTTTATTCGTATCGATGGATTCAATCAGTCCAGGGAAGAGGCCGTGACTGGTTTTGACATTGGTAATCTTGTCGGGATTCCAATAGAATACACTCTTTGTGACGGGAATGTTGAAATAGCAAAAGCCTCCGACAGCATCTTCAGGCTTCGTAATGTTTTCATTTCCAAAGAGCACGGCACGATGGGTGCGAATATCCGTCCAGTCGGCGTGTTCGGTGAAGATAAAAGCGCTTTGGTAGCCGTCCCAGACGGGCATGAGGCGGGGAAGGTCTTCGGGAGCTTTATTATACAGGTTGAACTCGCCCGTCAGCACCTCGCCAGCCTTGACAAAGCGGTAGGAAATGTCCTCGAAATAATCTGAAGTGTCGTTATGCATGGGGAAATGCACCAACGGATGGTCGCGCCAGTAGTCGATGTTGAAACAGGCGGTGCGGTTCTCCACGTCCAATTGTAGCGAGGAAATCTCCGTGTTGTGGTAGGTGCTGAAACCGATGTTGCCGTATTTTATTGTAAAACCTTCTCTGTCCAGGTAATACGATGATTGAAGATGGGTGCTGTCAATGTGTTGGTTGCGGCGGTAAACGGTAATTTCACCTTTCTCGGGCAGAGACAGAACAAAAGCCAATCGGAGCAATTTGACGTCCTCCTTGAATCGAGCTTCGATGCGGCCGCCACGATGATGCTGGATTTCTGCAACAGAAGGGTTATTGACGGTGTCGCCATCGGCATTGATGTATTCTATGACGGGTTTTAAATTGTACCAGAAATCGAGGTATTGTAATTCATAATATAGTGAGTCTTGCTCAGTTGATGATGTCGTATTTCTTTTAATATCAGGCTGATAGCTAGGTAAAATATCGGCTTTGACCTCCAATTCTGCATCGTCGAAAACCAACAATTCCTTGCCTTTGTTCCAGACATAAATCTTAATCTCGCTGCCTAGTGTATAGCTGGCGGGGAAGTTAAAGTCGAGCTGTACTTGTGACCATTCGGCGGTATCATTCACATAATGTGCAAGAGGATATGCATTCCAATATCGGTTGCGTATCGTATCGTCAATGCTCACCACGATGTCGGCTTGGGTGTTGGTGTCGGCCTTGCATAGGAAGCCGAACTTGCAGTGGACATTTCGGTTGGGGTATTCCTTGCCCGCATTAATGTCGACCCCCAATCCGTATTCCTGTAGACTGTCACAGATGCAAACGTGGTTTTCCCGAGCTGCGCTGATATCAGCCACGATATGCATGTTAAACCAAGGGGCGTTCCATTCTTGGAGGTTCTCGAAGTCGTTAGAATAAACTTGTGCCTTGGTCATAAACGAAATGAACAGGGCAACACAAAGCAGAATAATTCTGATGTAAAACCTCATCGGTGTTTTTATTTTCGGCAAAAATAGCGATTTTGCGATGATTTCAACTTCGATGTCGGCAAAAAAGTCATGATTCCGTTAATTATATTAATAAGGTGTGCCGAAAATCAGGTCTCGTTGTCGATGAAAAATTGCTTCTGTTATATCTCATAATTGAGAAATAATCAGTGAGAACCATAGGAAAAATATGTCTTTTTAGGAGAAAAATGGCTCTTTTTTGTCTTAGATACTATGCTTTTTTGTAAATAATTGTGATTCTTATATACTGATAATCAATATAATACAAAAAAGTTTCAAAAATTATAAAAAATATGTTGCGCGTAATAGAAAAAGCAGTACTTTTGCACCCGCTAAACGAGAAGGGAAAGACACGATTATGAAAGAGGGTTTAGCGAAGAGTTCATTGAAAGTCTGAGGCCAGCACAAGACCGGCGCCGCGGGATGCGGCGCTAGGGATAGGAACCTTTAACAAAGGAACACAAGAGAACATCAAGGCGGAACCCGAGATTCAGAGTAGAACAAAAGAAAGACAATAGTACAACGAAGAGTTTGATCCTGGCTCAGGATGA
>JAGCCO010000236.1 GCA_017651645.1 Bacteroidales bacterium
GACTTCGGTCAAGGTGTCGGCTTCGGCACACAGGCCAAGCTCAACAGCAAGAACGAGTACTCGCAGAGCGTCATCGACAACGCCTTGAAGCGCACCTTCGCCCCTGAGTTCCTCAACCGCGTTGACGACGTGGTGATGTTCAACGCTTTGGACAAGAACGACATCCAGAAGATTATCGGCATCGAAATCCGTCAGGTGGTGAAGCGCGTCGAAGAGATGGGCTACAAGATCGAAATCACCGACAAGGCTATGGACTTCCTTGCCGAGAAAGGTTGGGACGAACAGTATGGTGCCCGTCCGCTGAAACGTGCCGTCCAGAAGTACGTGGAAGATGTTTTGGCCGAAGCCATCATCTCAGCCAACCTCCACATCGGCGACACTATCAGCATCGACCTCGACGAAAAAGGCGAAGAAACCATAGTTAACATCATTCCCACAGAAAAGAAAATCCTTGAAGAAGCCAAAGTCTGATGAACTACGACTTCAAGAAACATATCAGCAGCAAAATCTTTAAGGTGATTGCCTACGCCAGTGCGGAGTTGGGCTACAAGAGTTATGTCATCGGCGGCTATGTGCGCGACATCCTGTTGCGTCGTCCCTCCAATGACATCGACGTAGTCACCGTGGGCAGCGGCATCACCTTGGCCAAAAAGGTCGCTTCCCTCCTACCTGGCCACAAGGAAGCCAAATACTACGGTGCCTTCGGCACGGCCATGATCCGTTTCGACGGGATGGAAGTTGAGTTTGTGGGCGCGAGAAAAGAATCCTACGACCGCAACAGCCGAAAGCCTGTGGTGGAAAACGGCACCCTTGAGGATGACATCAGCCGCCGCGACTTCACCATCAACGCCATGGACTTGAGCCTTAATGCCGAGGACTTTGGCACCCTCATCGACCTCTATGGTGGCATGGCTGACATGGAGGAACTGCTATTACGCACGCCGCTCGACCCCGACATCACCTACTCCGACGACCCACTGCGCATGATGCGTGCCATCAGGTTCGCCTCGCAACTCAAGTTCTACATCGAGCCCGAATCATTCGAAGCCATCAAACGCAATACCCAGCGCATCAAAATCGTCTCAATGGAGCGCGTCACCGAGGAACTGAACAAAATCATCCTCTCGCCCAAGCCGTCCATAGGATTCAAACTATTGGACGAGAGCGGCTTGCTGAAACTCATCTTCCCGCAATTGTCGCTACTGAAAGGTGTGGAAATCGTCCAAGGCCGTGGCCACAAGGACAATTTCTTGCACACCTTGCAGGTTCTCGACCAAGTTGCCGAGAAGAGCGACGACCTCTGGCTGCGCTGGGCGGCCTTATTGCACGACATTGCCAAGCCCCAGACCAAACGCTGGGAGGACGGCACAGGGTGGACTTTCCATGGCCATGAGTTTAAAGGCTCCAAGATGGTGCCTAAGATCTTCGCTGCGATGAAGCTACCCCTAAACGAGAAGATGAAATATGTTGAAAAACTTGTGTTGCTCCACCTACGCCCCATTGTGTTGGCCGAGGACATCGTCACCGATTCTGCCGTGAGAAGGCTGCTCTTTGATGCCGGTGACGACATCGACGACCTCATGCTGCTCTGCCATGCCGACATCACCTCGAAGAACGAGGAAAAGGTGAAGAAGTTCCATCACAACTTCGAGATTGTCCAAGAAAAGCTGAAAGAAATTGAGGCCAAGGACCACCTGCGTAACTGGCAGCCGCCCATCGACGGCATCGCCATCATGGAGACCTTCGGCATCCCCGAGGGCCGCGAGGTAGGTGTTATCAAGAATGCTATCCGCGAGGCCATTCTGGATGGCATCATTGGCAACAATTTCGCTGAGGCATACGCATTTATGAAAGAGGAAGGACAAAAGTTGGGTCTCAGCGTGGTGAAGGAAATCCAAGAACCGATTGTGGTGGCGAATAATGGTCCTGTACCCAACAAAATCTGAATGAGGAATGCGAAATGAGGAATGCAGAATGAGGAATGAGGAATGCGGAATGGCGCAAAGCGATGCTGGGCTTCGCCCCCATTCAGCATTCAGCATTCCGCATTCAACATTAAAAAACAAAACCCTCATCGTCATCGCCGGCCCCACTGCGTCAGGCAAGACTGCCTTTTCCATCGAGTTGGCCCAAGCTTTAAACACCGTCATCCTCTCCGCCGACAGCCGCCAGTTTTACAAGGAATGATTATCGGAACGGCTGCTCCTACCGAAGAAGAGTTAAGCCAAATCAAGCATTATTTTGTGCACCATATCAGCATCGAAGATAAATACGACGTAGCCGACTATGAACACGATGCGCTGCAACTCTTGGATGAGCTTTTCAAGACCTACGATGTCGTCATCATGAC
Organism: Bacteroidales bacterium; assembly: GCA_017651645.1. The sequence goes on from JAGCCO010000236.1 coordinate 2,351, forward strand.
CGGCGGTTCTGGCCTTTTCATCGATGCGGTCAGCAATGGCATTGATACCATGCCCGATGTGGAACCTGAAATCAGGGAGAAAGTGCAAAAACTCTATGACGAAGGTGGTCTGAGAGCCATACAGAATGAAGTCCAGTGCCTCGACCCCGAGTATTTCGCCCTCGTCGACCAGCAAAACCCTCGCCGTTTGCAACGCGCTTTGGAGGTCTGCTACCAAACAGGTCAGCCTTTCTCCTCTTTCCGTAGCGGCAATGCCGTCCAGCGCGACTTCGACATCAAGAAATACGCTCTGCTATGGGACCGCCAAACCCTCATTGTGCGTATCGACAAACGCGTTGATTTGATGATGGAACAAGGTCTCTTGGAAGAAGCTGAAGCCTTGTATCCCAAACGCCATCTGAATGCGCTAAATACAGTAGGTTACAAGGAATTATTTGCCTATTTTGATGGCAATTGCACCCTCGCCGATGCCGTGGAGCAAATCAAAATCCACACGCGGCAATATGCCAAGCGGCAGATGACGTGGTTGAGGAGAGATAATAGTTATCGGTGGATTACTATTGAAGACCTTGATAATACCGTATCGACCATTCAGCAAAGTTTCGCTTAATCTCATACTTTTGGGAAAAAACCATAAAGCAGCCCTCCCTTTCCTCGGGAAGCCTTGGAAAGGAAGGGCGGTCGCTTCAATAATCTGCTTTTCGAGACGCGATGAATCGGCGTCTCTACAGGGGGAATCGTTGATGATTACTTCTATATAACATATTCTTAACTTGCTGTAGCATACAGCTTTGCATTTAGTGCTTCAAGCTGTCTTTGCGTACGCTCTATCTTTCTTTTTAGTAGGGTTTCCTCATCCAAACCGACTCGTCCTTCATCGTAGGCCACCCTGTCTCGAACCATGATAAAGAAAATCTCTGCCATTTTGTGGGCGGTGGCGACAATGGCCGACATGTGCCCCGCCCTGGATTTGATTCGCCTGAAGTAGAACCCCATCGGGCTGTTGGATTTTGCAACCGTGTTTGCGCACAGCCTGAAGATCTGCCCCACGGGATTCTTCCGTTTGGGAAGCCGGCTGGAGATAAGCTTCCCTCCGGATATCTTGTTGTTCGGGACTAAATTGCACCATTTGCAGAACTTCGCAGGGGAATCGAACTTGTCCGTGAAGTCAGCCCCGAGCTCTCCTATCAGCTGTAGCAACGACCCTGAACTCATGCCCGTGATGGCCATCGCATTGACTCCCCAAATGGCATTGGCATAAGACTCGACATCAAACGCGACCGCATTCTTCTTGTTTATCCGTTTCTTGGTGCGCAACAGCCCCACATTGTCCTCGTCTATTCTTGACACAAAACCTTGAAGCAGATTCTCTATCTCCTTGTCGCACTCTTCCACCATGCCCTGGTAGATCTGGTACAGCTCATACGACTGCTTCAGCTCAAATAGGTGGTCTGCATCCCAAGTCCCCTCCAAGGAGAGGGCTATCTCCTCCCTACTGCGTTTGCAGCGGCTGTCGGCCAAAGCGGAAAGCGTCTGTGCGTCTCGCTCCCCTTTCAATATGGCCGTGATGATTCGCAGCCCTGACACGCCCGTGATGTCGCTTATCACGTTGGTCAGCTTGATGTTCATCTGCTCCATCGCCTTCTGCATGTGTTGCACCTCCTTGCTGGCGCTCTTGAGCAGGCCACCGCGGTGACGCGCAAGGTTGCGTATCTGCCGGGCAGCGTTCTCGGGCTGGAAACTGGGTTTAAGCATCCCGTAGCTGTGAAGCACCAGAAGCCATTCGGCATCGGACTCGTCCGTCTTCTTCTCCGAGATGTTTTTCACCTCGCGGGCGTTGCACAACTGGACATCGAAACCGTCCTTCTGAAGCTTGAAGAACAAGGGAATCCAATAGACTCCTGTCGCCTCCATCGCGACGGTCTCAATGCCGCAAGCCTTCAGCCAGCCGCTGATCTCGTTCAGGTCGCGCGTAAAGCTCCCGAAGCGGCGATTGTTGTCGCCGTCTCGGTCGGCTGGGACGCATACCTGCATCTCGCTGTCCGCTATGTCTATGCCTGCTGCGTTCGGGTTCACGATTTTTAATTCAATTCCTTTGCTTGTTTGTAATTTTTTCGCTTTCTTTGCCATCGGAAGTAGCTTTAAGGGGTTAACTCAAAAAAGCTAAGCCTGCGGTCTCATGGATGGAACTAAGTAAGCTTCTATACGGCCTCCATCGGCCAATATTCATTCTACAGACTCGCAGGGCCATACTCTAAATTGGACTGCGAATCCATGTCTAGAACGGCCTACTTGCTTAGCTCCATAAAGATACTTCCTTTTTTCATATTCTGCTGTACTTTCTGTTATTTTTCTATTCTTTCCGGTGTTCGCTGGTTCGGTACTCTAAA
>JAGCCO010000237.1 GCA_017651645.1 Bacteroidales bacterium
GACTCTTTTATATCCCTTTCTATTTGCGTCAAAATTTATATATCTTTTTATCTACCAAATACTTGCGTATTTGAAAAGTTTTGTGTATTTTTGCATTGTTTTATAGGATTGTGTCCTTTTTGTGTCCTGTTTTTTTCGCAAATCGTGTCCTCTCCTGCTTGAAAACTAACATTTTACGCAAATAAAAAGTTTTTAATCATGTCTACTGAAAAAAGAAAAATCGAACCGATTTTTGTCGAAATTATCGACGGAATCACCGTTTCAGCCATCTGGAACCTCAAAAATCAAAGCAAAAAAGACTATCAACCCGTCTCTGTGAGGGTAAATTGCAACCGCGAACGCTGGTATTACCCCACTGGTTACCGCGTTTCCTTCGAAGATTACGAGGCAATCCGCACCGCTTCCGGCGCCAAAAACCCTAGAGCCATCGCCCGTGCCACCATCAAACAGCACTTCGATGACGTGTGTCTTACCATCCGTCGCCTCATCCGCGAGGAAGACTTCACCCTCTCCAACCTGGCCGAGGCTATGAAGCTCCCCATCAAGCGCGATGTCGGCTTCACCTTATTGGAATACTGGACCACCTTCGGCGAGGGCAAGAAGTCGCCAAAGACCCAAGAGCAATATCGTTGCGCAGCGCGCAGCTTCTATCGCGCCATGGGTTGTCACCTGGTCCCCATCAAGGACGAGTTCGGCAAAGACACCTTTAAGAAGACCATCGTGGGCAAGCCCACCAAGATGAAGCCCGCCGAAGCCACTGCCGCCGTCGTCGCAAGGTGGGAGCAGTTCATGGACGAAGAATGCCTGTCGGCATCCACCAAGAGCATCTATCTCCGTGCCTTCCGTGCCGTGATGAACAGCCTGGTCAAAGAAAAGGCCATCACCAAGCGCCCCGAGTTGACCATCAAGGCGGGTGCCCGTCGCAAGCAGGATTTCCTCACCGTCCCCGACATCATCAAGATTCGCGACTATGACGGCCCTTCCAAGCTCGCCGCTGATTGGTGGATCATCCTCTATCTCTGCAATGGCTCCAACCTGAAGGACATCGCCACGCTGCAGTGGTCTGAAGATGCCATCTATGGCACGGAGTTCAGCTATGTCCGTGCCAAGATCGAGAACAAGGTGCCCGTCGTCGTCAACATCCCCATCACCGCCCCGCTCCGCGAGTTGCTCAACAAGTACGCATCCGCTCCTAATCTGGGCTCCCGTGTCTTCCCGCAAATCCTTTTGGATGCCGAGACACCGCAGCAGATTGACTATCGCGTCCACGACTTCAACCGCCAAATCCGACTGGGTATGCAAAACGTATGCGCTGAGCTGGGCATCCGACCGGTCACCGCATCCACCGCGCGAAACTCCTATATCACCACGCTCACTTGGCATGGCATTTCCGATGCCTTCATCGACTCCATGGTCGGCCATGTCGACTCCAAGAATGTCCTCCGTGGCTATCAAGGCGTCATCAGTCCGAAGAAGAGGATGAAGCTCAACAATCTCCTCTTCGTCGACCCGGAGAGCGAATCCGAAGAGTAAGTCTTCCAGCCAAAAAAGGGAAAGTCGCCAAGCGCGTCTTTCCCTTTTTTGTCCCCTTTCCATGCAATCATCAAAATGTCAAATCGTCAAAATAGTACCATTATGTTACGTGAAAAAATCTACTGTGACAGAAAGGAGCTTGACGACTTTCTGTTATTGTTGCCCTCGGCAACCTTAAACAAAAGCATTTACGAGACGTTGCTTGCAATCCGTGAGCCTGACCCCAAACACGACAGGCCTCACCGCCTCAATGTCCCTGCGTTGCAGATCTTCAATGAGGCTTACTATCAATGCACCAAGCTGCACATCGACAAACACCCCGAAGAGGACATCTACACCAACTACTTCGTCGATGCCCGCGAGAACCTGGGCAGCACCATCGCCGCCGAAGTCGTCTTCTCCATCATCTTTGTCCTCTTGAAATCCATGACAAACCGCACCGTAAAATCCGAGAACTTTGCGCAGATTATCCGCGAAAAGCTCTCGTCCAAGTCACCCTATTTCGGTCCTTTTGTCCCCATCACAGAGCAATACCATTCCATGGGCGCATCCTTCCCGCTGCAGTTCATCCCATCGCCCATCGATGTCAAAGCCCCCGACAAACTCAGCTGGGCACAAATAACCCACAACTTCAACCCAGAGCATATCGCTGAGGCAGTGCTGTTGGCCAACAACGAGGAAGGCCAACACGCCATCCTTGATGCCATCGAAGCGCAGTTCCGACAATCCCATCCCTTCAACGAAAACGGCACTCTCGACACCGCTTTCGCTACGCTCCGCGCTGCCATCGTCACGCGGTTTCCCAAGGGCTCACACTGCTTTAAGAAAGAGGATTGTCTGGCCATCAATCATTCCCTAATCGCTCAGAATAAAGAGCTGGAAGATGCCTATGCTCAACTTTCCCAGAAGTACCGCGACACACTCACCGAAAACCATTATCTGAAGAAAAACCAGTTCACCATCACCGCGCTCCTTCAGATAGCCCGTGAGCATGGTATCAACGATATCTATCAGGTGCTGCGCGTCTTCGCCTCCGGCATCGACGACCTCCCTGAGCGCGTCAAGGCCGAGCAAGAAATAGCCGCATCCGCTCCCGAAATCCCTGTGCCGTACACGTCAGAAATCTACCTCAATCCCCATAGAGGGTTCAAACTCAATATCGAGCGCGTCATCAACAACCTTTGGCGGCTGGGCTTTTTTATTAATAAGGTAGGCGAAAATGCTACCCAAGTACAAGTCTTTGATGCCTTTGGCCGTCTTCTGAACAACGACATGAGCAACTTCGCTGGCTCCCTGAGCGAAGGGCGCAGCCGCGCCAATGCCGACTGTCGTAGCGAGTTGGCCATCTTCCATGCCATGCTCGAAATGCAAAAGGAAATCAATGGTTTATCTTCATGATTTGATAAAACCTTTGCTTACTCTATATAGAGTATAGTTTTTACCTTTTTTCGTCACCGTTACTTTGCAACCGCATTCCAACCAGGAGTGCGGTTTCTTCTTGTGGCCACGGGAAAAACCATCCATTAACGCAAATATGTAGGACTATGATCCAACCTAACGAAATCCAAACCCTCGAGCAGCTACCAAAGGCGGTGTTCAAGTTGTTCCGTGAGATTGACGATGTGAAGTATCTCATCAGGAACATGATCCAACAAAACGAGCAGTCCGCCGACCGCTGGATGAATGTGGACCAGCTCATCGAGTACCTGCCTGGCAAGCCCTCAAAGCAGACTGTCTATTGTTGGGTAAACAATGCCACCATCCCACACCACAAGCCCAGCCAAGGCCGTCTCGCTTTCCGCAAGTCGGAAATCGACAAATGGCTTGGCATTGAAACACTGGTTTACAACAGCGACCTTGATGATGAGGACAACAAGCCGCTGCTCCCCAAGTCCGCTTGTGGTACCACAATCAGCAGGAAAGGAGGCTACAAATGAAGACACAGAAGCACAACGGCAAGCCGCTGCCCAAGCGATGCCAAAAGTTCATCCACCTGAACCATCCCAACCTCTCCGGCATCTGGCTCGACTCAGGCGATGTCATGCGCCTTCTCCATTGCAGCGAACGCACCCTTCAGACGCTCCGCAACGCAGGCCTTCCTTATTATTCCGTCCATCAACGCCTCTTCCTCTACAAGCTGGATGAGATCCAGGCCTTCGTCGAAGAACGCAAAAACCAAAACAATGAAAGGGCCAGCAATGTTTAACGACTTCTCTTATTTCCGTGCTCCCATCACCAACACGGTGCCACATTCCGCTTTCTCCCTGTTGGATGCCTACCACTACATCACTGGTGGCATCGCCAAGGAAACCACGGCGCACCTTCGCACGTTGTCAGGCAAGGCGCACTCCGTCTACAAACAAAACTCTTTCGACTATTGCACCTTCTCGGGCATCTTCTCCACGCGGCACAATGGCGACTTGCTTCGCCATTCCAGCCTGGTCTGCTTCGACTTCGACCACCTTCCCAATGTCGAAGACACCTTCAAGTTGCTCCTGAAGGACAAATACTTTCCGACGCTGCTGCTCTTCCGCAGCCCGTCTGGCGACGGCCTGAAATGGGTCATCTCCATGGAGCGGCAATTTCTCTGTCGAGAGAAATTCTTCCCGCTCGAAAACCAGGTGGACTACCATCCCTCATTCTTCAAGTCGGTATCTTACTACCTCCTGAACGAATATGGCCTTACCACCGACAAATCCGGGAAGGACATCGCTCGCGCTTGTTTCCTTCCTCACGACCCCGATGCCTACATCTGTGAAAAGATCCTACAATGAGCAACCCACGCAAATCCTCCGACAGCACCAAAGATGCCGTCGAAGCCCTGACCATCCTCATCGAGTCGCAGGGCATCGACATCACGGCCAACTACTCCGACTGGCTCCGCATCGCTTTCGCTCTCGTCGATGAGTTCGGCCTCGACGGTGAATCCTATTTTCACCGCATTTCGGC
>JAGCCO010000023.1 GCA_017651645.1 Bacteroidales bacterium
AATAACAAAGCGATTATATTGCAAAAATTAGGCCAAAAATGGTTTTCTCAGTGGTGTTGTTGGTTCACCTAAACATCTCATCCGTAAGGATAAGCGTATAAGTCCTAGTGCCATCATACCCTTCATCATCAGGACTGCATGTCCATGCCTCTCGCGTGAAGAAATACCGCTGCGCATTGCTGGCATTCTCGTCATGGCGATAAGTAATAGTAGATTTATTGTCAGAACGGCGCGTAATCATCACGCTGTCATAATCCGACATGAGTTGCGTGAAGGCTTGCTCTTCCGTAACGGTAGTGGAAGAACCGCCACCCGCCCTGAAAGAGCTGATAGTCGTTTTATCGAACACGTCACCCGAATTGCTGGTATAAGGACTCGTGTAGATAACCTCATTTGTCCCATTCCATCCTGTTAGCACAAGCGTGTCGTTGTCGTTGTGAGCAATCTTAAAATCGACATTCACCATATACTCACAAGAGCTCAATGTAAAAGCCATTGCCGCCAAAAACACCAGCAGCGTTCCGAATCTGAATTTTCTGTTGTTCATAATACTTTAATTTTAGGTATTGATAATTTGATTTGAATTTATGATGCAAAAGTATAGCAAATTTTCGCTGTTTTTTCAAGCCCAAAGGCCATTACAAACTTTTGCAAAATCACTTTGTTGTTTTACAATACGTTGCAGTTCTAGATTACAACATTTCACTTATCGCTCTCCCACCTGCTCATCCCGCCATGCAGCACCCTCCACCGCATCATCCGCTCATTGAAGGCCTCCACCGAGTCCTTTTTCAGGCTGTCGGCAGGCTCCTTACCGCTTTGGATAGCGGTTTTGGCAGGCCCCTTTTGGTCACTTTGCTGGCATCCCGCCAGCAGCAGAATGACCACCACAAAAACCAAACTGAAAAACCTTTTTATTCTCATAGGTTATTGTTAGCCAAACTTTAGCACTTTTTGTCACACTTGAACACTACAGCCTAAACATCACCGTACCCACAATGGGTCTGTTGATGCGCAAAGGATAGCCCATATACTGCGCCGTATAATCCTTGTCGAAATGGTTCAGCAAGCCATAACCTGACGAGATCTTGAAGCAAATGTCGTTGTATTGGATTCCGATACCGAAATTCCACGACAGACCAATCCAATGCCATGTGGGTTTCCCGCTGTTTTCAAGCGGACTCCCAAAGATATAGTTGCCGCTTCCCGATATGACTCCTGAAGCATCCGTTTTGCGGAAAATCACCAAATCCAGACTTGGACCCGTAAAGAGCTGAAGCTCGGTGTGGTCGCCCAACTTGTCATGGTATTGCAACAAAACAGGAATCACCCCAATAAGGTCGTGGGCTTTCACCTCGAGAGTTTGTCCCTCTTCCTCGAATTTGGCGTAGGGGCGGCTATACTCCATGCGGATGCCTGTCACAATTCCCAGAGGCGTCTTGCCTAACATGTACTCGCGGTCGTATTCCAGGCCGTAGGCAAGTGCCATCTTACCTTGCTCCGAAGCCAGGGATGACGACCTTACAGGCGTATTCGTGCAAGGCTTCGGCACGTGTTTCACCGACATAAAGGCCGTTGCCCTCGTGTTGCAGCTTCTCAGCGAACTGTCCATCCACATAAAGCAGCACTTCGGCATCGGTGCAAGGAGTGGGATGCACCGAATCGAGACATTGGGCCAAAGAGACTTGCGCCCACACAGGCTGGTCTTTCTGTAACACAGCGTTCAAGGTGGGTTGAGGGTCAAAATCAGGGCGGTCATAGTTGCCGACCTGCTTGCGACAACTGCTAAAGGCAAGCGCAACAGAAAAGAATAAAATGATTGTTTTTTCATATTAAAACGTTGATTTTATTATCTGTAAGGCTGTCGTAACACGGCAGCCGCCAAATAACGTTATCATCAATGGCAGCCAACCATTATCATTGCCATTTCTTCGGTCCGGGGAATCGAACATTGAGGCCGAAACGATGATACAAATGCTTCTTAAGAGAACCAATGGATGTCGGATAGATATTATTAAGCGTACTGTATGTTCCCTCATAGAAAAATCCAAAATGCTTTGAAGGATTGATGGCCACGCCCCAACCGCCCGCAACGTATAGTTGTCCAGCGTTTTTCAACGAGCCTTCCACCCTTTCTTGAAACGGGTCGTATCCCTCTTCGCTTACAACGCCACAAATGTAATGATGTATTCCTGCACGAGCCAAGGCATAAACATCGAAAAGATAAAACCCTGGCATTAATGGCGCAAGAGGGTGCAGTTCAGCATAAAGGCCATAGGCAAGATAGTTGCTGTGATATTCCAAACTATATACATCAACCACTTGGCCTGTCTCATCTTTGCCACTAACAGAAGTTGCCTCATATCCAAATGACCTTCCAAAATCGGCATAAAGGCCTGCCACACACCAGTCGGTGAAACCGTAACCTGCATTAAAACAGATTTTTGGCGCTTCACCGCGCAAATTGTTCCTAGGCTGTTTCTCGTAGCCTACATTAAGAGCAATGTTTCCTCTATTGATGGGTTTTTCAGAAATGAAATGCATCTTGCCTTGGGCAAAAGCCATGCAGGGCAAGAGCAGGAGGGCCAGCAGATAAAAACTTTTGTTCATGGTGATGAAAGTTTTTATAAACGTTTGTTGTTTTTGCTTCGAGAATAGGTAACGAAAGCGAAGTTGGATTATTGTTTCGGAAAGCTAGTGGATTATTTCACCACCACCCGCACCACATGGTTTTCCCCATCCGCATCCTTGATGTGCAGCAGATAAACACCTTCTGCCAAACTGCTCACGTCTATATTATCTGTTCCTCGCACTGTTTTCACCAGCTGGCCAAGTGCGTTATAAACCTGCACTACGGTGGGTTCAATTCCGTTTATGATTACCTTTTCCCTCGCTGGGTTAGGATAGATTTCAACTTGGGTATTGAGTTCAGTAACAGTCAGAAGGTATTCGTCAATTAAGACTGAAACCACAAAGTCTCCGACACTGGATTCTATAATTACAAACGTTTCCACCACCCCTTTGCCTTCGATTTGGGTGTTAGGCGACAAGACGAAAACAAATTGCTCTTCAGCTTCTAATGTATAAGGAAGCTCGTGTTGTGGCTCGATTATAAGATAGGGAATTCCCGTTTCGTTTTCACTCTCTGTGATTGAGAAGATTTCAATTGGAGTAAGTGTACCAAAGTTGCCATTTAATACATAAAGTTCTGCTTGGCTTTGGTTTGCTGTTAATTCGACATGATGCATACCTATTAATCCCTGATCAAGGAATGTTTTGGAATACATGACTACCACGTTTCTTTCACCAATGGAAGTAGTGATGATGACATTCGCCGAGAAATAGTCCTTTGTGAATGGCACTGGTGGTGGACCAATATAACTAACTTCTACCACAAGTATGCTATCTGCATTTAAGATATACGGATAGAACTCGTATGGGTTTGGATTAACACCAAGAAGCCAATTGTCGGGCTCAATATTGTTGATGACAACATCCTGAAGCGTTTCATTTCTGATGATAAACGATGCAGCAGGTGAGGTTTCTGTCAACCAAAGCGTATCAGGGGTAATGATGAGTTCTCCGCTTGGCTGATATGCCTTCGTGTTGAATTCTTGCGCTTGCATTTTCCATCCACCCATCAATAACAGGGCTGCAAGCAGGATGCAAATTCTTATCGTTTTCATTGTTCTATTAGTTTTTATTACTCTTATCAGTCCTATAAATCCTATTCGTAAGCACTTTACAACCTACCGCTATTATCATTATTCCCTTGATGGTTCTCAAATGGGTTCAGGTGCTTGCGATTGAAACTATAACGCACTGAAAGGCGGATGTAGCGTGCATCAATGATATTATCGCTCTTTGAGGTGACACCATTCAGCTGGCTTTCCATGTTGTTAACATCTCCATTAAACACATCGTTGACGCTAAGTGTGGTTTGAAGGTTCCCCTCAAGAAATCTTGCTGAGACATTCAAACCCAATTTTGGAAAGCCTTGCCCTACCGCATAACCTTCCAAGAATGAAGAATAATAGGAAGCATAACCACCAAAAGTCAAGTTGTATTTTTTGATGATTACATAAGAGAATCGAAGATTGCAATAGTAATGCCATAACGCATTGCGATAATCAAGAGCGTCTCCACTATTATAAATCATGTATTCTGCATCGCCGTGTATATTTAGGTTCAATCGCTTTTCAAACAACCGTTTTGACATATCCAATGTGAACACCAAATCATCACTCTTTCCAAAATTTCCATACGTATAGCCAATGATGACACCGTCGGCATCCAATTGCGGCACTTGTAGCACCGTATTTGTGACACGGTTATATGAAACACCTAAATTTAACCAATAACGAAAGCGATAGTTGAGTCCCAAGTTATAAGAAGTGGAATGTTCTAAATAGGGATTGCCTTCAACATAATAGACCGGGCTTTCGTATTTGCGGAAGGGATTAAGGTAGGTGAAGTTGGGCTTCTCGTAATTTCTTCCGAAGGTAAAGGAGAGGAAATGATCCTCGTGTGGCTTGTAGCGCAAAGTAAGATAAGGACGGATGACATTGTAATTGTAAGGTGTCGTGGTTCCTGTGGTTTCCGAAACGCCCAATGTCCGCACATACGAGTCGTTGAGCGTGGCCGAATAACTGAACTTCTCGCTCACTTGATGGCCAAAAATAAAATAAGCCACATAGTTGCTCTCTGTATAGTTGAAGTCGTTGGTTACCAAGGGGTCGGACTGCCAAGTGCCATCAATGAGGTTATCATAACTAAAATCATTTTGTATGTCAGAATGTCTGAAAATGAGGCCCGATTGGATTTGGAATTTGTCCCATTCGTGGTAATAGTCTGCACGAGTCGAGAAAAGCCAAGCCGAATAGGGTGAGGCGTCGCGGTTATAAACAACGGAATCAGGCAAATAGGTATATTGGCGCATATTGCCCGATTCATTGAGATTGCGGCTCAAATTGGCATCGACCGTGAAATAATGCTTGGGATTGTTGAAGTTGTGCTTGTAGTAGATGTCACCCCAATAGGAGCGCGAGTCGTTCCGCGCCGTATCGGTGGAATGGATTGCCGTTTCGCGGTCGAGGATGTACTCGTTAATGTTTTCGTGATCAAGGCTGAGATTTCCCGAGAAGTTGATATCCAAGGAGTTGTTGTCATCCATTTGGATGCCTGTTCCCGTCCGCAGGAAGTATCTGTTCATGTCGTTGTAGTGATTCGATTCGCGTCGCATCAGCGTGTCGCCACCCTCGCGGTACTGCCAATAGCGGTACGAATATTCCCTTGGGTTGTAGTCTTGCGACAGATACAAATAGGTGTTGGTTTTCAAGGTTCTGAAATTGAGATTGAGCGATGACCTCGCGCCGAGGCGTTTACGCAGCTGAAGGTCACCAGATACAGTGCCGTAGAAACCTGTGGCCAGGTTCTTTTTCGTGATGATATTCACCACAGGACCATCCCACTCACCTTTGAAGCGCGGTGGCGTTTCGTACATAATTTCCACTTCAGCAATATCCTCAGCTCGCTCGCCTTGTAGCATATTGGTGAGTTGGTCGAACGACATGCGGATAGGTCTTCCGTTAAGCAATACAAGCACAGTTTTGTTTAAGACTGTCAGAGTGTTTTCGCTCATGTTATAGAACGAGCCTGGTATTTCCTGCAAGGCGTCAATGTAAGTTGCAGTAGGAGGTAGTTTCAGCTCATTGACATTCATGTATATCTTATCGAGCTTGTCCTCAAAGACTTTGGAGGCGGTTACTTGCACCTCGTTGAGCATTTTCACATCGGGCTTGAGGCGCAGCGTGTCCAAGCGTAGATCCTTGTCAAGATACACTTCAAATGGCAGATGTTCCATGCCTGTAAACTTCACCAAGCCGCTGTGTTGGCCTTTGTTGAGGCCGCGCAGGGCGAAGTCGCCTTGTTTGTTGGTGATGCCGTAGGTGGCGTTCAACGTGTCGTTGCCCTGCCATACCATGACAGTGGCGTAAGGTAAAGCTCCTTGTTCGTCACAAACCGTGCCACTCAAAGTGAAAGTTTGCGCTTTCACACCCAGCACCGCCATGCAAACAAACAGAGTAGTCAAAAATGTTTTTTTAGTCATAATGCTATGATTTATAAATTTCATTTGAATGATTTCATTTGAACAAGTTGAAAAAAAGGAAGATCCTCTCCGCTTTTTCAAGCCCAAAGATTTCCACCAACTTTTTAAAAAATCTATATTTGAGAGTCTCCTTAGACTGCATTTTGCGTTTTTTTTAAATCCTCCAAAATTATAGTAAAAAACCACCGAAAAAATCAGCCTCGAGGCAGATTATAGGTTTTTATACCTTATCAAAACAACAATACCCTGAAAAACAAAAAATTACAAAAATGCAATATATAGGTTTTTCTTACCCGATGAGGTCGGAAACAGGGTCGGAACCCATCTTTTTCTTGATGTTGGAGCGGTATTGCAGCACCGTATTTTCGCTCAATCCAAGCAGCTCTGCAATCTCCTTTGCCCGAAATTGTAGGAACGACAAAACAATGATATTTCGCTCCTGCTCCTTCAAGTTGGGCGTTGCCATTAGCCTTTCTGAAGCCTGCGGATAGGCAGTAGCAAATTCATTGAGGATGATCTGTAGCTTGTCTTTTTCTTTGCTATGGTAAATGGCCATCGCCCGCTGCTGCAACATTTCCCTTGCGTGCTGTGCAGCCTGTTCCACCTTCGTTTGCAACTCTCGCTCCGCCGCGTCGTGCCGCTGCGAGGCCTCGCTCAACCGTTGTGAAGCCTCGTTTAACCGCCGCTGTGCCTCCGCCTCTTGTGCCGCCAAGCGTTTTTTGTGGCTGCGCCGTGTCACGATAGCCACCAACAACCCCACAATGACCAGCAATGCCACCACGCCACCTATCCAAAGGTTTCTCCGCCGTGCCTCCAGCCGCTCCAAGGCCAAAGCCGTTTCCTGCTTCTCCTGCAAGTAGTTTTGGAACCTGTCATTCAGTTTCGAGACCTGCGCCTGGTTTTCGGCAGCCGAACCACCTTCATTTGCAAGAATGAAGGCATATTCGTTGGCTTTCAGCGTGTCGCCTTCTTTCAGGGCAATGTCTTTCAAGTATTTTGCTGTTAGCATGGCTCCATTGGGGTCTTTTTCCAGCACAGGCATCAAATAGAATTTTGCGGAATCATATTGCTCAAAACTAAAATAGACGCTGCCAATGGTTCTGTATCTATTCAATCTTTCCGTTTCATTCTCTGCTTGTGCCGTCATGCTTTTCAAACTATCCAAGGCGGTTATGGCATCACCATGAAACGCAATTTCAGACAATGCCCGATATGCAACTATATCCCTGTATATCATATTGTTCCTATCAGGGAGGCATTCCAGTGCCATATCAAAATAATAGGCTGCACTATCGGCCTCATTCAGTTTGTCATATTGCTTCCCTATTCTATAAAGATTGTTGGAACTGCCGTATGGCGAAGTCGGTGCTATTCTATTATAAGCCAATGCCTGCTTGTAGCAATAGATGGCAGGCTCCTGCATGAATTGTGCAGAGAACAAATCCCCAAGGCGGTTATAGGTCAACGCCATAAACCGCGCTTTATGTCCCACCATTTCACCCTCGGCAAAATGGCTCTCCATAATCCGCAAGGCATTGAGGTATTCCCCGCAAGCCTCAATGAGGCTGTCCTGCTCATAAAATCCCGCACCATTAATATAATGCGCCCGCGCCGCCAAAAACGCATCCCGCTCCTGTACAGACACACCGCGTGTGTCCGCCTTATCGCGTACGTCCGCATTACGCCCATCTGCAACATTCACAATCGAATCAAAAAAATGAACCGCCTTCAGCACATCCGCTCGGTTGCTTTGCCCATAATAATTCTTAAACAGCAGCTCCGCAATCAGCACCTGGCAATAATGCCCCTCAAACGCATCCATGCTATCCGCCGCCTCACTCCCCGCAAACTCCATCATCACCGCCAAGGCACTGTCGGGATGGTGCCATAAAAGGGTGTCAATGGCTGCCAACTCTTGGGTCGGCCCTTCGACGCTTCGACAAGGCTCAGCGACCACAGGCTCAGGGACCTCAGCTGGTTTAGAACAAGCCACCAGCATGGCCAGCCCAACCAAAAAGCCCACTATGTGCAAACACCGTTTCACGCGGCAAAAATACTCAAAATCCAGCAAATCGATGCATCATTCCGCAGTCCAAGTATTCACAAACCGTGGTTTCCCAGCAAAATCCTCCAAAACCTCGACATTTGAAAAACCCATCTCATGACAAAGCGAAAGCATTTCCTCCCCCATCCGTTCGTTGATTTCGAACCAAACTTGTCCATCGGGATTCAATTGCTTTTTGGCCAAAGCCAAAATTTGGCGGTAAAATCGAAGCGGGTCTTCGTCAGGGACAAAGAGGGCCTGTTTAGGCTCCCAATCGAGGACGTTAGCTTCCATAGCGGCGCGCTCGCTGTCGCAAACGTAGGGCGGGTTGCTCACCACCAAGTCCACGGGCTGATTGAAATAGTCGGATTGAGGATTTAGTATATCGTCATGAACGAAAGTCACCTTCACACCATTGCTTTCGGCATTCTCCTTGGCGATCTGCAAAGCCTCTTCAGAAACATCGAAGGCAATGACTTCAGCATTCACGAGATGCTTGGCCAAGGCGATGGCGATGCAGCCTGAACCTGTGCCGATGTCCCAAATGCGGATTTTTTTCGGATCGCCTCCCATAGATTCCCTCCTCCCCTGCATGCCCTCGTTGGAATGACATGGGAGGCTATCATTATTGTTTGGGAAGGAACCGAAGATTTTTTGTACCAATTCTTCTGTCTCGGGTCGTGGGATGAGAACGGCGGGAGATATCTTTAGTAATAGGTCGCAGAAACACGCCATGCCCGTCACATACTGCACCGGCTCGCCCGAAAGCAGACGTTTGACGGCTTCACTCAACTGATAATGCTGCCGCTCATCGATGCGCAGGTCGGGATTCATCAATTGTTGGTTCCAGTCGATTCCGAAAAGGTCTTCCAAAAGGATACGCATCAGCTGTTCCGCCTCGCGCTGGGGAAACTTTTCGGCCAACAGGTTGGTGAAATGGCGTTTCGTTTTTGTCAAATTAAATCCTATCACACGGCAAAGATACGCAAATTTCCGTATTTTTGCCCTTTGATTAGAAGGGCGACCACACAAGGTTGCCCCTACGAATATGATTTATCTCATTCTCGCCATATTATTCTCCACCGGCGTTTTCGTGGCCATGCGGCTCTTTGAACGCTTCCATTTGGACAACCATCAGGCGCTGATGTGGAACTATGTCTTTGCTGCAGGCACGGGTTTCTTGATGTGCAAGCAATTCGACACGATGCCTCAGTTGGTCTCCGAGCCATGGTTCGGCCTCTCGCTACTGACGGGGTTCTGGTTCATCTTCACCTATGTGCTGATGACGGCCTCCACCCAACGTTCGGGCGTGACAGTCACCTCACTGTCGAGCAAATTGTCTGTGGTCTTGCCCACTTTGGCAGGCGTGGTGTTGTTCAGCGAAAAACTGAATTTCGTCGCGACGATGGGCATTGTGTTGGCTTTGGTGGCCTTGGTGTTGGTGGTGGGTGGAAAAGAGAAAACCGATAAAACCAATAAAATCAATTGGTTATTACCCGTTCTTATCTTCTTCGGGACAGGCACAGGTGATATCCTAATGAAGCTCACCGAGCAACGCAACACAGGCGACGACATGAGCTTTATGATTGCTTTCATCTACTTCATCGCCCTGCTCTTCGGCATCATCCTGGTGGTCTATGACCTCATCCTAGGCAAGTCGAAATGGCAATGGAAGAGTGCCATTGGAGGCATCGGTCTAGGTGTCATCAACTTCTTCTCGACTTATAACGTTTACCACGCCATGCGGTGCTTCGACAATGTGGTATTGTTCCCCATTTACAATATAGGTGTGGTCAGCCTCACCGCCCTCACGGGTTGGCTGCTCTTCAAGGAAAAGCTCACTTGGAAGAACTATCTTGGCCTGGCCATCGCCATCATTGCTGTCATCCTCATCACCCTCAAGCCATGAACGACGACACTTATAACATGCTCGCCACACGCGGCGACGGCCTTTATAAGGAAAAAGGCAGCAAGTTTATTGCAGAGGCCTTCACCGTGATGAGTGAAGATGAGGCCAAAGCCGCCATCGCCGAAATCAAGAAAAAATACTTCGACGCACGGCACCATTGCTTCGCTTACATGATTGGTCCCGACAAGAAGACTTTCCGAGCTTCCGACGATGGTGAACCTTCCGGAACAGCAGGCAAGCCTATCCTCAACCAGATCCTTTCGAAAGATGTCACTAACGTGTGTATCGTCGTGACACGCTACTTCGGCGGCATCAAATTGGGCACTTCTGGGCTCATCAACGCTTACAAAACCGCTGCCCGCGACGCCCTTGACAATGCACAAATTGTGGAGAAAACCATAAATGAAATTTACAGTTTGGAATTTGAGTACCCACTGATGAACGAGGTCATGCGCATCATGAAAGAGGAAAATCTGGAGCAGCAAAACCCACGCTTCGAATTGGACTGCTATTTGGAGTTTTCAACAAGGAAAAATGACGCTTCAAGAATTTTCGAAAAATTCAACAATTTATTTGGGGTAAAAATAGCATATATTAAAACAGTATAAATCAGTTGTTTATAAAAATTTTAATTTTTCAAAAATCAAAAACCTCGTATTTTAGAAAAAAGAAAATTGAAAAACAATAGTATTTTAATTTTTTTATAAACAATTAATCACCTACCTTTGCAAGGTCAAAAAAGCCGAAAAAACGGGCAAAACGAGACACACTTTCTACCTCAAAAGTAGTTTGAAAAACAATCATTTAAAGCATTACGATGACAAACAACCATGTGGAAATATGGAAGAAATGTCTGTCTGTGATAAAAGACAATGTCACAGAACAGGGATATAAGACATGGTTCGAACGCATCATCCCGCTCTCGCTTGTCGACAACACGCTCACCATTCAGGTACCCACCTATTTCTTCGTGGAATACCTTGAAGAGCATTACATCGACCTGCTGAAGATGGTCATCAAACGCTTTGTCGGGGAGAAAGGCAAGCTCGACTACAAAGTGGTCGTTGACAGCACGGATAGCGCCGGCACCGTTACCGTTCCCAGTGCCAACCGCACTTTCCCCAAAAATCCCATTGGTCAACCTGCGCCACAGCGCCTGTCGGAAGGTCCTATCAACCCATTCGTCATTCCTGGGCTGAAGAAATTGCAAATCGACTCACAACTCAATGAGAATTACACTTTCGAGAATTTCATCGAAGGCGAATGCAATCGTCTGGCACGTTCTGCAGGCATGCGCGTTGCCAAAGACCCGGGCAAGTCGGCATTCAATCCATTGGTCATCTATAGCGGCACAGGATTGGGCAAGACCCACTTATGCCATGCCATCGGATTGGAAACCAAGCGTTTGCACCCAGAAAAGACAGTCCTTTACGTTCAGGCCGAACAGCTCTCCACCCAATATGTGACTGCCAACAAGAACAACAACCGTCCCGACTTCATCAATTTCTACCAGATGATCGACGTGCTCATTATCGATGACATTCAGTTCCTCTCGGGCAAGGCGGGCACACAGGATGTCTTCTTCCACATTTTCAACCACTTGCAGCAGAACAACAAACAGATTGTCATCACCAGCGATAAGTTTCCTTCCGAACTGCAAGGCATGGAAGACCGATTATTGTCACGCTTCAAGTGGGGTCTGACCGCCGACCTGCAAACTCCCGACCTTCCTACGCGCACTTCCATCATCCGTGAGAAACTGCACGACAACGGCATCAGCTTCCCCGATGAGGTGGTGGATTATATCGCCAGTAATGTGCGGAATAACATCCGTGAGCTGGAAGGTGTGATGAATTCGTTGATGGCGCAGTCACTGCTCAACAAACGCGCTGTCACCATCCAGATGACACGTGACATCATTGACCGCTTCGTGCGTAACACGGTGAAAGAAGTCTCGGTGGAATACATCATCAACAGTGTCTGCGACTATTTCAAGATCTCGCCCGAACAGATGGCGCTCAACACCCGCAAACATCAAGTTGTTCAAGCCCGCCAGATTGCCATGTATCTTGCGAAAAAATATTCCAACGCCAGCCTTGCCTCCATCGGGCAGCAATGCGGCAAGAAAGACCATGCCACGGTGCATCATGCCTGCAAGACCATCGCCAACCAGCTGGAAACCGACAAGCAGTTCAAGGTGATGTTTGCCGACATTGAGAAGAAAATCGCTTTGTCATAATCCCATAATCCACTCATGACCAACAACTTCGGAAAACTCTATCTCGTACCCAACCTGCTTGGTGCGACGAAACCGGAACAAGTGATTCCTGCAGGAACGCTTGAAATCGTCAGAAGGTTGAAGCATTTCGTAGTGGAGAATACCCGCACCTCGCGCCGTGTACTGAGTCGCATCGGGATGGATAATGCCATCGACGACATCAAGTTCATCGAGCTCGACAAGCACAATGCCCGCAACCTCGACCTCATGGAGCATCTTGGTGCCTGCCTGCAAGGTGAGGACATGGGGTTGATGTCGGAGGCGGGCACACCTTGTGTCGCCGACCCAGGTGCCTTGGTTGTGGACTTGGCACATTCCGCTGGTATACAAGTCATCCCTTTGGTCGGTCCCAACGCAATGATTCTTGCTTTGATGGCCTCGGGCTTCAACGGACAATCCTTTGCCTTTCATGGCTACCTGCCCATCAAGAGCCCTGAACGGCAGAATGCCATCAAAGACATGGAACGCCGCTCCATGACCAACAACGAGACAGAACTGTTCATCGAGACGCCTTTCCGCAACAATGCCATGTTGCAGGACTTGTGCAAGAACCTTCACCCTGCCACGCGCGTCTGTGTCGCTTGTAACCTCACCTGCGACGACGAGCTCATCATCAGCCAAAGCATTGGGGAATGGAAAAGCTATAAAGGCGACCTAAACAAAAAACCCGCTGTGTTTTTGGTTTACAGCGAGCCGAGGAGAAGTTTCCAAAGAAAGAAAAGCTGATTTCAAGTCATTGGTTCTCAAGCCAACGCGAAAGGAAGACATTGTAGACGCTATAAGAAACACCTTCAAGCGTTGAGTTGACAAGTATCAATTCCTTGTCGATGAGTGCTTCCAACAGTCGTTGGGAATTAGCTGATGTTCCAATATTGTATTTCTGGATAAATCGTGTTGAATAAGGTTTCTCGACAGATTGCTCCTTGGCCACAGCCTTCAAATAATTCCATTGGTTGGAAGTCAGCAGGTTGCGCCATTGGATGAAAGTCTGTTCATTTTCTTTTAGGATTTGACTTGCCGAGCGAAGCGCTTCCTCTTTCCCGATGGTTTTCGTGTTTTTTATAAAAAGGTGGTTGCAAAGCGATTGCGTGTAGAAAGTATGTAACTTTGTCCAGTCAAGGATGAAATCCAAAGCTTCTTGGGTGACGGCCTTTTTCCCTTTCTCAAACATTCTAACAATGAATTCAGCATATATATCCCTGTCGATCTTTTCAAGGTATAGGCAGCGGGTGCTCTCGTAAAATGGATTTCGCGCATCGGTGAACATCTCCGTCATCAGATGTTTCTTGCTTCCGCAAAAGATGAATTGCACGTTTTGCAAAGGTTGGATATAAGAGCGCAGCAAAGCTTCCATATTGATACCATAATACCTTATTTGCTGAAATTCATCTATGGCAACAACGACCTTTTTGTCTTGTTTTTCAACAAATTGCAGGATGGATGCCAAAGTTTGCTTCTTTTCATAGTCGGAACGAAAGGTAAGCGTCAGCTCAGGATTCCCCGACAAGGGGTCGTAACTAAGCATAGGGCGAAGGCCTCCGAGGAACTGGAAAAACGACTTGACAACTTTTTTCTTTTCTAACGAGGCAAGTACGGCTTCCGAAAACACTTTGATGAAATCCTCCAGAGTTTCTGTCGCATAAATATCAACATAACACGTATTGACATCAACTTTTTGCTGCTCAATTTCATCAAAAATGCGATAAATTAGACCTGTTTTTCCGTATCTACGAGGCGAAATCAGAGTGATATTCGAGCCGTTAACGAGGTATTCTACAATGGTTTTTGTCTCCTCTTCACGATCGCAGAAATACTCTTTAGAAACATACGGCACAAGGGCAAACGGGTTTTCCATAACGTTATTATTTACTATCTATTTACGATGCAAAAATACTACTTTTTATGTATAATACAAAATAGATAGTAAAAAAAAGCGATTATCTGACATTTATGGAATATTCAAAACCCTATGTATCTGCAACGAAAGCCGCCAGTTCGGGTAGGCTTTCACTGCTTCCGCGCAGGCTTTCATATTAGCCTTTCGCTGTACTTCATCTTCACAAAAACAAGGCTGCAAGAAACGATGTCGGGCCTCGATGTCATCATATTGCGCCAAGTCCTGACCAAGATAGACCACCTTCAATTCATCGCAATGTGTCAAAACACAAGGCTCTAAATTGCCACCTTCAAAGGCAGATTTTGGCGAAAGAGCGACCCAGTCCAAGTTGTTCGGCAATGGTCGCGTACCATTGGTTTCAATGGCGATGGTCTTGTTCGTTTTTTGCTTCAGTTCCGCCACAAATGCCACATCAATAAACAAAGAAGGTTCTCCACCTGTCAGCACAAGCAATGGTGCGAGAGGATATTTATTGACTTGCTCTACAATCTCTTGCACCGACATCATCTGCCCTTCCTGATGCTGTGTGTCGCAAAAAGCGCAACGTAAATTGCAGCCACTGAAGCGCACAAAGACCGCTGGCGTTCCAGCGTGGAAACCCTCGCCTTGAAGAGAGTAGAATATTTCGTTTATTTTGTACATGGTTTCTATTTCTCACAAAACCCACAAAACTAGCAAAACCTTATTTAGGACTTGGGAAAGCGGCCAACCGGCCCGCTTTCCGGCGGCAACCCAGTTGGGTGCCGCCCTCGACAAAAGATAGTTTTGACGGTTTTGTAGGTTTTGTGACCATAAAATCAATCAAAATTCTGTGGCGCGTCATCCTTGATGTAGGAAGCCTTGTTGTCGCGCGACTCCCACACATCGGCGCGGTAGCAGTTCGGAACAGTGTCGACAATCCAACGTGCAATGTTCTCTGCCGTCGGGTTGAAGTCCAAAACCTCATTGATGTTGGTATGATCAATTTTCCCGTGAATCAAGCGTTTGATCTCGGTAAAGTCGCACACCATGCCATTGCTGTCGAGCTTTTCGGCGCGGCAATAGACGTTAATCTTCCAGTTGTGGCCATGCAGGTTCTCGCATTTGCTCTCGTAATCGAGGTAAAGCTGGTGGCAGGCAGATATTTCTAGGGTTTTTCTGACGTAATACATTTTTTTCAGTTTAGAGTTTAGTGTTTAGAGTTTAGAGAATGGATTCATATTCGGTGTGGTCGTCGATGCCGGCGGCGCGGAGAGCCTCGATGCGTTCGCGGCAGGTGCCGCATTTGCCGCAATGCTTCTCTCCGCCCTTGTAGCAGGAATAGGTCTCGCTGTAGTCCAAGCCCAAAGCCTTACCATGCTCGGCGATTTCCTTCTTGCTCAGGTAGGTATATGGTGCAAAGACCGTGATGTTCTCGTAGGTTCCTGCCGACATGGCCTCCGACATGGCGTTGACAAAGCCAGGGCGACAGTCAGGGTAAATGGAGTGGTCGCCAGCATGGTTGGCAATCATCACGCGCTTCAGGCCGTTGCTCTCGGCGATACCCGCAGCGATGGCGAGCATGATGCCGTTGCGGAAAGGCACCACCGTCGACTTCATGTTCTCGTCGTCGTATTTGCCTTCGGGGATGTCGGCGGCGGTCATCAGCAGGGCGCTCTTGAAATAACGGTGCATGAATTCCAGCGGAACGATGATATGCTTGATGCCCAAGCGCTGGCAATGCGTCACGGCGCAGACGCGCTCGCGACCGTTCTGGGTGGAACCATAATCGAAGGTGATGGCCAAGGCGATTTCGTCCTTGTACTCGTAAAGCATCGTAGTGGAATCCATACCGCCAGATATTATTATTACTGCATCCTTCATTTCAGTTGAGAGTTGAAAGTTGAGAGTTTAGAGTTCAAAGTTAGGAGTTATGGAAACTGGCCAAGAGGCGTTGTTTCACCATGTCTTGATGTACGGCATCACCATAATTGGCGAAGGGCTTGATGGAGATGCCACCACGGGGATTGAACAGGCCGATGACCTCCAGATATTTGGGATCCATCAGCTTGACAAGGTCCTTCATGATGATGTTGACGCAGTCCTCGTGGAAGTCGCCATGATTGCGGAAGCTGAAGAGGTAGAGTTTCAGGCTCTTGCTCTCCACCATCAGCGTGCGAGGGATGTAGTTGATGATCAAGTGTCCAAAATCGGGCTGGCCTGTCTTTGGGCACAAGGAGGTAAACTCAGGGCAATCCAAAGTCACAAGGTACTCGTTCTCAGGATGTTTGTTCTCAAACGTCTCCAACACCTCGGGCGTATAGTCGTAGTTGTACTGCGTGTTTTGGTTGCCTAATAGCGTGACACCTTTCAGTTCTTGTTCGTTTCTTGACATGGGTTCAAATTTTGCCGCAAAATTACAAAAAATGTAGAGACGTGCCATGGCGCGTCTCTACAATCCTAATATTTTGATTTTCAGCAACCCGACGTTGCCCGTTCCAGCCGCTTCATAATCGAGAAAATGAACACGGCGGAGAGCAGGCAGAGCACGACGAGCACACCCCAGACCATCCAGAGCGGCATTCCGGTGCCCCAGATGCGGGCGATGACGCTGGTGAGGTAGTTTCCGATGGCGGTCACGCAGAACCACATGCCCATCATCATGCCCTTGTACTTGGGCGGGGCCACTTTCGTGACGAAGGAGATGCCGATAGGGCTCAGCAGCAGCTCGGCGAAAGTCAGCACGAAATAGGTGCTAATCAGCCAGTTGGGTGAGACCAAAGTGCTGCTCACACCACCTTGCGCTTTCAGCTCGGCAGGACTGGCGAGCGGGAAGGAACAAACCACCAAGATGAGGAAGCCGAGTGCGGCCACAATCATGCCCAAGCCAATCTTACGCGGTGAAGAAGGCTCCTTGCCTTTCTTCGCCAAGGCACCGAAGACCGCCATTGAGACGGGTGTCAGCGCAACGACAAAGAACGGATTAAACTGCTGGAACTGCTGCGGCAACACGTTGATTGGGTCGGGCATACCGAGATACAAAGCTATGGCTCCCACCCACAAGGCGACCGTCACTATAGCGCAAATCGTTTTGTTGCGTTTCGTCTCGGATTGGAAGATGCCAAACAGTGTGTACACCGAAATGGCAATCAGCGTCAGCGACCAAATATTGAAACCAATACGGGTAAAGCCCGTAGCAGAGCTTTGCGTGTAGTCGCGGGCGAAATAGGTCAGGCAGAGACCAGCCTGCTGGAACGACATCCAGAAGAAGATGACCACAGCGAAAACCATCACCAAGGCGGTGATGCGCTCGCGGGTCTGTTCCTTCGAGAGTTCCACCACATTTACCGTGGTGCTTTCCATCGCCTTGGCCTGCTTGGTGTTCACGTCAGCATGCTGGAACCATTTGCGGCAGCTCAGGTAGATGGCCATGGAGAGAATCAGCGAGAGGCATGCCACGCCGAAACCGTAGTTATAGGCACCCGAAAGTGCATCAATGTAGTTGTTGGCGAAACCTGCCAAATCATTGACATTACCACCTTGCTGCACTGCCAATGCCTCGAAGGTGGATAGTGCTTCGGGTGTGATGGTGCCGTCAAGGTATTGGTGCGCCAAAGAAGGAATCTGCGGCACATAGCTGAAGCCTGCCTTGCCAAGGAACAAATCCGTTACCTTGGTGGCCGTGATGGGCGCGAACATAGAGCCAATGTTGATGGCCATATAGAACAGGCTGAAGCCGTTGTCGCGGAAAGCACTGTATTTTGCTTCATCGTATAGGTTGCCCACCATCACCTGCAGGTTACCCTTAAACAAGCCTGTACCAATAGCGATGAGTGCCAAGGCAGAGAACATGGTGACTTTGGCTGTAGTGGTTGCCATCGGCACAGCCAGCAGCAGGTAGCCGAGGAACATGACCACGATGCCCGACTTCACCATCTTTCCGTAGCCGAAACGGTCGGCCAGCATACCACCGATGAGGGGCATGAAATAGACGCATCCGAGGAAGATGCCGTAGATGTTGCCCGCCTGCGCCTCGTTGTAGCCGAATTTGGCCTGCAGGAAGAGTACGAAGATGGCCAGCATGGTGTAGTAGCCGAAGCGTTCGCCCGTGTTAGCCAATGCTAGGGCGTAAAGCCCTTTAGGATGACCCTTGAACATAATTGAGAATTGATAATTTACAATTGATAATTGATAGTTGTTCAGTTAAATGACAAAGGCTTGCTTGCGCAAGCCCTTGTCATACATTGATGTATTTCAATTATTTAGCGACTCTCTCAAGCCATTTCAGCATGCCAAACATGATGGCCATGGAAGTGAGGCAGATTAAGGCGAAGACGCCCCATGTCATCCACTGTTGCGGGAAGGATTCCAACATTTGGACACCGAGGAAAATCAAGAGGTTACCAACGGCAGTAGCCGCCAGCCACAAGCCTTGGCACATACCGACCATGTGGCGCGGTGCAATCTTGGAGACAAACGACAATCCCAGAGGTGAGATGAACAACTCAGCCACCGTGAGGAAGAAGTAGGTCACAATCATCACCCACGGTCCAGTCTTCATGGCGGCCTTTTCAGCTTCGGGAAGGGCCTTGAATGCATTGTCAGACGGATAATTATGGACCACAGCGATGACGATCAAGAAGAGGTAGGCGCATGCAGCGATAAACATACCCAAGGCAATTTTCTTAGGTGTGGAGACCTCCTTGCCCTTACGAATAAGAGAAGCAAAAATCCACATGACAATAGGTGTCAGCACAATCACGAAGAACGGATTGATGAATTGCAAAATCTCAGGCGCGAGGGCGCTGGTATCCACAAAGTCGCGAGCGAAGATAGAAAGCGACTGGGCATTCTGGTGGAATGAGAGCCAGAAGAACACGGCAATACCGAGCACGGCATACAAAGCGGCCATACGCTGCTTGATTTCCTTGGCGTCGGCTTGACGTTCTGCTTCGGTATATTCTTGTGTGGCGGCTTTAACCTTTTTCACAGGATTCGGCAGTTTATGCTTGACAGCAAGGAAGATGAACAGGGAAATGAGCATGGCCACTACCGAGACGATGAAGGAATAATGCACACCCGTGTTATACACTTGGATATAATTCTGGCAGAAACCGGCAAGGTTCTCAGAGGCTCCAGGGAAACCTTGTGTCAGTGCAGTGAGGTTGTCCATGTCGTTGCCTTCGGCAGTACCCATGATGAACTTGTGGCACAGACGCGGAAGGTCGGCGTTGTACACCAACCCCTTAGTCTTCAACCACCATTCGCGGATGATGGGAGCCACAAACGGGGCAATCACACCACCAATGTTGATGAACACATAAAAAATCTGGAAACCGCTGTCACGCTTCTCCTTGGCTTGGGCCAATGCTTCGGGACCCTTCTTGGCTGCCTCAGCTTCGAAGTCGTCATACAACTGGCCAACGATGGCTTGCAGGTTACCCTTGAAAAGACCATTACCGCAAGCTATGAGCAACAAGGCAACTATAGCAATAACGAAAGGCCACGACATGCCGCCTCCCTCGCTGAACACGGGGATAGAAAGCAGTCCATAGCCGATGGCCATCACGATGATACCGCAGATGATGGTACGTTTGTAGTTCTGCGTGCGGTCAGCAATGATACCACCAGGAAGCGCAAGCACATAAATCAGGAAATAGAACACACCAAAAATAAGGCCCGATAATCTATCGGAGATACCGAACTTGGAGCAGATGAACAGCACCAGCACGGCATTCATGATGTAATAGCCGAAGCGCTCGCCCATGTTACTTAAGGCAGCGGCAATCAGGCCTTTAGGATGTTCTTTCTTGGCCTTGTTCAGGTAAAAGATCAAGAAAGGGATGACAATGATTAAGATCATGACAAAAACCATCAACATCCTATGGTTCTGCCAAAGATTTGATAATGTACCCATAATTGAGATTTTTAATGATTATTGAATTTTGAATTGATTTCTCGTTTTCCAACAGCGGACAAAGATAGGGAAAATTATTTTTCAAAAGCAACAACAGGAAAAAATAGTCATTCTTGCTCTTCACTTTTTTGATCTTTCTTATTGTCTTTCATGCTCCTAAGCTCTTCAAGATAGCTTGCTGTAATCACGCCAGAGGGAAGCGCAATAACGGCCACGCCGAATAAGGACGACAACATGCTGACAAAACGGCCAATATCGGTAACTGGAGTCAAATCACCGTAGCCAACTGTCGTCAAAGTCACTGTAGACCAATACAATGCATCGAAAAAGTGTTTGAATGTAGGATCTCCTGTGTAGGGGTTGACATGGGGCTCCGCATTGAACATTATCAAAGCCGTGAGAAACACGTAAAAGATAGCGACGCCTAGAACTGTCAACAAAACATTTTTCTCTTTTCTGACCACTCTGCCTAAAACCCGTACCTTGTCCGTATATCGGAAAAACTTGAACAAGCGAAGGACTTTCAGCAGTCTTGTGATTCGGAAAATCTTAAATCCTTTGGACAATAGACTAAAACCAGGAAGGATTGACAAAAGGTCGATAATAGCCCAAAACGTGAACGGATATACCACGAAAGACAGTTTGCCTTTCTCCAATCGTATATCGGCCGTAATCCAGCGGAGGATATAGTCAATAATAAACAACGTAACAGTCACAATCTCAATGCAGCGGAAAACCGGATGGTCCTGCATAAACATAAGTGGAACAATGCTTACCGTAATGGCTACCAACATCAAGATGTCGTATGCAATGCTAACCCTATCCCCAGCTTTTCCTTGTTCGATGATTTCGTAGATTCGCTTTCTCATTCGTCATTCTTTTCCTGCAAAAATAGCCATTTCACCAAAACGAAACGCACAAATCCAGAAAAATCAAGATTATTTTACCGACTTCCCCGAAAAATCCCTACTTTTGCGCTTCATTTTTACGACTATGGAAATCAGCAGCAAATACAGCCCTCAGGAAGTTGAAGGCAAATGGTACGAACACTGGATGGACAAGAACTACTTCCATTCCACCCCCGACGAACGCGAACCTTATACCATCGTGATTCCGCCGCCGAATGTGACCGGCGTGCTTCACATGGGTCACATGATGAACAATACGATTCAGGACATCTTGATCCGCCGCGCCCGTATGCAGGGCAAGAATGCATGCTGGGTGCCCGGCACCGACCACGCCTCCATCGCCACCGAAGCTAAAGTGGTGAACAAGTTGGCGCAACAGGGCATCAAGAAAACTGACATCGGCCGCGAAGAGTTCCTCAAGCATGCTTGGGACTGGACCCACGAGCATGGCGGCATCATCCTCAAGCAGTTGCGTCGCTTAGGTTGCTCCTGCGACTGGGAACGCACCTCGTTCACCATGGACGACATCCGCTCGAAGAGTGTCATCCGCGCCTTCGTCGACCTCTACAACAAAGGCCTGATTTACCGTGGTGTCCGTATGGTCAACTGGGACCCGAAGGCACTCACTGCCTTGAGCGACGAGGAAGTGGTCTTCAAGGACGAGCACAGCAAGCTGTTCTACCTGCGCTACTACCTCCACGAGGATGACGGCACGGGTGCCACGGGTGCTGAAGGCGAAATCATCCACACCGATGAAAAAGGTCGCCGCTACGCCGTGGTGGCCACCACGCGTCCCGAGACCATCATGGGTGATACGGCCATGTGCATTAACCCCAATGACCCGAAGAATCAGTGGCTGCGCGGCAAGAAAGTCGTGGTGCCTCTGGTCAACCGCGTCATCCCCGTCATCGAGGACGACTATGTCGACATCGAGTTCGGTACGGGCTGCTTGAAGGTCACCCCTGCCCACGACGTTAACGACTACATGCTGGGCGAGAAGCACAACCTGCAAAGCATCAATATCTTCAACGACGATGCCACTTTGAGCGAGGCTGCTGGCATGTACATTGGCATGAGCCGCGAAGACTGCCGCAAGCAGATCATCATCGACATGAAGGAGGCCAGTCTGTTGGAGAAGATCGAAGACTATAATAATAAGGTGGGTTACTCCGAGCGTACCAGCGTGCCAATCGAGCCGAAGCTTTCCATGCAGTGGTTCCTCAAGATGGAACACCTCGCCGACATCGCGCTGAAACCCGTGCTTAACGGTGACATCAAGTTCTATCCCGCAAAATACGTAAACCTCTACCGTCACTGGCTGGAGAACATCAAGGACTGGTGCATCAGCCGCCAGCTGTGGTGGGGCCATCAAATTCCGGCTTACTACCTGCCCGAAGGTGGTTTCGTTGTCGCAGAGACACCCGAAGAAGCCTTGAAACTCGCCATCGAGAAGACGGGGAACAAGAATTTGACCCTCAACGACTTGCGCCAAGACGACGATGCTTTGGACACATGGTTCAGCTCATGGCTGTGGCCTTTGTCGCTCTTCAACGGCATCCTCGACCCCGACAACGCCGAGTTCAAGTACTACTACCCCACCAACGACCTCATCACCGCCCCCGACATCATCTTCTTCTGGGTGGCTCGTATGATTATGGCCGGCGAGGAATATCAGAACGAAGTGCCGTTCAAGAACGTGTACTTCACGGGTATCGTAAGAGATAAACTCGGTCGTAAGATGTCCAAGTCGTTGGGCAACTCGCCCGACCCGATTGAACTTATTGACAAGTTCGGTGCCGATGGCGTACGCATGGGCATGATGCTCAGCGCCCCTGCCGGCAACGACATCCTCTTCGACGAGACCCTCTGCGAGCAAGGCCGTAACTTCTGCAACAAGATCTGGAACGCCTTGCGCCTAGTAAAAGGTTGGAACGTCGACGAAAACGCTGCGCAACCCGAGGCCGCCAAGATGGCCGTGAAGTGGTTTGACGCTCGTTTCAACCAAGTGTTGGCCGAGACCAACGACAACATCGAGAAGTACCGCTTAAGCGACGCCTTGATGGGTATCTACAAACTCACCTGGGACGACTTCTGCTCATGGTACCTTGAGATGGTGAAGGCCCCGCAAGGCCAAGGCGTTGATCGCGTGACTTACGACGCCACCATCAAGTTCTTCGAGAACCTGATGCTGTTGCTACACCCCTTCATGCCGTTCATCACCGAGGAGATTTGGCATGCCATCGCCGAACGTAAAGAGGACGACGACATCATTATTGCCCAACAGCCTAAGTTCCAAGGCTTTGACGCTGAAATCTTGAAGCAGTTCGAATTCACCCAGGAGGTCATCAACAACGTCCGCAAGGTGCGCAGCGATAAGAACATCGCTTTCCGCTTTGCCATCCAACTGGTAGTGAAGGGTACCGCCAACAAGGACTTTGACTGCGTCATTGCTAAGCTCTGCAACGTGAGCGAGGTGAGTTATGTGGCTGAGGCTCCCGCTGGTGCTTTCGGTTTCCTCGTGGGCAGCACCGAGTTCTTCGTGCCGCTCACTGGCAGCGTTGATGTGGAGGCCGAGATCAAGAAGTTGGAAGAGGAACTGAAATACGCCCAAGGCTTCCTGAAGAGCGTTGAGGCCAAGCTCTCCAACGAACGCTTCGTTAGCGGTGCTCCTGCCGCCGTTGTCGACAAAGAACGCAAGAAGAAAGCCGATGCTGAAACAAAGATTGCTGTAATTGAGCAGCAATTGGCAGGGCTGAGGAAATAAAACAGTAGAGACGTAGCGCGCTACGTCTCTACATAATCATTAATGCCGACATTCGTCGGCTTTTTTTGTTTATT
>JAGCCO010000238.1 GCA_017651645.1 Bacteroidales bacterium
ATCTCGGTAGACATGAGTTATACCGCCAACGGATCTGGTGCCGACTCCGAAATCGTTCCCGATGCTTTGACAAACTATTTCAAATATTCAAGATGCATCCACATTGAAAGACAAAAAAACTACGACAATGAAGAATGGATGGCTTTGTTGAAAAGCAGCCTCGATTTACGGCATCCCGTGTATTATTCCGGAGGTGGCGACCAAGGCAGACACGCCTTCGTATGCGATGGCTACGACAACAATGACCTGCTGCATTTCAACTGGGGATGGGGCCGCGCCAACGGCTATTTTGCTTTGGGCAACCTAAACCCTATCGGCTATAGTTTCAACACATCCTGTCTCGCCATATTCGACATTGTCCCCAACCTTACCTTGTATCAAGTCTCTGCAACGATTTTTCCTCCTTCGAGCGGACACATCGAAGGCATAGGCGGCTACCACATTCACGAAGATTGCACACTGACTGCCGTACCAGAAGATGACTACGAGTTTTACCACTGGAGAAAAAACGGAGCCTTCGTTTCCTTCGACACCACCTATTCCATGCACGTCGTGGACGACATCAACGGCATCGAGGCCTACTTCACCCTAAGACCTGCCACAAGCATCACTGCAAGCCTGGAAGACGAGTCAAGCAATTTCAACAATCCCATTATCGACCTTTCTTTTGAAAGAGGAGACGGCTTATCCTGGCCTTTGATGAAGCGGATTGAAATCGACAACGGGGCTGGCGCCATTTCCGACGGAGAGTTTATCTACGTTTTCTACAATTGGAATTCCGCCGGCTACAAGTTCAGCAAATATACTTTGGACGGGGAATTCATCGAGAACTTCACTGTGAACTTCAATGTGCCAGGCGGCGATTATCTCACTGGCATCACTTATGACGGCACTTACTTTTACGGTATCGGCCAGAACCAACGCACCTTCTACACCTTAGATCTTAAGAGCCAACAATTAATCAACACCTCCACTTTACCAATACATGCCAGTTCAATGGCCAGTCCAATTGTCTATGACTCCATAAGAGATGCTTTTTGGATTGCAGGTACCACAAATACCATATCTGCGCAAACATTCTTCCTGATAAATCGTGAATGTCAAATCATCAAGATTGGACCATCGACACCATTCAGTGTCCACAGTGCAGGACTGATCGACGGATCTGACCACAACCGGCATCTACTGGCAAGCAACTATAATGGATGGTTATACGACTACAACATCGATCGCGATGTGATGGACACCCTTAACATCGTTGACATCGGCCATGGCTCAAGCCACAGCATCATTTCGATAGGACAATACGAAGGGAAAGACGCTGTTTTCGTTTGCAACAAATACAACCGCCCACCTACGGTCAAAATCTACGAGATTGGGGATGTTTTCACTAAGGTCATGTACTACCGAATATACCGCTCTGACAGTCTAGGAAACATCGTGATGCTAGCCGACGAGTTCACGAAGTCCCAATTTGTCGACACCACCTGGAACAGCATCAGTCCCGGTTCGTACCGATACGGAGCAAGCTCGGTGTTTTTCGA
>JAGCCO010000024.1 GCA_017651645.1 Bacteroidales bacterium
ATCGCCAATTTGGAAAAACAGCTGGTTGAACAAGGTTCAAAGTCCAAGGCGCTGAACCAGACGGTCAGCCGCCTCAAGAAGCAACTGGAAGAGAAAGAGGCTTTTATCGTCTCCCTGAGAGATGAACTGCAACAAAGCCGCGAGCAAATCGCCAGCTTGAATGAACAAGTCTCCGACCTCAACGAGAACATCAACGATTTGAGCTCAAGCCTTGACGTGATGAGTGTGCAGAACGCGGCCCAGCAGGCCACCATCGAGAATCAGGATGCCATGCTGAACACGGTTTGGGTGTGTATCGCCACACAACAGGTGTTGGTGGAGAAGGGCATCCTCAGTAAAGGCGGACTGTTCCAGGCGAGCGCCATTTCCACACAAGGCTTTGACCAAACGCAGTTCGTTCAGGGCAACAAACGTGAGATGGAAGTGATTCCATTGAACACCAAAAAGTACAAAATCATGACCAACCATCCTGAAAGCAGCTATGAGATTGAAGATACGGAGGAAGGTAATAAAGTGCTGAGAATCACCGATAAGAATGCTTTCTGGAGTATGTCGAATTATTTGGTAGTATCCATCAAATAAAATCCGTTTTTACGGAATCTGCTCGTTTTCAATTTTTTTAAATTGCCTCACATTTCCCCAATGTGAGGCTTTTTTTGTGTGTAATTGTGTGGAATCAACAGAAAAATGCTATTTTTGCACCATGAAAGGCAAAATTCTCGTAGTTGAAGACGATGCCTCTTTTGGCATGATGATCCAGACTTGGCTGAGGAAGAACGGCTATGAAGCGGTTCTTGCGACGCGGTATGAACAGGCGAAGATTGAGATCTCGTCGGGAGGCTTTTGCCTAATCCTTACTGATTTGCGTCTGCCCGATGGCGACGGCATCCTGCTGATGACCTGGGTGCGCGAGAAGATGAAAAGCAAGGTGCCGATCATCGTGATGACGGGTTATGCCGAGGTGCAGACCGCCGTCTCAGCCATGAAACTCGGTGCCTTCGACTATCTCAAGAAGCCCATCAACCCGAGTGTGCTTGAGGAAAAAATCTCCGCTGCTTTGGCCTCTTCTGGCGAGGAGGTTGAGGAGGCGTTCATACCCAACAACAAACAGTGGGTCAAGGGAGATAGCCCATCTATGCAGCGGCTCTACAAACATGTGGAATTGGTGGCGCCGACCAAGTTCTCCGTCCTCATTCTCGGTGAGAGTGGCACGGGCAAGGAATATATCGCCCGCATGATCCACAACCTCAGTCCCTACAAAGAAGGTCCTTTTGTCCCGGTGGACTGTGGAAGCCTTTCCAAGGAGTTGGCGCCAAGTGAGTTGTTCGGCCATCTGAAGGGCTCGTTCACCTCGGCCATCGCCGACAAGAAAGGCGTTTTCGAGCAAGCCAAAGGTGGCACGGTTTTCCTTGATGAGGTAGGTAACCTGCCTTACGAGGTGCAGATGCAACTGCTGCGTGCCTTGCAGGAACAAAAGGTGAGACCGGTTGGCTCGGCCACCGACATCCATGTGGACGTGCGCATCTTGGCTGCCACCAACGAGAATCTGGAACAAGCCATCGAACAAGGCCGTTTCCGTCAGGATCTGTTCCACAGAATCAATGAGTTCGCCATCGAGGTGCCGCCGTTGCGCGACCGTTTGGAGGACTTCGAAGAGCTGACGGCGTTCTTCATCCGTCAGGCCAACGAGGAGTTGGGTAAGAACGTGAAAGGCATTTCGCCCGACGCCTTGCAGCGCATGAAGGAACAACGCTGGAACGGCAACCTGCGCGAGTTGCGCAATGTGGTGCGTCGCTGCGTGCTGTTTGCCGAGAGCGAGAACATCGAATTGGATGACCTGCCGGTGTTCAGTGCGCCCAACAAAAAGACGGTCATTGCCACCGATGAAGACGACTGGGCCTTGCGTCCCGAGCACGAGAAGGAACAGATTGAAGCAGCCTTGCAGAAGGCGAGGGGCAACAAGACCGTGGCGGCCAAGCTGCTGCAGATCGACCGCAAGACCTTGTACAATAAGATGCACCTCTACGGAATAGAACTGTAGATAGGTGTGTAACCTTGATAAATCCGTTTAATAATCCATACTATGAAACTTAAACTTGTTGTTTTTGTTGGCGCAATTACCGTTTTGACGAATGTTAATGTCATGGGTCAACACCCGTACGGTGATGTGGAACAGACCGAATGGGATATCATCGTGGAAAGCGAATCTGCGTCGCCTTCAATAGTCGATTTCGTCACCTCGTATCTCCACGAAACAGAAGATGAGTTGCATGGGATGTTGAGCCATGCGTGGCAACGTTATCTGAAACATGAACCTGCCGAAAAAGGAGCCACGATGTTTGTGGATGCGAAGAATGGCTATATCAGTTATACGGTGGATGATGATTTGGCTTATCCCGATGATCATAGCGGACAGATGCTGCTTGTGGAGCTGTGCTACTGGAACTGTGCAGATGGGATTCACAAGTTGTTTGCCGAGAATGTCGTTTCTACTACGAATGGGATACCCACTGCAACCGAGTTCGATGGCCTCCATTTTTATCTGTATGACAACAATACAAAGCGGATGAGTGTGATTTATTACATCATCGAGGAATGGGATGGAAACGATATGGTTACTTATTCTTTGCCAAAAAAAGGAAAAGACATCGTGGCAACCATTCATACACCTTCAGGGAAAATCCAGAAAACCCTGGTTTGGGACGGCTACCGCTTCCATTATGCCAAGTAAGCCTTATTATTCTATTCCGTACTTCTCTGCCAATAAATCCATCAATTCATCGGTTTGGGCCATGAATTGAGCGGCATCTTCTTTCCAGTTCGGATAGTCAGCTTCAGTCTCACCCTTGCCGCGCATGGCATTCATCTTGGCGAGGAAGCTGGTGTCGCGTTCCAGCTGGGTGAACATGGGCAGCATCTTGTGGCAGAGTCCCTGCATCTCAACGAAATCCGAGTTCTCAATCAGTGTGTTCATCGTGACCATATCCTCGGCGGTCGATTGAACGAAGACCCGTAGGATGTCGGTCATGGCTTCCTTGTCGTTGCCCATCATCTCGCTGAAGGCAGGGAAGTCGGGGTAGGCGGTCTCGTCATCGTTTTCACTTGTGGCCACACTTCCAAACATGTTCTCCAACTGTCTGAGGTTGAAAGGTTTCTGTAGGAATCCGTCGAAGCCTTCCTCCTTGGCTTTCTCGGTGTTGTATTCGATGCGGCCGGTCATCAGGATGACAGGTTTCTGAGGGTCGACTTCCTTCACCATATAAAGGATGTCGTTGCCGCTCACGGCACCCATCTCACGGTCGGTGAGGATGTAGTCGTATTCTTGGATTTGGAGCAAGGCATTGTCCAAGTCGCTCATCGAGCGGCAAGGGATGGCCTGGTGACCGAGTCGGTGCAGCATGTTGTCGATGACGGAGAGCAGGGTGTTGTCGTCGTCGATGACCAAGATGTTGAAACTCTTCTTGATGTCATCGTTTTCCTCTTCTGCGGGTTTTTCCACCGTCTCCACTGGGATTCTGATCTCGAAATGCGAGCCTTTGCCCACTTCCGACTCGATGTGGATCTCGCCGCCAAGGAGGTCGACAAGACCTTTGACGACCGACATGCCGTAGCCGCTGCCTTCGGCAAATTGGTTGTAGGTCTCGATGCGCACAAAAGGCTTGAACACCTCTTCCAGCTTGTCCTCGGGGATGCCTACACCGGTGTCGATGATGTCGAAGACGACCAGACTACGGCCCAACCGCGCCTTGAAGCTGACCTCGCCTTCCAAGGTGTATTTGATGCCGTTTGAGATGATGTTGGTAAGTATCTGTCTGATTTTCAGCTTGTCCGAGTTGAGTAGGGTATGGGGCTCAATGCTGTTTTCGAAATGGAATTGCAGGTTCTTGTGTTGGGCGATGGGGGCAAACATCTCCGTGACTTCCTCACACAGCTCTCCGATGTCGAAGGTTTCCTTGCTGACTTGCAGCTTGCCTTGTTCGAGACTGGAGTATTCCAATAGGTTGTTGAGCAGGTTGAGGATGTGGTCGGCGGATTGTTGTATCGAGCTGATCTCCTTTTCGTTTTCGTTCTTGTCCATCAGTTCCACATGGCCCATGATGGAGGTCAGCGGGGCCTTGATGTCGTGCGAGACCGAGAGCAGCAGCTTGTGGCGGCTTTCCATGATCTCCTCGGTCTTCTTCTTGGCTTCCTCGGCGGCGCGACGGGCACGGTGTCCTTTGTTTACGTCGCTGATAATCAAAATGATAAAGATGATGATAAGCACCAAGGTGACGGCACCAATGAGGATGGACGTGTGCATATTCTCTTGGATGAGGTCCTCGCTTTTCTCGATTTCGGCGATGGTGGAGTCCAGGATTTCTTGGTTGAGGTGAATCAACAAGGTGGAAATCTGCTCGGAGAGTTGGTTGTCGGCCTTGACCAGTTCCTGGGTCTTTTTCTCGTATTCCTTGATTTTTTTCCAATACGCTGTCTTGGCTTTGTCGGAGAGTACGCGGAGGTTGGCCAGGATGTTGACCGAGTCTTGGCCTTGGTGTTGTATGCGGAGTGTGTCGGTGCGTTCGATGGAGATGTGGACGAGGCTGTCTTCTTGTGTGGTGGGGCTGAAGACGTTGCCCACGCGGTTCCAGAAGCCTTTCTTCTCGGTTTTCGGCACGCGGATGACGGTGTCTTTCGATACGGTGGTGACCACGACTTCTTCTTCCGATTTCGGCGGGATGTAGTCGTCGATGGTGCGGTCGAACTCGGCCAAGGGGTTGAAGTCGTGGAACTGGCGCGAAAGCTCGTTGCTGATACGGCCTTTGTTCTTGATGAGTTTGTTGATTTCGCCCACCATCGATTTGTTGTCCTCGCTGATTTCGAAGCTGTTGAGCGAGTCGGTCAGTAGGGTGATTTCGTCGCGGTAGCTATTGAATTCGCGCTTGTACCGTGCCTGTTCGGTGAAGGCATAGAGGTTGGCTGCATTCTGGGCGCCGTGCACGTTTCTGGTGAACTGGTTGACCCAGTTGAGGGCGTCGTGTTGCATCTTGATGTTGGAACGTTGGCTCTCAATGCTGTTGCGCAGGTTGAAGATATAGTAAAACAAAGCCGCGCATAGCGCCAGCACGAAGGTGTAGGTGATGACCACCTTCCAACTCGTCCGGCTCCCGCTCGGGTAATCGTTTTTTGCTTTCTTCGACATGACGGCGCAAAGGTAATACTTTTTTCGTAAATTTGCAGGCATGAAAGGAAGGCTTTTTGCCATAGGATTATTGTTGTTGGCCTTTGCCGCCTGCACATCAAGGACCAAAGTCGCTGAGCACGGTCGAGGCTATAATGTACCCCAGAATTGAGAGTATGAGTTAAGGTGAAAAATGAGTAGTTTTGCAGGGGATAAAAAAACGTTAGGGAAAATGACAACAAAACGAAGGAAATTCACGAACAAATTCAAGGCCATGGTTGCCTTGGCCGCGATTAGGGAGCAAAAGACACTGGCCGAGCTGTCGAAGGAATTCGAAGTAAGCCCCAACCAGATATCACAGTGGAAGCAGGAGGCGACCCTTCGACTTTGCTCAGGGACCTAAAGGAACATGGAGAAGGCGTTCGGCGGCAAGGGAGACGAGAAGAGCGAGGATGACGAGAAGTCGATAAGGAAGTTGCGGGAGAAGGTCGGCGAGCTGACCATAGAGCGGGATTTTTTCGAGGATGCCTGCAAGCGTTTAGGCCTGACATGAGGAAGAAGAGGACGCTTGTGCAAAAAGGGCGGAAGGGCCTAAGCATACGGAAACAATGCAAGCTTTTGGGCATCAGCGGCAACGCCGTCTACTACAAGCCCAAGGGCGAAAGACCAGAAAACGAAGAAGCGATGAAGAAGATGGACAGGTTCTATATGGAACACCCCACGGCGGGCGCGAGGACGATGCGTCAGCACCTGCTCGACGAGGGCCTGCATCTCAACCTGAAGCGGGTCCGCAGGCTGATGAGAAAGATGGGGATAGATGCCATCTACCCGATCAGGTCGTTGAGCAAGGCGGGGAAGGCGTCCTACATCAAGCCGTACCTGCTTCGCAACCTGAAGGTCACGCGCCCCAACCAGGTCTGGTCGATAGACATAACCTATGTCCCGATGGCACATGGTCACATGTACCTGGTGGCCATCATAGACGTGTTCAGCCGCCGCATCCTGTCGTGGAAGCTGGGCAACACCTTGGACGCATCGGAGTCTTTTGAGGTCCTCCAACAGGCGATTGCGCGGTTCGGAACCCCTGAGATCATCAACTCCGATCAGGGGAGCCAGTACACGAGCGGGCTATGGGCCGAAGCCTGCGGGAATACTATGAAAGTCAGCATGGATGGTCGCGGACGCGCGAAGGACAACATCTGGATTGAGCGCTTCTGGCGTACCATCAAACGCGAGTACATCTACCTGAATCCTTGTGATAACGCCATTGAGTTGCGGAAGGGAATTGAGAAGTTCATGCAGTATTACAACACTGAACGGCACCATCAGGGCATTGACAACGAAACCCCGGAGCGCAAATACGAAAACAACAAATTATTAATCCGTACCCATGAAGCTGCTTGATGTTTCACTTTAATTCACTATATTTGCAGTCTCAATTCTAGGGTACATTATAAAAATGAATAGTACAATGAAAAAGTATTTGATATTAGCCGCACTTCTATTGGCGGTGTTAGGCCTTAAAGCCCAACAGGGCGAAATCATCTATGTGGATTTTGATCCCGATTGGATTGCGCAATCCTGTTTTGACACCTTATGGATTGATTTTGATCAAGACGGGACAAAAGACCTTTTGTTTTATGAGGAATTAAATGGTGCAGCAACTCTGAGAACTTTATTAACTGCTTACAGTTGGGAAGTACATCCAATGAGAGATGATGACACCATACCCCCCTACCCAGCTATTTCTGAAATTGACGAATTATGGGTTTGGCATCCCTATGTGATTAGACCTGGCAATTATGCGCAAGATGGTGCAGTTTTTAAATGGGCCATACGCCATAGAGTAGGGGAACATTATTATTACGGATGGTTTCAAGTTTTGCCCCTGCCTGTTTCTTTCGACAGATATGCTTTTTGTACGATCCCCGACTATCCTCTGATGTGGGGCGAAACAGACATCACGGGCATAGAGGAAAATGGAGAATCTTCTGCTTTCGCCATTGTCCATCCTAATCCAACCAAAACTTTTGTTTTTGTTAAAGGAGAAGACCTACGACAGGCCGAGGTAATCAACACACTTGGGCAGCAGTTGCTCAGCGTGCAGGGCAAAGGCAACGAATTGTGCATTAATTTGGCAGCGCTACCTGCTGGCGTCTACTTTGTCACCATAACCAACGAAGAAGGTCGTCGTTGTGTGCGAAAAGTGGTGAAAAAGTAGCCAACCATGAGGAGCATACTGAAAGCAGCGGCGGCGGTCTTGGCCGCCCTGCTGCTGGCGGGATGCCAGAACAGGGGAAAAAGAGAAGTCCCCGCAACGCCTACTCAAGCGGAAGCCGTAGCGGAAAGCACCGAGAAAGAAGACACCATGAAGGCCTACTACGAGCGGATGCGGCGGTTGGAGATGCTGCTCAGGGGCACAGGGCGTTGGGAAAGTGATAAGTAGTTTCTTTTTGCGCAAGTGGCTATTGGAAAGAGTATTGAGGAAATAATTTCCCAGAAGTCTTTATCTTTCAAAATTGTTCTTTTTTTTTCAGCGAAAATGCAATTTCCATCACTTTGCAAGCTATCGCCAACGAATCCGTATCCATCTGATTGGCAAGTCGTTAATCAAAAATCCGAACAAATCCGAACATGGTTTTTCTTGGAGCAAAGGATGAACCATAGTACTTTCGTATTGTCTTTTAAATGAAAAAGCAATGAAAAAAGTAACAACAATGGTTCTGATGCTCTGCCTCACCCTTAAATACAAATCTTTTCAATTCCCCCAACATATTCGAAATCTCCAGAAGCACACAATAAACAACACATTCGGAGATGCTGTCTTTGTTTTGATTAAAAAGGATCAGGATGTACCTATTTCAATAGATGAATAGGTGTTCTCTATGAACTCGAAATAAATATTATTTTTGCGGCAAAATGAATACTAACCTTGAAAACAATAGCAATATGAAAAACGTAATTATCACTATCATCATCACGCTCATGGCCGTCAGCATCGGCCATGCACAATACTCGGATGGCACGATAGCCCAACCCACTCACGTCGTCGCAAGGAGGATCAACTCCGAAGGAGAGGTCACTAAGGAGTTTATTTCAGACTTTCATTATTACGATGACGGAAAGCTGTCGCGCTACGAAATCCCCGAGTATAACTTGACAGCCAACTACACCTATACCGACGATTACCTCGAACACGAACGCATCGCCCACAATGGAGGCCATCCAACATTCGAAGAAAACAACCTCTACACTTATGAGAATGGACAAATCAAGACCATTAGCCACTTGGTGGATCAAATGGGCTTCAGCTCGTTTTGGGTATATAGCTATTATCCCGATGGCCGGCTGGAAAGAAAGGACTTCAGGGAAGAAGACGAGAACGATTTCCACACGCATTGGCTGTACGAATATGAGAACGAAGGAAAGACCGTCGTAGAGTCGTATTGCACATCGTGGCCTTCGCAGGGAATGCTCCTGAGAAAGAAGACAACCAAACAGTATGACGACAATTTCGTCTTGTCTTCGACATATACGGAGAACTACAGTGAATCAGGAGAATTGACTTCAGCCACACGGACTGACTATGGCTATTCAACCAGCGGACTGCTGGAAACGAAAACCACCCAGACGCTCATCGAAAACGAATGGTATAATTCTTCTATTACCAGCTATTCGTATGATGAGATCGGACAAATCACCGAACAGCTCGACTGCACATGGGACGCCGAAAACTCTGAATGGAACCCCACGCACAAAATCGTTTTCGAAACCTCGGAACCGGAACAAACCTATACGGTTTCGTTTTATAAGAAAAGCGGTGGCGAATGGGTATGGGACGTCTTCAACAGGCATATCATATTATTCGGTTCCAACCTGAAAGCACAACAAAGTGCCTTGGGCTATTTTGTGTATGAGGACATGAACGGCTATGGAAACATCAACCAATTTGTGTTTACCATGGAGATGATGAATGAGCCGACCTATATGTCGGTTGAAGACCGCACGGACATGATCATTATTGTCTATCCCAACCCCGCCCAAGACCAGCTCCACCTACAATACTCCCCCGATGTAACGCCCGCAAAAATCGAGCTCTACGACCTGCAGGGCCGCCTTGTGTTCGCCCAAAGCAAAAGTTTGGAAAGCGTGGACCTGCAAGGCCTCACCGCAGGACAATACCTGATAAAGGTCACCTTGGAGAATGGAAAGGTGTATTCGGACAAGGTGGTGAAGGAATAGAGGCGTCTTGATAATAGCATTTGCCATGCAAAAATCACTATCTATTACAGCAAACATCAAAAACATGAAAAAACAATTCTTACTAATTATTCTGGCCATCATGGCCATGACCACGATGGCCCAGAACAACAACATATACTCGTTTGTCTATCATGACAAGCCGGGGTATTCCATTGACCTCCACAATATCATGCAACAACGAGATGGAGACTTCGTCATACACACTACAATTCTCGGGTATGATGGGAACCAAAACACCTTCCCTTTGGGCAACATGTTTTACAAAGTGTCTTCCACCACACACACCGTCACAGACTCACTGTTCGTTGCAGACACGGTTTGGCGCGAATTCCTTTTGGCACGCGACCCTTATGGCGAGGGCAATATCAGGGCAGCCTACGAATATCACGAGGATTGCGACAGCACCTTCCTGCGCATCAGCCATTTCACCGACAACGACCTCAACACCAATCCCGAGGAGGACATTGTAACTCCCGTATGCCAAGGTTCTGTAATGAGTGCTAATTACGCTGCCATGCTCGACTGTAGGGGCGACTTGATCATGAAATACTATAAGGAGTTGATCCCTTATGAAAGCTATGACGAATACCTTGCACGGTTTGGCCCCGATGGTACGCTAAAGCATCAAGCTCTGTTAAACGAAAACGACTTGATGATAGGCCCCTTTCGGGTGTTCAATGAGTCACCGTTACAATACTACCAATGGAAAGAAGCAGACAACATTGATTATCTGGCCATTGTCGTGATGGACTCACTTTTCCAAAAAAACACCACATTCCTCAACAAGATCTTGAGAGAGGAATTCATCGACATTTACCACAATGAGTATGAGTATCTCAATGTTTACAACAGATATGACGTCGAAGTGATTCCCATAGGTGGAAATGACGTACTGGTGGCCGCACCTTATGTACACGACACAAATTTTTATCCTATAACCGCCGAATATGGCGTTGCCGTGGCAAAGTTCGACTTGCGCACCATGCAACCAAAAGACTATATTGTGTTCAATGACCATCATGGTTATTATAACCAAGAAAAATACATCGGACTCAAGATGATGGAGGACGGCACTGTATATTTTCTATATCAAAAGAAATCTCACGAGCCTGATGCCTACATCGTGAAAATGGACACTGACTTGAATGTGGAATGGAAACGGTACTGCAAAACGGGTGACATCATTATAGAATCGGAATCTGGACACTCCACCATATACGATGACGGACAGGGGAATGAAAAAGGAATAGCTTGGTCTTGGTATGCCA
This sequence comes from Bacteroidales bacterium, assembly GCA_017651645.1. Next base: position 10,690 of record JAGCCO010000024.1, read on the forward strand.
GTAAGATGGGCAACGATAGGATAGGATTAATCCATTTTTTCCTCAACCACGATGGCACGGTGGGCACAAACGAGGCTGGGATAGAGGTGCGCCCTTACACCTATTACCCCAACCCCGCCATAGACCAGCTTCATTTGGAATACTCACCTGACGTGAAGCCAGCGCAAATTGAGCTCTACGACCTGCAGGGTCGCCTGGTGCGCACGCAAAACAAAGATTTGGAGAGCGTGGACCTGCAAGAATTCACTGCGGGACAGTATCTTATGAAGGTCACGATGAAGGACGGGAAGGTGTATTCGGACAAGGTGGTGAAGGAATAAAGGTGTCTTGATATTAGCATTTGCAATGCAAAAATCACTATCTTTGCAGCAAATCTATATCATTGACCTATGAACAAGAAAAGACTATTGTTGCTGCTTGCCCTATTGGCGGTAGTGCTCTATCTCACCCTTCGCAACCAACCTGATAGCGCAACTAAACAGACTGATAATCAGGCTGCAGCGTTCGATGCCGAAATCGCTATCCTCTCGGTCAACGACATGCATGCCAACATCGACATGTTCCCCAAGTTCGCCACCATGGTCGACAGTCTGCGAGGCATCTATCCCGACTTGCTGCTCTTCTCGGCAGGTGATAACCGCACGGGTAACCCCGTCAACGACCAGTATGAGCCCGTCAACTATCCCATGATCACGTTGATGAATGAGGTCGGCTTCGACATGAGCACCGTCGGCAACCACGAATGGGACGCCGATATCGTGAATCTGCAGAACGACATCAAAAGGGCCAAGTTCCCCTTCCTGTGCGCCAATGTCTTCATTCCCCAAACGGTCGATCTCGACATCAAGCCTTTCGTGACGATGGAACGACAAGGCGTAAAGATGGCTGTGGTAGGCATGATTGAAATTCGTCACGACGGCATCCCAGGCACGCATCCCAACAACCTGACAAAGGTGAGTTTCAAACGTGCACACGATGTTCTGCCTGAATACAAATACCTTAGAGATCAGAACGATGTGGTGATTTTGCTCTCGCACTGCGGTGCCGAGGACGACATGGAGCTGGCCCAAGCCACCCCATGGCTCGATGTTATCATCGGCGGCCACTCCCATACTTTGATTGAGCATCCTATGGAAACCAACGGCGTGCTGGTCACCCAGTCGGGTTCACACCTGAAATATGCCACTTTGGTGAAAATCAAGGTGAAAGACCATAAGGTGGTGGGCAAGGAGGCTGTTGTGTTGGAGGTCAACAAAGTGAGAAAGGAAAAGCCTGAAATCAGGAAGATGTTGAACGAATTCAACGACACACCTGCCTTGAATGAGGCTATTGCAAAGGCTAAGACGGATTTTGAGAACCCCGAGGAGCTGGGCAGCATGGTTTGCGATGCTTTATGCGAGATCAGTGGCGCTGACTTCGCTTTCCAGAACACGGGCGGTATCCGCATCACCCATCTTAAGAAGGGACCTATCACCGTGAAGGATGTCTACCGTATCGACCCGTTCAACAATGATGTCGTTGTGTATCAGATGACTGGAGCTCAGGTGAAGAGGTTTATCCTCGACACGTTCCGCAAAAACGGAGGCCATCCTTCATTTGTTTCGGGCATGACTTACACCGTGAGCGATGACGGCAAGAATGTGTGGATCGACATGAAAAACGGCAACTTTTCGACGAATAAGATGTATAAATTGGCGATAAACAGTTATATGGCATCCACGGTCAACATTGAGAGCGAGGATGAAGGCCGTAGCATGTTCATGACCTCTGAGGAGATGCTGATTGCCTTTTTGCGCAAACATAAAGAGGTTGATTATCAAGGTGTAGTCAGAGCAAAACAGGGATATTGATTTTGAGAAATCTTGGATTCAACCCAGCTGAATAAAAATCTATTTGCAGGATAGAATGAGTTTTTGTAATTTTGCAGCCCGAATTTTTGATGATTAGAAATCGAAAAAGATGAAAAAAGCATTATCGATTTTTGCAATGGCTTTATTGTTAGTCAGTTGCGGACCTAAGAAGAAAGAAGTCAAGTTGATTCCTGCCGAAAACTTCAATACCGAGGTGGATGGCAAACACGTTTCCCTCTATACTTTACACAATGGTTTCCTCACGATGCAGGTTACCAATTTTGGCGGTCGCGTGGTGTCGCTTTGGATGCCCGACCGTAACGACAGCTATGAGGATATCGTCCTTGGCTACGACCATATCGACAAGTACTTGAACAACAACGGTGAGCGTTATCTCGGTGCCGTGGTGGGCCGTTGCGCCAACCGCATTTCCAATGGCACTTTTACCTTGAACGGTGTTGAATATCAACTGCCTAAGAACGATGGCGAGAACACTTTGCATGGTGGCCTCATCGGTGCCGACAAGCGCGTGTGGGATGTGGAATCGGTCAACGACAGCGTGATTAAGATGCACACTGTGTTTGTCGATGGCGAAGACGGCTTCCCTGGCAACCTCGATGTGACGATGAGTTACACCTTGACGCACGACAACCAGTTCCAGATCCGTTATGCCGCCACTACCGACAGCGCGACCTTGTGCAACCTTTCACATCACTCCTTCTTCAACTTGAAGGGCGAGGGCAATGGTACCATCCTTGACCACGAACTGCAAATTAATTCGCGTTATCTGACCACAGTTGACAATCATTTGATTCCTGACGGCAAGTTCTCGGGTGTGAAGAATACGCCTTTTGATTTCCGTGAGGCACACCGCATTGGTGAGAACATCGCTGCCGATGACGAACAGCTCAAAAACGCCAAGGGATACGACCACAACTGGATTATTGACAAGAACGACCCCAAGGCCTACACTTGGAATGCCACTTTGACAGAGCCGGTCAGCGGTCGTGAAGTGCAGGTGTGGAGCGACCAGGTAGGTTTGCAGTTCTATAGCGGCAACTTCTTCAACGGTAAAGGCACGGGCAAATGGGGCAAGGCCTTGAACTTCCGCGAAGGTCTGGCGCTGGAGACACAGTATTTCCCGGATGCCATCAACCACGAGAGTTTGACGCCCGTTCCAGTGCTGAATCCCGGCGAAGAGTATCATCAGCTCTGCATCTATAAGTTTGCGGTGCTGCCGAAGGAGAAGAAATAACCTTCATTAGGAAAAAGTTGAAGCCTCGTGTCAGCGGATGCGAGGCTTTTTTCTATTTTTGCGGTATCAAATGCTACGAGTGATGAACTATCTTTCGGTCAACGCGATATCCAAGTCGTACGGCATCAAGACGCTGTTCGAAGATGTCACCTTCGGCATCGAGAAGGGCGACAAGACCGCGCTGATTGCCACTAACGGCTCGGGCAAGTCCACGATGCTGAAGATCTTGGTGGGGCAGGAGTCGCCCGATTCGGGGACGATTACCTACGCCAACGACCTCAAAATCGGGTACTTGGAGCAATTGCCCGTGTATCAGGCAGGGACGCGCATCTCGGATTTGTTGGCCGACCTCAACGAAGAGCAACACCTCAAGGCGAGACAGTATCTGACGCGTTTTGCCATCACTAACTTGGAGCAGTCAGTCGATGAGCTCTCGGGCGGACAAGTGAAACGTCTGGCTTTGGCCTTGGTGCTGCTTCACGAGCCTGATTTCCTGATTCTTGACGAGCCTACCAACCACTTGGATGTAGAAATGGTGGAGTGGTTGGAGAAATTCCTCACCCAGTCGAGCATGACATTGCTCATGGTGACGCACGACCGCTATTTCCTTGATAGGGTGTGCAACAAGATCTTTGAACTCTACCAAGGCGTAATGTACACGCATAATGGCAACTTCGACTATTACGTCAGGAAAAGCCTCGAGCGTGAGGAGGTGAAACGCGCCACGGCGGAGCGCAACAGCCAACTGCTGAAATATGAGCTGGAATGGATGCGCAGCACGCCGCAGGCCCGCACGAGCAAGTCCAAGAGCCGCATTGACGCGTTTTATGACCTCAAGGAACGCGCGAAATATCAAGAACAGGACGAACGATTGGAGTTTGGCCTCCAGATGCAGCGTTTAGGCGGCAAGATATTGGAACTCAGCAATGTGTCGAAGTCGTTTGACGACCTCACGGTACTCAAAGACTTTGACTATGTCTTCAAGCGTGGCGAGCGCATCGGCCTGATTGGCAAGAACGGGGTGGGGAAGTCCACATTTTTGAACCTTATAACAGGCTCCGTTTTGCCCGACCGAGGCCGAGTGAAGACTGGAGAAACCGTCACTTACGGCTATTACCGTCAGGAAGGCATACAGTTCGACGAAAGCAAGACCGTGATCAGCACCGTGCGCGACATTGCCGAAGTGATGACCTACGGCAAGGACAAAGTGTACACCGCCGACCAGCTCTTGGCGCATTTCATGTTTCCTTATAAGATGCACCGTCAGCCCGTGGCTTTGCTCAGTGGTGGTGAGAAGCGGCGCTTGTACCTGCTGACTATTTTAGTGCAGAATCCCAACTTCCTCATCCTTGACGAGCCCACCAATGACTTGGACCTGTTGACTTTACAGAAGCTGGAGGATTTCCTGCAAGGCTATAAAGGCTGCCTCTTGGTGGTCTCGCACGACCGTTTCTTCATGGACCAGGTCGTCGACCAGCTTTTCGTCTTCCAAGGCGACGGCATGGTGAAAGGCTTCATGGGCAACTATAGCCAATACAAAGACTATCTGGATGCCAAACAGCGAGAAGAGCGTAAGGAGAAGTCGGCACAAAAGAAGGAAGAGCCTCGACCAGTGAAGCAGCGCGAGAAGGTGAAGCGTTCTTTCAAGGAACAGCGTGAATATGAGACACTTGCCCAGGAAATGGAAGCCCTTGAGGCAGAAAAAACAACACTCACCGAGGCCTTAAACAACGAGACGGACTACCAGAAACTGCAAGAGATGGGCAACCGTCTGCAGGAAATCAAGGACTTGTTGGATGAGAAAGAATTTAGGTGGCTTGAATTAGACGAAATTGGAGGATAATAATATGAAAGTCAGTAGGATAATAGTTGTAATAACACTTCTTTTAGGTATGTGTGCCTGTGTCCCCTCTGAGACGAATTATGAGCTTGCGCTGGTGTATCTTGACCGAACCGAGGGCGTTAACTTCTTTTCGCAGGGCGATGTGAACATCGTTGCGGACAGCGACTTCAACATGACGAACACGGGCTCCAGTCAAGTGGAGTTTTCCTTCGTGAAGGATTTGGTGTATCGCCTGAGCATGGTCAACAAGATTCCCAAGGACGGCTGGACCGACACCATCGAGCACATTGACCTTCAGGACGGCTATGTCGGTCGCCTGCTTTTGGACGACGGCACCTACGAGTACTGCCGTTTCTGTGTCTATAATATCGACTACGACATGTACGCGAACCAGTATATTCTGTTCAAGTATCAGAGTGATTTTACGACGAAGTAAAAGACTCTAAGTTCAATGTAATTCTATACGCACCAACACCGGCCGATGGTCAGAAACCTCAGGCTCATCAATCACAATTGATTCAAGCATCTCAACAGAATGGTCTTTGAATAAGGCAACATAATCAAGGCAATCCTGCGGTTCGTCGGCAGGGTAGGAGACATCGTTTCCTGAAAGGATGGTGAAATACTTCGTCATCTCTTGCAGCAGCTCTGAGTCAGGGGTGTCGTTCCAGTCACCGGCAAGGAGGAAAGGCTTTTGCCAACGTTGGGCTTCTTCAACAATGAGCGGAATGGATGCCAGTCGCGGCTCTTTTTCGAGGTCTAAGTGGGTGCTGGCCATCACGTATTCCTGTAACTCCACCACCAACAGCACACGAGGTTCGTCTCCAGGCAAGGGGATGCGCTTGGTGCTTAAAGGTGTTTCTCGAGTGAGGATGCCCACACCATACTTGCCTCCGTCGTAATCGATGGCGGCACCAAAGACGGGATGATACCCTGTGCGGCTGGCCAACTCACCCATTTGATATCGCTGCTCGCTTCTGCCCGTCATGCTGTCCAACTCCTGAAGCGCTACCACATCGGGCTGCTGCTGAACAATCACGGCAGCGGTGCGGTCATAGTCCAAGACCAAGTCCGTGCCCGCACAATGGCGCACATTATAGGTCATCACCTTCAGCGTGTCCTGTCCAAGGGAGGCCAGCGTGATGCCCCACAACATCAAAAACAATACGATTCCCCGTTTCATGCGGCTCATCAAATCATTTTCTCAATATTCCAGCTAAAAGCCCTCAAACCCAAATCTGGGGTCTTGAGGTCTTTTTCGTGCAGCTGGTTGAGGATGGCGTCCACCTTGTCATCGTCGACGATGCTGATGATGGCGTTGTTCAAGGTCGGCCAGGCATGGGTGCCGTAGTGTGGCTCACCCGTATTGCTGCCGTGGCCTTTGATTTCGTTCCATTCGGTGAAGCCTTTCGTGCCGTTGTCGTTCAGCACCTTGGCGATTTCGTCGTAGTAGGCTTGATTATAGGTTATTAGGATTGCTTTCATGGTTTTTGTGAGCTTTAAGCTATAAGCCATAAGCCATAAGCAGTAAGCTTTGTTTCTGCCAGCATATGGCTTATTCGTATATTATTAATGTAAGGTGTCGATGAGGGCGCCAAGCATGGCTTTGATTTCCTTTACTTCTTTATCAAGTTTTATATACAATTCCTTATCTAGAAACTCAAGGTCGAAAGATAACAGCAACTCTTCTTCTACTTCAGAAGCTGAGCCAGCCGCAATGTTGAGAAAATGAGCAAATTCAGCATCGCTTCTTCGTCCACATCCTTCTGCAATGTTTATGGGTATGGAAGTACTAGCTCTGCGAAGTTGAGATGTCATTCCAAATAATTCATCTTTTGGAAAACCCTTTGTTTGCTTATAGACTTCAAGAGAGAATAGATGCCCTCTTTGCCATACCTTGTAATTATGGAAATCTCTCATATTCTATTGTGTTTTGTCAATACCGTAAAGTCAAGCTTATAGCTTATTGCTTACAGCTTATAGCTTATCGAATATTCTCCGTCTTAGTAAGTGCCTCTTCCGCTTTACGTCTCTTGCGGCGCACGGCTCTGGTCTCAAGTGAACAGTACAAAGCTGGAATCAGCAATAGCGTAATCAACGTCGAAACCGTCAAGCCCCAGGCGACGGTGGTACCCAACGAGTTCCACATTTCGGCGCCTTCGCCGCGACCGATGGCCAAAGGAATCATACCCAAAACGGTGGTCAGCGTGGTCATCAAAATAGGACGCAGACGTGAACGGGCGGCCATCACGGTGGCTTCCTTCGCTTCGATGCCGCGCTCCTCTAGCAGGGTGGTGTAGTCGATGAGCACGATACCGTTCTTCACGACGATACCCATCAGAATCAGGATGCCGACGAAGGCCATGGCACCCAAGGCGGTGTTAGTGGCCCATAGACCGAGCAACACGCCAGTGAAGGTGAAGGGCACGGAGAACATGATGACGAAAGGCTTCATGAGGTTCTCGAACTGCGAGGCCATCACGATGTAAACCAGGATGATGATGAGGATGAGCAGGGTGAGCAGGTCACCGAACATCTCTTGTTGCGTCTCGTAGTCACCCGCAATTTTGGTCATGATTTCGGCGGGAATTTCGGTTTCGTCGATGACTTCCTCACACATTTTAACCACATCACTCAGCACCTGTCCCTTGCCGACCACGGCAGTGACGCTGACCATACGTTCACGGTCCTTACGCTGGATCTGAGGCGGGGTCATGGATTCGACCACCTCGCCGAGGTCGCCCACACGGACAGGCTGTCCGTAGCTGTTGTAGATCTTGATGTCTTCGATATCCTCTATGCTCTTACGGAACTCTGGGGCGTAACGCACGCGGATGTCATACTCTTCACCGTCCTCGCGGTAGTAGGAACCCACCGAGCCGTTGATGCGGTTCTTGACGTAGGTGGCCGCCGTGGTGCTGTTCAAACCGTTCAAGGCCAATTTCTCGCGGTCGAAGTCGACTTGGTATTCAGGAGTGTATTCGTCGCGGCCCACGATGACTTGAAGGATACCACGGTCACGGAGTTTCTGGGCAATCGTATTGGCCACTCGGTCAGTAGTGCCGAAGTCGTAGCCGTATACCTCGACCTGTACGGTGCTCATACCACCCATGCCACCACCGCCTTCGTTGACGTTGGCCTTCTTGATTTCAGGCATGGCGTTGAGTTTGGCACGAATCTCGTCGGCCACTTCGCTAGTCTTGCGCAGTCCCGCCTTACGGCGTTCGGTCTTGGTGCCGAGGCGCAGGTTGAACGACATGATGTGCGTACCATTGCTACGCATGGAGGCAAAGGCGTTGTCGGAATCGGCTTGACCGAAGCTGTAGTTACAAATCTTCACTTCGGGGATGGCCATGAAGTCTTCGGCAAGGCTCTTGGCAAAGGCACCCGTGACGTCTTGTCCCGTACCTGTAGGCAACTCGATGTTGATGCTCAGACGGCCTTCGTCCAGCTTGGGCATCATCTCGGTCTTCAAGGTCGGAGCAAGGAAAACGACGGACAGGATAAACAATCCCAACATACCGAAGATGACCACTTTACGGTGGTTGACGCACCATCCGATGAGGCGCGCATAGCCGTTGCTAATGGCATCCAACCCTTTGTTGATAGGACGGAAGATGGCCTTGTGGAACTTACTCTGGTGCGGGTTCATCACCAACATGCGTGAACACATCATAGGTACCAAGGTAAGGGCTCCACAAGTGGAGACGACCATGATGATGGACACAATCCAACCTAACTGCTTGAACATCACGCCTGTGGTGCCTTTGATCATCGTCAGAGGCAGGAACACCGCCAACATGGTCAAGGTGGAGGCGATAACCGAAAGTTGCACCTCTTGGGTGGCGTGTACGGCGGCTTCTTTAGGTTTTGAGCCGCGTTCGATGTGCGTGGTGATGTTCTCCAACACCACGATGGCGTCGTCGACGACCATACCGATGGCGATGGTCAGTGACGACATGGAGATGATATTCAGCGTGTTGCCTGTGGCAAACAGGTAAATCAACGAAGCCAACAGCGAAATCGGGATGGCAAGCACGATGATAAAGGTGGCACGCCAGCGGCCGAGGAACACGAACACCACGAGCATCACCAAAAGGAAGGTGATGAAGATGGTGTCGCGCAGGCTGTTGATAGTGTTCTGGATGGAGGTGGAGCCGTCCACGATAAGGCTTATCTTGACATCGGAAGGCAGAGTCGGCTCGATGACCTTCAGCTGTTTCTTGATGCCCTTGATGACGTTGACGGCGTTGGCATCGGTCTGCTTTTGGATGACGATGGTGGCACCCTGACGGCCGTTGCTGTATGACTCCTGGATACGTTCTTCCGAGCCGTCGATGACGGTGGCCACATCGCGCAGGTAGATGGGCGCAGTTCCACGTGAGCCGACGACGACGCTTTCCATCTCCTTGGCGGAGGTAAATTCCTTCTGGATACGCAGGCTGTAGCTGTTGGATCCAATGTCGATGTAACCAGCGGGCACATTGCGGTTTTCAGTAGCCAAGGTATTGGAGATGCTTTCAAGGGTCAGTCCATAGGCCTCCAGTTTGTTCGGGTCGACATAGACCTGAATTTCACGCTTTGGTGCACCGTTGGCGGACACCGTACCCACACCGCTCACACGCGCCAAGGGTGTGGTGACGCGGTCTTCGATGATCTTGTCCAAGGCGGGCAGACTCTCTTCGGCCGTCACGCTGAGCAGCATGATGGGCATGTCCTCGGCGTTGAACTTGAACAGAACGGGGTTGGTCGCACCGTCGGGCAAGTAGTTTCGCACCATGTCAATCTTGTCGCGCACATTGTTGGTGGCCGTCTCGATGTCGATGCCGCTTTCAAACTCCAGCGACAGTACCGAGGTATTCTCGCGCGAGGTGGAGGAGAGGTGCTTCAGGTCGGGGACGGCATTCAGCGTGTTCTCCAAAGTCTTGGAAATATTGGTCTCGATATCGGCAGCACTGGCTCCTGGGTAGGAGGTCATCACCATGATGAAGTTGGTCTCCATGTTGGGTAATTGGTTGATGGAGAGGTTCATCAGGGAGAAGATGCCGAAGATGGCGATGGCGACAAACACCAATGCTGTCGTCACCGGATTATTGACTGCTGTTCTTTGTAAGCTCATCTTTTTGTTGTTTAATTGTTTGATGTTGAATTGTTTAATTGTTTGGTATCGCCGCATTGCGACAACAACTCAACAATTAAACAATCAACAATTCAACATTTATTTCACGGTAACGGCAACGCCATCCTTTAACCTCACCTGTCCTTCAGTGACAATGCGGTCGCCTTCGTTGATGCCGCTGATGATTTCGTAACGGTTGCCGAGGCGCTTGCCGAGTTCCACGAGGGTGTATTTCACTGTGTTGTCGGGTTGGAGCACATATACGAAATGCTCACCAGAGCCCTGTTGCTTGACGACTGCTATGTCGGGGATGACCACATTGTGGTTGGTGCCGAAGTTGGCTGTCACACGGGCGAACATACCCGGACGCAGGCGCAGGTCCTTGTTCTCACTGATGACTTCGACGGGGAAAGTGTGGGTCGTAGAGCTAATGGTGGGGTAGATGATGTTCACCTTGCCTTTGAAGGTCTCGCCAGGATAGGAATCCACATCAATGTCGAACTCCATGCCAGTGTTGACCTTTGGGAACAGGCTTTCCGACATGTTGATGAGCATCTTCACGGGCTGGATTTGCTGCACGACGAAGATGGGCTGGGTCATGCTGTACATGTCGCCGCGGTCGTAGTTACGGGCGGTCACCACACCGTTGATGGGGCTGCGGAGGTAGGTGTTCTCAGCGAGGTTATAATAGGTTTTCTTCGTCATGTTGAGCGACAGCTTGGCCATGTCGTAGTCGGCTTGGGCAACTGCACCGATGTTGTAGAGCTCGGTGAGACGTGCCAGTTCTGTCGAGTCGTTGATGTACTGCATGCGGGTCTTGGCCAGGTTGACGTCATCCATGCGAGCCAAGAGTTGGCCTTTGCGTACCTTTTGTCCGACCTCTGCATTGATGCTCGCGATGCGGCCTGCCGACTGCGAGACGATGTTGTTGGTGGCGTACGCCTCAATATTGGAGGTGAAGGTGTTGGTAATGTCGACGTCTTCGGCCTGTGCTGTGATGACGCTGACGACAGGGGCGGCCTTTTGTGCTTCTTGTCCCGGAGTCGCGGTTTTGGTGTCTTTTTGTCCGCAAGCCGTCATCAAAGCGACAACGGCAAGAGCGATGATACTGAGTCTTGTGTATTTCATTGATGTATAGTTTTTATTCTTCTTTTCCGATTAATTCATCCAACGAGGCCTTGGTGACCATAAAGTTATAAACGGCTTGTGCCTGTGTGAGTTGCGCCTGTTGGAGTGCCAGTTGCGCATCGTTGAGTTCCACGAGTGTGGCCTTACCTACCTCGTACATCTTTGCAGAGATGTCGTAGCTCTTTTGGGCAATCTCTACGGTGGCGTTGGCGGCTTGGTAGTTCTTGATGCAGAGTTCCATCTGGTCGTTGTAGTTGCGGATGGCGATGCGCAGGTTGCGCTCGGTGTCCTCACGTTGCAAGGCCAGCATGTTGCGTGTCACCTTGCTCTGCTTTATGTTATAGCGCTTTTGGAAGCCGTCAAAGACGGGAACGCTGAGACTCAAGGCGGCAGTGGAGGAGGGGAACCAACTCAGTTTTTCGTCACCCATGGCGCTGTAGTTGTAGTTGATGCTTGCCGCCAACGAGGGCAGGTATTGTTTCTTCTGCATACGGATGGTCGATTCAAGCATGCGGTCTTGGATGTCGAGTTGCAAGAGGGAACTGTTGTTGCTGATGTCATCTTCCGAGACGTAAGGTGTGAGCATCTGTTCCGTGTAATCGTTTAGGCCGCCGACCACTTCAACATCGGTGTCAAGGGCGATGCCCATGACGGCTTTCAGCTGCCAGGTAGCCAGCAGGACAGCGTTTTCGGCGCTCGACACGTTGGGCTCGGCATTCAGCATCGTGACCTCAGCGCGCAGGCGTTCCACCTCCGAGGCTTTGCCCACGTTGAAGCGTTGCAAGGTCTTCTCGTAGTTCTTTTGTGCGTTTTCGTAGACTTGGCTCATGACATCATGCGACGTTTGAGCTAAAAGCACGGCATAGAAGGCTTGTTTCACCTGCTTCACCATAGCAATCTTCGATGAACGCGCCTGTTCCACAGCCATCTCTACGTCCATTCCAGAGAGTTTTAGACTCTCCCATAGTGAGGCGTTCACCAAAGGCATGCTGGCCGAGGCCGAGGCGTTGATGTTATTATCGCGGCCTACCTTGATTTCCATCGGTTGACCGCCCATATCCATCACCATGACCTGTTTCAGCAAGGTGCGCTGATAGGAACTACTCACACTGACGTTGGGATAGAGCGAGGCATAGCTGCCTTTCTTGGCATAGCCCGTTTTCTCTATGGTCATGTCCGCAATCTTGATGGTATTACTTTCCGACAAGGCAATCTCCAAGGCTTGGTCAAGGGTAAGGCGCAATGGCTCTTGTGCCTGTGCGAATACTGGTAAGGAGGCTATTGTGATGAGTGTTAAAATACTAATAATCAGTCTTTTCATAATATCATTTTCTCTGGGTGTCGTAGCTATATTAATTAAGGTGCAAAAGTAGGAATAAATGCAGTTGGTAGACGTAGATTTCAACGTAATATTTCGACATTTCAACGAAAAAAACGCTCTTTCTGTTAAAAACAACTATCTTTGCCGACAAATCGACACTGATGAAACGACCGACCCTGCCTACCGCCAACCTCGACCTGTTGGAGCGCCTCTACAAATGGGGCGTCATCTGGCTTGTACTGTTCATCATATTCTTTGCGGTGCATTCCACTGGCAACATGCTCTTCCGAGTGGTCAGCTCGTTGTGTTTTGTCGCCATGGTGGTGCTTGAAGTGCTTTTTGTGAACAAGGTGCTGATTACTGGGTTGCTGGCTAGGAAGCGTCTGGTTCTTTTTATCCTGATTTCGGTCTTCGTGCTTCCTGTTTGGGCGGCACTCTCGACGGGTATTGATATCTGTCTCATGCGTTACATCGAGCATCGGCCTTTCTCGGAGATATTTGCTTTCCCTTTCACTTTTGTGGCTTTTTTGGTGCGCTTGACGTGGTTCATTGCCACCTTCGCCATCGTGGTGATTTTCTATTTCCAACGTAAGGAAAACGAGGACAAGATCATTGCCGACCGACTGAAAAGCGAGAAACTCGACATGGAGCTGCGTTACTTGAAATCACAAATCAACCCGCATTTTTTGTTCAATGCCTTAAACAATATCTATTCGATGGTTTACACGCATGACGACAATGCTGCCGACGGTGTGTTGAAGCTGTCGGAGATGCTGCGTTATGTGCTCGTGGACTGTCAGACCGATACGATTCCTCTGAGCAAGGAAATCCATTACATTGAGAACTATATCGATTTCCAGTTAATGCGCATCAACGGCGAGAGAGAGATCTTGTTTTCGGAAGAAGTTGAAAATGAGAACTATCTGATTGCGCCCATGCTGTTGCAGCCCATCATCGAAAACAGTTTCAAATACAGCCGGTTGGAGACACATCCTGAGGGCTATATCCATATCAAGATTCAGCAGTCGGGCGATTCGTTTTGTTTTGTGGCGGAGAACACCATTGCACCCAATGTCAAGCTAGTTGGGAGTGATGGTGGAGTAGGGCAGAAGTCAGGTATCGGACAGAAAAACGTCCAACAGCGCTTGATGCTACATTATGGAGAGAATTATAAATTTGATATTCAACAAGGTAATGAAATCTATAAAGTCAAGATTGAACTATGAAAGAGAAATACAACGTGGTGATTGTGGATGATGAGTATTTGGCACAAAAGCTATTGCAGGATTATGTCTCGAAAGTCGATTCGTTGCAATTGGTGGCCACATGTTCGAATGCTTTTGAGGCCATGAATGCTTTAAAGCAGAATCAGGTTGACATCATGTTTCTCGACATCCAGATGCCTGACCTCACGGGACTTGAGTTGGTGAAAAGTCTGGAACACAAGCCGGCCATTGTCTTCACGACGGCCTATTCGGAATATGCCGTCGACGCATTCAATCTTTCGGTGGCCGACTATTTGTTGAAACCTTTCGACTTTCCACGTTTCTTCCAGGCCGTCAACAAGGCCATCGGCACCGAGCAGCCTTTGGTAGGCAAATTTGACAAGCCCCACGACACCATTAGCCGTTCCAATGACTTCATCACCGTGAAGGCTGACTACAAACTCTACAAGATCAATTATGATGATTTGCTTTTTATCGAGGGGCAACATGAATATGTGACCTTCCATACCACGCAGCGTCGCATCACGGCACTATTTGCCTTGAAGGATTTGGAGGAGATTCTGCCCAAGGATATGTTTGTTCGTGTGCACAAGTCCTATATTGTTTCCTTCAAGCATGTCCAGGACTTAGACAAGTCGGATGTCACGGTGGCAGGCAACAAGGTTCCCGTTGGGGCCAGTTACCGCGATGTGCTTTTGGCACGTTTGCAATGAAAAAAAGATGCATTTTTTTGTAAAGCAAATGAAAAAATGTATATTTGCAGCCGAAACCAACTTTAAAAACAACAATTATGGGTAAATTTGAAATCAAAACCAGGAAGAATGGTGAATTCCAATTCAACCTGAAAGCTACCAACGGTCAAGTCATCCTCACCAGTGAAGGATACAAAACCAAGGCATCGTGCTTAAACGGTGTTGAATCAGTAAAGAAAAACAGTCAGGACCAGAAGCGTTTTGAAGTGAAGGAAGCCTCCAACGGCAAACCGTATTTCAACCTGATGGCCACCAACGGACAAGTCATTGGCTCGAGCCAGATGTATGCCAACCAGGTGAACATGAAGAACGGTATCGCTTCCGTGATGAAGAACGCTCCTGATGCACCTATTGTCGATTTGACGGAAGCCTAAGCGGTTTGACTTACAACGAAAAAAGGGATGGCTTAAGCCATCCCTTTTTTCGTATGTACATTTATTGTAAACATCACAATGCGATTCCAGCGCTGGCAAACTCATGCAAATATTTTTGCATGAGTTTGCTAAAAACGTATTGCATGATGTAAAAACGGGATAACTCACGCCAATAATCTTACACTTTCGGCAATTTTAAAAAAAAACTGCCTTGCGTGTAACATTTCTGAAAATCGGATACTATAGGGATGAACAATTAAACGAATAATAGTATGGCAAAGAGAAAATTGACAGTCCCGCTGATGGAGCGGGCTGGTTGTGGAAATCAAGATTTGAATGGAATATGTGTTTCAGGAAGGTCGATGGAACTACTGATAGAGATTAAAGGGTTGTTGGATGTGTTTGCGCCGTCTGGTGATGACTATCGGCATTCGCTGTGGATCGAGGTCCCGAGAGGGAAGCCTTCGGATTGGTGTTCATTCAATGATGCAAAGGATGGGGCCGAAGAGGATGTCTATACGCGGGCGGACTATCTGAAGGAGTGGAAGTCCAATTATCCGATGGAGTCGCATTGGTATCATATCGCTGTGACGAAGTACAGGGGGCACACCTATCTGCACATGGTGGAGAATGTGCATTGGTGGTGTCAGATTCACGACGATGACGACAAAGATGCGCATCACGAGGATATGGAGTGGCTGTTGGAGCCGTTGTCCGAGTTTCTGCGGGAGAAGGTACCTGTTATCGCCGCTGATGTGGAGGCATATAACCGCTATGTCGATGAGCATCTGCCCAAGCGGCAACGGACGGGACGAATTGCTCGAAAGGATTTGGATAGGATTGTGCCATGGCAACGGTGTCGGCCGAAGAATGTAAAGAAGGTCGTCAAGATGCTGAAAGAGTGTATCGCGAATGAGGCAATCTACCGGAGAACGGAGCCGAAATATGTTGACGGGGAGTTTAAGAGGCTGGAGTTTTCAACGGAAGGGGTTGTTCTGCCGCCTTGCTACCGGGAGCCGTTGCCCAAAATGAGCATTCGGATTTATGCGAAGTACTTCCGGGTGGCGTATGAGGCATACGAGGCACACTTTAGTCGTTTGAGCTGTCGGAGCCGGAGAGAGCGAAAGGAGTATAAAGAGTTTCTAGAGAAATCAACCAAACTGACAGATATTGAATTCTACAGACGTTATCAGCACGGTCGGCATGGCGAGATCACCGATGAGACGGATTTCGACAGCGAGGAGGCGTTTAATGAGATGGCCTTTGACCATTACGGTGAGCTGGGCTTGTCGCGAAATAATGTGCATGCGACGGATTACTACACGCCTAGTGGTTGGCTCATTAGCTTTGGCGTGAGCTATTCGGCCTGGGTGGATGCAGGCTGCGAGATTGCGTTGGCGCTCTATGAGGCGGGTGCTCCGCTACTGATGCACAATGCCCAGAAACTACTTGATATTCTGGAGGGTAAGGACTATGTGAAGCTGACGCCGCATATCTTCCACGACTATCTGAACCATCACGAAGAAGGAAGCGTGTTTGATTTGCCATACGAGTGCGATTTGGAAGATGGCGATGATATTACGCGGGAGCAGTACGACGAGATCGTGTCGCTGGCCACGTGGAAACCCGAGGTGCAGTTGACGTTGGATGTGTCGGTGCCGCTGGAGGATTCGGTATATGACCCCATCTGGGAAGAGGTATCCGAACCGATGACGGTTTGCGCGATACTCGCCCGACTATATGAAAAATATGGTATTGGAGTGGGCATCAGCGATTATAAAGACCATCAGCACTGCTATCTTTATGGTTGGAAGAAGGGAGACGACAAGATCCAGATAAAAGATGAGGAGTTTATGTCTGCAAACGAGGCCATGCTGACGGTACTGAGGATGTTTGCAAAAGATGTGAAAGAAAACGGATAAAATCATTATGAAAATACAATATGCATCGGATCTGCATCTGGAGTTTGCAGAGAACAGGAATTTCATTGAGAATGGCGGCATTACAGCGATTGGCGAGGTGCTGGTGCTGGCTGGTGACGTGTCGTATTTGTGTGACCGAAAAATGATGAAGCGGCGGTTTTTCGACTGGTGTGCGGAGTATTTCCGAGAGACCTTTATCGTCCCGGGCAATCATGAGTTTTATCATGGGTATGACATCGCCCAGACGATGGAGAATTACGAGTTCGCATATAGAGATAATGTGCAGTACTTGAACAACCGCAGTGTAGTGTTTGGGGATACAGAGTTGTTTTTCACCACGTTGTGGACTCGGATAAGTCCGCTGTACTTGTGGGAGATTCAGCAGGGAATGAACGATTTCAAGCATGGGATCTTGAACGGAAAACGGTTCTTTGCGAATGACGTGGATGGGCTGCATGAGCGTTGCCTGCACTGGTTGGAGACGGCATTGGCGGACTCCAAGGCGGCTCACAAAATCATCGTGACGCACCATTGTCCAACGCTACGCGAGGAATTCAACGGCTATCCTAGCGGAGTGCTAAATTCGGCCTTCCAAATAGACCTTGATGAGTTTATAAAAAGATGTGGAGCCGATTATTGGATTTACGGCCACACCCACTTCACTGGAGGCTCGGGTACAAAGATTGGGGAGACAACACTGCTTTGCAACCAACTGGGCTATGTGTTTTATGGTGAACATCGAGCGTTTGATGGCGGTGCAGTGATTGAAGTATTAGATAGGTAATCTATACGCTGTAACATTTTCAGTTTTTCTATACTAATAAAGATGAAACGAGAAACAACGTTTATTATGGGACAAAGAACAAACCTCCTGTTACAAATCGAAGGGCGCAGCGGCGCCCGACTGAACAAAGTCTATCACCTTCAATGGGGCTATCGCAGGTATTTGCCGATGGCATTCCTTCATCTCCTTTCTGGAAGATATTTCAAACCCGTAAAGAAGGACATCTTTCAATTTTGTACAGAATCTTTAGAACTTGACGGTCTTACCAGTATCGACAAAGATTGGAGTGAATTCAATTTCAACAAACTGAAAGACTGCCAGAAAGCCCTCGACCATTGTGACAACAATAATGGCGCGATGGTGGTTGTCGTCACCGAAAACGAATCGGTCTGCACTTATCCAACCTACAAAGTTGGTTTCTTGCTGGGACCTGAAGAATTGGAAGGCGAAGAACCTTTCTGCCGTTGGGTCTCCTCCGTAGAATTCATGAAACATCAACCGCGTTATGACGAGCTGTACGACAACATCTTTGCTCGTGCTTTCGATGCCTTGACAACGGCATCAGGAACGGAGCATTTAGTAACAACTGTAATCGGGTAATTATGGCAATGAGATCAAAAACGGAAGTTCTAGAAGAAACAATCGAAAAAGCTATTGATAACTTTTCCGACAATTATGTTGATAAGGTGGTCGGGGAGGGGAGGTTGAACTTCACTGTCGAAGACATAAAAACCGCCTATGTCGAAGGGGCAAAATGGATGAGTATTTTTCTGGAGATAAAGGATGTGCTGTGGCCGACATTATGAAAACTTCTATGCTATTACAAAATTGCGTTGCATAGATGTAAAAACGGGACAACTCACGCGAAGTATTATCTACTTTCGGCAGTTTTAGATAAAAATATTGTTTCGTCTGTAACATTTTCGAAAATCGCATACAATAAGGGTGAACAAATAAAACGACTAAACCATGATCAAAGTTGTATCGCGCCCATTTTTAGGGAAGGAAAAGTATAAGGATTTCCGACTGTGTTACGTCGATACCATTCCGCTAACCGTGTATGACTTGACTCCGGAGAGCAAGGCCTGGCAACGGTCGGCGGAGTACAAGGCTATCAAAAAAAAGCTGGAGGAGGAAGTGAAACGAGGATTCAGGGACTGCATATACAGTATGCATAGTCCTTTAATCTATAGATTGCAAAGCCAGGATTACCCAAATCCCAAATATCAAAAAGGAAAGGCTGAACTATACGCCTACTTTACCGAGGTACCACTGTCCAAGCAGTGGGGCGATGATTGGGATGACGATCCGTATGAGTACAATGCGGAGGTACCTTATGATGACCACTATGTTGGTGATGAGTGCAAGGAGCATTTGATAATCAAAGTGCCGTTTTACGTCTGCCATAATGGATATGACGTCAAAATGCCAGAGGATTATGGTTATGACAATTCTCCGTTCTGCGTGAGGGATATCAATGCCGGAGCCGTGGCATGGATTTTCGCCAGAAGCCTGGAGCCAAAGCGGACAGAAGGGGTCGCGATACTAGCTGGTATGAATCCATACGAGTTTTTTGAACGGGTTGACAGGATTAATGAAATGTATCCGTATGAGCCGGAGGAGGAGTAAACAATGAGCGTGTGAAAAATGAGGATTTTCTGTTTTTCCATACTAATAGGTAAAGCATCAAAAACGAAATAAAAAGTTCTTAAGCTATGAACCAGATTTACTTTACGGCCGATTTGCATTTTGGCCATGCGAACATCTTGAAGCACTCGTCCAATCGCCCGTATTCTGATACGGTGGATATTGCGGCGCACGACGATTGGCTGTTAGACTTGTGGCGGTGCACGGTAGACAGGCGAGATACCATTTATATCCTTGGGGATTTGACCTTCCTAAAGAGCGAGGAAGCAAGACATTTATTAGAGAAACTGCCAGGGCATAAGTTTCTCGTTGAAGGAAATCACGACGGCTCCATTCGAGCATATAAGAATTACTTTAAAGAGGTGTATCAAATTAAGGAGATGCGCTTCAAAAAGACGGTCGCACCGTTTCTGAAAGAGGATTTCAACGTGGTGATGTGCCATTATCCGATGGTGACGTGGAACCTGAAGCCGCGAGGTTCGGTGATGCTTCACGGTCACTGTCATGGGAAACTGGACGAATACAACTCCCAATCTACGGATCTGCGCTTTGACGTTGGCATTGATGGACAACTGGCAGGCTTGCATTTCCTGACGCTGGAAGATGTTTTTAATGCCGCCATGGAAAAGATCTCGTTGAGTAATTGCAACTCGTTTGAGGAGTACGCAAAGAATAACTATAGGGGAGAAGTGAGATAGTTGACAACTATTTAATTAACAAATTAATATTATATTGCTATGTATCAACCCATTGAATCAGTAACCTTTGACAGTATGCCCAATGCGGTCTCAAAGCTGATGAAGGAAGTAGACGAAATGAAGGAAATGTTGCAAACCATCGCTGAGCGCGTAGGACGGCCTCAAAAACAGTGGATGAGCGTCCAAGACCTTATCGAATACCTGCCAGGCAAACCCGCCCGACAGACCATCTATTCCTGGATTTGGAAGAAAACCATCCCTTACCACAAGGCAGGTGCAAAGCTCCAGTTTCTGAAGTCCGAAATTGACGCTTGGATTTTGGGAAAGGACAACTCCGACGATGATGACGAAGTAGTTATTCGGGTCCCTGTCAAGGCTCGGCCAATCACGCCCAAGAAGGGAGGCCGCAAATGACCAACGTCAACGAAGCTTCTTACTTGGTCACAACCTTGTTTTCAACACTAATAAAGGAATCCCAGCATCCAAAGCGGTAGTTTGGCTCCGTCGGGCATATCCCAGTCCTCAGTTTTCAGTTATCTTTCCAAAACCCGAAAGAAAACTGCCAAATTTGTAAAAATTTTGCAAATTCACGAGTTATCTTTCCAAATTCTGGATTTTGACTAATTTTGAGAATTTCGGGAAAATAATGACATATAGATGGTAGGTCGGCCATAGCGTGACCTTAATACTTAAACTACAATGTGTCCTTTTTGGCAGGGGAGTTACAAAAAAGTATAAGAAAACGATAGGAGCTTTTTCGAAAAAGCGTGTCCTTTTTGTGTCCTGTTTTTGAAAATGGGCAAAAAAAAAGGGTCACAATCGCTTGTAACTCCCTGATTTTCATCTTGTCGGGGCAAAAGGATTCGAACCTTCGACCCCCTGCTCCCAAAGCAGGTGCGCTAGCCGGACTGCGCCATACCCCGAAAAAAAAGACGATTCGACATCGTCTTCTTTCTTTCGCGGAGAAGGGGGGATTCGAACCCCCGGTACCCATTGCTGGATACGACAGTTTAGCAAACTGTTGGTTTCAGCCACTCACCCACCTCTCCTCGGTTGTGAATTGCGGTGCAAAAATAGGCTTTTTTCCTTTACCGTCAAGTGTTTTTTGCCACTTTTTTTTATTTGTACTCTTTATCACTTGAAATTCAATCAGATAGTTCTACGCTTTTTTACTTGTATCATCAGCATTCTATTAAGGCAATTATTATGCTTCATTTTTCAATTTCGGAGAAAAAATTTCTTGTTATGTCTCCAGAAATGAAATAATTGACTTTCTTCGTATTGTTGAATCTAAAGATTTCCTATATTTGCAGGCTTAATTGTATAAACTCAATCGGGTTTTGTGCCCTGATTTGTCTAAAAACTTAGTGAAATGGAAAACAACGAACAACTGAATCAAAATCCTGTCATTGCAGAAGGGATTGAGAATGAGCGGATTACAGTAAAGGCTTCGAAGAAAGCCATTGACGCGAACGAGAAAAAGAAGATTGTCAAACTGATCCAACCTAGTATCTTGCCTGGTAAGGTGAGAATTGAGGTGAAAACCTTAATGGAAAAAGAAAAGGTTGAATCTGCTTCGCTAGCCGATGAGGTGATTCCCGAGATCGAGAATACTCCCGAAATTGAGGATGAAGAGCTGGTGGAGGACAATAACGAGCTTGACGACCTCAATAAGCTGCAACTGGTTGAGATGCTTGAGGAACTCGTGCAGAATACCGACATCCAGGGTATCAAGGATAAGGTTGCGGCTATTCGTATCCATTTCAATAAGCTGAATAAAGAGGATATGGACAATGAGCTCGATCAGTTCCTGCAAGGTGGCGGTGAGGCGGAAAGCTTCCAGCATGTGGAAGACCCTGTCGAACAACGCTTCAACACGGCTTTCGGCATTTTTAAAGCCAACCGAGCTAAGCAAAACGAAGACCTTGAGAAACAAAAGACGGAGAATCTTGCTAAGAAACAAGCCATCCTTGATGAGCTGAAAGAAATCATAGCATCTGACGACTCTCTGAAGAAGACATACGATGACTTCCGCGCCCTGCAGGATCGTTGGAAAGAGATTGGCCCTGTGCCAGCTGCCGAGAGCTCTAACTTGTGGAACAACTATCATTTCCTTGTCGAGAAGTTCTTTGATAAGGTCAGAATTGGCCGCGAGCTTCGTGACCTCGACATGAAGAAGAACCTCGATGCCAAGATTGAACTTTGCGAAAAGGCTGAGGAACTATTGGATGAAAAATCCATCACCAAGGCATTTAAGGCTTTGCAGAAATTGCATGAGGATTGGAAGGAAGTCGGTCCCGTGCCTCAAGACAAAAAGGATGAAATCTGGGAACGCTTTAAGGCTGCCACTGATAAGATCAACCAGATTCGTCGAGAGCATTATTCCAAGATTGAGGAGGAACAGACGGCTAATTTGGAAGCCAAGAAAGCTTTGTGTGATAAAGCTGAAGAGCTCATCGCCGAAGATTATCCGAGTGTGAATGCATGGCAGAAGAAGTCAGAAGAGCTATCTGAAATCTTTGGCGTTTGGAAGACGGTTGGCCCTGCTAGCAAGAAGGACAACGAGGAGATTTGGCAGCGTTTCCGTGGCGCCATGGATACGTTCTTTGCCAAGAAGAAGGCTTTCTTTGCTGGCTTGAAAGACAGACAGACCGAAAACCTCGAACGCAAGACCCAACTCTGCATTGAGGCTGAAGGCCTGATGGAGTCAACCGAATGGAAGACTGCAACAGAACAAATCAAGAAACTTCAAGAGGAATGGAAGACCATCGGCCCTGTTCCGAAACGTCATGCCGACAAGATCTGGAAGCGTTTCCGTGCTGCCTGTGACACTTTCTTCAACCGTAAGAACGAACACTTCAGCGGTCGTCGCACCGAAGAGGAGGCTAACCTTGCCGCAAAGAAAGCTTTGATAGAAGAAATCAAGGCCTTCCAACTCACTTCAAGCCGCAACGAGAACATGGACGCCATCAAGGCCTTCCAGAAGCGTTGGATTGAGATTGGTTTCGTGCCGATGAAGCACAAGGATAGTATTAATAAGGAGTATCGCGAGCTTATCGACGGTCTCTTTGACGCGATGCGCAAGAACCAAAACGAGGCTTCGACCAATGAATTCCGTGAGATGATGGAGAGCTGGAAAGATGACCCGAATGCTGGCGATCGTGTGCGGAAGGAAGGCAACAAATTGCAGACGCGTATCCAGAAACTGCGTGACGAAATTGCCGCCATGGAGAACAACATCGGTTTCTTCTCGAACAGCAAGAATTCTGAATTGATGCGTGCTGAATATGAGAAGAAGATCAACAAGGCCAAGGAAGACCTTAAGGTCCTTGAAGAGAAGTTGAAGATTGCTGAAGAATAAAGCAAGTTTCCTAAGCGAAAAAGCGGGATGAGTATTCGTCCCGCTTTTGTTTTGGTTCTAATGGAACAAAAAAAGCACCTCGTTTTGAGGTGCTTTTTTTGAATTGAAAACCTTCCGATTAGAAGTTCAAACGGAGGTTCAGAGCAGCTGACCATGTGGAGAGCGTGCTGGCGTAGGTGTTCCACTTAGGATTGGTAAAGGTGTAGGTGTAAGGATTCTCCTCGCTACCATTACCGTTCAGCTTGATGATGTCGCTGCTGGCCAGGCGTTGCATGTTGCCCCAGCCTCTGTAGAATAGATTGGCGAGGTTCTTCACGTCGATGCCGGCGCTGATGCTTTCACCACCCTTGAACTTGTAGGTTCTCTCATACTTGAAGTTGAAGGTGTGTCTCCAAGGAGCAATGGCACCGCCACGTTCGGCATACTGACCGCGGTGGGCGCTCAGATACTTGTCGGCCTTGATGAACTCGTTGAATTCCTCAGCATTGGTGTACGGGCTGTTCTCAGCCATAAGCTGGCTCTCAGTGGGGATGTAGACCAAACTGTTGGAACCACCGTCGCCGTTGACATTGCTGGTCATGGTGTAGCTATAACGAGTGTAGCTGTAGTTGCCAATGTAGCAGTGGTTGAAGCCTTCGTAGTAGAGGCCCAAGGTCTCAGTGGTGTGTTGACCAGTAGCCCAAGTCCAGCCAGCGTTGAAGAGCACACGGTGAGGTGTAACGTATGAGCTGTAGCCCAACTCATGGACGTTGGAACCGTTGATGCCAAATGCATTGGTGCTGAAGGCAGAGGTGACTTGGTCGCCGATACCGTCAGTGACATTCTTACCCTCTGCATAAGTGTAGGCAGCCATCAGGAAAAGACCGCACTTGAAGTCTTTGCTCAACTGGGCAGTACCAGAATAGTAGTAACCGTTGTTGGGGGTGTTGGTAATATAATAAGGAGTGACCTTGGCGCCGAGGCTGTTGGTGACGTTTTCGCTAACCCAGAAGGTTCTTTCGCCAGGTTCGCCGGGCAGTTGGATAGGATCGCCTTCCACGATGCCGAGCTTGGTGACGGCAACGGTGGTGATGTCCTTGTTATAGATGCCTTCCAAAGTGGCTTTGATGCCGCCAGGAAGTTCGGCGTCGAAGGCCAAGCTGCTCTTCCAAGTCTGGGTCATCTTGAGGTTCTTGTCCATAATCGTGGTTGCGGCAGGAGCAGCCAGTTCAGCGGGCAAGTTCTCAGTGCCAAACAAGGTGGCGTGGTTGGCGATAATGTCGTTCAAATTAGCATAGAAGTTGATGTCAGTGTCTTCAGCATTGGCGTTGATGTACTGATACTGCATGCAGTTGGAGTTACCCACGGTGGACACAATCCAAACGAAAGGCAGACGACCGGTGTAGAGGCCAGAACCGCCACGGATGATATACTTACGCTCGCCAGTGAGGTCCCAGTTGAAGCCCAAACGAGGTGAGAGGTTGACGCGGGCCTTAGGCATGTCGGCAGTTGAAAGGCCATACATGGTGTTGCCTTCGCCGTCAGCGATGGCGTGGTGGACACCGTCTTCATCATTCCAACCCTCAGCAAACTCCTTGTTGTAGTTATAGCCGGCGATAGAAGGATAGTAAGGCAGTTCGGCACGGAGACCGAGAGAGAGTTTGAAGCGCTCGCTGAGCGTCATTTCGTCCTGCAGGTAAACTGAACCTTGCATATAGTTGAAGGATGGGAACACTTGTTTGGGATTGCCACCTTCACCGTCGCGGTTGTTACCGAAGGTGATGGCGAAAGCCGTCGGGTTAGCACCGTTTACGAAGTCGTTCCAGCTGTTGTAGACATAATAGCCAGCACCACCTTGCATGTAACCGTTTTGTGTCTTGTCCCACTCAAACTGACCACCAAGGGTGAAGTTATGAATGCCAGTGAGGTAGCTCACTTCGTCGGTGACAACAGCGGTTTTCACATCACGGAGGTTACCATAGGTGAACGGGTCGGGACCGAAGGAGGTGTAGACAGCCTTGGTTTCGGCAACGCCATCACCATCAGTGTCGAGATTTTCGAGAATATCAACGGTGGGGAAGAGATCGCCCACGAAACTACGAGGCTCGTTCTGGTGTGAATAGGTAGCACGCAGCATGTTGTTACCGCGGCCGCTCAAGAAGCTGTGGTTCCATTCGGCGGCCACTGAACTGAAGTTCTGCTCTTGGAAGTAACGGTTACTTTCGAAGTACAAAGCGCAGTCCGAAGTACGGCCGTAGCTGTTACGGTTGTAGGGGTTCGGGACAATGGGGTTCACCGAGTTAGAGGGTGACGAAGAATACTTGTTCTTCACCAAACTGTAACGGATGTTAAACTTGTTGTTGTCGTTGATGTTCCAGTCTAAGCGGGCCAACAGTTTGTAGTCAGGTGTGCTGGCGCTGTAGTTCTGGTAACGGCCAGGATCGTAACCATAGGTGGTCTTCAGATAGTCTTTAATCATGTCCATCTTTTCGACAGTAGGACGGCTGTACTGGGTAGAGCCACCCCAATCATCATCCTCGCTTTCGCGAGCGAAGTGAGTCTGGCCGGGGTCAATGTCGCTCTGATATTCAAAGTTTACGAAGTAGAACAACTTGTCTTTAATGATGGGACCGCCAACGCTGACGCCAACGGTGTTGTCGAGTGATTCACTGAGTGACAAACGCTCAGGATAGTTGCCGAATTCATCTTTCACACCAAACTTGGTGCCCATGAGGCCGTCATTGGTGTAATAGTCATAAATGCTAACATGAGTGGTGTTGGTACCGCTCTTGGTGACGGCGTTGATGGCACCGCCAGTGAAGCCGCTGTGACGGACATCGAAAGGCGTGACGTTGATGGTCATGGCCTCGATAGCATCCAACGAGATGGGGCTACCGCCAGCAGGCAGGTTGCCGCCGATACCGAAAGCGTTGTTGAAGGCAGCACCGTCAACGGTGACGTAAGACGAACGGTAGTTACCGCCGCCGATGGCCAGACCGTTGGAAGTGGTAGCAGCCTGAGGCGTCAGGGCCAACACGTCGTTGAGGCTACGGCTAATGGTGGGCAGGGTTGTGATCTGCTCGTTGTTGATGGCCGTAGTGGCACCGGCACGGTCGCTGTCCATACCGTTGGAGATGGCTTCGGCCACAACGGCGACTTCGCCCAGACCGACCGCTTCTTCATTCATGCGGACGTTCAAGATCTTGGTCTCACCAAGGGTGGCAGTGATGCCCTCTTGTTTGACCGTCTGGAAGCCGACCATACGGAACTCGATGGTGTAAGGACCACCGGGACGGATGTTCAGCAAGCGATAGGCACCGTTCGCATCGGCCACGGCATAGTACTGTGAGCCTGAAGGAGTGTGCGTGGCAACAACAGTGGCGCCCGGAAGGGTGGCCTTGTTGTTGTCGGTGATTTTTCCACTGATACTTGAAGTGGTCACCTGGGCCATCAAGCTAATGGAGGCAATCATAGCCACGAAAAAAGTAAGTAACTTTTTCATAGATAATAATTTAATGTTAATAATTAAGTTGATTGTATTTGATTTAGTTGTGCTCGTTTTCATTTTGTCCACTCCATAAGACCGTGCAAATATAAAGCATTCCAATGAAATGCCAATCCATTATTTTGTGTCATTTTCTTCTTTTTTTCGAAAAGAAATCAACAGCTTTTTGTTTATAACTTGTAAGAATCTGATTCTGAAAATAATGAAAAACGGCATTTCTGCCTTTTTCCGATAGATTGATACCTTATAAATATTAAACAATATCGCTTTTGATAAAAACTTCCCGTTTTAAGCGGATATTGTGGTTTTTTTTGTGTATTTTTGCCCCAAATACATCATGACTATGAAAAGATTGTCAATCATTGCAGTACTGGCTTTGATGATGGGTCTAGGCTCTTGTGGCGACCAGCATTCAAAACAGTTTAAAGCCATGGAAGAAGAATTGAAGTCCATTGAGGCAAAAATCAACGAAATTGCGGATTGTGATGAGTTACAGATGATGAACTTCAGCATATTAGGTTTGCGTTCCGATGTGGATAACTATCGTCAGGATTCGGAGTTGTCGGATGCAGAGATTGAACAGCTTGATGGCATGATTGATCAGTTGGTGGCTTCTTGGAACGGGAAATGGGCCGCACTTGATTGCGAGAAGAACATCAATGAAGAGGAACTCGACACCTCTGGCGAGGAAGCGGGAGAACTCGATTAGACATGTGATTGTTTTTTGCTATTTTTGCAAATCAAAACTATATCGTTATGGCATTCTTCTATAGACATAATCCAAAGAAATTCAACTATATACCGCGCTATTTCGATCCTGAGCAGCAGGCCTGGGAGGAGAAAAAAGCTGCTGCAGGACTTGATTCCAAGCTGACTCATGAAGAACAGCTTCGTATAAAGATGCGGCAAAAATGGGGAACGGGAAAGGGAAGCGAAGAAAGCAAGGCCGAACAGCGCAACAAGCTGATACGTAGGATTGTGCTTGGCGTTTTCATTCTTTTTGTCTTCTATTTCATTTTCTGTACGCCTGTGCTGAACAACATTGTTGGCGGACTGATGGGAAAATAAGGTATGCTGGACATTATCAAGTTACTTCCCGACAGTGTCGCCAACCAAATTGCAGCGGGCGAGGTAATCCAACGCCCTGCGTCAGCAGTGAAAGAGCTGATGGAGAATGCTTTGGATGCAGGCGCCACGCAAATCGACCTTGTGGTGAAAGATGCTGGCAAGTCGATGATCATGGTCGTCGACAATGGTTGCGGCATGTCGGAAACTGATGCCAGGATGTGTTTCGAACGTCATGCCACCTCGAAAATCAGCAAGGCAGAGGATTTGTTCTCCATCCGTACCATGGGTTTCCGTGGTGAGGCTTTGGCCAGTATAGCGGCTATCGCTCAAGTGGAATTGAAGACCCGACGCAAGGAAGACGAGGTAGGCACAAAGATTATCAATGAAGGCTCTGTGGTAAAAGAACAAAGCCTTGTACCCATGCAGCCCGGCACGACTTTTACAGTAAAGAACTTGTTTTTCAATGTGCCGGCGAGACGCAATTTTTTGAAATCGACACAGGCTGAGATGCGCCACGTTGTGGAGGAGTTCACCCGTGTCACACTGATGAATCCAGAAATCGGCTTCACGCTGAACAGCGACGGTAAGGAGGTGTATCACCTGTATCCAGGCAACCTTAAACAACGTATCATGGGCTTGTTTGGGAGCAACTATGAGGGAAAACTGCTGCCCGTCCGACAAGAGACCGATCGGGTTCGTATTGATGGCTATATTGTAAAAGCCGAATTTGCCAAAAAGACCCGCGGCGAGCAGTATTTTTTTGTGAACAAGCGCTTTATCAAACATGCTTATCTGCATCATGCCATCGAGAATGCCTTTATGGAGATGATTCCCAAGGACAGTTTTCCTGGCTATTTCCTGAATATCGAGGTTGACCCGTCAGATATTGACATCAACATTCATCCGACAAAGACCGAAGTCAACTTCTTGGATGTCAAACTGGTGTATGCCATTCTTCATGCAGCAGTGCGGAAGGCTATCGGACAGCACAACCTTTCTCCGATGATTGATTTTGACGAATCGCCTGATTTGAACAATGATTTTAGCGCAGCCTTTGGCATGTCAAAGCCTTTGGCCATACCCAATGTGCCTCTTGATCCGAGTTTCAATCCGTTTAGGAAGGAAGCAGCATCGCGCGAATCGCATTGGGAAGGCTCATATCAGCCTCAAAGAAACACTCCTTCGGGCGATTGGCGTTTGCTTTATGGCGATCGGACGGACTTGCCCAACGAAGCCCCTGAGACAAAAGAGGAAAACAAGCCTAATAGCCAGTATCTTCAGGTGAATCAGTCGTATATTGTTACAACAGTGAAATCGGGTATGTTGGTTATCGACCAGCATTTGGCACATACACGGGTGCTGTTTGAGAAATATCTAAAGGAGTTGGAAAACCATAGTGGGGTCTCGCAGCAGGAACTTTTCCCTCAGGCCTTGTCGCTTAATATGAACGATGCTTCGCTGCTGAAGGAGATGCTGTCCGATTTGGAAAACCTTGGTTTCGTTTTGGAGCAGGCCAATCCGACCACTTTCATGATCAACGGTACTCCTGCGGATGCTGCAGGTAGCGACGCATTGGCATTGCTTGAAAAGGTTTTGGACAATTACAAACTCAACCGCAGCGATTTGCAGTTGGATAGAAAGCTGAATCTGGCCAAGACCATGGCGGTTCAGTTGGCGATAAAGGCGCAAACAAGACTCTCAGAAACAGAGATGCAGAACCTTGTGGACCAGTTGTTTGCTTGCAATGTGGCCGAAGTAGCGCCTAATGGAAAAAAGATTTATGTTATATTAAGTATGGAGGATTTATTCAAATGAGTCAGCAATTCAGCCCAACGGGATTCAAGGTGCTGCCAACAGTGGTTAAGCATCTGCTGATAATCAATATTCTGTTTTATTTGGCCACCTTTACATTTCAGCGGTTCAATATTGACTTGACGGAACTGTTGGGACTGCATTTTTTCAAGGCCAGCGATTTCAGAATCTATCAGTTGGTCACTTATATGTTCATGCATGCCAATTTTGGGCATTTGTTTTTCAACATGTTCGCCCTGTGGATGTTTGGTAATACACTTGAAAACCTCTGGGGCTCAAAACGTTTCTTGTTGTTTTACATGGTGTGCGGCATTGGTGCAGGATTATGCCAGGAGTTGGTGCAATATATCCAATATGCCACATCCTTGGCCAATTATTCCACTGTGAACTTGGGTGGTCGTATCGTTACGATGGACACCTACCTGAACATGATGACTACAGTGGGCGCATCGGGCGCTATCTACGGCCTGTTGCTTGCATTTGGCATGATGTTCCCCAACTCGATGATTTACTTTTATTTTCTGATTCCAATTAAGGCCAAGTGGTTTGTCATCGGTTATGCGGTCATCGAATTGATTACTGGACTAACCGGGGTTGACAATGTAGCGCATTTCGCCCATCTTGGAGGTATGCTGTTCGGCTTACTGCTGCTTTTGTATTGGAGGAAGAATCCAGCTGGACCGAATAAGGATTTCAGGAAGTTGAAAGACATTTTCCAATCATGGAAGCGGAAATCACAGATGAAATATACGCCTTACGAGGAAGTCAAGGATGAGCCACGAGTGCCACGTTCCGACGAGGAATACAACCGTCAAAAGGCACAGACTGAGCGTGATATGGATGCCATTCTTGACAAGGTTGCCAAGAGTGGCTATGGGAGCCTGACCCCGGAAGAGAAAGAGTTTTTGTTTAAAAACAGCAAATGAGCATGGAAAAAAGAAGAGAAAGAGGCTTTTTTGGAAGGATATTGGTTTTCATCCTGACCATCCTGGCAATCATTGGATTGGTTGCCATGGCTTTGAGTGTGATGTGCCCTCATATTGATCCAAAGCATTTTGGGTGGATTCCTTTCTTCGGTCTTTCGTTTTGGGTGATATTATTCTTTAATGCTTTGATTTTCTTTGTTTTGCTTTTGCTTTGGTCGCGTAAGGTATGGATTTCGGTCTTGGCTTTGATGATTGCTATTCCAGGTATTATCAAATCATACTCATTTGGTAAAGAGATGGGAGTCGGGGAAGGTATTCGTCTTATGTCTTATAATGTTTACATGTTTCAATCGCTGGATGGAAAGAACGATAAAGAAGCCGTTGCTTCTCGGATGATTCGCGTGATTGAAGAGCAGTCGCCCGATATCTTGTGTTGTCAAGAGTTCTCATCCTTTAATCGTGCCATAGATCGTCCCAAATGCATACAGATGTTTGCCGATAGCATAAATATGCCATACGTATACTATAATAAAAACAGTAATTATAGCGGTAATGTTATTTTCTCGAAGTATCCAGTGACTAAAGTTACAGAAGGAACAGGGTTTAGTCAAGAGAAAACATACGGTGTCCTGGTGTCGGTTGATGCTGGGAAGAAAGGACAGTTCTATTTGGCAGGTATTCATCTGGTTTCAAATATGATAACCAAAGATGAGATTGAAATACTGACCAATGCATCTGATTACCAACAAAACTTGGATACGGTGGGAAAATCGGTGTTTCACAAACTCAAAGATGGTTTCGTGTTAAGAAGTGACGAAGTCAAGGAAATGTTAGAGGGAATACCCGATAAAGACGTTCCTGTTATCCTATGTGGTGATTTCAATGATACTCCTTTGTCATATACATACAGAAGGGTACAAAAAGCAGGCTATAAGGATACGTTTATTTCAGTGGGACATGGAATAAAACCTACTTATGCAGGAAAACTGCCTTTGCTTAGAATCGATTACATTTGGGCGAATGACAAGGTAACGCCGTTGCGTTTCAACCGTTGTCGTCAAAAAGATTCTGACCATCATCCGATTTTATTAGATTTTTCAATTAATCAAAATTCAAATACTGAACAATTATGACACTGATTAAATCCATATCCGGCATTCGTGGTACCATTGGCGGCCAGCCGGGCGACAACCTCACGCCAATCGACATGGTGAAATTCACTGCCGCATTCGTCAAATTCGTACAACATAGTAAAGGGGTGAAACGTCCCAAGATCGTGGTTGGTCGCGATGCACGTCTTTCGGGATTCCTTGTCAACCAGGTGGTTTGCGGCACTTTGCAAGCCATGGGCGCCGATGTACTCGACATCGGATTGAGCACCACACCCACAACGGAGATTGCGGTCACAGGCTTGAAAGCCGATGCAGGTATCATCCTTACGGCCAGTCATAACCCTGCACAATGGAATGCTTTGAAACTCTTGAATGATAAAGGTGAGTTCATTTCAGCCGCCGAAGGAGCATGGCTGCTTGATGTGGCTGCCAAGGACGACTTCGACTTTGTCCCGATTGAGGAGATTGGCACATATCAGCAGATTGACGGCTGGATGGACAAGCATGTGGAGATGGTGTGCCAACTGCCTTTGGTCAACAAGGAGGTGATTGCCAAGGCCAATTTCAAAGTGGCTGTGGATGCAGTCAACTCAACGGGAGGTGTGGCTATCCCCAAGATGTTGCGTGCCCTTGGCGTGAAAGAAGTGCTTGAACTCAACTGTGAGCCTACAGGCAAGTTTGCCCATACTCCCGAGCCCTTAGCTCAGAACCTCACCGACATCTGCCGCTTCGTGCGCGAGCAAGGTTGTGACTTTGGTGTGGTCGTTGATCCTGATGTAGACCGTCTGGTCTTTGTTAAGGAAGACGGCGAATTGTTTGGCGAGGAATACACCTTGGTCTCGGTGGCTGATTTCATCCTGAAGCACACTCCTGGACCAACGGTGAGCAATCTCTCTTCAACTCGCGCTTTACGTGATGTCACCCAAAAGCATGGTCAGCAGTACTTTGCCGCTGCTGTCGGTGAGGTCAATGTGGTGGAGAAAATGAAAGAAGTGGGTGCAGTCATCGGTGGCGAAGGCAACGGAGGTGTCATCTATCCCGAGCTGCATTATGGTCGCGATGCCTTGGTTGGTACGGCTTTATTCTTAACCCAGTTAGCAGAGAAGAATGTGAAATGTTCAGAGTTGAAGAAGACCTATCCGTTGTATGTGATGTCGAAGAATAAGATCCAACTCACACCTTCGACCGATGTGGATGGTATCTTGGCCAAGTTTGTCGAGAAGTTCAAGAATGAAAAAGTGACCACCATCGACGGTGTAAAGATCGACTTTGAAGAAGGCTGGGTGCATCTGCGTAAGTCAAATACCGAACCCATCATCCGTATTTATTCCGAAGGCAAGACCGAAGCAGAGGCCGAGCGTTTTGCCAACATGATTCTGGAAGAAGCTAAGAAGATGGTGTAATATCAAAATGCTCACAAAAGCAGGAAAGTTTTAGGATTATTTGGATTTCTCGATTTGTTTTTGTTATTTCGTGGCTTCAAATCAATTGGTTATGGGACAACAAAACAAAAAAAGCAAGCGTCGTAACTATAAGTATCACGCGATTACATTCAAATTATCAGCCGGTCAATACCGTTCGCTGCGCAATTATTGCAAGGCTCGCAAGACGACTCCCATCAAATTGATCAAGAGGAATATAGAGCGTTTTATCTCTAACTATGAGTACGAAATCCCACAAGATTTGTATCTCACTGAAAACCAATTGGATCTGTTTGAGGAACCAACCTTGTAGCGTCCAAGACAATCATTCTATTTCTGATTGAACGGAATGCGGTTTTGTATAGAGCGGCCTAAGGTCACTTCGTCCACATATTCCAAGGCATCGCCGACGGCAATTCCCTTCGAGATGACGGAAATCTTCCCTTGGAAATCTTTCAACTGCTTGAAAATGTAAAAGTTGGTTGTGTCGCCTTCAATAGTGGCAGGTAAGGCCAAGATGATTTCCTTAATGTCTTCTTTTTGGACACGTTGCACCAATTGGGCTATTTTCAGATCATTGGGAGAGATGCCTTCGATGGGGCTGATGACTCCGCCAAGCACGTGATATAAGCCATTATAAGATGCGGTGCGCTCGATGGCCAACACATCGCGCATGTCGGCTACCACACAGAGTGTGTTTTCGTCGCGGCGAGGGTTGCTGCAAATGGAACAAACTCTCGTGTCGCTGATGTTGTAACAACGCTCACACAACTGGATGTTGTGTTTCATCTTCAGCAGTGAATCGGCAAGTTGCTCGGTCTCAAGCGTGTCTTCATTGAGCAGATGCAAAGCCAGTCGCAGGGCGGTTTTTTTCCCGATGCCCGGCAGCTTTGCGAGTGACTCTACAGCGTTCTCTAGCAATATGGATGAATACTCTGCCATACAATAATCGGGGCAAAATTAAGTTATTTCCTTAAATTTGCAGTCTCAAAAGTGAAGAAATCATGAAAAGAATTGTCTTTATTCTTGTTGCTCTTTTGATTGGCGTCATGTCAATGTCGGCCCAGGACTTCAACCGTACCGATGCCAAAGGCCGTCGACAAGGTGTGTGGCGCGACTATTATCCCAACGGCCAGCTGCGCTACGAAGGCCAGTTCAAAAACGATAAATGCAAAGGCATTTTCCGTTATTATGATGAGCAGGGTAACTTGAAAGCCGTCAATGAGTTTGACAAGTCCGGCGATCGGGCTTTTAACGAAACCTACGCGCCCAACGGTAGGGTGGTGGCTACTGGATTCTATTTGAACCAAAAGAAAGATGGGGAGTGGAAGTATTTTGACACCAATTCAGGTCAGCTTCGTTTGGTAGAGGACAACAAGGCAGGTAAAGTACACGGCTGGTCAAGGCTTTATAACCCGAATAATGGTGTGTTGGCAGAGGAAACCCAATATGTGGAGGGTCAGCCCGAGGGCCAATGCAAAAAGTATTCGGATACAGGCGTAATGATCATGGAATGCCAATACCATAACGGCATGCTTGAGGGTCCTTCCAAGACCTATTACCCAAATACGACCTTGAAGGAGGAAGGACAATATGCCAAGGGAAAGAAAGTCGGGATTTGGAAAACCTACAATGAAGAGGGCGACCTCATCGCTGAAGAAGCCTTCGGAGAGCAAGAAATCCAATGATTATTTACATCTTTTGAGATAGTCTTCCAGGTTGGGACGTCCATATTGGGCGGCCAGCTTGTAGTTCTCGCAAGCCTTGTCTTCATCATTTAATAAGTAGTACGTCCTTCCAAGGTTGAAATAGGCGTCGGCATAGTCGGGCTTCAATTCGATTGCCTTTTCAAAATCAGCTATGGCTTCCTGATACTTTTTCTCATTGACCTTTGCACAGCCTCGATAATAATACGCCTCAAAGTTGTTCTTGTCGTATCTGATGGCCTTGGTCAAGGTTTCTTCGGCCTCTTCAAACTTGCTGTATCGCAAGAGCAACTTTGATCCTTCTTCTGTGTAAAGACGTGATTTGGCAGGATTCTCGCATCCCATCAAGGCCATTAGTAGTACTGTCGAAAGGAGTAATATCAGTCTTTTCATTATTTCAAGTTTTTGCAAAAAACAAACAATGCAGAATTAGGAATGTTGTTGAACGATGCCTTTCACGGTTTCTATGATTCCGTTTAGTTTGGCCTCGCTCTTGGCTTCGCAAAGGAAGCGGAGGTATGGCTCAGTATTGGAAGGCCTGATGTTGAGCCACCAGTCGTGATAGTCCAGGCGGTAACCATCAAAGTCCAAGAAACGCTCTGGCTTTTCGATTTGGGTAAAGTGGTCTTTGACAGCATCCATGGCTTCCTGCTTGCGCTCAATCTTGAAGTTGATCTCGCCAGAGTTATAATACGGTGAAATCTCATCAATGATTTGGCTTAAGGTCATGCCTTTTTTCTTGCGCTCTGCCAAGAGTCTAAGCACGATGGAGGCGGCCAAAAGGGCAGAGTCAGAGTAATAGAAGTCGCGGAAATAATAGTGCCCGGCCAATTCGCCGCCGTAGCATCCATCCAACTCCCTGAGTTTCAAAGCGGCATAGGCTCGTCCCACACGCCAAGTCTCCACCTTGGCCTGATAACGGTCGAGGTATTCCTGGATGGCACGTGAGCTGCGGATGTCCTGCAACACGATGCCTTTCTGGTGTTGTTCGCCAATGAAATAGTCACCCAAGAAGGCAATGATAAGGTCAGGGCTGATAAAACGCCCTTTCTCGTCGATGAAGGTAATTCGGTCGGCATCGCCATCGAACAGCAGGCCTATATCGCATTTTTCTTTCTTCACCAAAGCCTTGATTTGTTCCTGCGCGTTGGCTTCCAAAGGATTGGGCTCATGGTTGGGGAAGTTGCCGTCCAAGGTGTCATTGATATAATGGGCTTTGCCAATCAGTTCGTGGACAAAGATCGACGACATGCCGTTGCTGCAGTCCACGGCGATGTTGAGGTTGTCGTGTGGCCCAACAAACTGTCTTTGAAATGCGAGATAATCCGCATAGACATTTCTTTCTTTGATTTGTCCTTTCTTGGCGCAGGGGGGCGTGGCCTTGTCGCTTGATACTAATGCTTCCAATCTGTTCAAGCCGGTGTCGTAGCCCACAGGGAGGGCGTTTTGGGCTGAGATTTTCAAGCCGTTATGATGCTTTGGATTATGCGATGCCGTGATTTGGATGGAGGCGCCATAGCCGTATTTTGCCGTCGACCAATAAACTAAAGGCGTGGTGGAAAGGCCGATGAAGTCGACGTTTTTACCACGGTCGGTGAGACCACGGGTGAGGGCTTCGTACATGGCTGGAGAAGAAAGGCGCATGTCACGCCCCACGAGATAGGTGTCGGTGTCGAGCACATCAGGCAGGAAATAGCCGATGCGGTAGGCGATGTCTTCGTTGAGGTCGGTACCCCATTCACCTCTAATGTCGTATGCTTTAAATGCTTTCATATTATCAGTTGTTTAGTTGTACAGTGAAGCGATTTATTTAATTCCATGTTTGTTGAGTGCTTGTTGGTAATGGGCAGCGTTACGGTTGTGCTCAGCAAGGGTCTTGGCAAAATAGTGGTATCCAGAAAAGTCTTCCCTGGCGCAGAAATAGTAATAATGATGGTCTTCGGCATTAAGTACGGCGTTAATGGCAGCAATGGAAGGAATACAAATAGGGCCGGGAGGAAGACCAAGGTGTTTATACGTATTGTAAGGCGATTCGATTTGTTTGTGATAATCGAGCACGCGATGGATGCTATAGTCATCCCAAGCAAATATCAGGGTGGGGTCGGCTTGAAGTGGCCAATTGCTTTTCAGCCTATTAAGATAGACACCTGCCACACGGGGCATCTCTTTGTTCATGTTGGTTTCCTTGTTGACGATGGATGCTAAAGTGCTGACCTGAATGGGGGTGAGACTTTTGGCTTGGGCTTGGTGTTTACGCTCTTCTGTCCAGAATTTGTTGTATTCCTGAAACATACGGTTGACAAAGCCTTCAGCATCGGTGTTCCAATAGAACTCGTAGGTGTCGGGTATGAAGAGGGCAGGGATGGTCTGATTGTTAAATCCCAATTGCTCGATATATTCCTGATTGTGAAGCAGGTTGGAGATGGAAACAGAGTCCGCTTCGATTTGCGATGCGATGCGGCCTGCCAACATGTCAACATCGCGGATATTATTGAAAGTCACTTTTAATGGGGATTGCAAACCACCACGCAACATGTTGACAATATCGTTGTTGCTCATGGTATTATCCACAACATATCGGCCAGGGCGGATATTCTCCGGATATTTTTTCTTTTTAGCAACCCAATAGAAACTTTTTTCGTTGACTATTACATTGGCTT
Organism: Bacteroidales bacterium; assembly: GCA_017651645.1. Next base: position 48,159 of record JAGCCO010000024.1, read on the forward strand.
TCGACAAAATGTCTTTCACTTGGTTGTAGTCAGAACCCGTGGGGATGTATATGGCTACTTCCTTTCCTGTCGGCGTCTGCACATTGGGCGACAGTGCGGTCCTGTAAAACCAATAGCCAAAGGCTATGGCGAAAACCAAAAGGATATCCAACACTAGAATAATGATGCGTCGTGTGCGTTTTTTATTATCTGTTTGGTTTCTTCTTCTCTCTCTCGGGAGCTTGGTGCGTATTCTAATCATGGTTATTACCTTTTATTCGTTGATACTCAAAAATATCCATAAACCCATTCTCGGTCTGAATCCAATCCTTTCGTTGTCCGCATAGCGTAAAGCCTTGATCGAGAAAGAGTTGCTGACTTAATGTGTTGGTTTCATCTATGGAACAATACACCTGATGCAGCAAGACCTCTTGGAAGAGATAGTCTACACATAAGGCTAACGCTGCCTTTGCCAGACCTTGATGACGATACGATTTGTCTATCAAAATGCCCAATCCGGCACGTTGGTTTATGCAGTCGTAGTCGAATATGTCAATGCAGCCGATAGATTGGCCTGTTTCAATTAAATCAATCATCAGGCGGAGTTGTCTCTGGCTGAATAAGTCGTTGTTGCTCAACAGGAATTGTTCAATCTGAAAACGAGTAAAGGGCACGTGTGTCCCGCTAACCCTCCAGATATCCCGGTCGTTTTCCCAACGGTATACTTGTTCAGCGTCTTCAGGTTCAGCGCAACGGAGTGTTATGATGTCGTCCTTGATGAACATAAGTGTAAGTCAAGAAAAATCTATATTTTACGCGAGAATTGGCACATATTTTGATAGCCACCCTCCGCTAAATTTTCGACAAAAATACACTTTTCAGTGCAATAAAGGTTGAAAAAATACATTAATGAGACTATAAAAGAAATAAGAAACCCATAAATTGAGACAAGATGAGAAAAGTGAGTGTGTTCCGCATGTGCGGACTGACGATGATCGCCGGACTCCTGATGGCGGCATCATGTGTGAATTCATCCCAGAACGCTAAGAATAGCGAAGACCAGACTGAACAGCAGCAACCTGTCACGGAAATTGAACAAGCCCAGCAGGTTCAAGTGCAGCGGGCGGCTTTCATTCCAACCGAAAGCACTCCCGATTTCGTCGACGCAGCCGAACGTAGCGTTGATGCAGTGGTCCATATCATGACAAAAGTGGTCAGACAGAGCAACACCTATGAAGATTTCTTTGGCGCTTTGCTTGGCCAAATCTATGGTTATCCTGGCCAATCACGCAACAATACCATGGTGGCCTATGGTTCTGGCGTTGTACTGACCCCTGATGGCTATATCGTCACCAATAACCACGTTGTGGAAGGCGCCGATGAGGTCGAGGTTACCTTTAATAATAAGGTGAAGAAGACCGCCACCATCATTGGTACCGACCCGACTACCGATTTGGCCTTGATCAAGGTGGATGCCTCTGACTTGGAGTATCTTACCTTTGGCGACTCCGACAATGTACGTATCGGCGAATGGGTGCTTGCCGTAGGTAATCCTTTCAATCTGACGTCTACCGTAACGGCTGGTATCGTGAGTGCTAAAGCACGTAACCTCAGTATTTTGGGTGAGGGTACATCTGTGGAGTCTTTCATTCAGACCGACGCTGCGGTCAACCCAGGTAACAGTGGTGGCGCTTTGGTCAACACCAAGGGCGAATTGGTGGGTATCAATGCGGCCATTGCTTCGCATACAGGCTCCTACGAAGGCTATTCCTTCGCCATTCCATCCAACATCGTCCGTAAAGTGGTCGACGATTTGTTGCTCTACGGTACAGCACAACGCGGTTATCTTGGCGTTCAGATAGCAGAGCTCACCCAAGAGCTTGCCGATAAAGAAGGCCTGGAGAACATAGAAGGTGTGTATGTTGCCGAGGTTACCGATGGCGGTGCTGCCAAACTGGCAGGTATGAAGTCTGGCGATGTGATCACCGCTATCAATGGTAAAAAGGTGAATTCCACCACCCAACTCAAGGAAAGTGTCGGCCAATACCGTCCTGGTGACAAGGTGGATGTTGAGGTTAACCGTAATGGCAATCATCACCATTATGAGTTGACCCTGCTCAACGAGGCTGGCAATGTGGATGTCGTCAAGAAAGGCGATAGCTTCTACAATTCAGAGTTTGGGCTGATGCTCCAACCCGTCGACCAGAACGACATGAGCCGACTCAAAATTAAGAGTGGCCTGAAAATCGTGGAAATCCGTCAAGGGCGTTTCATGAATTCAGGTATCCCTGTCGATTTTGTCATCACCAAAGTGAACGGTGTCGCCGTCAATGACAAGACCGACCTTGAGAACGCGCAGAAAAACAGCCGCTCACGTCGAACTACCATTGAAGGTGTATATCCCAATGGCATGATGGCCACCTTCTATTACAACAAATAATGTTGCTCGAAGAAAGAATTTTCTGAAAATCAAAAACTTCGGTACGGTTTTTGATAATATTTACCTTCGTGATTCGGGGAGACAGCCTTCCGCTGTCTCCCTAGAAGAACGGATTATGCTAAAAATCATGTGGAGAGAGCTTTGAAGAGTAAGATGTTGAATGTGAAACAATTAAACAATAAAAGATTACGAAGAAATGAGACAACTGAAAATTTCCAAACAGATTACTAACCGCAATGCGGGGACTTTGGACAAGTACCTCGCCGATATTGCGAAGGAGGCGCTGTTGACCACCGAAGAGGAGGTGGAACTTGCACAGCGCATCAAAGCTGGTGACAAGGCTGCGCTGGATAAACTGGTCAGGGCCAACCTGCGTTTTGTCGTGTCCGTGGCCAAACAGTACCAAAACCAAGGCCTGAGCCTTCAAGATCTTATTAACGAGGGTAATCTTGGCTTGGTGAAGGCTGCACAGCGTTTTGACGAGACCCGTGGCTTTAAGTTCATCTCTTATGCCGTGTGGTGGATCCGCCAGAGCATCCTGCAGGCAGTGGCCGAGCAGGCACGTATCATCCGTCTTCCCATGAATCAGGTGGGAGCTTTGGCTAAGGTGAAAAAGGCGGTTGCACTATTGGAACAGAAGCTGGAACGCCGTCCCACCCTCAAGGAGATTGCCGATGAACTGGGTATGCCTGAGGACAAGGTGGAGCAGCTGATGAGCCTTAACTCTCGTGCTGTATCGACCGATGCACCTCTTGATGATGAAGACGATGCCAATTTCTTGGATGTCTTTGTCTCTGAAGACGAGGTGAAGACCGACGCTGCAGTGGAGCAGGAGTCGACCAGCAAAGCCATCCGCAGATCGCTCGACATGCTGAATGAGAAGGAACGTACCATCATCAGCATGTACTTCGGACTCGGTACCTCACGTGAGTATTCATTGGAGGAAATCGCCATGAAACTCGACATCTCGCGTGAACGCACCCGTCAGATTCGTGATCGTGCATTGAAACGGTTGAAGTCGGAGCCCGACTCTCCGCTTTATCAGATGTACATGAACCAATGAAAAAAGTGGAATTCCAATTCTGGAATTCCACTTTTTTCTATATTTGCAGCACGAACAATAAAATCTTTCACTATGAAATACGAACTCATCAAATTGCCTTATGAGGCAAACGCTTTGGAACCTGTTATCAGCAAAGAGACGCTGGGGTTCCATCATGGGAAGCACTTGAATGCTTACGTTAATAACCTCAACGGTCTTATCGAAGGCACTAAGTATGCGGATATGCCTTTGGAGGAAATCGTGAAGACTTCCGATGGTGGCGTGTTCAACAATGCAGGTCAAATCTTGAACCACAACCTCTATTTTACGCAATTCCGTGCCCCTAAAACAGACAACAAGCCCACTGGAAGAATCGCTGAACTTTTTGAAAAGCAATTTGGCTCATTCGATGCCTTCAAGGAAGAGTTTACGAAGAAAGGTGCCATTTTGTTCGGCTCGGGCTGGGTGTGGCTCTCCATCGACAAGGACGGAAAACTACAAATCACTCAGGAGACCAATGCCGGCAATCCAGTGCAACGCGGTTTCAAGCCTTTGTTGACCTTCGATGTGTGGGAACACGCCTATTACATTGACTATCAGAACCGCCGTCCCGATCATCTGAATGCCTTATGGCAAATCATCGACTGGGATGTAGTCAACGAGCGGCTTTGACGATTCGATGCGTGCTGCTGCTGTCATCGTAATCCAGACGCAGCATGTAAACACCCAAGCTTAATCCGTTCAAAACGAGGTCAATCTGCGTATCTGATGCAGATTGTGCTTTTACCAAACGGCCAAAGACATCATAAATCAGGATGTTTTTGACCGTTTTTTCTGTCTTAATGCTCAGAATTGAGCTGAACGGGTTGGGGTAGATTTGGCATGAAGCGACATGGTCCTCAATTGTGGAAGTGTCGATGATGCTAATTTCCTGTATGTTGTCTCCGACCATGGGGTAGTTGGTGGAAACCACACGGATTTTGTAATGTTGGCCGACAGGCATATTGGGAATCTGTGCGGTGATGCTGCCACTTGCATTGGTGGTGATGCGACCCAACTCAGTGGGGTTGCTAAAACTACCGTTGGCATTGGAAAGCTGGGCGATGACCACGTTGGGTGCCGCATTGAGGTTCTCGGGCGACATGGTTCCGCTCAGTGTGAATGGAATAGTGATGGTTGAGTTGATGGCGAATTCATTGGAAGCCAACTGTTCCATCCTGAGGATTGGGTTATAAACTAACAAGACATCATCGACGAAAAGGTCATCATTGGTGCTGCCAGTGCCAGGCGTTTCGTTGGTGGTGGCAGTAAGGAGAATGTAACGTACATCAGTGCAAGGTCCACTGTTGTTGAATGGGATGCTCAGCCGATGCCACGTATAGGCACCGTTGGCAGGAGCAGTGCGGGTGAACGACTTTACCGCCGTTGCCACATGCATGTTGGCAGGTTCTTCGGTACCGTTGGCAATCAATTTGTAATCGGCATCACCGTGGACGACGGCCTTTACTTGAGCTTTGTCTGTGGTGCTTTGGCTACGGAAACACACCCATATTGTTAACGAGTCTGGGAGTTGGCCGATAGGGGCGTTGAAGGCGCTTTCGGCGCGTTGGGTATAATTGTAGTTGCCTGATCCTGTTGCCGACATGCTGCCTGCGTTTATACGTCCGTTGGTCAATGTGCCATTAGCAGTAACGCCAAGAACGCTGTCGGGGAACAGCCTGACGCTCTTGCTGCCTGAAGATCCAGGTCGCGTCTGAGAAGACTGTTCGATTTGGCTCGACAGAAAGCCTGACCAAGTCCCGGTGGCAGTACCGCCTGAATGCCAATGTACTGGCTCGCTGACGGAGGTCACTTCTCTTGTGGTCCATTGTTCAAAGCCTCGGTTGTCGAACTGAGGACCATATTGTGCGGAAAGGTTTAGGCTTAAAGTGCAGAAAACAAAAAGACTGAAGATACGAATAACAATACGTTTCATAAACTGGATTTGTTAGAAGAGGTGCAAAAATAGGAAAAAGAATCCTAGCTTTGGATTTGATGGTGACTTTTCCTTACTTTTGCGGCAAAATTTTGAACCTAATGAAGAAAGTAATGATTACACTCGGTCTTCTGCTCTTTGCCTTTGTGGCAAGGGCGCAGTGGACTTTGCAAACCTACGGTGAGTACGACTACACACGTACTTCGGGTAGTAGTGCTTCCTTGGCCTTGAAAGGTAACTATCGCATGGCCGACAATTTCAACATCGGACTGGGCTTCCAGGTCACGACTTTGAGCCGTTATTCCTTGAACTTGCAATATCAGGTGGATTTGCTCAAAGCAAGATGCGGCACATTGTATTTGGAGAACCGCTATCTGTATCGTTTGTTTCCGAATTACGACTTACAGGAATTCAACGGCGTGTTTGACTTGGGTTGGCGCAACCGGCACTTCAATTTTCAGTTGGGTTTGACCAACCGATACACGGCGCCAATTCCGTTGCGCAAGAACGGTGGCATGGATGCCGTTTTGGAGCCGATGAATGTCACCTTCTGTGTGGAAGGCAATCTGTTTGATCAACCACATCCTTGGAATGTTGGTGCCCGAGTGTCAAACTACCGCGATTTCGTGATTGAACGCTTCACGCTGTTTTTCTATAGTGTAAACGGTTACTATGACTTCGGCAATGGCCTACGCCTAACGTCTGAATTCGGACTGCATCCTTGTGGCGTGCTCAACCTCTCGTCGCAATACAACGGTTGGTTCGGAAATGTTGGATTAATTTGGAAACCTAAAAACTGAACTTCATGAAAAAGCAATACCTTATTATATTAGCCGCAGCCTGCATGATTTTGTCCACAGGCTGCAACCGTCTTGACATCGCTGGTATGGTGGTCAACCGCAGCGACACCGAAGAACGTGTGGCCGACTGGCTCGACTATAACGCTCAGAATGGTGAACCTGTCATCGAGAACGCTCCCGATGAGTACCATATCTATTCCTGTTCCGACTCGCATTATTCCGAGCGTGACAACATCGTACCGCAGGGCGAGAAAGACCGCCTCTACAAGTACATCACTGCAGAGCGCAACGACCCGATGGCTGTCTTTGCCATCCATGCTGGCGACATGGTCAACGAGAGCGGGGAAACGGGTTTCATCATGACTGAGGCTGCACTTCAATACAATGCTGAGACTCAAGCAGAGGATGACCCATGCTTCCTTGTGATTGGCAACCACGATGTCTATTATGACTGTGCCAAATTCTTCAAGCAGCATTTCCATACCTCGACCTACACTGTGACGGTCAAGACTGTGAGCGGATTTAAAGACCTTTACATCTTTTTGGATTCGGGCAACGGCACGCACGGCAAGCGCCAGTTGGAATGGCTGGAGGAGAAGCTCTCGCATCGTGAGGACTACCGCCATTGCATGGTCATTAGCCACAACTGGCTGTTCCGCACTTCGTACAACTATACCACCACGCCAGCCGCCAACCTGCCGCAAGACGAGCAGTATGCTTTCATGGACTTGATGAGCAACAACAATGTGGAGATGGTCATCATGGGTCATTTCCACATGCGCGAGCAGCGTCAGTTCGGCGGCGTTCAATACCTCATGACCGACAACCTCAACGACGGTAAAGTCACCCCGAGTTATCTGGTGCTGACGGTCGGGGAGAAGGTAAAATATGAGTATGAAGAGCTGGATATGGAGTAAAAAGGTCTCTACCGTTCGTTTTACAAACCACTGAATTACAACAATTTCAACTTGGGCTTTCCGCGAATGTCTCTACACGAGGCTGAGGCTGGCGGAAAGCCCGATTTTTCACTATACTTTTGCATGGTCAAACCTAAAAACTTACCATGCGATGAACACAAGACCCCTATTCCTCACAGCCGCCTTTGCGATGCTTGGCGTGGCGGCCTTTGCCCAAGTCGAAATCCCGGAAGTCAAACCGAAAGCCGACAGTCTCCAAATGGCAGTCGATACTTTGCTGCTTGAAGGCGTCACCATCACGGCGGAGCGGCCGCTGTATTCTGTCGAAGGCGAAAAGACACTCTATCAAGTCTCCGACGACCCCACGGTGCAGTCGGGGGTGGCCTCCGATGCCTTGCAGAACGCCCCTGGCGTGAGCGTGGATGTGGAAGGCAACATCACATTGAGGGGGACTTCCTCTGTCGAAATCTGGATTAACGATCAGCCCTCGAACCTCACGGAAGAGAACCTCAAGACCTACATCCAAACCTTGCCCGCCAACGCCATCGACCGCATTGAGGTCATCACCAACCCATCGGCACGCTATGCCACTCAAGCAGACGGCATCATCAACATCGTGATGAACGCCAAAATCAAGCGGAATGAGTTTCTGTGCTTAGGTGCCAATGCTTCCTCGCAACCTTATGTGATGCCATGGCTTTCATACATTTGGAAGAACGAGAAGTGGACAGTAAATGCCTACACGAATGCCTATTGGTATCATGGTCGGAGCGAGGCGCATGCTGAGAAGGACCTGTTTGGCAAGGATGAAGATGGCAATCCATTGTTGACCAGTCATTTGAAAAGCAGCATATTCAGCAATTACACTACTTATAGTCCTGGATTTAACCTTGATCTGACCTATACGCCTGATAAGATGAACACTTTCTCCTTTTATGCCATGTTTTGGGATTCATTTGGGTCATCGGAGGTTAGGCAAGAGCGCGAACGTATTGAATATAATGAGCAATCTGGCGAGTATAAATACTCAATCGTGAACCAATCGAATTCAAACTATCTCTTTTTGCCATACGGGTTGAACTATCAGCACAAATTCGACGAGGAAGGACATAACCTTACTGTGCGCATGAATGGAAGTATCACTCGTTCTGCCCTTCCTATTGATTATCACAAGACTTACACCTTGCCGTCCCCGTATGAAAGGGCATTTGTAATGGACTATGTCTCAACCAACATCCCCATCAATGCACGTGTGGACTACAATTTACCTTATTCCAAGAATGGCGAATTTGGCATGGGTATCAATGCCGGTTGGGAAGGAAAAAGCGAGCGCAGTCCCTTAGATAGTCTGGCCAATGGCGTATATGTGCACGACTCGGTAATGTCATACCGATTCCGTCAGGTTGACCATCATTTGGGTGGCTATTTCCAAGTGCGGCATCGTTTCGGCAACTTCACTGTGCAGCCCACCTTAAGCTTGAGATATTATCGGACGGGCATAGTCTATCCCGATGCTCCAAAATATGATTTTTCAGCTTATTATTTCTATCCTTTACCATCGTTGCACCTCTCTTATCGAACCCAGTCGATGCATAACTTCAAGCTGAGTTATTCCATGAGAATCCAGAATCCTTACGCAGAACAACTGAGTCCTTTTATTAAATTCGATGAGGAATCATACGCCACGGGCAATCCTAAACTGAAACAGGTCTTTACCCACAACATAGAGGCGAGTTGGACGAAATATTGGGATGATTTCGGTTCTGTGGGCTTGACGGGTTATTACAAAGGAAAGCGAAACGAAATCAACAAGATAACAGACGCGACTTTTCATGAGCATTATGGTAGAGTGGTCTCTTTCCATTGGCCGGTCAATGTGAGCAGATCGTATAATGCAGGTGGTGAGTTCAACATGATGTATCGCCCGAACGGGATGTTCAACTTGCGGTTTTATGCCAACCTTTATGACTCATACATCAAGACTGACGATGCATTGGAACCGAGCGAGATGCTTTGTTATAGTCTTCGTTTGAACCTTTGGACCAAACTATGGGACCGTTTGGAAGTACATGCCTCGGCTTATTACAACTCTCCGACCCAGACACTGTTTTGGAAGAAGGGTGCCAATTATTCCGTTGACTGTGGTCTGCGTGCCGATTTCTTCGACCATAAGTTTTCGGTGTTCGTCAATGGGTACGATTTGTTTGGCTTATTGAAGCAAGACACCTATATTGATAGTCCAACGGTAACGGTTTCAGAGACATCGAGATACAATTCATCTTGTGTGTGCGCTGGCTTCACATTGCGTTTCGGTAATATTGAACTGGAGAATGAGGCCAAGAATGGAGGTGAGGCGGCGGGACAATAAATGTTGAATTGTTGCGTTGTTTAATTGTTAAGATGATGCTGAATTTGCTATACAAATCAAGATGTTGGTTGGCCTTTGCGCTGATATGCCTATTGGCGGCTTGTAATGTGAAGTCCGACATAGACAACATGGAGCGGACGGTGTTGGAGATTGAGGGCAAGTTCAGCAGGGGAGAGGACATCTCTCAGGATACCTCCATCTTTCAGGCGCGGCGTTATTTCAACCTCTCTGACGATGCCGAAATGAAGACCTTGTCGGCACTTTACAGCGGCTGCGTCTATTGGCAGCAGAACAACTACGACTCGGCAATGGCGGCCTTGAATGAGGCCATTGTCTTGGCCAAATCTAGCGAGGACATTAAACTGATGGAAAAGGTGCAGACGACCATCTCGACTTTGAATGGCGACTTGGACCACAGCGAGAACATGATTTCCGTGTTTCTTCGCCGCAGGAAGATAATCATTATCATTTCATTGGCTTTGGTAGGTTTGGTGGCGGTCGTCTTTTTCCTGCTATACCGCTCAGCGCAAAAACGGGCGACCATAGCAGAGTTGAATCTGGATATTACCCGTTTGCAACAAGAGTCTGAAACCATAGCCGAGACCAACCGTGACAACCTTTTCCGAAAGGTGATGATGATTTACAAGGTCTTCTTAATTGGCGAGAACAAGGACATTGACAAACCGTCCTTTCAAAAGCTGAGATCGTGCGTTTGCGGACATGAAGCTGAATCTGCTTATGATGTCATCTTTGAGGAGTACAACAAGGTCTATCCCGATGTGGTTCAGCGAATTAAAGCAAATCAGCCACCATTATCCGAAACCGAGTTCAAGGTTTGCATCCTCTCCATGATGCCTTTCAGCGTGAAGGAGGTGGCCGACATGATGAAGGTCTCGACCGCCATGGTTGGCAAAGCCCGCACAAGCATACGAAAGAAACTCGGCATGACCGAGGCGCGAGGAAGTATCGAGGAGTTTGTGATGAACAGATAGTTCTAGAACCTATACACCAGCAGCCCTTTCAGCATCCAGTCGTGAAAGGTGCCTCTGAAATTGAGGTCGTCCACATAATCGGGAATGTCCATTTGGCTGGCATCGAAGGCGTCGCGGCTGCGGAAATAGAAACGGTTGTAAGTGAATTGGGTCGAGAAAAAGAATCGGTTGAATGTGAAGCCGATGGCAGCGCTTCCGATGTAGTTAGGCATGGGATAACACCAAATCTTCGACACCTTTTCTCCGGCATTGTAAATCACACCAGTTTCTTCGTCAAAGCCGTATTCATACGATGTGGTTTTCAGGTAGTTGAAGAAGGTTATCACAGGCATGGCCGTCAGGTTGATGGTGAGGTTGCGCAGACCTTGGTCACGAGGATCAGTTGGGTCTTTATGCCAAAGCACGAAGTTGACCGAATAGCCGCCACCGATGGAGGCTTGCATGGTGGAGAAGCAATCCAGCATGTTGTAGGAATCCCATGAGGCCTCAGGTGAATTGTAAAGGCTACCTTGCATATAACGTGCCGTGAGCATCCATGAACCCGCGGTGCGGCGTTGCACGAGTCCAATCTTATATGCAGCGGGATAGGCGAAGCATTTGTTGTTGAAGACGTAATAGCCGTCAATGGCAAAGCTCTTCAGCGCAGCCGATTCTTCGGAGATGAATTCATCGTGCTGATAATATTCGTCACCCTCAGTTCCAAGCGTCAGTCCCGTAATGAATGGGTTAGTGATTTTGAAATAATTCAAGCGTGCGCCCCATGACTTTCCAACAATGTTGAAAGCGAAAGCACTCTTTTTCCAGGCACTTTTGGGTCCCACTTCGAGACCGTAGCCGAAACCGACATTGCCGTAGCCCACCTCAAGGCCAATCTTTTTGCAAAGGTTTTCGCTGAGGCTGTATTGCGATATGCCCGTCAGCGGACTGTCGCCAAGATCAATCTTGAAGTTGACGTCAACATCGAATCCTGCTTTCTGCCCCGTGGTGAACAAACCCAATGAAAAGCCCGCCTGCGGCTGATAAATGTGCATGGTGTCGACCACAGCGGGTTTGGTCAGCATGTAGTTGACCTTTTGCCAAATGGTGAGTTCTTGGGCTTGAGTCCATATTGCGAATAATAACAGTGAAATCGTTAAAAGATAACGTTTCATTGGGTTAAAATTTTAGCGAAATTATTGAAATCAATGTCAAGAGATTATACGTCTCATTCTATCTCCTCAAACTCCTCTTTATCAGCATAATAAACATCAATTGCAGCAATCAAAGCAGCGAGGCTCCAAACGGGGACGGCCAGTTTGTCGGTGTCTAAGAAGTTGTTAAGGAAACCATGTACAAAATAACTGATAAAGGCGAGGGTGGCGCCTAATACCAACACCTTGGCCTTCTTGTTCTTGCATCGGCTGTAGGTCTTGAGGCCACAATATACCGTCACGATGACCAAAACCACCACTATGAGAGAACCTGCAACGCCTTGTTCGGCCAAGGGACCGAAATATTCGGAGTGGGCATTGCCACCGTCACCGGCGTTGGTGCTGATGATGGTTTTTTCTTTCGACATCTGGAACGGAGCGTAGACAAACTGATAAGTTCCTGGACCCCAACCGAAAACGGGACGCTCATGGAACAGGCGGAAGGCCGATTGCCATCGGTTGATACGCTCCAAGTTGGATGCATCAGTTGAGATGTTAGTGATGGATTGGATGTTTTCCACAAGGTCACCGGATGCATCTTGGTTGTTCTTTTCCAAAGCGTCAATAATCTGGTTTTGGAAGGTGAAGAACAGACCGACCAAAACCACAATGGTGGCGGCAATCCAACGGAACTTGATCTTTAGCAGCACGCAAATCAGCACAGCCAAGGCTGCAATCACACTCAGCCATGCCGCACGGCAGTTGGAAAGCATGAGTGCCACGCTGAGCAGGATAATCACGCCAACGATAAGCAGTCGGCGGCTTTTCTTCACGCCTGGCAGGAAGACATAAGTGAGGGCAAGAATGAGGTAGATGGCCAAGGCGGCTCCGTAGGCCGTATGGTCGTTATAAAAAGGTGTCATCACCCAGTGGGCCGAGTCACCGTCAAAGCCGAATTGCGCATGGTGGATGATGGTGTAGATGCATACGATGCACAAGGCAGCGATGTAAAGCCAAATGAACCAATGGATGTTCTTGGGGTTCTTGAACAGTATGGCACAAAGGAAGAAAGAGGGCACCACGAACCACAGCCTTGACAACATGAATTTGATGGATACCACAGGCATTTCGCTCGTGATAGTAGTCACAAGCATCCATGCGAACATGCAATAGATGACGATAGCTATGGGATGATGAGCGATCTGTTTGTCGTATTTGCCATCGTAAAGCATTTTGGCAGCAAAAAGCACCAGAATGCCCATCAGTAAAGGTTCGGCAGGCAGCGAAATGGCCAGCCCAGCCTCAAGTGCTTTCAAGTTGACAGAAAGCGGTACACAGAACGAGGTGAGCAGCAGGACTTTGTCCAAGGAAAAAATGTAGAGCAAAAGCACGCCCAACACGACAGGCAGGGCAAAAAAGAGGTAGGTGTTCTTCTTTACGACGAGGAACAGTCCTACTGCGACGAAGAGTGCCGCGATGAGGTAAAGCCAAGCTATTTTTGCTCTCTTTTCCACAACTTATTTGTTTTCAGCAACGAAACGCTTGCGATTTTCGATGATGAAGATGACTAGGATGGAAAGCAGCAGTGCACCCAAGGCAGAGAGAGCCACAACGACCCAACGCACGGGGAAGGCCTTTTTGTCGGCAGGGAAGGGTTCGGTGATGATGTTGGAGTAAGAGAGTTGCGAGTGGAAGAAGCGAAGCTCTTTCTCGTAATCCAGCTTGGTGGCTACGTAGGTGTTGCCTTCGGCGGCAATCTTGGTGTGCAGGTCATGGATTTCGGCACCGTATTGCTCCAGATTGTCTTTCATTTCCGAGGCTTTTGCCGATCCACTTAGGAGACCTTTCGTCACTTCGCGGGTTTGGCTAGAAATGTCAGTGATGCCGTATGTGGTGCTGATCTCGGTATAGCGTTGCTTCAGCGAGTCGATGTTGTTTTGTTTTTCTCTCAATTGTCTTTCATACATGGCCACCACTTCACCCACCTTCGAGGTGTGGAGGTTATGCACTTTTTGGTCATAGAAATTCAGAATGTCTTTGGCGATGTTGCAAGCCACAAAGGGGTCTTTGTCCATCACGGTGATGGAGACGGCCTCGTATGGGGTCTTACCAATCTTGATCTTGCTACGGTATTCGTTGATCATGTACGTCTTGGCGAACTTGTAGTTCTTGTCAATCTTGTAATCTGTCCACAAGTCATACTTCTCAATGATGGAGTCCATAATGGATGTTGAGTTGATGATTTCGAGCATCTGTTCGGTCTCGCTTTCATCGGAGTAGGGGCTGATGTTGGCAGGATAGGCCACGGCCACTGACTTGTAAAGCGGCGTGATGAACATGGAGCTTGAGAAGATGGCACCACAGATGGCAGCTGCTATTGTGATGATAATGATGTGCCATTTCCACTTCAGCACGAGTTGAACTAATGAAAGATTGTTGAAATTGTTATCCATGATTTGATTTGTTGTTTTCGGAGTATTAAAATTGATATTCTTTGTTGCTTTTAGTTCATTCTTTTTCAATGGTTTTTCCTTTTCCTTTCGTGGCCGCCTCCATCTCGGCCTCGCGACGAAAAAAGCCTTTCGAGCGATCGTAAAAGACGATGCAGAAGATGAGGAGCAGGAAGGTGCTCAGCACGGTGACCACCACGATGATCCAACGGATAGGATAGCTTTTGCGCTCGGCTTGGAAGGCTGAGGTGACGACGAATTTATGCGGGATGAACTCTGTGGCGTCGACTTTTGCTTCCTCGTATTTCGATTTGACCAAAGAGAGTTGCAGACGGTCGTTGTCCAAACGCTCGTTGATGGCGTATGAGGCACCGCCATATTCGGCTAAAACATCCAGCTGTTCCTGTATGTTTTTAACGCCCTGTGTGTTGCCTTTTCCCAATTCAACGGCAAGTTGTTGGCTCAGCATCTCCACTTGCGACTCGTAGTCAAACACGCCAAGTTTACGCAAGGTATTGAGCGAGTCCTCTAGTTGATTCATCTCGGCAACGAGTGTGTTGTATTCCTGCTCGACGATGCGATAGGCTTCAACAGCGACTTCCTTTTGCATCTGGTTCATGGTGCTGTCAAAGATTTCGGCAATCTCGTTGGCGATACGAGCTGAAAGGGCGGCGTCAGAATCCAAAACGGTGATTTTCACTGCATTGTATTCTGTGCGGCGGAACTTGATGCGGGCATCATAGAGTTTGTTCAGCTTGGTAATGGGGTATTTGCTGTTCGCCTTGATGTCGTAGTGCTCCATCAGGTTGAAACGGCTGATGACTTTGTCGCGCACGCGATTGGAGTTCAATACCTGCAGCATCTGTTCGGTCTGCTCGTCCTCACCGAAGTTCATGATGTCTTTCTCCGATTGGTAGGTCGTGCTGATCAAAACCTTGGAGATGGAGTTGCTTGAAGTGGGGTAGATGACCGTTGTGGATTTGTAAAGAGGTGTGATAAAGAAAGGCGCACTGAAAATGACTGCGCAAAGGGTTGCCATCGCCAAAATGATGAGGATGGGTTTCCTATATTCCACCATGAGCCTGCATAAGTATTTGGAACTGTAGGTGTTATGTTTTTGTTCGTCCATATATATGTGTGAAATAAGTTGCCAAAAATAGGGAATTCTCCTGAATTGGCAATGAAAAAAGACAAATTAGGCCTTTTTTTCCTTGGGAAGGACCAGGTTGACAATCTCCTTGAGGCTAAGCAATCGGGTGAAGAAGATGGCACCGCAGTTGATGGCAAAAGAGATGATGAAACCGAGCATCCAGTTGATATTCATCTGTTTGGCCAGGAAGGTGACCAGGGTGATTGTGGCAAGGAAAAGGACGATGTGGAGCCAATAGCGACCGCCCAAGTCAATGTTCAAGATGCGTTTGGCAAGCAGATATTGCATGAAGGCGGTGACAGCTTGAACACAAAGGCTGGTACAAGCCGCGCCTACCGAATAGAATCGAGGTATGACAATAAGGTTCAGCATGATGTTAATGACCACACCTGCAGCTGCCACGAGGTTGAGTTGTTTGAGACTACCATTGGCCGTAAGGAGCGTTCCGAAGACGTAGGTCGTCGAAAGACAGAAGAAACTGCCCATCAAAAGCGGAAACACCTTGGCATATTGCCCGATGCGCATGAGATAGGCGGCTTCGGCTTCGGCTTCTTCCGGATTATACATCATCTGCATGATTTCTTGGCGATAGAGAATGCACATGATCATGACGATGCCCGCCATGGCCACAATCACATTGAATGAAGTCTTGACCAAGTTGTTCAGCTCCAGTTTCTTCGTCAGCGTGGCGGCAAACATGGGCAGTAGCATGATGGCAAAGAGGTTGGAAATGTTGTTGCCCGCATCGAAGAGTCGATAGGCACGGCTGTAGATGCCGGCTTGCACGCCATTGTCGTCCAAAAGACGCTCAAGCAGGACGGGCTCAATGCGGCTGTAGACACTCATCAGCAGGACAAGCACGGCGAAAGGCAGACTTTGTCGCAGGATTTCCTTGAAGAACTGAAAGTTGAGCTTAAAACTGAGATGCTCAGCGTGGCGCAGGACGATGGTCAAGGCGAAGACGAGGGTGACGATGTAAGCCAAAGTTTGGGCTTGTAGGTACCAGATGACATTGAACTTCTCCTTCGGGAACCAGCCGCTCCAAAGGATGAGACACATGATGACGATGGCCAGCACGCGGTCGAAGACGCTCAAAATACTGTCTTGTTTAAACAACAGTAGCCCCTGGATGTTCGACCTGAGGAAGAGGATGAAGGAGAGCAACACTTGGTTGAGGCCGCACCAGCAAAGCTGCTTGAGTTTCAAGCCTTCATTGTAGCCGCAGAAGTAGCCGACCACGAAGATAACGGCCGCATACAATAGTCCCAACAAGAGTTTGATTTCAGTAAGGCCACCGAAGTGTTTGGAGAGGTTCTTGGGGTCTTGTGCGACGGCACGGCTATTGAAGTTGGTGATGCCTAGATCGAGCAAGATATAGAAGAGATATGAAAAGTTGAAGAGGGCCTGATAGGTGCCGTAGGAGGCGTCCCCAAGCAGGTTCTGCACCTCACGGTCGATGCCGAGAATCCAGAACGGCTTCACCAACAGGTTGAGAAACAGTAAGAAGATAATATTCTTGATGAAGCGGTTCTGCATTGCTGACTTTTTTCGGGGCGCAAAAGTAGGAAAATATATTTTTCAACGAAGTTTTGATGGGATTATTGTTTAGGTTTTTGGATTGAAATCAGTTCCGCCTTAACGAATTGAGGAAAAAAGAATAGTTTGGGAGTTTTTTCATTGGCGGTTCAGAAATATTGTGTATTTTTACACCGATTTTTGACTGGATACCATGAACAAGGAACAGGAAGATATTGAAGTATTGGAAGAGGAACTTGTTGAGAACGAGAAAAGTCTACTGCTCATCAACGACGATGTGAATACCTTTGAATATGTCATCGACACCTTGATGAAGGTGTGCCATCATACCCGCGAACAAGCCGAGACCTGTGCTTGGATTACACATTACAAGGGCAAATGCGCCGTCATGCATGGCAGTTTCGAGGAGCTCAAACCTTATTATGACATCCTGCTTGCTCATCAACTCACAGTCAAGATTGATTAAGCGCACTAACAATGGCAAGTTACACTTCTTTGGAAATATTGGCTATTCAGCAGGCCTACGAATCGATGCTGAAAGACATTCAGCCTTTCATCAACGCACCCAATCAATTGGCTTTGATTGACAAGGCTTACCGGTATTGTTTGGATGAATATGACGGCCGTTACCTTTTGTCGGGCAAGGCCTATATGATGCACCTCATAGAGATGGGGCGCATCGCCGTTCTTGAGGTGGGTTTGGGCTATATCTCTGTGGTCGCCGCTTTCCTCCATGGCATCGATTACAAGAAGGGTATTAGTGGAAAAGAACTGAAAGACCAGTTCGGAAAGACGGTGGCTATCATCCTCGAAGATTTCAGCCAGATCTCTCAATTGGATACGGA
This sequence comes from Bacteroidales bacterium, assembly GCA_017651645.1. The sequence continues at coordinate 65,783 of JAGCCO010000024.1, forward strand.
AAAGGTGGCTTACAATTCGGATAGCTTCCAAGTGCTTTTCCTTTCCATGATTGATGATATGCGTTCGGTGCTGTTAAAAGTGGTGCATCGCGTGTATGATGTTCGTAATCAACAAGACGTGGATGCCGACCGTTTGTCGAAGTATTTTCACGAGATCAAATACATCTATATCCCTATCGTTCACCGTCTTGGTTTGTATAAGCTGAAGGCAGAGCTGGAAGAGCAACTGATGCTGTTTGAAAACCCGGTTCTATTTCATGAGATTGAGGCCAAGATTGAGGCCAGCCATGAGGCACGCAGAAAAACGGCTGAAGATTTCATCTCCCGTATTTCTGAAGGTATCAATGCTGAATTGGAGCGCACCAAAAAGAATGGCAAGCATAAGTATGCCTATACCATCAAATGGAGGCTGAAGTCCATTCCTTCGATTTATGCCAAGATGAAAGCCCAGAACGTGCCTTTTGAGGAGGTGTATGACCTGATGGCAGCACGCGTTATCATCAGTTGCGCCTTGAAAGACGAGCAGGAGTGCTGTTGGAGCGTGTATTCGGCCATCACCAATATCTTTGACCCGATGCCCGAACGCCTTCGCGACTGGATTACCAAGCCGAAAGCCTCGGGGTATGAGTCACTGCACACCACAGTGAAATACGACGATAAACTCTGGTTCGAGGTCCAAATCCGCACTACCCGAATGGACGAGGTCGCCGAGACAGGTCAGGCTGCACATTATTTATATAAAGGTGAGAAAGAGACTTCCGAAGAGTGGCTGCTCAATGTGCGCCAGGTGCTGGAAAACCCCAGTATGGTGTCGTTTGAGAATTCTTACAAGAAGGTCTATAAATCCGATAAGATTTTCATCTTCACGCCTGAAGGCGATCTGAAACAGTTGCCAATCGGCTCAACGGTGCTCGACTTTGCCTACGAGGTGCATACCCGGGTGGGCGAGACCTGCAACGGTGCACGAGTCAATGGCCGTATGGTGCCTATCCGTCATGAGCTGACCAATGGCGATAAGGTGGAAATCATCACGAGCAAGAAACAATCGCCGCGCGCCGACTGGCTCAATGTGGTGGTTACGGAAAAGGCAAAGAACAAGATTCGCCGTTACCTCAAGGAAGAGGAGTTGAAAGAGTCGGAGATGGGCAAGGGAATGTTGCAGCGCAGACTGAAAAACTGGAAACTTCCGTTCTCGGAGACCGTGGTCGACATGTTGGTGAAAGAGTATAAACTGGAGAATTCTTTGCAGCTCTATCATCAGATCTCCACAGAGAAAATCGATATTGTCGATGTAAAGCGTTTCTTGACCTCTAAGTTCGGTGAGAATGCTGAGAAGTCGGAAAGACCTGTGCCTGAATTGATTGAGACTACCAAGAAAGAGCTATCAGGGGAAGCCGAAGAATCGCTTTCCATCGGTGAGGATATCAGCAATGTGACCTATAAGTTAGCCAAATGCTGCAACCCGATTCCGGGTGACCGTGTGTTCGGTTTTGTCACCAGCGATGGCACTATCAGTATACATCGTATCAACTGTCCCAACGCCAAGAGCATGCAGCAGCGTTATGGCTACCGTATCATCAAGGTGAAGTGGAACGGTCAGGAAGCTGATGGGTCGCAGGCCACCATTCGCATCTATGGCCGTGATGTGATGGGTCTCCTCGGCAAAATCACCAAGGTCGTGTCTGAGGATTTGGAGGTCAACATGAAGAATATCGTGTTCAACTCCGACAAGGAAGGTTTCTTTGAGGGCAGAATTGTGCTGCAAATCGCTGACACCATCGCCTTGGAACAGCTGATCAATAAAATCAAGGCCATTGACGGTATTATTGATGTAAATAGAATTGATTGAATCTTTTGATATGAAGAAAGCATTTTTGATAATTGTTTTGGTATTTTTGACCACGATAATGTCGGCGCAGACCTATGGTGTCGACCATGAGAAAAAGATCATCGTTGCCACGGGGCGACTGCTTGATGGGATGAAACCGTATAAAGAGCCGATGGATGTCCGTGGCGAGACCTATACGTTGTATCGCAGTGAGATGCCATTGATTACCATCACCACCGATGGCCCGATTGTCAACTCGCCTGCTGTGCATGGTGTCATCAATGTGGCGGATGCCGACGGTAATGTTATCACGATGCATGCGGGATTCAAGATCAGAGGCACCTCGTCGCAGCAGTACGACAAGAAATCATACCGTGTGGAGCTCTGGGCAGACGAGACAGGAACTTTGATGGCCGATACCACCTTCCTCGGGTTGCGCAGCGACGATGACTGGAACCTTGAGGCCATGTGGGCACAGCCGCTCCGTCTCCGCGACAAGGTGGCCAATGAGCTTTGGATGGAGATGTATCAGTTGCCTTATATCGAAAACGAACCTGATGCGCGATCAGGTATCCGAATGGTCTATGCCGATGTGTTCATCAATGACGAGTATTTAGGCGTCTATGCCCTCACTGAACGTATGGACCGCAAACAACTCGGCCTACGCAAATACAATGGTAACATCCGTGGAGTGCTTTACAAGGGTAATGGCCCTGGTGCACCAACGTTTGACTCGTTGCCAGATTACGACAATACGCAGGACACTTGGGATAACTACGAATGGGTCTATCCTAATGAAAGTGACACTGCCATCGACTGGAACCATCTCTACAGCTTCACCAACTTCGTGATGAACGCCTCCGACAATGTGTTCTATTCACAATTTTCCGCCCAGTTTGACAAAGATAATGCCATTGATTACTATCTGTTTATCAATAGTTTAATGGCAATGGACAACATGGGACGCAACCTGTTTTTGGCCCGTTACAAGAAGTCGAGCAGCTATATGTATCTTCCTTGGGACTTGGATGCTATCTGGGGTTTGGACACCGACGGCCACAAGACCTACAATACGGCTGGCTTGAAGAGCAACGGCTTCTTCGACCGCTTGGCTCAAGACTGTAACGACAATGGCTTTGTGGCCTCGGCAAAGGCACGATACAATGAGCTGCGCAATGGTATCCTGACCACGGAGCACATCATGGAAATGGTGCAGGCACAGTACGATGCCCTGGTGGAGTGTGGTGCATACGACCGCGAGCATGAGGCTTGGCCTGACTTCACCGTTGATGAAAGCCAGTTGACCTATATGAGTGAGTGGCTGGACAACCGATTCAATTATCTGGACGGAGAAATCAATGCAGGATGTGGCACTTGGGGCATTGAGTCCACTGAGCCTGCTGAAGGGCCGAACCAATGTGTAGAGGTTTTCCCCAATCCGGCCAAAGACCGCATCAACATCTGCTTTGCGGAGGCAGGCGAGGCATCCGTCAGGTTGTATGACATGACGGGGCGGTTGGTGTATTCTGGCATTGCTTCAACGAATGTCTTTGTCATTTCCACGCAAGGTTTAAGCCATGGGATTTATTCTTTGGTGACCCATATCAATGGTAAACAATTTGTTAAAAGAGTAATGGTGGAATAATCTTACATCTTCCAAATCGCCTCCACCTTCAAATCCGTTTTATGATTTCCTTCAATCAACGTCAATCCGCTGCCGATTTCATCGCGGTCGCTGTAGATGGTTCGCCCGATGCGGGCATACAGCGTTAGGGCATTGAACAATTTTACCTTTCCTAAGAGATATACCCTCATGCCTTTGCCGTAGAGGGCGGGCACGCTGAAAGAATACAGTACGTCGCTCTCATAGGCATAGATGCGGGCGTTGTAATCTTTGGCATCGAAGATGGCGTATCGGAAACTGAGGCTATAAGGTTTGCTCTCAGGTTTGTAGGCGATGTCCTGACAAAGGAAATAACCATGTTCGTCGCTCCCGTCATCGTTGCGATAATGGGCATATTCGGCCTTGTTGCAGCAATGGAAGTCACGCCCTATCTGATAGTTGATATTGAAACGCACTGAGTTCTTTGTATAGAAGATGGGGTAGTGGCTGAAGACAAAAGCATCCGTTGAGTTTTTCATCTTGGTCTTGGAACGGAATTGCAGGTAGGCATTGGCGCGCTTGCTGAAGCTGTGGCTGAGGCGCAGGTAGTAGTCGTGTCCACGGCTTGGCGCATTGACTTGCGAAGTCAGCCAGGTGAACTGGAACAGGTCAGCGTAGGCGAGGATGTTCCAATAAGGTGCGGGAGCAGCTTCCACACCGATATAAACACCGCGTTGCCCTTGGTTGCGGCTGCCTTCGCCGAAGGCGTTGCCCAACAGGTTCTGGTAGGCTTTGCCGTAGTCACGGTATAAAATGGTGAAGTTCAGATAGCCGGCTGGTTTGACGGTAAGGCCGATGAGTCCCGCAAAAGCTGTCTTAGGTATGGTCGGCCCTTCGACAGGCTCAGGGACCTCTGCCCCTTTGTTATAACTCATCGCCATCTCACCAAAGACCGCATACTTGCCTTTCACATATTTGAAATCAATGCCTTGATTGGTGAGATGTTGCCCTTGGAAATAGAACTGGTTGTAATGGCTGGGTCTGAGTTCGAGCGGCACGTTGAGCCAGGTATGGTGGGCAGTGTAGCCGACTTCGAAATGTGCGATGGCATAGGCCAGATGCCCGCCAACGACCTGCTGCCGTATGGCATGACGGTCAAGTAGTTCACCAATAGTGCGATGATAGCCCGTCTCTTGTAGGCTGCTGACGAGTTCAGCCTCGTTGTCCAAAGTGTCGGCCACACTGACATTGGCGTCAATCATGCGGTTGGAGTAGAAGACGGTGCCGCTGAATGGCCCACTACCGAGGGTGACAGCCGCACCACGCATGAAACCGTACTCGCTTGCTGAGGCCTTTGGCGTGATGCCCCGTCCTTGTTTCATCACGCTGCTGCCTGCACCTGCTTTGCCGAAGCTCATCCCTGACCACAGCGTAAGACCTTGGCCAAAGGACAATTGATAGTCGCCCAGAACAGCGGCTTTCACGACACCCAATTCCTTGGCATAGAGGTGGAAACCGAAGAAGTCAAAGCCGCGATGATATTGGCCGCCAAGGAGTTTTTGGATGGTGTCGCTGACCTTGTCGGTGAAAAACATCTCGCCAGCATCTTTCTCTAGCACGAATCCCGCCCTGATCTTGTTACGATAGTTATAGGTGTATTTCAGTTGGTATTTCTGGGGGCTTCCGAGATAGCGCGAGTTGGGTTTGGCCAGCAATGTTGAGTCGTCAATAGGCGCGTAACCTTGCTGTTTTTCAAGGACTTGTTCATAACGTCCCACAATCTGATGTTTGCCATATCGCGCCATTTTGCTGAGCGTGATTTTATCCTTGCTTTGGTCTTTTTCGATGCAAACCACGGGCTTGATGATGGCTAGAGTCTGTTCGTCGAAGCCTTCCACCATCTCCAATTCGTCAAGGAACATGAAATCGCCGTAATAGCGGCGGTATTTCCGCAATTCCTCGTATTGGAACACGGTAATTAGGCGCAACTCCACCAGCTGCACGACCTCATCACTGTTGAGGTTGACAGGGTTCTCGCTAAAGAAGATATAGCTTTCTAAAAGGTCTTCATAATCAATATCTTCCTCACTATCTTCAGCCAGTCGTTCCACTTGCTCAATGAGCAGGTTATTCAATGCCTCGGTGCTGAGTGTGTCAATGGCGATTTGCGCCTTGGCAAACAAAGTGAATGACAGGGATAATATGATGAAAGCCAGCCGTTTCATGTTATTTCCCGATGCAGAAAATCATACCGATTTGAACCGATGCACCCAATTCGTTATGTAGTTGAGCCGCCACGTTGATTTGTGCGAACCTTATGGCATAGCCGATGCCGAAACTCAAGATGCCAGGATTGGTCTGCACACCAGCGCGGATGTATAGATGTTTCACAGCCTCATATTCCAATCCGCCGCGCAGACTGACGCCTTCGCGTTCGGTGTCTTTTTCGATCTCGCACTGTCCGATGAAGTCCTTGGTGAACTGGTAGGCCAAGCCGAAACGCATCACGATGGGCAGCTTCTCGTGGTTTAAGGTCTGCTCGAAACTGAAGTTGACGGGATTGAAGATGTAAGTGCCTAGGGTTAGTTTGTCGGTGACATGCGACTGCAGTCCCAGTTCAAAAGTGACCGCGCTGAATGTGCCGTAATCGTTGCCGATTTTCAGCAGGAGGTAGTCGAGTTGCAGGCCGATCTGCAGATAACGTCCGAAGTCTTTGGCGTAGGCGAGTCCGAACTTGTTCTCGTTGTATTTTGAGGCACCATACTGGTTGAAACTCAATCCCAAGCATCCGAACTTGGTGGGCAGTGCGAAGGCACCGCATTTGTAGGCTGTCTCAGGCAACAGCCAACGGTTTTCGTAGTACAAGCCAAAGCTGATTTTGTCCAGTTTGGCCATTCCGGCAGGGTTGTTCTGCATGGCCCACAGCCCTTGCGAGGCTACCGATGTTCCTCCCATAGCAGCGGCACGACCTCCCATAGGGTGGATGAAGTCGTAGGCGAAAACCGTTGAGGTTGAAAGAATTAGTGATATAAGTAGTAGTAGTTTCTTCATACGTGGTGGTTTTATGGCGCAAATGTAAGGCTGTTTTTTCATAAAAACAAAAAAATTCCTATCTTCGCAGGCTAAACGGATACTTCGACAAACTCAGGAACTTAAATATTATGATGTACGTTCTTATCGTGTTAGCTATCCTATTGGCCTTGGTCGGGATTGTGGGTGCTGTTGTGCCTGGCATCGCGGGAACACCGTTCAGTTTTCTGGCGTTGTTGGCGTTGTCGTTTATCAAAAGCTCAAGCTTTTCACCTAATTTCCTGATCATTATGGGTGTGATAGGGGCAATTGTCTTTGCCGTGGATTATGTAGTACCCGTTTGGGGCACGAAGCATTTCGGCGGCACCAAGGCTGGTGTGCGAGGCAGCACAATAGGATTGTTCTTGGGTTTGTTGGTTACTTTGGCTATGCCCATAGGTTTTATTGCGATTTTGTTGGGGCCCTTTATTGGCGCCTATATCGCTGAGAAAAACGCTGGTACCGAAGACCATAAAGCCTGGCGCTCAGCCTTCGGCTCTTTTGTAGGGTTTCTATGTGGTACAGGCATCAAAGTGATTTACGCCGTTGTGTGTATTTATTTCATTGTTAAAGAGTTAATTGCGATTTTATGATTGATTTGGAAGAAAAGGCGCGGCATATCCGCGAACTGATATTGACCGCTTTGGCAGAAGCTGGCTCGGGACATACGGGCGGCTCCCTCGATTTGGTGGATGTCTTCACCGTATTATATTTTGATCATTTACGTCATGACCCGAAACGCCCTGATTGGGAAGATCGCGACAAGGTGGTGCTTTCCATTGGGCATACGGCTCCGGTGCTTTATGCGACATTGGCCGCGGCAAGCTATTTCCCCGAAGAGGAGATGCTGACCTTGCGCAAGTTGGGCAGCCGACTGCAAGGGCATCCAAGCTATGAGTTCTATTTGCCTGGCTTGGAGACTTGCTCGGGCTCGTTGGGACAAGGTCTCGGGGTGGCTATGGGCTTGGCTTTGGCGGCCAAGATGGATGGCAAACCAAATCGTGTATTCTGTGTCATGGGCGACGGCGAGCAGCAGGAGGGAAGCGTATGGGAGTCAGCGATGGCGGCGGCACATCATAAGGTGGACAACCTTTGTGCGATCATCGACCGCAACCGCCTGCAAATCGACGGTGGCACCGAGAAAGTGATGGCTATCGACCCGTTGCGCGACAAATGGAAAGCCTTCGGCTGGCATACTATCGAAATCGACGGACACGATATGAGCCAAATCAAGATGGCTTTGGAATTGGCTGATAAAGAGAAAGGAAGGCCGACGGTCATCATCGCCGACACCATCATGGGCAAGGGCGTGAAAAGCATCGAAGACAACAACCAATGGCACGGCAAGGTGCCTAGTAAGGAACAATTAAAGGATTTTTTGCATGAACTATACTAATAAGGGCAACAAACCAACAAAATCAGGCTTCGGCGAAGGTGTTCTTGCTGCGGCTAAAAAAGATAACAAGGTGGTCGGTTTGGGTGCCGACATCACCAATTCGGTTGGAATGAACCTTTTCGCTGAGGCGTTTCCCGAAAGGTTTTTCTCAATGGGTATTGCTGAGCAGGATGCCGTGGCGACGGCTGCTGGATTGGCGCTTGGCGGGAAGATACCCGTGTTCAGCACATACGGTGTGTTTGCTGCGCATCGCGCCAACGACCAGATCCGTATCTCGGTGTGCTACAACAATGTGCATGTCGTCATCGGTGGTGCCCATGCTGGCGTTTCGGTAGGCCCTGATGGGGCCACGCACCAAGCCTTGGAAGACATCGCAGCCATGCGAGTGCTGCCCAACATGACGGTCATCTCGCCATGTGATGCCACGCAAGCCAAGATTGCCACAGAGAAAGCTATTCTCGAATGCGAGGGGCCCGTCTATGTGCGTTTCGGACGTGAGCCAGTGCCGGATTTCACGGATGAAAACCAGGATTTTGAAATAGGTAAGGCGCAACTGATGCACGATGGTCAAGGTATCACTTTGGTTGCGACAGGTCATGAGGTTTGGGAAGCTCTTGAAGCCGCCCACATGCTTGAGCACATGGGCATTTCGGCACGCGTCATCAATATGCATACCATCAAGCCGTTGGATGGTGAGATTCTGACCAAGGCTGCGGAAGAGACCCGCATGATCTTCACCATTGAAGAACATCAGGTTGCAGGCGGTTTGGGCGGTGCTGTGACGGAGTTTCTGGCCGAAAACCATCCCATCCGCATTATCCGCATCGGCATGAACGACCGTTTTGGTGAGTCGGGGAAGGCTTCGGCTCTGATGCATAAGTTCGGTCTCGATGCAGCTGGCATTGTCCATCGGGTGCTTGAAATAGTCTCTACCGACGACCTTAGCCTCTACATCCGCAAGATGGGCTTGCCTTTCAATACCTATCCGAGGAAACTGTATGACAGCAAGTTGCTGTATGAAGGCTATGATTATCATGATGAGTCGACTTTCGAGACCTGCCATGATACCCAGGTCTATCGGCATTATATCGGTCAGGGCAAACGGGGACATGAGGTGCGCGAGACATTGGCCCGTGCCCTCCACGACCATTTCATCACGCATGAGCTTTATAAGATGCTCGACTTGTACGACGAAAAGGACGTCATCGGCATCATGGGCGGTCATGCCAAGCGCCGCGATGACCCACAATACCGCCAAATTGTTTTTTTGAGTAAAAGGCTAACGGAAATGGGGCGTCTGATGGTCACTGGTGGCGGTCCGGGAGCCATGGAAGCTACGCATCTCGGTGCCTGGATGGCGGGTAGGAGTGAGGCCGAGACCAACGAGGCCGTGGATATGCTCATTCCTTCGCCGACCTTTAAGGACGAAGGCTGGCTGCGCCGTTCTTTCGAGGTGATGGAGCGTTTCCCGTTGCAATCGGAATACCGTAGTCTGGCCATCCCGACCTATTATTATGGTCACGAGCCGACGGCGCCGTTTGCCACTGACATCGCCAAATACTTTGACAACAGTGTGCGTGAGGACGGCATCGTCACCATCGCCAAGGGCGGCATCATCTACACGCCCGGCAGCGCAGGCACCATGCAGGAGATCTTCCAAGACGCAGGCCAAAACCATTACGAGAGTGAAGGCTATGCCAGCCCGATGATCTTCATGGGCAAGGACTACTACACCAACTACATGCCTGCCTATTCGCTACTCAAAGACTTGAGCGACAGAGGCTTGTTCAAGAATATGATCCTCACCATCTCCGACGACAATGACGAGATTATCGATGCGATTGTGAGGTTCAAAGAGGGAAAATGATTCTTATTGAAATGCTTAACAATTAAACAATTAAACGATTAAACAATCAACAATCAACAAAAAATATGTTCTCCTGTCCCATCCAAATCCGAATGAGCGACCTTGACCCTTATAACCATGTCAACAACGGGTCGCAGTGCAACTATTTCGACATGGGTCGAAGCCGCTATTTCGAGCATGTCTTTCAGACCGAGATCGACTGGCTGATCTTCAAATATGTCCTTGTCCACGTGGACTTGGACTTCCGCAAACCCGTGCAATTCCACGACCCAATTGTCTGCGAGAGCCGCGTCTTGGAGGTGGGCAACTCCAGCTTCAAGATGGAGCAATGCTTGCGCGACACCAAGACAGGCGAAATCAAGACCTTGTGCCATGCCGTGGTGGTGTATTATGACCGCGAGACGAACAAGTCGGAGCGGATACCTGACGGAGATAGGGAACGAATGTTGAACGCAGACTAAGCAACAAAACGAACAACGTATGAATACAAAAAGAATGATGATGGCGATGGCTGTGTGCATGATGATGACGTGTCTCCACGCCCAGACCGAAGCCGAGCTGAACGCTTGGAACGATGTCAACGTGTATGAAATCAACCGATTGTATCCGCGGACGAATGTTGTTCCCGCAGGTGAGCAATGGTCGCAATGCCTCAACGGCGACTGGAAGTTCCAATGGGTGGACTCGTCCTCAAAGGCTCCAATAGGCTTCTACAAGGAGGATTACGATGCTTCCGATTGGAAAACCATCAAGGTGCCGGCCAATTGGGAACTGAATGGCTTTGGCACTCCCATCTATGTCAATGTGGATAACGAGTTCCGTCCCAACGAGCCGCCTTTTGCCCCGACGAAAGATAACCCCGTGGGCTGCTACCTGACGGAGTTCAACCTTCCCGAGACATGGGTCAACCGCTTGACCTTCATCAACTTCGGTGCGGTGAAATCGGCATATTACGTCTGGGTGAACGGACAGTTTGTGGGCTTCACGGAAGATGCCAAGACCAACGCCGAGTTTGACATCACACCTTATGTTAAGGTAGGGAAGAACACATTGGCCGTCAAGGTCTATCGCTTCTCCAACGGTTCCTACTTCGAGTGCCAGGACTTCTGGCGCTTAAGCGGCATTGAGCGTGATGTGACTCTCTATTCCAAACCCGCGCTAAATATATACGACTATGAAGTGCATGCTGGATTGGACAAAACCTACCAAAACGGTACTTTCTCCATTAAGGTCAAGCTACAAAGCAACACCAATAAGATTCCTAAGAAAAGCACTTTGATTGTCGGTGCTTACGAGGGCCCGGAGACGCAGGGCTATCCCGAGAACATCCTGTTCACGATTACAAAGGCGCTTGATGAGCTTGCCTTTACGCAGGCAGAAGACGGTTATTATTACGCTGATGTGGAGTTGTCGGTCGACAGCAAGGAGATAGGGAAGGTGAAGCCTTGGTCGGCGGAAAGCCCCAACTTGTACCAATTGAGGATGTCCTTGATGGACAAAAAAGCCAAATCCATTGAAAAGCTTACTTCGTCTTTCGGTTTCCGTACCTCTGAAATCAAGGACGGCAAGCTGCTCATCAACGGGCAGTATGTATTAATAAAAGGTGTGAACCGCCATGAGCACGACCCTTACAAGGGCCATGTCATCAGCCACGAGTCGATGGAACGCGACATTGCCTTGATGAAACAGATGAATATCAACACGGTACGCACCTGCCATTATCCCGACGACCCGTATTGGTATGAACTCTGCGACAAATATGGCCTTTACGTTTGGGACGAGGCCAACTGTGAGTCGCATGCCCAAGGCTATGGTGACAGAAGTCTTGCCAAAGATCCGCAATACAAGGAAATGATATGGTCGCGTAACCGCAACATGCTCGAACGAGACAAGAACCATCCTTCGGTCATCATGTGGTCGATGGGCAACGAGTGCGGCAACGGCGTCAACTTTGAGTACACCTATGAATGGATGAAGAAGCGCGACCCCTCACGTCCTGTGACCTACGAAAGAGCTGTCTACGACCGCAACACCGATGCCATCGGTCTTATGTATGCCAGCCCAAAGTATCTGCAACGCTTTGTGGACGAGGGCCTTGATAGTTTGCATCGTCCCTTCATTATGGTGGAGTATTGTCACGCGATGGGCAATAGCATGGGTAGTCTGCAGGACTATTGGGATGTGTTTGAAGCCAACGAACAGCTGCAAGGCGGCTGTATTTGGGACTGGGTGGACCAGAGTTTCATCGTCCACGACAGCGTGAAAAATGTGGATTGGTTGGCGGTAGGCGGAGACTTTGGTCACGCTTACGGAGTGGGCGACGACGATGCCTTCTGCGCCAACGGCGTGGTTAGCAGCGACCGCACACCGCACCATCATGCCGCCGAGGTGAAGAAGGTATATCAGCCTATCAAGTTCAAGGCCATTGACTTGAAGGCGGGTGAATTTGAAGTGAAGAACTGGAATGCCTTCACGGATGCATCGGTTTATGATTGCGATTACACCATCTTTTCTGCTGAGAGGGAGTTGCTGAAAGAGAAGTTTGACCCCAATCTCAAGCCCTACGAATCCCAAAGGATGAATATCCAACGCTTGCGTATCTATGGACATCCGGGAGAGGAATTCTTTGTGCGTTTCTCAGTGAAACTGAAAGAAGCCCAGCCTTTATTGCCTGCCGGCACTGAAGTCGCCTTCGACGAGTTCAAGTTGGATTGGCCGTCAGAGGAGAAATTGGCTTTGCCACAGGCGAAATCGGTTTCATCGACGATTTCTGTGAGGGGAGAAGAACAATACATCTATTGCGGAAACGATGATTTCCAAGTGGTTTTCGACATGAGCACGATGGAGATTGTTTCGTATGTCTATAAAGATCAAGAGCTTCTGGCTGGCAATATAAGAGACAACTTCTGGCGTGCGCCTACGCTGAACGACGAGGTGGACGATTGGGCCTTGCCGCGATGGAAGAAAGCGGGATTGCAGCATTTGAGCAACAAGACTACACCCGATAAGACCCAAATGAAACAGTTCACGAAAGCGGAGGATGGCTCATTGAACGTTGTGGCATCTAAAGAGTATCGTGACGCACAAGGCGTGCTGCAAGTGGTTGTCAATTCATTTTATCGTATCGATGGTAACGGCACCATCAGCATCACCAACCGCGTTGAGCCTATGGAGATGGTAACTTCCTTCCCGAAAGTCGGGATGCAGTTCCGTATGCCTTTGGATTACCGTAATCTGAACTATTTCGGCAAGGACACGGAAAACTATCCCGACCGTAATGCCTCGGGTAAGATGGGTTTGTACAACATGGATGCCTTGGATTTGTTTGAGCAACATGTGGTGCCTCAGGACAATGGCAACCATGCCGACACGCGGTGGATGGCCTTGACGAGCGACAAGAGCTCAGTCGGGCTGTTTGTGACAATGCAGGAGCCTTTCAACTTCAGCATCTACGATTATGATGACGATAACCTAACCGAGGCTCGCCGCATCAACCAACTGAATCCTACCGATTTCCTCATGGTCAATGTGGACTACAAGCAGGCACCCATCGGCACGGCCACTTGCGGCCCAGGCGTGGATGAGAAGTATGTGCTGGGCAACCAGGTGTATGAATACACGGTGTTACTTCGCGCTTTCGAGAAGACCCAAGACCCGGTAGAGTTGACTCGTTTTCAAGTGCCGGATATGACCGCCATGATGTTGCCTACACCTTCGATTAGCGCTGAGATGGCGGGAAAAGAGGATTATCGTATCTACAACCGTCCCTTGACGGTTTCAATAACCTGCGCAGACAAGGATGTTGAAATCCATTACACCACCGACGGCAGCGACCCGACGATGAAATCCCCAAAATACAAATCGTCATTTGTTATTGTCAACACCTGCACCATCAAGGCAAAGGCATTTAAGAAGGGGATGATGGAGTCGTTTACCGCCATGCGTATCTTCAACCGCTTGAACATCAAGAACACGACCTTCGTCAACCCTCCTGTGGAGCGTTACGGCAAGGACGCCGACATCGCACTCATGGACGGCAAGAAAGGCCTTCCCGATGATTTCTACAATGATTGGTTAGGTTTCCAAGGTGTCGACATGGAGGCCACGATTGAATTGGCCGTCCCGACCACCATCAATATGGTGAAAGTGGGCTTATGCCATAAGCCCCAATCTTGGGTGATGTGGCCCAAGGCTGTGTGGGTCAGCTTCTCGAAAGACGGTCAGGAATTCACCGATTGGCAGTTTGCCGAGTTACCTGTCTTCGATCGTCCCGACAAGATGAAGGGCTTTGGCCGTATCGAGGCCCGTCTTCGTGCCGACGGCAAGCAGTGGAAGTTCATCCGCGTGAAGGTGGAGAACCCAGGTGTCTTGCCCGAGTGGCATCCCTATGCCGGGGAAAAGGCTTGGATTATGGTGGATGAGGTTGTCGTGGAATAACAAAAAAATGGCGCTCAACCGAGCGCCATTTTCATTTTGTTTACCACTCCACAGCCATGCGCTGCACCGGCATCGTCATGCACCGGGCGCCGCCGCCACCGCGCGAGAGCTCGTTGCCCTCGAAGGCTACGATGCATTTCTTCACGTTGTTCAGGTTGACCCTGTTGTTGGCCACATCAGCGGCCGTGACGATGTTGAAACCGGCTTTGTTCAAGGCTTCCAAGGTGTGCTGGTTACGACCGTAGCCGATGAACTTGCCAGGCTCGAAGCAGAAGAAGTTGCAACCGCTGTGCCATTGCTCACGGGCGGCCCAGTCGTTGTTCCTGTTGCCACAGTAGACGGGCTCCAGATCGATTCCGACCTCTTTCAGTCCGGCAAGCAGGTTGGGCACTTCCTGACCGACAGCCTTCTGGCCGTCGATGGTGATGTGGAAGGTCTTGTAGGAACTGTTCATGATGACAGGCTCGTAGATCATGCACCTGTCGACGTCAAGCATGGTGAACACCATGTCGAGATGGATGAAGGACTCAGGCGTAAGCGGCAGCTCCTGGAATATCAAATGCTTGACACCAGACTTGGTCTTCAGATGCTCCACCAAGGATTCAACGCCGTGCATGTTGGTGCGCGAACCCAAACCGCAAATCACCACGTCGTCGCGGATGATCTGTACGTCGCCGCCTTCAACAGTGCCTTCACCGTGGATGTCGTAATTCAACACGGGGTTGATGACCTTGGTGTCGAACAGCGGATGGAGGTTGTAGATGCTGCTGAGGATCATGCACTCGCGGGCACGTACCTTCGTAGCCATATTGCTGATCATGATGTTGTCGAACATGGTGAAGGAGGCATCACGCATGAAGAACAGGTTGGGTATGGGCAGCAAGGCATACGGTTCTTTGTTGATGAAAGTGACATCTTCCAGACGGACGCCTTCGATGAGCTGACGCGATAGGTCTTCGGCCGACAACGACTTCAAGTAAGGAGCAAGGAATCCCTTGTCCTCGACCTTGCAGATCCGGTCAATCATGCTGGTCTTGACGTTTTCCATCTTGAGGATGTCGGTCAGCAAGTCGCCGACTTCGTGGACTTGCGCCACTTTTTGAAGCACTTTCTTGAAATATCCGTATTCTTTTTGAGCGACTTGCATGTTCAAGATGTCGCTGAAAAGGAAGGTATGTGCGTTTTCAGGGGTTACTTTTTCCAGTTCCGGTCCCGGGGTGTGAACTAATACATGCTGGAGTTTTCCGATTTCTGAGTTTACACTGACGTTGATTCCTAGTGAATCCATAAAAAGCTTTTTGGTGAAACAATAAGAGCCTTGCGCGTTGGCAGGACTCCAAATATGGGTGCAAAATTACGGATTTTTTCGGTATTTCCAATGAAAAATGTAGAAAAACCGACTCGCGACGAAGCTTGTTGAGACGCATTCTTGGTCAATCGCCAAGAAAGACTGAGTCTTCGTCCATGTTGTACGCTCTGAACTTGAGTTTTGCGGGCTGTTGTATGTTGAGATACAATGTCTCATATCTGCCTGAGCCCCAATTTCCTACCAGAGTGGCTTCGCTTGTCAGTGTTTTTAGTTCATCGATGAATTCTTTGCGGGGGATGGAGTAGGCGCCAAGACTCATCAGATGGCTGGTTTCCTGCTGGCAGTCGATGAGCTTGAAACCGTGACTCTGCAAGAACTGGTGCAAGGCGTAGAAGGCGACCTTCGATGCGTCTGTCTCGAGGTGAAACATAGACTCGCCGAAAAACACTTGTCCAATGGAGACGCCATATAGTCCACCGACGAGCTCGCCGTCGTGATAGGTTTCAAAGGAATGGGCGATACCCAACTCATGCAGATGACAATAGGCTTCAATCATTTCATCCATGATCCAGGTGCCGTCTTGTCCTTTGCGGGGCGTGTCGGCACAATGCAGCATGACCTCTTGGAACTGGGTGTCGATGCGGGTCTCGAACTTCCCCGATTTCAGTGTGTGTCTCAGCGACTTGCTGACTTTCATCTCACCCGGACGGATAATGAGCCTCGGGTCGAGCGACCACCATAGCAGCGGTTCGTTTTCGCTGTACCAGGGGAAGATGCCGTTGGCGTAGGCCACAATCAGACGCTGGGGCGAGAGGTCGCCTCCAAAGGCCAGAAGCCCTTCCTCGTTGGCGTGGTCAGCAGGAGGGAAGTAGCAGTCATCGTCGTTGAGTTGATACAAAATGTTCATAGCGGTCAAATGAAGCGCAAAATTACGTAATTTTGCGCGTTTAAATACAACGATGCCGCGTTATTTCATCCACATGGCTTACAACGGCGGCCGCTATCACGGCTACCAGATACAACCGCACTCCTTGAGCGTTCAGGAGACTGTGGAACAATGCCTCAGCCTGAAGCTGGGACAGCCGGTTTCCATCACGGGCTGCGGCCGCACCGACACGGGTGTACACGCACGGAACTATTATGCCCATTTCGATTTCGGGAAGGAGATCGCCGACCCAGAAGCCCTGGCCCATCAGATGAACGCTTTCCTCCCCGAGGACATCGTCATCTATCGTATCTGGCAGGTCGCACCCGAGTTACATGCCCGTTTCGATGCCGTGTCGCGCACCTATCACTATTACATCACGCGCACGAAGAACCCGTTCCATATCAATGATGCCTACTTCCTATACGGCGACTTGGATATTGCCAAGATGCAGCAGGCTTCCGATATGCTTTTCGAGTATGAGGACTTCACAAGTTTCTCAAAGGTACACACCCAGGTGAAGACCAACAACTCCAAGATCATGGAGGCGCGTTGGTTTGAACAGGACGGTTTGTTGGTGTTCCGCATCAAGGCCGACCGTTTCCTGCGAAACATGGTGCGGGCCATCGTCGGCACCTTGCTGGAGATAGGGAAGGGACGCATGACCTTGGAGGAGTTCCGCGCCGTCATCGAGCGCAAGAACCGCTGCGAAGCCGGAACCTCGGTGCCAGCCCATGCGTTATTCCTCGAAGAAGTAGAATATCCACCCCTAAACTCTAACCCCTAAACTCTCAACTATGTTTCAGAAAATCATCCGCTTTTGCGTAAAGTTAGTTCAAAAATACTTACCTGAGCCCTTTATCTTTGCCGTGGTGCTGACCTTGCTGGCCTTTATCATCGCCATGCCTGTGTGTCATCAGACGCCCATCGAGGTGGTCGAGCATTGGGGCAACGGCGTGTGGTCGTTGTTGGCCTTCGCCATGCAGATGGCCTTGGTGTTGGTGACGGGTTCGGCCTTGGCGGCGGCGCCGTCCATCAAAAGAGGCATCAGTGCCATGGCGGCGTTGCCTAAGACGCCTGCCGGTGCCATCGCCTTGGTGACGGGCATCTCGGCCTTGGCATGCTGGCTCAACTGGGGCTTCGGCCTCATCGTGGGTGTCATCTTCGCTAAGGAGATTGCGAAGAAGCTGCGGGGTGTCGACTATCGTCTGCTCATCGCCTCGGCTTACAGCGGCTTCGTGGTATGGCATGCTGGTCTCTCGGGCTCCATCCCACTGACCATGGCCACCGAAGGCTCCAACCTTGAGACGGTCACGAAAGGAGCCTTGACGCATCCCATCCCGATAGGTCAGACCATACTTGCACCGCAAAACCTCATCATGGTGGCCGTGGTCATTGTGGCCATCGTGGTGGTCAACGCGCTGATGCATCCCAAAGGGGAGCATGTGGTGGCCATCGAACCTTCGTTGCTGTTTGAAGAGGAGGCCAAGCCTGAGCCGAAGGCGACGACACCCGCTGAGAAACTGGAAAACAGCCGTGTACTCTCTTGGATTATTTCTTTGTTAGGTTTGTCGTATCTGGTCATCAAACTGTTCTTTAAAGGCGGTAGCTTCGACCTTGGAGCGGTCATCATGCTGTTCCTGTTTTTGGGTGTCATCTTGCACGGCACACCCTTGGCCTACGTCAAGGCTTTTGGGAAGTCGGTGGGTGGCGCTGCAGGCATCTTGCTCCAGTTCCCATTCTATGCAGGCATCATGGGCATCATCACGGGTGTGGGCGAGTCGGGCATCTGCTTGGGCGAGGTTGTCAGCAACGCTTGTGTATCCATCTCGACGCCAAAGACTTATCCGCTGTTCACCTTTTTCTGTGCAGCTATCCTGAATATGTTCGTGCCTTCGGGCGGCGGTCACTGGGCCATCCAGGCACCTATCATGTTCACGGCGGGGGCGGCCTTGGGTGTGGCTCCTGGTCTGACGGGTATGGCTATCTCATGGGGTGATGCCTGGACCAACCTGATTCAGCCTTTCTGGGCGCTGCCAGCTTTGGCCATAGCGAAACTCAATGCAAAAGACATCATGGGCTTCTGCATCATCGATTTGTTTGTCACGGGACTGATTATCTGCGGAGGATTGTTGCTTTGGGCGTAGCTCAGAATGTGTCCATGCCATCCCATTCCACCAAATCCTGTCTTACATAACCTTCTTTGCCTTTTACCCGAATCTTGTACCACTCGTCGACTTTGCCGATGCAGGGGTAGGTCTCGGGGACAGAGCCTTTCTTGTAGGAAATCTGAGTCACCACAGCGGATTCGGTTGTGGGTTGTTTGCGGACGTTGACATGGGTGCGCCTGGTATAGACAACACCCTGTTTGTTTGCCGCGCTGAAGACCACAACGATGTGCCCTTCCTTGGGAACCACAAAATCTTCTTGTACATTAACCGTGTAGGTGGTCTCGTTGACGCTCACCAGACGTCCCACGAGATTACCTTGGTTGTCCAACACCATTTTCATGTTGTCGACGGAGGCAGCTTGCACGGTTTGCGTGTTCGTATTATTCAAGGAGTCGCTGGTGAGCGTCTCTTTGATGGTGTCCGTTGTCACGTCAGTGCTAGAAGCATCGGAAGAAGAGCCTCTGCCGCCGCAGGAGAAAGCCATCATGCCCAAGCCCAGCAGGAGCAATAATGAATGATTGTGCCTTTTCATAATAAGTCCTTTTTGTGGTTGAAGTCCGACAAAAATACGAAAAAAATGTATTATGGAACACAAAAAGAAAAGAGCAAGGATGATTTTCAACCTTGCTCTCATTCAGTAGCGGGATCGAGAATTGAACTCGAGACCTCCGGGTTATGAATCCGACGCTCTAACCTGCTGAGCTATCCCGCCTCGTTTCGGGGTGCAAAAGTAGGTATTTTTTCAATACGAGCAAGAAAAAAGCGGAAAAATATTTTTTCCGCTCTTTCCTTGCAGCGTTGAAAGTTATTCAGTCAACTCCTTAGCGGCCTGCTCAAGCTTGGTGTCAAGCGTCTTGATGGCTGCTTCAAGGCCGTTTGTGGTGTCGCCTTTCATGCCGAAGTAGAACTTGATCTTCGGCTCGGTACCCGAAGGACGGATGGTGATCTTCGATCCGCTCTCGGTGAAGAACTGCAACACGTCGCTCTTGGGCAAGGTGATGGGCGTGACCTTACCAGTAGCCAAGTCTTTGGCTTCCTGCATCTTGTAGTCGCGGGTCTCGATGACCTTCTCGCCAGCGATGACGGTGGGCGGGGTGGTGCGGAACTTGGCCATCAAAGCCTTGATTTCCTCGGTGCCGCTGATGCCTTTCTTGGTCAGTGAGACGAGCTTCTCCTTGTAGAGACCGAACTCCTTGTAGATGTCCATGAGCAGCTGGTAGAGCGTCTTGCCCTTCTCGGCAGCCCAGGCAGCGGCCTCGGCGACCATGCTGGTGGCGATGACGGCGTCCTTGTCGCGGACGAAGTCGCCGGCCAGATAGCCATAGCTCTCTTCGCCGCCGCCGATGAACTGCTCCTTGCCTTCGAGTTCAAGGATCTTGTCGGCGATGTACTTGAAGCCTGTCAGCACGTCGTAGCGGTCCACGTCGTACTTCTTGGCCATCTCGAACAACAGCTCGGTGGTGACGATGGTCTTCACGATAAACTCTTTACCCGTGAGCTTGCCCAGCTCATTCCAGCGAGTCAGCAGGTAGTAGACGAAGAGGCTGGCGGTCTGGTTGCCGTTGAGCAGGATGAACTCGCCCTTGTCGTCTTTCACGGCGATGCCCACGCGGTCGGCGTCGGGGTCGGTGGCCATGACGAGGTCAGCATTCACCTCTTGGGCTTTCTTCACGGCAAGTGCCATGGCGGCTGGCTCTTCAGGATTGGGTGACTTCACGGTGGGGAAGTTGCCGTCCACAACCATCTGCTCCTCAACGCAGTAGACGTTCTCAAAGCCCTTGCGTTTCAGAATCTCAGGCACCAAGCGGCGACCTGTGCCGTGGATAGGCGTATAGACGATGCGCATGTCCTTGTGCTTCTTGATGAGGTCCAAGGACAGCGAGAGGCCGTACACCTTATCCAGATAGATGTCGTCGAATTTCTCGTCGAGCACGGTGATGAGGTCGGGGTTACGCTTGAAGTTGACCATCGACGGGTCGGTGATCTTCTCCACCTCGGCGATGACATTCTTATCGTGAGGGCTGACGAGCTGTCCGCCATCGTTCCAATAGGCCTTGTAGCCGTTGTATTCCTTGGGGTTGTGCGAGGCAGTCACCATCACGCCGGCATCGCATTTCATTTCGCGCACGGCAAACGAAAGCTCGGGGGTGGGGCGGAGGCAGTCGAAGATGTAGACCTTGATGCCGTTGGCCGACATCACGTCAGCGGTGATGTTGGCAAAGGCGGGGCTGTTGTTGCGACCATCGTAGGAGATGGCGATGCTCAGGTCTTTCTTGCCAGGGTTCATCTTCTTGATGTAGTTGGCGAAGCCTTGGGTGGCCATGGCCACGGTATAGATGTTCATGCGGTTGGTGCCGGCACCCATGATGCCGCGCAGTCCGCCCGTGCCGAACTCGAGGTTGCGGTAGAAGCTCTCGGTGAGTTCGTTAGGGTCATTGTCGAGCATGTTTTGCACGCTCTTTCTCGTTTCTTCATCGTATTGCTCAGTGAGCCACGATTTTGCTCTTTCGATGATTTGAGGGTCCATATTGTTGATATTATGTTGTGTTTTTCTAAACGCAGGGACTCACGTCGCCTGCTTATTGTCCTGTCGCCCCTACGGGGCTCAATTCTTCCATGCATTTGACCAAACTCTCCCTCCAGTAGGGTATCTCAATACCAGCAAACGCCTTGATTTTGCTCAAATTCAGCACACTATATGCCGGTCGTTTGGCCTTGGTGGGGTATTGGTCTGTTGTTATCGGGTTCACCTTACAAGCCTTTCCACCGATTCCCATGACGGCGGTGGCGAAGTCATACCAGGTGATTTCTCCTTCGTTGGTGAAGTGGAACGTCTCTTGGACGGATTCCTTGCCGTTTTTGTTAAGCAACGCCACAAGAGCTATAGCGAGGTCATGCGCCCATGTGGGACAGCCTTTCTGGTCGGCCACCACGTTGATTTCGTCCTTCGTGTCGCCCAGCATGAGCATGGTCTTCACAAAGTTCTTTCCTACGGAAGAGTAGAGCCATGCCGTACGCACAATCATATAGTTGCAGCCGCTCTCACGGATAAGCCGCTCACCTTCGGCTTTGGTGCTGCCGTATACCGACTGCGGGTCGACAGGGTCGTCAACCGAATAGGGTCGGTCAGCCTTGCCGTTGAAGACATAATCGGTAGAGATGTGCATCAGCAAGGCATCATGTCTTAGGCAAGCATCAGCCAACACCTTGGGAGCGAAGCTGTTGATGAGCATGGCCAGTTCGGGTTCGTCCTCGGCCTTGTCGACAGCCGTATAGGCGGCGCAGTTGACACAGACCTCGATATGATGCTCGTCAAAACAGGCTTCCACGGCAGCCTTGTTGCAGATATCCAAGGTGTCGACATCGGTGAAGAGCCAATGATGGTTGGCATCGCCTGCGGCGAGTTTCTGAAGCTCGGTCCCTAATTGGCCTTTGCAGCCTGTGACTAATATGTTCATTTTCAATCTATTTAGAATCTATGTATGAATGCTATGCCCAACGATTCCTTGATTTGGAGTTTGGGTACGTTGTCGACCAAAGTTTCCACACCTTCGATTTCTTCGTAGACGGGGAAGGTGGTGTTATGATCGTATTTCAGGTTGACGAACAGGATTGTCGAGATGCTTCTGGTGATGACGAAGTTGATGGTGTTTTCCCAGTTGAAGTCAAGTCTCAGGCGGTTGTCTTCGCGTTCCTCGGTGTAGTTGTAGAAGGTGTTGAGCATCGTGGTGTAGGTGACGTTCTTGCCGATGGGCTGCTTGTAATTGATGATGCAGTTGACACCCACGGCTGACGTAACGTTTTCGCCGGGAACCCAAACGCTGTCCTGCTCATAATAGCCTTTTTTCACGCCGAAGCTGCCTTTGTCGGCCAATTCCTGGTTCATCACGAAGGTGACCCTGCCTGCCATGGGGCTTAGAAAGATTTGGAAGCGTTCGTCTTTGGTCTTGTAGGAATAACCCGCCGAGATGGTGAGATAGGCGGGAGCGAAGAAGCTGGAGATGATGGTGGAATCGTTGGGGTACTTATAGCCGTGGGCAAACTGGGTGTTGAAGGTGGAGACCATGGTGATGTTCCACTGGGTCTTGCTGTCCAACGAGAGGGAATAGGTGAGGTCGATTTTGTCGTCCTGCTTTTCGATGCGTTTGTCGGCAAAACGCGAGATGCCGAACGCGAAAGCGCCCGTGAGTTTCTGTTCGAAGTTGCGTTTGTGGTAAATCAGGTTGAAGTTGGCAAAGGCTTTTCCTGTCGCTGAGCTTTCACCGCCTGCCGCCCAATTGGAAAGCGCCAGTTGGTTGATGTTCAATCCATAACTGCCATGAAAGGAGAGTCGTTCGTTCAGGATGTCGATGATGTTCTCTTTAGGCCGGGGGCCGTCGGGACGCTTGGGCGTGAGGGAATCGATGTAGCGGTTGACGGCAATCAATTCATTTTCAATGGCTTCAAGTTCGTTCCTGCTTTCATCCAGATGTTTGTTCAAGACGTTGATGGTATGTCCGATCTGGTCGATTTCCTGGTTGATTTCGTAACGTTGAATGATAAGCGATTGTTTGATGCGGATGTAGTCGAGGGTGTTACGGCAGATGGAATCGGTTTGAGGCGTGAAAAAAACATACCGCTCTTGGCCAAAGAGTTGGCAAGAGACGGCTGTTGATATGAAAATCAATATGATACGAAATAACTGCCTCAACTGTAATCTCATCGGGTTACGGATCATTGTTTCCATTCGCAAAATTATGCGATTTTTGAAAACAAACGCAGATTATGGCAAATTATTTCTCTTCGACGATCGGAATCTTGTGGTTGCTTTGGTAGAGATGCTTTTTGACGTTCTCGTATTGGTATGTGACCTTGGTCCACATCTCGACGCTCTTCTTGATGCCCAAGATGCGGCGGGTCGTGGTCCGCAGGCTTTCGTCAAGGCTGTGGTAAATGGATCCTGAGATGCCCACATAGAAAGGACGGGCGCATTCCTTGCAGATACGAATGGCCTTGTAAATGCAGGTTCCAAACCATGAGATGTTCTCCGTGCCGTAGTCAGACAACACCTTGGTACCCATGATATGACCATGGTCTAGACCCATGGCAAACTCCAAGTTGGATATACCCGTGAAATGATGCTTATATGTCTCGGTCAAGGCATATACGATTTTCAGCGCTCCAGTGACTGCCATTCTGAGGCTCTCTTCTTTGCCGGGATAGATAATTAGGAACGCGGTGGGAGCAAAGCAGTTGAGGACACCTCCCGTTTGTTCGGCGAGTGCGGAGAGCACCTCGTTGTACATAGTGTAGACCTGGGCCGTCTTCCTTCTGCCGTTCTCCTTGAGGAGATAGGTCATGTTCTTGATTTCAAAATAGATAACCGTTGCATCGGTGAAGATACCAGTGCATCCAAGGTCCAATTCTGAAGTTCTGCGGATATCGACGGTTTCAGTATAATCAAATTCTGCATTCGATAACGAAGCGAGTTTTTGGTCTAAAGTATCATTCCAACTCATACAGATGAAGTTTAATATCGTGCAAAAATAAGCCTTTTTCTTTTACTTAATCAAGAAAAAGGCTAATATTTTTAAAAAAATGAAACAGCACCAATCGATACTGTTTCATGTAGTAGTATGTTTATTCCATATTGGTGTAGACGGCTTGAATGTCTTCGTCTTCATCAAGTTTGTCGAGGAACTTCTCGATTTCCACCATCTGTTCGTCGGTGAAGCTGACGGTTTGGTTGGGGAAACGCTGCAAGTTGGCCTTCACGATGTTGATCTTGCGCTCTTCGAGGGCGTCGTGCATGGTGCCGTAGTCGGTCCAGGCGGTGTAGACGGTAGTCGTGGTGGTGCCTTCTTCCTCGTCGGTCTCGCTGGTGATTTCATCGAGACCGTAGTCGATGAGTTCAAGCTCCAGTTCGTCTTTGTCCATGCCGGCAGGCATCTCGATCTCGAAGACAGCCTTGCGGGTGAACATGAACTCCAACGAGCCGATGGGCAGGAACGAGCCGCCGCACTTGTTGAAGTACGACTTCACGTTGGCCACTGTGCGAGTGGTGTTGTCTGTAGCACATTCCACCATGCATTGGATGCCGAAGGGGCCTTTGCCTTCGTAGGTGATTTCAACGAGGTTGGCAGCGTCCTTATCGGTGGCGCGCTTAATGGCGGCATCGATGTTGTCCTTGGGCATGTTCTCGGCCTTGGCGTTCTGGATGGCCTGGCGCAGTTTGGGGTTCATGTCGGGGTCAGGACCGCCTTCCTTGGCAGCGATGGTAATCAGTTTTCCGAGTTTCGGGAACACTCTTGACATATGTCCCCATCTTTTCATCTTGGCCGCTTTGCGGTATTCAAATGCTCTTCCCATATTTAGATTTTTAGATTTTTTATTTTAGGGTGCAAAAATAGTAAATCGTCAGAAATTGACGGCTTTTCTGTGCAAAAAATCTTTTCTTTTGCTATTTTCAACTATTTTTGCAGTCTTAATATTAATAAGGTATGAAGGTTTTGGTGCTTTCTGAAACGGATGCATTGTGCGGCCCGATGGCGGCAGCGTTTTTACGGGATTTCTCCACCGCTTTGGAAGTGCAATCGGCAGGAACGAATCCATTGCCAGCCATTGATCCTTTGACTGTTGAAGTGATGCATGAAAGTCTGATTGACCTTGAGGCATATATTCCGCGCGACATCAACGAGATCATCGAATCGGACCATGATGCGGTGTTTCAATGCCCCGATATACTCTGCCCAAAAACAATCGAGGATTATAGGGTCTTGCGTGACTACGTCAAGAATGAGGCCTTCCTTTTTTATCGTGAACTTGAAAGGAACAAGGGCTGATTCGGTTTGCCATCAAAAGATCTTCCGATACACATGGCATTCCGGCGTCTCCTGCCGCAAGTCCAGATAATCCTGATGATAATCCTCGGCAGGATAGAAGGGCATGACCTGTCGGATCTGCGTGACGGGGTGATAGCCCATTTGCATCAGCTCGCCAAAAACTCTAATGGCGGTGTCGCGCTCTTCGGTGTCGTTGAACCAAATGGCAGAAAGATATTGTGTCCCGATATCGATGCCTTGCCCGTCGACTTGCTCGAAATCATGAATCTCAAAGAAATAACGCACTAAGGTTTCATAAGAAACTTGTTCGGGGTCGTATTCCACTTCGATGGTCTCCAAATGTCCCGTTGTACCCGTCTTGACTTGTTTATAGCTTGGGTTCTCCATGTCGCCGCCCATGAAGCCAACGACGGTCTTCGTCACGCCCTTAAGGCGTTTGAAGTAGTACTCCACGCCCCAGAAGCAGCCAGCTGAGAAATAGGATTTTTTCATTTCTGTTTTTCCTTTTTCATTAATGAGATTCCTTGTCGGATTTCATTTTCGCGTCTTCCTTGCTCCATTGCCATACCCACATGAACATGCCTTACGATTTGCTTCTTGTCAATGAAAAACTCAGTTGGACTGCCTGTAAGGTTAGTTCGTAAGGCATCGTCTTGGTCGATGATGAACAGGTTGTTGTATTTGTCTTGAAGACTCTTGGCGTATTCCAACGTCTCTTCTAGCGTAGAATCTTCTGCCAATTCGATAAGACAAAGAATATCAATGTCTTTTAACTCATCCTTTAAATTGAGTATGGCATTGGGAAACTCTTTTTCAACCTCTTCCTTACCAAAGCCACAGTGCGAGTTGGAGAAAACGAGTATGGTTTCTCTTTTGAGCCATTTCTTGAGTTTCAAGGTTTTCCCGTCAAGGTCTTTAATCGTAATATCAGGAATTTCCCTTCCCATTGTATTGTTGTACCAATCCATCATGATTTTTTTGCCGAGTTCTTGGCCTTCTTTTTCAGTAAGACTTGTAACATCTTTGTAATACTTTTCGTAATCCACGGGGATGATGTAATTGTCTGTCCTGTTGCATGAAGCAATGGCTAATACCAAGACGGTTAACGCAAAGGCGATTTTATTCATTCCATCATTCTTTGATTACCTTGGAAACGGCTTTTGTCCCGTTTTTATTGCTGATAATCAGAAAATAAATGCCTTTTTCGAGGTTGCTCAAATCGATGGTTTCGGCCTTTTCAGCGCTCATGATGCGTTGTCCGACGAGGCTGTAGACTTCCATTTTTTCAATGTTGTCAGCCTCGAAATGTAAGACACCGTTTGTCGGATTAGGCCATACTACTAAGGTCCCTGAGCCTGTCGAAGGGCCGCCTTCTTCCATACCTTCAAATACCATCAAAGTGAGGCCGATGACGCTGTCGCAGTCTTGGCCTTCGAGGACATGCGTGTAATAGCCGGGCTCGGTCAGAGGAGTGTTATAGAACCAATATGGGAAGTCGCTTTCGTATAGTTCATCTTCAATCAATGTGAGTGAGGCACAGCTCTCGTAAGCGCCGATCTCCACACGGCCTTTCTGGATACGTGGGTTGCCGGCGATGTCTGTATTGCCCAAACCCGTGGTGTTGGGCTTGCCTGCATTGAGGCAGATGCTGCGCGGTTTCAGGCTCCAGTCTTCATTATGATGGCTGGCACCAGCGCCAGCAGCGGGATGGTTGAAGCGGACGAAAACGCCAGGCTCCTGGCCACTGTTTTCATTGGGGATATTGTAGTTGTCCGAGCCGTTGACTATACCGCAAACGGCACAGTGGTCGAAATCGCTCAGGCCAGCGAACTGATTGGGCATTCCGTTGGCCACGTTGCCCCAAACAATGCAGTTATAGTATTTGTTGTGGCTGTTCTCGTGGTAAATGCCGCCGATGCTTTCCGTGGCAAGGTTCATCACAAAGTCGCAGTTGTATGCAGTGAATTGTCCACGGGCGTACATGCCGCCAGCGTTGTTAGCCGTGTTGTTGCTGATGATGCAGTTCTTGAGGGTCGGCTCCGTATTATTATAAAGGTATATGCCGCCGCCTTTGGTTGTGGCCACATTGTTGCTGATGCGGCAGTTGGTGTAGTCGGCGCCGATGCGGTCGCAAACGCCACCGCCCATCGAGGCGCTGTTGTCCATGATGCGGCAGTTGTATAGCGTGACATGTGACGTGCCACCCGTCGAGTTGATGTATACGCCGCCGCCGTACATACTGGCTTCGTTGTTAATGATGATGCAGTTGTTCAGGGTGACATAATTGTTCAGGTAGGCTCCTGCACCACTACCGATGTTGCCGTTTCGGATGGTAAAGCCATCCCAGATCGCCATCGAGGCGGAGGAGAAGGCTTGGTCTTGCAATAGCACACGTCTGCTCCCTTGACCATCAAGGATGGTGGCGTTTTTATCGAAATCGCGCAGAGAGAGGTCATAGTCAGGACCTTCATCACCTTTGAAACCGCCGTAAACGCGGTTGCTTCTTGAAATGCTGAACGCGCCTTCCATGTCGGTAGTATCACCGTAATACGTGCCCGCCTTTACCCAAACCCTGGTGCCGCCGCCGCTGGATAGGGCAGAGGCGAACTGGAGCTTGTCGGTGGCGTTGTCCCATGAAGAGCCGTCACCAGTGCCGTCACTGCTGACATAGATGATGCCGTTGTCATCGGCTTGGATACTAACAGGGAAGAGGTTGCTTACCACGGCCTGACCTTGGTTGAAACCATTCACGTCGTAGGTGGAGTAAAAACCGTCGCCGCTACCGCTCCAACCGAAGTTGAAGTGCATGAGGTCGTTGCTGTCGTAGCCATCGCAAACGAAGGCATGGCCGCTGTCACCGTTGGCACCCGAGTAATAGATGGGATGCGCCAGGTCGAGTTCAGCCTTCAGCATGGCAATCCAGGCATCGTCTTGGTAGCTGCTCTTCTGGCGGTATTTGGCACCGCAGTAGCCGAAATAAGAACGCATGGCGGTCTCCACGTCCTGCGACTGGGCGCCGCTACCCGAGCCTGAATAGTTCATGTCGACACTTACACCGCAGTGATACAACAGTGTGGCCACGGCGTCGTTGTTGCTCCAGACATCGTTGGGCATCTCGTCCCAACGGTAGGTGGTGGCAGCGAAGTTGGCGCTTTGTTCACCGTATTGGCTGTGGACATAACTATGTGATCCAAAGCCTGTTTCGGGATAGTTCCAGTATTTCATCACTTGGGCCATGGCGGTAGCTACACAGCCTGCATAGCAATGACCGCATGGACCGCCCCACCACCAGCCGCCCGAGGTAGCTGGGCAATACTCGTTGTAGTAGCAGTCCTGGTTCCAGCGCGTGGCGGTCAATGGATCCACGGTTCGTGTGTTGCGAGTCCCGAAAATACCTTGTGCGGCTTCTTCCCATTGGCGTTGAACCTTATCTTCTGGCACAATGCGGTTGGTAACTGCGAAGTCAATCATCTCAGAATAATGCGCTATCCATGAGGCAAAGTTCTCGGGTGCATCTTCCAAAGCAGGGAAGTTGCCTTGGTCGGACCAGCCCAAAACAGGTGGCAGGATGGTATTGCCCGAAATGATGACAAAGCCTTGTGAATCAATGTCGAAGATATAAATATCATCGGATGAAACCAAGGTCAAATCGTGACCATTAAAAGCTTCTTGCGAGGTCACAAAGGCTTGAGCGGTGTTCCGTGCCAAGGCTTCGTCGACTTGCATGGCGGATTGGGAGAAAGATTGGAAAGCAGTTGCGATAAGCAGCATGAAAACGAGTGCCGGTTTTTTCATAGGATAAAGTTTTGTGCAAAAATAGAAAGTTGTTTTCAAATAGCTAAGAAAAAATACCTTATTGTACTAGAAATCTTCTTTTTGTGATGTTACAATAGTCTTATTTCAACGTCAAACCGATGGCCTCCAAAACCAAGCTTTCCATGGTGAAATAAGTGTCAGGGTCAGGATGACAGCCATCCTTGCTGAGCGTTTTTTGGAATCCGAGGTCCTCATCGGCGAGAGCATGATGATAGTCGACATAAATAAGGTTGTTCGCCTCAGCGTAATCTTTTAGGCTTTTGTTGATGTCAGCGATGGTCTGCCCCGCGTTTTCGATCTCTGGTCTCCAAACAAACGACTTGCACGGTGGTATGGAGCTGATGATGGGGATGATGCCGTTAGCCTTGGCGATATTGCACATGGCAACGATGTTTTCGACCACCTTCTCGGGCGAAACCCAATAGTCGTTGTGAGCCACATCGTTGGTGCCGGCCATGATGACCACGGCTTTTGGGTGGAGGGCGATGACGTCGTCCGTGAATCGGACCAACATCTGCGCCGAGGTCTGACCGCTGATGCCTCTACCGCAGTAGTTGTGGCTGCTGAAGAAGCCGGGATGAAAATAGGCCCAGTTGTCGGTGATGGAGTTGCCCATAAAGACTACCTCAGGGTAGTCGCCGCTGGCGATGATACGTGCGTTGTCGGCTTGATAACGGTTGAAGCCGAACCAGTCTTGAGAATAACCGAAAAATGACATGGTTACAAGGATGATGAGGATGATTGTTTTCTTCATTGTTTAAAAATTTGACGCAAAAATAGCATTTTTATATATAAGGTGAAAAAAATCTCCTTAAAAGCTAATAATCTGCTTTTCGTAAGAGAAAATTTTGTACTTTTGCAGCCGCTTTCAAAAAGACCTATTTTTATGATTAACATAACTTTCCCTGACAATAGTGTCAGACAATATGAAGCCGGTGTGACGCCGTTGGATATCGCCAAGAGCCTGAGCGAGGGTTTGGCGCGTAACGTGCTGTCTGCCAAGGTGAACGGTATGATGTGGGATGCCATGCGCCCCGTCAACGAGGACGCCACCATTCAACTCTTTACTTGGGACGACCCCGAAGGCAAGGCCACGTTCTGGCACTCATCGGCTCACCTCATGGCTGAAGCCATTGAAGCTCTTTATAAAGGTGTGAAGTTCGGTATCGGCCCCGCTGTGGATGCTGGTTTCTACTATGACATCGACACGGGCGACATCACCCTGACCGAAGCCGACCTCGTGGCTATCGAGAAGAAGATGCTCGAACTGGCCCGCGAGAAGCAGACCTTCGAGCGCGTTGACGTGAGCAAGGCCGAGGCCTTGAAGTATTTCACCGAGAAAGGCGACGAATATAAGGAAGAACTGATCAGCGAACTGGAAGACGGCACCATCACCTATTATAAGAATGGCGCCTTTACCGACCTCTGCCGCGGTCCCCATATCCCGAACACGAGCTTCATCAAAGCCGTGAAGTTGACCTCACTGGCTGGCGCCTACTGGCGTGGCGACGAGAAGCGCAAGCAGCTGACCCGCGTCTACGGCATCACTTTCCCGAAGCAGAAGGAACTTGATGAGTACCTCGTGCTGCTTGAAGAAGCCAAGAAGCGTGACCATCGTAAGCTGGGCCGTGAGCTGGAGCTCTTCATGTTCAATGACATCGTGGGTAAGGGTCTGCCGATTTGGTTGCCCAAAGGCACCGAGTTGCGCCTCCGCCTGCAGGAGTACCTGACCAAGATCCAGAAGGAATATGGTTATGAACAAGTCATCACGCCTCATATCGGTGGCAAGCAGCTGTATGTGACTTCGGGTCACTGGGATCACTACGGCGAAGATAGCTTCCGCCCAATCACCACGCCGGAAGAAGGCGAGGAGTACCTGCTGAAACCCATGAACTGCCCCCACCACTGCATGATCTTCAAGTGGAAGCCACGTTCCTACAAGGACCTGCCTTTCCGCTGCGCTGAGTTCGGCACGGTGTACCGTTATGAGCAGAGCGGTGAGCTCCACGGCCTGACCCGTGTGCGTTCATTCACCCAAGACGATGCCCACATCTTCTGCCGTCCCGATCAGGTGAAGGAAGAGTTCATCCGCGTGATGGAAATCATTGAAATCATCTTCAAGGCGCTTGACTTCAAGAACTTTGAAGCACAGATATCGCTCCGCGACCCCAACGACCATGAGAAGTATGTGGGTACGGACGAAAACTGGGCCAAGGCTGAGGCTGCCATCCAGGAGGCCTGCGCCGAGAAGGGTCTGCCTGCCCATGTGGAATATGGCGAGGCTGCTTTCTACGGTCCAAAGCTCGACTTCATGGTGAAGGACGCCCTCGGTCGTAAGTGGCAACTGGGTACCATCCAGGTGGACTACAACCTGCCTGAGCGCTTCGACCTGACCTACATTGGCGCCGACAACGAGAAACACCGTCCTGTGATGGTACACCGCGCACCTTTCGGTTCCATGGAGCGTTTCGTGGCTGTGTTGCTTGAGCACTGCGCTGGCGAGTTCCCGCTGTGGCTGGCTCCCGACCAGGTCGTCATCCTGCCTGTGAGTGAAAAATACCTCGATTTTGCGAAAAATTTGCAATCGTATCTGAAAAAGTCCGATATTCGCGCCCTCATTGACGAGCGTAACGAGAAGATCGGTCGTAAGATCCGCGATGCCGAAATGAAGAAG
Organism: Bacteroidales bacterium; assembly: GCA_017651645.1. The sequence goes on from JAGCCO010000024.1 coordinate 97,699, forward strand.
TATCCTTACATGCTCATCGTGGGCGAGAAGGAAGAAGCGGAGAACTCGGTGTCGGTGCGTAAGCACGGTCAAGTCGACCTCGGCACCATGCCTACGGATGCCTTTGCCGAGATGATCAAGAAGCAAGTCGAGGAGGAACAGAACAAGAGATAAACTAATTAACTGAATATAAACTTAATATAGGAGACTAAAACAATAGCACAGATTCCACAAAAAGGAAGACCCGGTCAGCGACCGAACAAAGACAAAGACGGATTCAACCATCGCATCAATGAAGAGGTGAAAGCCCCAATGGTACGTCTGGTGGGCGAGGGTGTCGAACCGAACATCTACCCCTTGCGCGAGGCCATGAGAATCGTAGAAGAATTGGGGGTCGACCTCGTTGAGATTCAGCCCGATGCCAACCCGCCGGTCTGCAAGGCGATGGACTACAAGAAGTTCGTCTTCGACCAGAAGAAGCGCCTGAAGGAACAGAAAGCCAAGGCCACCAAGGTCGTCATCAAGGAAATCCGCCTCGGACCCCAAACCGATGACCACGACTTCGAGTTCAAGCTGAACCACGCCAAACGCTTCCTGCAGGAAGGCTCAAAGGTCAAGGTGGAAGTCTTTTTCAGAGGCCGTTCCATCGTCTACAAGGAACAAGGTGAGATCATGTTGCTGAAGTTTGCGCAAGAGCTGGAAGAGTTTGGTAAGGTGGAGATGATGCCCAAGTTGGAGGGCAAGCGCATGCAGATGATGATAGCTCCTAAGTCAACGAAGAAATAACTCATTTTTAATACTTTAAAATATTTGTAAAATGCCGAAAATGAAGACTAAGTCCGCTGCCAAGAAGCGTTTCCAAGTAACAGGTAGCGGCAAGCTGAAGAGAAAGCATGCTTATCATGGCCACATCCTGACCAAGAAGAGCCAGAAGAGAAAACGCAACCTCGACCACACTGCAATCGTTGAGAGAGCAGACGAGAAAGTCGTGAAACAAATGCTTCTCATGTAATTAACAAAATGTGTAATTTGTCTCAGCAGAAAAGTTCTCGAAAGGAGCGAGGCGCTGGACGAAAAATGATTAAAAAATGACAAGATCAGTCAATGCAGTGGCTTCAAGAGCCAGAAGAAAGAAAATCCTGAAGAAGACCAAAGGTCAGTTCAGCACGAGAAAGAATGTGTGGACTGTGGCGAAGAACTCTTACGAAAAGGGTCAACAGTACGCTTATCGCGACAGAAGAAACAAGAAGCGCGAATTCCGCAGCCTGTGGATTGTCCGTATCAACGCCGCCGTGCGTGAGTACGACATGAACTACAGCCAATTCATCGACAAACTGACGAAAGCCGGTATCGAAATCAACCGCAAGGTCCTTGCCGACCTCGCCCTCAACAACCCCGAGGCTTTCAAGGCCATCGTCGACCAGGTGAAGTAAATCGCGTTATTGTTACGATAACAAGGAAGTCCCAACCGTTGCGGTTGGGACTTTTTTTTGTATCTTTGCAATCACTATGAACTTCAAACTCGTTTCTGATTTCCAGCCCACAGGCGACCAGCCCGAAGCCATCAAACAGTTGGTGGACGGACTGAACCGTGGCGACCATGCCCAAACGCTTCTTGGTGTGACGGGTTCGGGCAAGACCTTCACTATTGCCAATGTGTTGGCACAGGTGAACAGGCCTGCTTTAGTATTGAGCCACAACAAGACCTTAGCGGCGCAGCTTTACGGAGAGTTCAAGCAGTTCTTTCCTGAGAATGCGGTGAATTATTTCGTTTCCTATTACGACTACTACCAGCCCGAGGCTTTCATCCCTGCCACCAACACCTATATAGAAAAAGACCTTGCCATCAATATGGACATCGATAAGATGCGTTTGGCCACGACTTCAGCCTTGCTTTCGGGTCGACGCGATATCATTGTGGTTTCTTCGGTGTCTTGTCTATATGGCATTGGCAACCCTGATGATTTTGGGAAGAATGTCATTTTTCTGGAGCGTGGCATGAAGATCAGCCGCGACGAGGTGGCCAAGGCCTTGGTCGGGGCTTTGTATGTGCGCAACGAGATTGAGTTCACGCAAGGCAAATTCAGGGTGAAAGGGGAGACCATGGATGTATTTCCTGCTTACGCTGACTATGCTTACCGCATCGTGTTTTGGGACGACGAGATAGACAGTCTCGAGATGCTCAACCCTGTGACAGGTCGCCGCATGGAGGAACTGTCGGAGGTGACCATCTTTCCCGCCAATATCTTCGTCACCTCGCAAGCCAAACTCAACTCAGCTGTCGTTGAAATCCAAGACGACATGTTCAAGCAGGCCGAGTATTTCCGTGAGATTGGAAAAAACCTGGAGGCCAAGCGTTTGGAAGACCGTGTCAACTTCGACATTGAGATGATGAAGGAACTGGGTTATTGCTCGGGTATTGAAAATTATTCACGCTATTTCGATGGGCGCAGTCCAGGTACGAGACCGTTCTGCTTGCTCGATTATTTCCCTGATGACTTCATCACTATCATCGACGAGAGCCATGTCACCATACCACAGATTAGAGGTATGCACGGCGGCGACCGTTCGCGCAAGCAGACCTTGGTGGAGTATGGTTTCCGTTTGCCTTCGGCCTTGGATAACAGGCCTTTGCAATTCGATGAATTTGAGGCGCTCACGGGACAGACCATTTATGTCAGCGCCACACCAGCCGACTTTGAGTTGCAGCAGAGCGAAGGCGTGTATGTGGAGCAGCTGATCCGCCCTACAGGCCTGCTTGACCCGGTGATTGAAGTGCGTCCGAGCCTAAACCAAGTGGATGACCTTATCGACGAAATCCACAAGGTGACAGAGAAGAACCAGCGCGTACTCGTCACCACCTTAACCAAGCGTATGGCAGAAGAACTGAATACTTACCTCAACGGCTTGAAGATCAAGACGCGATACATCCACTCCGATGTGGACACCATAGAGCGTGTGGAGATTTTGCAAGGCCTGCGCATGGGCGACTTCGACGTGTTGGTCGGAGTTAACCTTTTGCGTGAGGGCTTGGATTTGCCCGAGGTCAGCCTTGTGGCCATTCTGGATGCCGATAAGGAGGGCTTCCTGCGTTCCGAGCGTTCCTTGGTGCAGACGGCTGGCCGTGCTGCACGTAATGCGGAGAGCAAGGTCATCATGTATGCCGACACCATCACCGACTCGATGCGCAAGACCATTGATGAGACGGCCCGACGTCGTTCCAAGCAGATGGCCTACAACGAGGCACATGGCATCGTGCCCAAGACCATTGTTAAAGCCATTGATAATTCATTGGGTACATTGAAAGGTACTCAGCCTGTATCATACTCACAGGAGGGTCATGCTCCCACTATGGCAGCCGAAGGTCAGGCTACCTACATGTCGAAGGAGCAACTGCAGAAGGCCATTCAGCAGGCGAAGAAGAACATGGAGCGGGCTGTCAAGGAGATGGACTTCCTCAGTGCCGCAAAGTACCGCGACGAGATGCTGGAGCTACAAGAAAGGATGTCCCGTTAGTGTCCGCTTTTGATGGTCGTTGCGATTTCTCTTGTGGCTTTGAATCCTTCAGGAATCGGAAACATCACGAAGGTATGGAACATGCCTGGATACTCGCGGAAAACGCCTGTCTTTCCGGCTTTTTCATAAGTCTCTTTAAGGAAGAGGTCATCGGGCTGCAGGATTTCGTCGGAGCCATAGTAAACGCTGAGGTTGTCGATACCGCTGAAGTCGCCGAAGATAGGGCTGACCCAAGGATGCTTTATGGGCAACTCGGCTTGCCAGATAGCATTGAGGGTAATCACACGGTCGAGTTGCAACATGCTGTCTTTTTCTTGTAAAGCACGCATCTCTTTTTCCTTGGTGTGGCTGAGGTCGACACAAGGGGAGAGCAGAGTGAGGGCTGTGGGCTTTTTCCACCCGTTTTTGTGGGCTTCTTGAGCCAATATTAGGCAAAGGCACGCTCCTGCCGAGTCGCCGACAAGGTGAATCTCATCGTATTGACTTGGATGGATGACCTTTTGATAAAAGTCCAATAGGGTGGAAACGCAATATTGGCAGTCGTATTCGGGTGACTTGGGATAGACAGGCATCAAGGCATTGCAATGCGTGCGCAAAGCGAGGTCGTGCAGGAAACGCCAATGGAAAAACACGGGCGGATAGATGAAGGCGCCGCCGTGGAGGTATAAGATAAGCTTACGCTGGGGTCGGCCCTTCGACCCTTCGACAGGCTCAGGGTTCAGGGGCCTTGGCGTTTCGTCGTGCTTGAAAACCTGCATCTCAAAAGCGGTTGACGCGTTGAACTTTTCCTCGGTGAAATAGCCTCTGAAATAGCGTGGCACCCTGACGGGTCGACGGTTCTCGCGCCGACAATGTTCCAGTTCCTCCATCACCTCTTCAGGTGTGGCATCGCGCAGCTGCTTGAACATCAACTTCAAATACTTCTCCGTAAAGGCAACTCCTGCATTCATGACTTTCCCCTCCAAACTATCCAATTCTCAATTATCAATTATCAATTCTCAACTCTCAACTCTCAACTACCTTTTCTGGTAAATCTTCAAATCAAACATCCCCGCCGCCGCAATGATATGGTCGAAGATATCGCTTTGTATCTCCTCGTAGTTGGTCCATTTCTTGTCACTGCTGAAAGCATAGATTTGCAACGGAACACCGAATTCGGTGGGCTGCAGTTGGCGCACCATCATGATGAGGTTGTGGTTCAGCTTCGGGTTGTTGTTGAGGTAGGCCTTGATATAAGCGCGGAAGATGCCGAGGTTAGTCTGCTGACGACCGTTCATGATCTCGCTCGTGTCGATGCGGTTGGCCTCGTTGTATTCGAGGATGTCTTCTTCTTTCTGTGTGATGTAATCCTTCACTAGGGCATAATGCTTGTATTTCTCTAACATCTCAGGCGTGCAGTAGCGGATGGTGTTCACGTCGATATTGATGCTGCGTGCGATGCGGCGTCCGCCCGACTCCGACATGCCGCGCCAGTTGGTGAAGGGACTCGAAACCAGTGTATAGGTCGGGATGGTAGTGATGGTGTTGTCCCAGTTCTGCACCTTCACGGTGGTGAGGTTGATTTCCTGCACGATGCCGTCGGCGGGACCAGTCACGATCCAATCGCCGATACGGAGCATGTCGTTGATGGAGAGCTGGATGCTGCCCACGAAGCCTTTGATGGAGTCCTGGAATATCAACATAAGTACGGCTGACAGGGTGCCCAAACCGATGACGATGTTGTTGATGCTCTTGCCCAAAAGGAAGGCCGTGATGAGCAGCACGCTGACGGCGATGACGACGCCTTTGATGACTTGTACCAGACCTTCGATGGGTTTCAACTTCGAGGTCTCGAACGAATTGTAGAGCTCATGGGCGGTGTTCACCAATGCCATGATGATGGCGGCATATACCGTGATTTCATAGATCTTGGTGATCTTGACGATGATGGCGGCGGCTTCTGTGAAGTCAGGCATGGCGTCCTTGATGTAATACTTGATGAGGATGGCCGGGATAAGCAGACAGATGCGCACGAACACCTTGTTCTTGATCAGCAGGTCGTCATATTTTGATGGTGTCTTTTTGATGAGCACGTGGACGGTCTTGCTGATGATGAAGCGGGCTAGGAAATAGAGAAGCACGCCCAATACGAGTAGTGTGACGAATGCGATACCTTCGGCGATGGCGAGGGAAGGGGTCGCTGCCAAATGCATGCTCTCACCGATGCCGTTGAGTATTTCTATGTATTTTTGAATCATATTCCGCTGATTTTGGTTTTTTTGTATCCTTTTTCTTGCAACAAGGCCAACACTTTCTCCCTAAAATCGCCTTGCAACAGGATCTCGCCGTCTTTGACGCTGCCGCCTGCGCCACAGGCCGACTTCAGTTCCTTACCCAACACAGCAAGGTCGAAGTCGGAGCCTTGGAAACCCGTGATGAGAGTCACTTTCTTGCCTGCACGTTGCTTTTTGTCGAGCATTACGCGGAGGTTCTGTTTGGCGGGTTCAAGGGTTACGGCTTCTTCTTCTCCGTAGTCAAAGGCGTAATCGGGGTTGGTGGAGTAGACGGTTCCGTTTTTGTCACTCTTGTGTTTCATAAATGGTATCGGTTTTTGTAATAGTCAGTTTGTTGTTAATCATCCTGTAGTTGTATTCCTGTAAGAATCCGTACAGCTTTTCGAAAACATCGGGACATTGCAGGCGGTCGATGAGGTTGTCGCTCAGTTCGGGATCAAGGTAGGGCTTGAAGATGCCAAAGGAGTTTTGTCCGTCGGATTGTACCAGATAGGTACCGTCGCAATACTGATAAGTGAGGTTGAAGTAGCTGATGAAAGCGGGCTCGCTGAGGGTGTCGAACAAATTGCGTCCGAAAGAGAACAAAGTGTCGTTGACCTTCAAGGCAGAGAGGATGGAAGGCCCCATGTCGATTTGCTGGGCCACCTCTTCGCATCGCATAGGCTTGATTTTTTCAGGATAATAGAAAGCGAAGGGGATGGAATACATGCCCCAAACGTTGCCGTATTTGGTTTGGAAGTGCTCGCTGTTGGAGCAGTCGGAGGTGATGACGAACAACGTGTTGGCAAACCAAGGCATCATGGATGCGGTCTGGAAGAAATTGCGAAGGGCGCAGTCGGTGTAATAGACCGTCTTTTGGAAGCCGGTCCAGAAATAACTCTCCTCGGGAAATTCAAAGTCTCTCGGTACTTTGTAAGGATAACGCGATGACAAAGTATAGATGGCTGCAGCAAACGGTTCGTGGACGCGGCTTAAGGCCGTGGCGGCATATTGCAGGAATGGCCCGTCGTAGATGCCCCATTGTCCGTCATAGTCGCTGTCGTCGCCGTATTCGATGCGGCCGAAGTAGTTCTTGAAACCGGCACGGTGCGAGAACGCGTCGAAGCCTTGTACCCCATTTTTTCCGCCATGCATAAAGATGGTGTTGTAGCCTCGCTTTTGCAGATGCTGGCCGAAAGCGTCGAAGTCGTTATCGGCATATTCAGACCTGACGAAGTCGATTTCCATCAGCGATGGGATGCTGGCCAGTAAGGAAGGCAATACCTCAAGGCTTCTCCTGCTGTTGGCCATGCCATTGAAGGTGAGGCTTTGGGCGAGGAGCGAATCCAAGAACGGTGTCAACTGGTACCTTCCATTGGGGTTGTAATAGCCAATCATCTCTTGTCCGAAATTCTTGAGGATAATGAGCATCACATTGTCGGGCAGGCTGTCGCAGCTCAGGCTGTCATTGGCGATGAAACGGTTGGCGGTCAAGTCATTGTGGATATGTGCCCCATCCAATCTCTGGTTGGGAATCTCTGTCAATTGGTTTTCTTTTTCCGTAATCAGACAGAACGGCGTGTTGAGCAGGATAGGTGCGTTTTGCGGGTCGGTGTAACGCATGGCGGTATGCTTGGTGAGAGGTTCAGACTGAAGCCCTCCACGATAGGCGATAAACGATAGCAACAGCATGACAACCAGACTGATGGCTTGCCGAAGCGTCCATCTTGTGTCTTCTTCCTTTTTCTCGGAGGATTGCAGCCGGGTGTGACTGGCCACGACGATGATAACGGAGACGAAAAGGATGTAAATGATCAACAGATACCAATAATCGAAGAAAACCTGCCTGATGATGCCGAACGACACCTCATCGGAGCGCCCTAAGACTTTAAGGAAGTCGATGGTGATGTGTTTGGCAAAGAAATGGAAACAGATGATATCTATGAAATTCAGCAGGATAGCGATGGCATTGAGAACGACATAGATGATGTCGATGACCTTCTGGCCTGTTTTGTTGTAGATGCGTCGTGACGGGAAACAATAATATATGATGGTTGGGAGATTGATGCCAACGACAATAGGCAGGTCAAAACGCATCCCGTAGAAGTAAAGGGCCAATGCTTGACCAATATCAAGCTGATGGAAAAACTGCAGGTTGAACAGATAGAGCAGCCAGCGGCTGATGCTGAGAGCCATAAGCGTGGCAAACAGCCTATAAATCAGCAGCATGTAAGGCCTTGAGAGCCATTCGCTGAATCTCTCTTTTCGGGTTTTCCGGCGCATTTTTTTATTCCTTTACCGTTGCAAAAATATGCAAAAATGATATATCTTTGCCCATTCTTTCAATAATCAGAATCCGATCACCATGAAAAAGCATTTGTTATTAGCTATATTGTTTATTTTCGCTGCCATGAGCCTTAGTGCGCAAGAACAATTCCCGCAATACAGGGATCCTCTCGATATCCCGATGTATCTATCTGCCACATTTGGGGAGCTGCGTCCCAACCATCTTCATGCCGGCCTCGACATCAAGACCCAGGGTGTGGAAGGGAAGAGAGTTTACGCTGTGGCCGACGGTTACATCAGCCGCATCGGAGTTTCGCCATTCGGCTATGGCAACGTGCTGTATATCACGCATTATGACGGCTATACCAGTGTGTATGCCCATTTGCAACGGTTCTCAGGCAACATCGCGACTTACGTGAAGCAATACCAGTACAACCACAAACAATTTGCGGTTCAGATTTATCCCGACAAGGACAAGTTTCCCATAAATGCAGGTGATTTGATTGGTTTTTCCGGCAACTCAGGTGGCTCGGGCGGGCCACATCTGCATTTCGAGATACGGCATACAGTTAGCGAGAAGCCGGTCAATCCCTTGTATTTCGGCTACCAGATTGAGGATGACATGAGACCTTTCATCCAGGGCGTTTCGGTATATCCTTTGAATGAAGAGGCTACGCTTGAAGGTGGCATCGATCCCATCTATTTTGAGGTGGTGGGCAATAATGGCAGATATGGCCTGAAAGACAAAGAATTCGTCTATGCCAATGGTGAGATCGCGTTCGGTATCTCCACATACGACCAGGTGGGTGCATCCACCAACAAAAACGGTCCTTATCTTTATGAGCTTTTCCTCGATGACGAGTTGGCCTTCCAAGTGGAAGCCGACAGTTTTTCCTATAGTGAGCCACGCTATGTGAACAGCCTGCTTGATTACCGTCATTATAAGCAGACGAAGAAAAGCTATGTGCGCACGGAGACCGACCCCTACAACCGACTCCACATGATAGAGAAAAGGAACGGCACCGTCATAGTGAATGAAGGCGACACGGTGGATGTCCGCTTCAAGATCTCGGATTATGAGGGCAACAGCGCGACGGCGAGTTTCCAGTTGGTGGGAAGGGCACCCGCCGAGGTGATGCGTCCCGAGCATCGCCGCAGCGAGTATTTCGTCAGGGCTGACGGCACCATGAACAGCGATATCACGATTGAGGATTTCAGCGTTTCGATGGAGAAAGGTACACTCTTCCGCGATGAATGGGTGCAGACCGGACAGCGTGATGAAAGGGGTTGCTGCTCAAGGATCTTTCGTTTCGGCGACGATGGCATGACGACCTTCAAGCCTTTCACTGTCCGTATCCGTCCCAGTGGGAAATTGGCCGACCATCCTAAGAAATACATCGCCTATATCGACAATAACGGCAAGGTGTCGTCACTAGGCGGCAAGATGAAGAATGGCTGCATGGAGGTCACGACCCGCAACATGGGCGAGTTCACCATCAAGATTGACTCGGTGGCGCCTCAGGTGTCGGCCACGAACTTCAAGAAAGGCCAGCAACTGAAGAAGCTTAAGTCGTTGCGCTTCAAGATCACCGACGACATGACGGGCATCGAGACCTATGACATCTATTTGAATGACGAATGGGTGCTCGGTCAATATGATGCCAAGAACAACCTGCTTTATTATGTAATTGATTCAAGGGTTAAGAAAGGCACCAACAAGGTGAAGGTCGTGGTGACCGATGCCGTGGGAAACAAAAGGACGCTGAATACTAGAGTGGTGAAATAAGCATTATTTCGGCACAAACTGATAGGCTCCCATGTCGGGTGCACCGATGCGAGAGACACCATCTAAATCATAAGGCAATTCGTTGCCAAACAGCGGATTGCCTGTCCCGATGACGGGAGAGGCGATGCTGTCGATGTGGAAGTCGTTCTTGACGTCAACGAAATAAGGTTCCAAATTGAACAGGCAGTGGCTGAACCCAGCCATGTTGCCGTTGTATTTCTCTGACTTAACCAAACAATGGTCGAAGAGGAAGGTGGAGTCGGCGTCGGGACCGAAGGTGGTCTCGATTTCGTCATTCTGCTTGCCGTAGACGATGCAGTTGTCCATCTCCAGATGGAATGGATAATAGAACAGCTCTTCAGTGGCACCATCAACGGCACAGTTGGCCACTCTTACTGCCGCATTCTTGTTGTGCTCGTTGGCGCTCCAGTAGTCGGCAAAGGTGCCGTGCACAAAACGGTAGTCACCACCAAAGGCCCAGAAGTTGGTATAGCCGCAGTTGGCGATGACAAAGTTCGTGGCCTCAACGGGATAGAGGATGGAATAGAGCCCGTAGCCGCTTTGGTTTTCGATGATGGTGTTGTCGATGCGGAGGGCGCATTCCGTGACTTTCAGCGACGACTGGCAGTTGAGGCCGATGGTGCCGTTGCGGATGATGGCATGACTGATGCGGTGGTCGGCGCCGGCACGACCGTCCATCATCAGAATCTGTTCCCATTGTCCTGGCGTATCCTGATAATACGCCTCCAAGCGGTCGCCTTGGATGACGACAGGCTCGTCAGCTGTACCTGCGATGATGAGTTGGCCGTCGCTCCACGAGAAGATGCCGCCGCCTTGATGGCAATAGATGCGCGCGCCTTCCTCAATCTTCAAGGTGCCGTAAGAGTTGATGAGCGCCCAGCCGTAGATGACGTAGGGTCTTTCCTTGGTCCAGACTGTGGTTTGCAGGCTGTCGGCCACGATGTGGTAAGGATAGGGCACGCCGCCCAAAGTGACCAGCTTGTCCGCTACTATGTAGTTGGCATTTTGGCCCCATGACAACAGCTTGACGGTTTGTGTGTTACCATTGGTGATGAACTCCAATTCGTCTTCCACGACAAAGGGTGTGTTCAAGTCGTTCGGGTTGATGGTGACACGCAGGAAGGAAAAGAGACTGTCCTCGGCAGGGATGATTTTGTCGTAAAACTCGGTGGCACTCTCGCCGTCAAGGTTGAGTCGATAGGGCGAGTTCTCACCGCCAATCAAACGTATAGAGCTTATTTTCAGGTCGTCGCTGTGGTTGTTGTAGATCATCAACTGATGTGTTGCCGAGCCAAGGGAGGTGAACACGGTGTCGAAAATGACGGTGTCCGCCGAAAACTCCAGCTTCAGATTCGAGTCTGGATTGATTTGATGGTTCTTCTTACACGCGTTGCCAACGAGAAGGAAGAGGCTGAGTATGAGTAATATGTGGTGTTTTTTCATTGCACTGAAATAAAAGGCAAAGATAAACTTTTATTGGATACGGGCAGAAATGGATTTTATTGTATTTTTGCTGAAAATTCACGGAATATGAATCTACAAGCTCTCCAACCCATGAAACGTTTCGCTATCATCGCATCCTTTTGTTTGATGCTTTTCGGTTTTGCAGGCAAGGTCTCTGCGCAGTTCCTTCCCGATGTGCCAGACATGAAGGGGAAAATTACCAAAGGCGGTGACTTCGATTTCGGGATGTATGGAAGCAACTTGAACTTCGCCATTGGCCCGCAAGTGGGTTACCGTATCTTCAGCCCTTGGGAGGTCGGGTTGCGAGGCGTTTACAACCTGTATTGCTCTTTCAGCTCCTATTATGGCAACCAATACTACCATTATTTTGGTGCGGCGCCCTATACCAACTTCCAGATTTACAAGGGTTTGTTTGTCCATGCGGAATATGAGAAACTGTATGGGATGGCCCGTTACAACCATGAGACCATTGGTGGGGAATGGTACACCAGCGTCTTTGTCGGTGGCGGTTACCGTTCCTATTCCTACGAAGGCGCTTATTATTATCTGATGTTACTCTACAACCTCAGTTGGGGCAGCCAAGAGACCTGGAGCGGTTTGTATCCGTATGGTTCTCCCATCGTGATGCGCGTAGGCTTTTGTTTTTGAATGCTGAATGCGGAATGCTGAATGCAGAATGCGGAATGCTGAATGCAGAATGCGGAATGCTGAATGCAGAATGCAGAATGCAGAATGCGGAATGC
>JAGCCO010000239.1 GCA_017651645.1 Bacteroidales bacterium
CTACCCAGAATGAGGGCGTGCTCATCTATGTGAAGGACAAGGGCAACACCTATCTGTGTTCCGACGAGTCCTGGCACAGCGTCAAAGGCGAGGATGGCAAGAACGGAACTAATGGTACAAACGGTAACGATGGAAAGAACGGAACTAACGGCAAGAACGGTGAAAACGGCACGTCTTGCTCGGCTAAGGCTACAGACGGTGGAATCCAGGTGTCTTGCGGTGGTACGGTAATCGGTACCCTGACAAACGGTAAAAATGGTGATAATTGCTCTATTGCCGAAGTCGAAAATGGCGCCGAGGTGACTTGTGGCACAAGTAAAGTAACTATCAAGAACGGTACGAATGGTGCCAGCGGTAGCAATGGTACGAATGGAACCAATGGCGACGACTGCACTGTTTCTAAAACGGGTGGCGTAGCAACGGTTGTTTGCGGTACTAACTCTGTGCAGATTTCTGATGGTACGAACTGCTCCGTGGTAGAATCGGACGATGGAGCCACGATTACCTGTGGTTCCAATGTGGTTACGGTCCCGAAGGGCGCCCAGGGTGTTGCCGGTAAGTCCGCTTTTGACCTTGCCAAGGAGCAAGACCCGAGCCTTACGCTTGCAAATTGGCTTGCCTCTTTGAAAGGCGATAAAGGTGAAGATGGTACAAACTGCTCTGTTTCAAAGAGTGGTTCTGTGACAACTATTGATTGCGGTAATGGAAACACGGCTACAATCAGTGATGGCGCTAGCGGTACAAACGGAAAGTCCGCTTATGAACTTGCCAATACGGAACTCACGTTAGAAGCATGGCTTGCCTCTTTGAAGGGGGCTAACGGCTCCAATGGAACGAATTGCTCTGTTTCAAAGAGTGGTTCAACGACAACGATTGATTGTGGTGGTGGAAACACGGCTACAATTATGGATGGCGCTCCTGGTTCTAGCGGTTCCAAGGGCGATACCGGCTACGGTTGCAAGGTAGTCGATGACGGTTCAGGAACTCTTAGTGTGAAGTGCGGGCCGGATGGTGAACCGACAAGTACGGCGACAATCTACAAGGCCGTTTGTGGCACGACTCCGTATGACCCAGCCAAGAAGTTCTGCTTTAATATGGAACTAAACGACCTGTGCAATAAAGAGGCATTTGACCCCACGAAGTACGAATGCGTAGAAAACGTGCTGCAGGAAAAGGCGACGGTGGCGAAATGCGGAGAAACTGAATATGACCCAGAAACTCATTTCTGTGCCAAGTTCGCGGACAATACGGAACAGGTCTACAAGTACGTGACGGTTGCTCCTGAGGGATCAGAATATTCCAAGACTTGGATGGCTGAAAACCTGAACTATGAAACAGAAACGGGTAGCTTCTGCTACGAAAATAATGACGACAACTGTGCCACATACGGTCGCCTTTACACGTGGGCTACTGCGGTCGGGAAGACCGAAGAGGCATGCGGTTATGGAAAAACGTGCAATCTAGGCACGGAAGTTATCCGCGGAGTCTGCCCCGATGGCTGGCACCTGCCAAGCCAGTCAGAATGGAATGAACTCATCGCTGCGGTCGGTGACAATTCGGGCAAGGCACTTAAGTCTGCAAGCGGCTGGAATAACAACGGAAATGGTACGGACGCCTTCGGCTTCTCGGCGCTCCCTGCAGGCCGCAGGTACAACGATGTGAGTTACTACAATGTGGGCAACAACGCGTACTTTTGGAGTTCTTCTGAGTACGGTGGGAACAGCGCGTACTACATGTACTTGCTCAGTGACGACGACAGAGCAGGCCTGTACAACTACAATAAGAACTACGGGTTGTCTGTTCGTTGCGTCCAGAATGATCCGCAGTAATGCAATTGCAGGCAATTCAAAAAATGGAGATTTTTTATGAATATCAGATTGAATAAAAAAGC
>JAGCCO010000240.1 GCA_017651645.1 Bacteroidales bacterium
GCTCCTTCCTGAGCATCACGGTGATAAGTAAGGTGTTGGAACCATGAATCTTTGGCGGCTCCGTGCCAGTGTTTTACCTCTGCAGGAATGGCGATGACTGTGCCAGGAGTCATCTCGACGGCATCCTTGCCCCATTCCTGATACCAGCCACGACCACTGACACAGATGAGTACTTGTACTGCTTTGTGGTGGATATGCCAGTTGTTACGGCAGCGAGGCTCGAAGGTAACGTTTATAACACCACCGCCAACGTCAGCCAGATAACTCTGACCGATGAAATACTTGCCGTAAGGGTTCGGTTCGCCTTTCGGCCATTTGCTGCGCAAGGTATACCCCTCGCTGTCGAGCCAGGCACAGAGTTCATCAACCAGTTCCTGACTATTGCCCATATTCACGGCGCCCTGCTTGTGGGCAGCCAGTTGTGGAGCAACACCTTCGAGACCACTCAGGGCAGCAACGGTCACTATCTCGCGGTCGGCTGCAGAGAGTTGGTCGCTGGCGAAGATGTCACCGAAGAGGTGCGACTTCAGATAGTAGTCATCCTGCGGACAGAAGTTGTAATCGAAAGAACGGCCAGAGAGTTTCGTCTGCACCTCTGTACCTTGCTTCAGAGCTTTTGCAGCGTCATCCCATATTTCAGGACGTTTCCAAGGCTTTCCTTCCTGCCATGAGGGCTGTTTGTTATCCAACACCTTATTTAGAACGCCTAATGCATTCAGCGAGCGTGGAAAGCCCGTGTAGGCATAGAGCTGTGAAAAAGCCTCCTTCAGCTCATTGATAGTCACGCCGTTGTCGAGTGCCATCTTCACGGCAGGCTCCAACCGTTCTAAATCACCCTGTGCCATCAGGCAGGCACATGCTGCCAATCCCTTTTGTCTTTCGGTCATCGTCTGACCTTGTATTGTCGCCATAGTCATTACTGCTATTATAAATGTTACTATTCTTTTCATCTGATAATTTTAACTTTGTTGAACTTGCTCACGTTCGGAAATAAAAATGAATTTTCATTTCTCTCACTTAATCGCAACTTTTTTCCCGTCTTTAATCACAATACCCTTTTGTCCTACCAGAGCGAGAGTGCCCTGCAGCGTATAGACCTTTGACTTTTTTACGTCAGACTTAACATGGCTGATTCCTGTCGTAGATGAATGAAAGTTCTGTGTCGGCAGCCAGTTCTCAATCAGCGAATTGCGGTTGGAATGGTTGCTGGCATTAATCCAAAGCGCATCACCTGCCCATGTCACATTGGGGAGCAATCGCTGGGCATCTGCCACTACGCCGCTGATACCACTCGAATGACTCGACACAATCATCGCCACCGTCTTGCCAGCCAATTTTGTTCTGTTCTGGAAGAGGAAGGTCTGCATAATAGCCGCCATCTGGCTCCACCAAAGCGGAGTCACGATGATGATATTTTGGTAATCATCGATACTGACAGTCACGGGGTCGATGGCTGGATAACTGCTTGCATCGTTGGGATTCGCCTTAATGGCGTTCAGCAGTTGCGTACCCAGGGCATAGTTGTTCGCCTCATACCTAAGTCCTTTATCTGCGGGCTGAATCTCCAATTGGTCAGCCGTAATCTGACTGGCCAGGCTGTTCACTATCGCCTTGCAGTTGCCCGTGTAGCTGTAATACACAATTAGCGTCTTGGCCATGTTGGCCTGATACTGATTTGTCTCTGCCTTCACCTCGCAGTCCGACGAACAGCAGGTCAGCAGCATAGCTGTCATAA
Organism: Bacteroidales bacterium; assembly: GCA_017651645.1. The sequence continues at coordinate 1,736 of JAGCCO010000240.1, forward strand.
ATAGTAAAAAATGTCTCATATATTACGTATTATTTAAGTCTCTTGAAAATTTTGCTCATCGTCTCAGTGGCAAGCGGTGTGAGGTCTTGCAGTTTCAGCGACTTCA
>JAGCCO010000241.1 GCA_017651645.1 Bacteroidales bacterium
CGGAAAAAATGATTACCTTTGCAGTCCCGATTTCCCGGGATACGTATTGGAGAGATGCTCGAGTGGCTGAAGAGGCACGCCTGGAAAGCGTGTGTACCCCAAAAGGGTATCGCGAGTTCGAATCTCGCTCTCTCCGCAAAAATCCCTTACAGAGCGTTCTGTGGGGGATTTTTCGTAAATAGTGGCCCAAAAAATGTCCCAAAAATCGAAAATCTGAACTAAAAAAAGGCGCTCGCAGGTCGGCACCTTTCTATGAAGGAAAAGGAGAGAGGTTGTAGGAACTTCACCTCTTCCAAGAGAGATTGTTCGCTACCCATTTTATTTTCCAATAACAAAAGGCCACTCAATTCTAATTGTTGGCAAACACTTAAATAGTTATTATCCATCCTCTGTCTCCTTTTTTTTGTAACTTTGTAAATCATAGAACGTAGCCAGTCGCTTTTGCGGCTCCTAAGCATTATTATTACCGAAGTATTGCAATGAAAAAACATATTATTGTTAGATTGGTTATTTGCACTTGGGCGGTTGTAGTTTTATTGTCCTCTTGTTCCAGTAATAAGGTTTGGGAGCAACCAGATATATTGTATTCAAATTCGACATTGACCGTCAAAGGTATGGAGCGTCAGGCAGATCGTACTGTTCTCCATCTTTCGATACAGGGACAACCCGGCAACAATTTCCGCATCCAGAGCACTACTTACCTTGCAGGAGACAAGGGTAAGAAATATGCCTTGACAGGCAGCGAAGGAGTCATACTCGACCAATGGGTGCCGTTTTCAGAAGATGTGAAGTCTTTCGACCTGTACTTCGAACCAGTCAAGGGACGTAACCGGGCTTTAGACCTTATCGAGCCGCGGGGCTGGATGATTTACGGCATACATGATGCAGACAAGCCCCTGAAAATAAGGCCGGCAAAGGAACAGGAGCCCATAAAAGATGAGAATGTATTCTTCAAGAAGGGCACGGGAAAGTTGAACGGCCGGTTCGAAGGGAGTGACCATCCGGAAATGATTCAGTTCTTTGGGTATAATGCATTTCAAGAAAATAATCTTCAGACCTGCAAAGTCGCTTCTGATGGGAGTTTCTCCTTAGAGATCCCTCTTGAAAATCCGATTCTGTCTTATTTATGGAGCGAGAATTCATCTAGCCCTCTTTATTTCTTCCTGACACCTGACGGAGAGACCGATATACAGATAGACTCAACAGGCCTTGTCCATTACCCACTTGGTTCCCGGTGCGGGAAACTGGCGGGGTGGCTCTCCAATGCCGCACCTAGTTTCTATTTCTCTCAGAACGGCTCTATGCCTGAAGAAAGAGATTCTTTGGGTATAAGCAGTTTCTTTGCCCGTGTGGGTCAGTATTATGACAGAATGCTGATGTTGGCGGACTATGTAAGTGGGAGACAGGGCTTCTCCAAGGAGGAAGTCCATCTTCTGAAACAGAATATCCGGATCTTGGCCGCGACAAGAGAATTAAGTTCCGTGCTGGATTTCCAGCCTGCGATGGGGATAGGACAGGAGGATTTCTCTGATCCTTCTTTGTATATTTCTTTGGCTAAGTTGAATCCCGAGGATTGGACCGCTTTTTCCATCAGCAACGATATTTCTTCCTTCTCAAATTATTATCAGTTCTTGGGCCCGATGAGAGGGATTATGAACGATGTCCCTAAAATGATGGCAGTGGACAGCGCCATTTTCCATCAGCCCGGACCGTCCATATTCCTTCAGGCCGTCTTCATGAATGGACAGGGACTCTCGCAGGAAGTCAAAATCAATAAGCAATTACTCGAATTGTATAAGGCGAACGGCTCTCAGCAGTCACAGTCATTTGATTATCATAAGATCTGGGATGCCCGGCTTTCAGCCCTGTCTTCACCATACCTGAAAGCACGATACCAGGCAACCTTGGATGAGCTCCTTGCCGAATCAAAAGATCGTTATGACCTGCCTGCCGGAGAGGCGACAGACATTTTCCGACGTTTGGTGGATCCATTCCGCGGGAAATGGGTTTACGTGGATTTCTGGGACATAGGCTGCGCCCCGTGCAAGATGGGTATCGAGTCTTCGGTTGCACTAAGGAAGAAGATCGCCGAGATGGACAACTTGGAGCTTGTATTCATCACGGGGGACAGGAGTACTCCTCCTAAAACTTATGAGGAATATGTGGCCAAGTATATGGCCGGAGAAACGAGTTATCTGATCCCGGAGGCGGAGAGTATGCTTTTAAGGACCCTGTTCAAATTTAATGCGATTCCACACAACGAGCTAGTCGATCCTGACGGACGCATCGTCAGAGGAAAGAACCTCCCCCGGCTTGAGTGGCCGGACTTTCTAAATCAGCTTGAACTTGCGAAATAAGGAAAGCAGCCACACATATATTGTAATGCTCCAACCAAGGACGGCGCGAGATGATGAAGGATTCCATACTTGAATCCATCGGTCTTCCATTTCTCCGTCTAAGCACAGCCGGTTCGCAAGAGAAAGAGAAAATCGCACAAGCCTTATCATAGAGTTTGTGTAACTGACACCTTCTACAAGTGCCTCCCTTTCTTTTTCTTCGTTCCGTCCCAGTTAGTAAGATCATCGTTGGAGCCACCTCCGCCACCCCCGACGCTGGTACCACCTTTTCCCCCGGCAGCGAGCAATAACGTTGCCACAATCTCCTTCGGGACGGTTATCTCTTCACAGAACTGTTCGGTACGGGTCTCGGCCAGATCACAGCTGGATTGATACGTTCCTTTCCAGTTGACCTTGCCAAGCAGGCTTTTCGCCGCCTTCTTCCGCTGGCTTTCTTCCGTCGGATCCAAGCCTTTCAAGATCGCCTCTGCGATAATACCATTGCCGATACTAACCTCTGCCTCCTTGGAGAAGATGAGGTCACGATTCTTGGCGAAGTCGTAAAGGGCTTTCACGGCCTTAGCAATCCTTTGATTCATCTCCTCCAGGAAGGCCTTCTGACGAAGAATCCTCTCCCAAAACTGCTTTATCTCGGGAACAGAGAGTATCTCGCGGACCTGCGCTTCGGCGTCGTCTGCCCTATTGCGCTCTTGCTCTGCCCTCCGCCATTCCTGATTGGTTCTCTCCTTTTCTTGGGCAACCGCAAGGTCTGCGTTTTCGGCGCGCTGGTTTGCCGCGGCGAGGTCTGTTCGGAGTTTCCGGACGGCATTCTCATCCACAGATGCAAGTTTTCCCTTCAGATTGTCGTTCTCTTGGGTTAACCTCTGGTTTACCCCTTTGAGTTGCTTGTTTTCTTCACTGGTTTTATAGATTTCCCTTTTGGTCTGCTTGTAGAGCGCTTTGCCATAACTCAAAATCTTCCTTTTCTGGCTCCCCTTCGCCGAGATAAGATCGTTTTCCATCTGCGCCAGGATAGACTTTACCGCCTCAAGC
>JAGCCO010000242.1 GCA_017651645.1 Bacteroidales bacterium
AACCATGATTCTAAACCACATTACTTGGAACGTCGACCCGGTGCTTTTCTCCATCGGGAGCCTTTCCGTCCGCTGGTACGGCCTGCTTTGGGCGTTGGGATTTCTTTTCGGATACTTCATTATGCGTCGCATCTATAGGCGCGAGAAGATGTCGGACGATTCGTTGGACAAGCTGCTCATCTATATGCTCCTTTTCACTGTCGTTGGTGCACGGTTGGGTCATTGCCTCTTCTATGAGCCTGAATATTATCTTTCGCATCCGTTGAAGATGTTGGCCGTCTGGGAAGGCGGTCTCGCCAGCCACGGCGGTGCTATCGGCATCCTGTTGGGCTTGTGGTTCTATGTGCGCAGCTACAACAAGTCGACCAAAAAGACGAAGGACGACCTACAGCATATCAACTACATCTGGATCCTTGACCGTATCGTCATTCCCGTCTGTCTTGTCGGGGCACTGATTCGTGTGGGCAATGTGACCAACCACGAGATCTACGGTACTCCCACATCGTTGCCTTGGGGCTTTGTCTTTATGCGTGGAGAGGAGCAGTTCTGCGGCACGTTTGACAACTACACACCTTGTTCGCCGGGTAACTGCTGCTCACCAAACGAATGGCTCCCCTGCCATCCGACGGGATTGTACGAGGCTTTCTTCTGCCTCGTGGCGATGGGCATCTTGCTGTGGATGTACTATAAGCGTGACCTTGGCCACAAGCAGCCCGGCCTGATGTTCGGCACCTTCCTTGTCATCATCTTTGGTTCGCGCATCGGCATCGAATTCCTGAAGAACGTGCAGGTCGACTTTGAGCGCAACATGGTCTTCGACATGGGCCAATGGCTCAGCGTCCCGTTTGTCCTCATAGGAATAGGGATGATTGTCTGGAGCTTTGTGAAGCGGAAAAGGATGCAGTAAAGGCTTTTCTTATGGCTAAGCACAACGAATTGGGAAAATTAGGCGAGGAGTTGGCTGTCCAGTTTCTTACGGAGAAAGGTTATGAGATTTTGGAGAAGAATTGGCGTAACAAGCATAAAGAAATAGACATTGTTGCAAAGGATGGAAATGAATTGGTCATTGTGGAGGTGAAAACTCGACAGAGTGATGAACATGGCGAGCCTGATCTTGCCGTGACGCACCAAAAACAAACGCGACTCATTTATGCCGCCAATGCCTATCTTTTCACACACAACTTGGACATCAACACACGCTTTGATATTGTTTCCATCGTTTTCAACGAAGGCAAGCCAATTATTGAACATATCGCAGATGCCTTTTTGCCGCATTGGTGATTCTTTATTATATATAATAAGGTGTAAAAACTCCCTCATTTTCGTCTGTCAGAAATATTTTTCTCATTGACAATCAGCGCGATAAATCAAAGATGAAAAATATTTGAAAAAAGCGCTTGTCAGTTTGCAAAAAGGTAGTACTTTTGCACCCGCTAAACGAGAAGGGAAAGACAGGATTATGGAAGCGGTTTAGCGAAGTTCTTTGAAAGTCTGAGGCCAGCACAAGACCAGCGCCGTTGCGAAGCGGCGCGAGGCAAGGAACCTTTTAAAAAGGAACACCAAGAGAACATCGAGGCGGAACCCCGAGATACAGAG
>JAGCCO010000243.1 GCA_017651645.1 Bacteroidales bacterium
AATTAGGATTGTTTATGAAGAATAGGTCTATAGTCACAGCAATCTTGGCTGCAATGATGATGATTGCGCCAAGCAAGATGTCCGCTCAGGAGGACAATGGTTTTAAGAAGTTCAGCGTGGAAGAAGCCTTTGAGGACAATGGCTTCCAGTGGTTTCGTGATGCTCAGTTGCTTTGTGCAGGAACCAAGGAAAAGAGCAATGCCATGACAATTGGATGGGGTGGTATCGGAACACTTTGGCGTAAGACTGCACTGACAGTCTATGTAGCAGAGAAACGTTATACCAAGGAGTTCTTGGATAACTCTGAGTATTTCACCGTGATGTCCTTCGATGTCAAGGACAGCAAGGTGCTGAACTATATGGGAACGAAGAGCGGACGCGACGGTGACAAGGCTCAGGCTTTGGGACTTCATACGGCATATACGACCAATGGCACTCCTTATTACACTGAGGCAACGATGGTGATAGAATGTAAGATTATGTATGCCGCTCCTTTTGATCCACAAGGCTTTAAAAGTGATGCGCCCAAGCAGATGTATGCTAACTTCCCAGCTGGCATCCACTCCATGTATATCGGTGAAGTAGTTAATGCTTGGAAGAAATAGATATGGCATACACAGGACGTTTTGGACAGTCTGACGATTTCCGTCGAGATGAACTTATTAGGGTCATCGAGCACTCTGTAGAGAGCCTGACTCTGCAGGAATTAGAGGCTCTATATTATGACATGTCCACCAAGAATTACATCAATGAATAAAAGAGAATACGCACAGGCAAACAAGGACTGGCTTGAAGCCAAGTCGAAGGAGGAAGGGGTTAAGACTCTTCCTAAAGGTATCTACTACAAGGTGTTGAGTGAGGGGGATCAATCAAGCCAGAAGCCAACAGTCCGTAGTATCATTACGGCACATTACACAGGCAAGACCATCGATGGTAAGCAGTTTGATAGCAGCCGTGGAGGTGTGCCTCTGGCTTGTAGGTTATGTGACCTGATTGAGGGCTGGATTATAGCCATGCAGCAGATGCATATCGGTGACAAGTGGGAACTATATATCCCTGCAGAGATGGGCTATGGCAAGTTCTCTCAGCCAGGCATTCCCGGTGGTTCAACACTTATCTTTGAAATAGAGCTGTTAGGTATCGCATGACGTTACGTGAACTCATTCTTTCCGTAGATTCAGATCAGTATAGCGACAGTTTGCCATATCAGAAGCTCCGTGAGATAAAACCTGAATATAGCTCCAGCAGGCATATTCAGGTAAAGCTTATCGATGGGAAGATTGCTGTAACCAATGCCCATGTCGGCTCGATGGGCGATATTCTCACTTACCCAATTGACGTCGAACCTGAATTGAATATATCAAAGGTGCAGCTTTTGGATGCCATCCTTCATGAATTATCCGACAATGGTTTCAGTGAATCAGAAGAGTCTGATTTTTGGAGCGACTTTGACAATCTCCAAAAAGCAAAGATAGTTCGATGACAGACTTCGATTCCATATGGCGCACTCAGGATGAGATTCGGACGGTGGTAAATGCTGTTCAGGGTGAGTGCATCTGGAATCTGGCCTATGATGAGAGACGTAGTGCTATCGTTCTCGAACTGACATTCTTCCTTGATGAAGATGCAATCAATAATCTTTGCTGTCAGTTCCCAAAACCGGCAGATTATGACGGAGTTGGGCCTAAGGGGACTAAGTTCGTATTTTACTTATAACAAAAAAGTTGGTAATAGGTAAACAAATACATATTGCAGTTGCCGGTTGAATTCGCGTAGGGTTTAAGAACGTTAAATACGTTAAATCTTCATGCTTTTGAGGCACCCAA
>JAGCCO010000244.1 GCA_017651645.1 Bacteroidales bacterium
GAAGGATGATACCAATGCGTTTGGAGATATTGTCCATGGTGGTAAATTATGATTTATCGGTGTAAACAGTAACAATAATCTTTCCTCTATAAACCAAACAGAGACCGCTGTCCTTTGTTGGCAGGTGGCCATCGCCGTGCGTCAGGGCAGACACAGATCCTGCACCTGGCATTTCGGCGGGTGCTTTCACAAGAATAATAAAACACTTTCCTCTACGAGATACGGCTCTCAAACAGGCCTTCTAAGCCGCATAAAGCATGAGCCAATTTGAAAACGGGGTGCGACCACCACAAAGATAGTGACCTTACAGTATGCGGTATATATCGAGGCGCCGATTACTCGGTCGGGACGATATCGGAAGAAGTCTCCTCTGTCGTAGGAGGGGTATAGTCCCTGTACGGGACATGGTCGTGCAGGATGAACCAGATGGCAGCGAGCATCTTCCTGGCGACGGCGACTTGGACTTTCATGCTGTTCTTCCTGCGGACGACTGTCTGGTGATAGCTGAAGCGGCTATAGAATGAGCCCTGCGTACGTCGGGCCGCCCAAGAGCACTCGATGAGAGTTTTCCTCAAGTACTTGTTTCCGTGAGTGATCTTGCGTGACTTGATCTTGCCTGCGCTTTCGTCATTCCTTGGCTTAAGCCCACACCAGGACGTCAGGTGGGCGGCGTCCGGGAATGCTGAGACGTCATTCCCGAGTTCGGCAAGTACGGAGGTGGCCGACCTCGCCTTGACGCCCGGGATGGTCTGGAGGAGTGCATATTCGTCCGGGAACCATTGGCGGCAAAGGGTATCCATCTTGGACTGGCACTCGTCCTTGTGCTTCTCCGCCAGGGCGACTTCATCGCGCAACTGTCGGATCATGTCGACGTCCGCTTCGGTAATGACCCCGGTCAAGGCCCCGAGGACGACATTTCGCCCGACGCGGTTGATGGTCCTCCCGTGGATGGCCTTGACAAGCACTTCAGGATCGGTTATCCCCTCGGCAATCATGTCCACCACATCCTTGTACCCCTTCGTGCTCGTGTTCGAGAGATAGTTGCTGATGCGGATATTGCAACGCTGCAGGGCGGCGTCCAACTTGGTCAGTTTGTAGACGATGTCCTTGTCCAGGTCGAAGATCCTGCGGTCATACTGGCGGAGTTGCTGAATACGGTCCTCCGGGACGTAGCTGCCCTTGATGAGGTCCTTGTGAAGACAGGTCGCTATCCACTCCGCATCCTTCATGTCACTCTTCTTGCCGGGCAGCTGCTTGATGAAGAACGGATTTACCAACTTCAATTCGAAGTATGGCTCCAACACGCGCCATACCGGCATCCAGTAGACGCTGGTACTCTCCATGCAGACCTCGGAGACGTCGTGTCGTTGCATGATTTCGAGCATCTGCTCAAGATCCGTTGTCAGAACGCCGCACTTTTCTTGAAAAACGACGCCGTTCTCATTGAGAATACACACAAAGACGCTATCTTTGTGGATGTCAAGACCGCATACTTGTCGCATAGGCAAAACTTTTTTTGGGACACCATGCCCGTTATAACATTAGACCTTTGCGGCGCGCCGGGAGGCGACGACCGCTTGCCAACAAAGATAAGACAGCGGTCTTGATTTTTATGTAAACTGGCCTATAATCGCCAGATTTTATGTAAATTTGTCCTGTAAATCGTAATTTGATATGAATCAGGATATTTACAAGGTTCAAGTTGTTATTCGCGCTGTCAATCTTGTCGTATGCGTCGCATTTCTCTGCATCTCCATTCATCGAGTCGATCTGAATCAATGGGGTTCATATTGGATTTGGATCTGGGGCCTGTTGTCTCTTCTAAGTGTTGTTTTTCTCGTTATCACAGCAATGAATCTAAAGAGCAAAGAATAAATTCGAATTTGTCGGTCTCTTCCACCCCTGGCAACAGTAGCCCCTCCACCCCAATCCATACACGGGCGGAAACTTTGATGGCCAATTGACTTATCTTTCCTCTATAAATCCCCTCGGCACCATCGTTTCCTGTTGGCGAGCGGCTATCGCCGAGTGTTGGAGGTTACGAGGATATAACACCTAACACGATTGCTGGTGTGATAGATGAATGATAATA
>JAGCCO010000245.1 GCA_017651645.1 Bacteroidales bacterium
ATGGGTCTTGCCATGTACACTTTGGAAATCGACTTCAACGAAGACGGAACGTTCAAGTCCGCAGGGGTAGTCTACTCGGACTGAGTTCATTGTACCCTAAATAATCAAGCCCCTCCACCCCAATCCTTCCACGGGCGGAAATAATGAAATACCCAAGAGCTTTCCGGATTCAGGATGCCGTAGGAATAGTGGAAATGATTGTATATCTTTGACTTTTGAAGTGTCGCATTTCTAAATAGAATTCACGTTTTTCAGGATAAATGGTAATACCATATATTGGAGGACGATAGGTATGAGTACAATTAGAAGAATGATCGTGACAATCCTCGGTATTTGCATTGTGCTTCAAATAGGCAGGAGTTGTTCTTCCCCTCTGAAGACAGTGAGACCTCCGAACTATACTCTATTAAAAGAGAGTAGCAAGTATTACGGAGGCCTGTTAGGAGATTCTAATGGTAAGGATGGGATGTATATCATACTGAATAATAATCTCCAAACCTTCATGAGACATGCTCGATATGAAGATGTGATCGGTACCTGGAGAATGCAAGGTGACACGTTGATTTTGGATCTTCAACTATATGCAAGGCTTTCGCGAGAAGATCCAGGGGTGTTTCTTCAAATTCCTGAGAGTTGGAATAATCCAAAGCGATATCTTATGACCAAGAAGTATGCATACGATATTACAGACCTTTGGCAAAATGTAGAGGATCAAATCATTTATTTCCATTCTCCGGATTCACCCCTTAAAGAGAAATACCTGAATAGGGATCCCTCCAAGATCAAGATCAATCAAAAGCTGATTGAAGAACTAATGGGTGATGGTTTAGTGATAGAGAGGTTTGAGATATTAAAACGATCAGAACCTTAGAATAGGCTGCATCCTATAGCGAAGTGTAACACTTTGATGACTCGGTTACTCTTTTTCTTCAGCGACATCACCATCCCTGACAACAGTAGCCCCTTCACCCCAATCCATTCACGGGCGGAAACTCTATCGTGAAGGGAAAGAGATTGAGCAATACAGTGTGATTGGGAGATAATCGCTATATTTAGGCCGGAAAATCAAAGAAGACAACGTGATACGGATGGACACAGGGTAGTGCAAAGTCCCCGCCGGCTTAATCCTCGCTTTTGAAGTAATTCCGTCACGTCGTCTTGGGGCAAGTCTAGCAGGAGGTCATCTGGCCTCCTGCTTTTGATACTCTTTCACGGTAGTCTTCAAATCGTTCGAGAACCCATATTATCCCGCCACGAAAGAGCACAATATCCTCTTCGTGGCGGTTTTATTTCGGCATTTCGGTATTTCAACCATATCCGTCTTGCCCATTTTAATCATTCCTTGTCTGTTGCAAAGGATTCCAGCGTGGAGACCTGCTCCCGAGTGACTTCATGGAGAGGATACTCGATTCCCTGCGAGAAGTCGGCATAATCAAAGAATCGGGCAAGCCGTAGGTCTTCATCTTTACGATAGTAGACTTCCACAAGGGCGCCGCCCGGCTGCGGGGAATGCAGGTCGAGGGTTTCCAGTTTTCCTTCCAAATAGGCAAGGATCTCGGCTTTGTTGTCCCGGGAAAGAGAGATTTCCTGCAGCCGATAGAGACCTTTGCGGTCTTCAAGCCGATAGCCGTGTCGGTAGAAAGGAAGCATCATCGCGCCACAAAGCAGAATCACGACTCCCAGACCGCCCCATCCTTCTCCCAGAAGGAAGCAGGCGGCTCCTGCCGCGAAGATAACCGCCAGGACGGCGATGTCCTGCGGCAGGAACGTTTTCTTTACCTGCGGGTTTTTCATAGTTTAGTGATGATTTGATCGGCTTTCGGGCCGCGTAATTCAACGATGCCCGTAGCGGGCTCATAG
>JAGCCO010000050.1 GCA_017651645.1 Bacteroidales bacterium
GAGATTGAGATCCGTTCTCCAAACTACTCCATTTTAGGTCAATGCAATCGGAAATGGCCCCAAACGGCATAATATTTCTTGTTTTACTCCTATTTTACACCTGCTTTGTCGGTAAAAAGTTCGACTCTATTTCGTTCTCCAACATTGCTGTGAAACTTCGTACCTAGCTTTATTGCGCAAAAATGACCAGTGCTTGTCCCCGGTCCACTTTCTGGACCGGGACCTTCATTTTCGCCCGTTTTTGCGGGTCCCCTGCAAGAATTTGGACCTGGACCGACGGTGTTTGAGAATAAATGGTTAAATTTGTATATCAACCATTTGTACTCTAAAAGAATCGATCGACATGTTTACGCTCATCACCTTACCCTATACGATTGACGCCCTCGAGCCCGTCATCCCTGCGAATACCTTGTCCTTCCACCACGGCAAGCACCTGCAGGGTTATGTCGATAACCTGAACAAGCTGATTGCAGGCACGCCCTTCGAGAACATGACCCTGGAGCAGATTGTCTGCAAGGCAGAAGGGGGAATGTTCAATAATGCGGGGCAGATACTGAATCATAATCTGTATTTCACGCAGTTCGGCCCTTCCTCTGTCATTTCGAGCGAAGTCGAGAAATCTAAACTCTTCACCCAGATCAACAAACAGTGGGGCTCCCTCGACGCCTTTAAATCCGAGTTCGAAGCGAAGGGCGTCGGTCTCTTCGGCTCCGGCTGGGTCTGGCTCTCCGCCGACAAGGGCGGCACCCTCGTCATCACCCAGGAACCCAACGCCGGCAACCCGATCACCAAGGGCCTCAAACCGCTCTTGACCTTCGACGTCTGGGAACACGCCTACTACCTCGACTACCAAAACCGTCGCGCGGCGCATTTGAAGGAGTTGTGGGGAATTGTGGATTGGAAGGCGGTGGAGGAGAGATACAATGAAGATGTATTTATGAATTAATAAAAAGAGTAGATATTCAGGGATAGATGATATCAAGGATAGGTTTTGTCTGTTTTTGATAGCTATTCGTTCAATACCTTGTTTTTAATAGGAATGCATGATGAAAACATTGTTGTTCTATTTTTCCGACATTCATTTGACAGGGACGAAACCCGAGAATGAAGGTGCTGTTATCAAGGCTTTTTGTGATGATTTCAAATTACAGTTGTCTTTATTGCCACACGATATGGTTTTTGTCTTAATTGGTGGAGACCTTGTTCAAGCTGCTGACAACGAAGATAGTTACAGGAAATTCTATAATAAAATTCTTAGCAAACTCATCTCCTTTGGTGTTCCCAAAAAGAATATTGTCAGCGTGCCTGGTAATCATGATGCTCAGAGACAATGGGTAATTGATAATAGAGAGACATATGCCCCAGTCATAAATCAGAAATTCACCGAAGAAAGATTTGATAATTTAGTGAATGGGGATCAATCATTATTGTTTACGAGTAAGTTCGCGAATTATGAACAATTCGTAAACACAATTATTCCAAATCCTCGTTTCAACTCAATTGGTTTTCCTTTTGAGATTAATGATGATTGGAGCCTTTATTGTTTGAATAGTTCATTGACTTCATTTGCCGGATACGAATGGGATCAGTATCCTCAACTAGAAGATGATGAAAAACGCCTTTGCGTTGATACTCGTCGCCTAAATGAATGGGTGCAGAATAACTCAAAGAAGAAAATACTACTGATGCATCATCCATCTTCCTTTTTGGCAGGTTGGGCTAATGATGAATTATCAAAACTCTTAAAGACCGACTTTGATCTTTTGTTGACAGGACATGTGCATAAGCAGAATTTTTTATGTAATCAAGTTGAGGGGGAATCGTATGTGTGGTGTCAATCGCCTCAATTGTTTACAGACAAAACAGATAAGCTCGGATATTGCATCATTGAACTAGAGAATGATTACATAAATCGTGTGATTTATCGGGAATGGTTTGAGTCCGGGAATTGTTTCAAGAAAGGCTTGTCTTTCACCAAAGGCGAAGAGGGAATTGTAGAAATTGGTAGTTTAAGAAAAGAGACTATAGATCCTATCCGCGTTTTGTTTGAGGAGCGGTTTAAAGATGCGATGGCAGTTTATGGAGACGATCCGCTTGTATGGATTGATCGCTATTTCAGTTTGAATAGATTTGACCACTCTTTTAGGTTTAATCAACAGGACCTTTATTCGGAGGACGACATTATTTCCGGGGGAAAGAGTCTTAAGGTTGTAACGCCAGCCCAGTACGGTCTTACATCCTTTGCTTGGCATTTTTTGCTGAAACTTTGGAAGGAAAAAAGGTTGTTCGGATTATATATTGATTGCCGACTGTTAAATACTAATAGGATTGACAAGTTTTTTGAAAAACAGTTGGCAGCATATAAAGCAAATAAAGATATTGTCCGGTGGCTTGTTTTTGATAATTGGGACCTGAATGAAAAATCGGCAAAACTAGTTCTTCAATATGCAAAAGAAGAGTATCCAGATATTCCGGTTTTGATTTTATGTCCTTTGTTAGAGCGTTCTTTTACAGAAAATGAAACCATATCGAATTATGAGTTTTCAATAGCCAATATTTATATGGCGCCCTTGCAAAAGAGCCAATTAAGAAGCATGGTATCAGTATACAACAAGGAACGACGAATAGGTGAAGATGAGATTATCCTTAAGAGGCTTAATGATGACATTGTTAATTTTAACATGCATCGTACACCTCTGAATTGCATATCTCTATTGGAGGTGTTTAGCAATTCATTCGATGAGAATCCTGTGAATCGGACAGCTATGATTGAGCGTCTCCTTCGTATCATATTTGAGAATGAAGTGGTCCCGAGTTTTAAATCTTTACCTGATGTTAAGGATTGTGAGTTTGCTATTGGTTATTATTGCGAACAAATGATTCGTAATGAATCTTATTATTTTAGTTTTAAGCATTTTATTGGCACCATCTCAGACTTTTGTAAGACTCAAAAGATAACACTTGATATTAATTATCTCTTTACAATTCTTTTGAATAATCAAATCATCTGCCAATATGATGATGATTTGTATGGCTTTAGGTTTGCTTTCTGGGTTTATTATTTTGCTGCGATGAGAATGACCAAATCAAAGGATTTTACGGACTTTATTCTTGATAAGGAAAACTATGTCCGATATCCTGAAGTTCTGGAGTTTTATACTGGCAGCGACCGGACGAGGAATAATGCTGTAGAGGTATTGATTAATGACATTGAAAGAGTAACTTCAAGTGTTCATAGTAAGGTCGGGATTCCGCTTGAAACAAACCCTTTCCAATTGTTGAAATTGAATATTACTGATGAGCAAGTCCAAAAAGCGATTGATAAACTTGATGATGACCTCAAGCAGTCTAAATTACCGGCTAAAATTAAAGACGCTTTGGATGATGCTGTTTACGACCCGTCTAAGCCATATCACCAAGATGTGAGAAAAGTATGGGAGAATTATTCTGTAAGTTATCTTCATGAAGTAATTGGCATTGCATCAAAGGCGCTTAGAAATAGCGATTATATTGAAGCTGATAATAAGGAAAGATTGTTGAATGCTATTTGCGAGGCGTGGTTAAATACGATCAGAGTTATCTATCTGATGGCTCCGGCTCTGGCGAAAGATGGGCAGGCGGGTTTCGATGATTTCCAATTGAATCTTGATGAAAGTTTTGATTGTCAGAATAATGATCTCAATAAAGTTCTCATTGATGTAATATCTGCGATTCCTTATAATATCATCTCTTGGTATAAGGATAATATTTATTCTGCGAAATTAGCGGATCTGTTTTACGAAAAGATAAATACAGAAGTTAATCCTGTGGTAAAACATGTTCTGGTTACCCTTATCATTTTTGAAATGCCAGCTCATTGGGAGGTGGTTGTTAAGAACTATTTAGCTAGTACAGGTAAAACCTCATATTATTTCGGAGATACATTGAATTCCTTGAGGATGATGTATGCAAAAGGGGCTATGTCTGATTCTGATCTCGCTAGGACTAGGAATCTTATCTTTTTGGGTTATACCAAACTCATTTCAAAAGATGGCAAGCTATCCGCCGATAGGATTCAAAATGTTAATCGAGCCGTTCTTCCAGAGAGGAAGCAATCTAGTGAGGAGGAAGAATAGACTATCTTGAAATCCTTTTTTCATGTGTTAATCTATGGCCTCAGAAGGAAAGCTTTTTGAACGGAACAATGTCCTGAAGCGGTTGGAGGCTATGAGGGTTCTGCTTGGGAGGATTATTCTTTGATTCACGTGAAAAGAGGGAGGGAATCCTTTTTCTAGTATCAGACAATAATACACCATCTTCACTTTTCTTGTGCCCCTCGACCGAATGACTTATTGAACCGGTAAAACCTACTTATACCAACTTGAAATCATCGATGCTTGCTAAAGAGTAGCTCATTCATTAAGAGGATTAGTATGAAAGAATTGAGCAAAGATTTAATTGAAAAGGCTGATGGAGTCGCTTTAGAGATATATAAGGATGCTCTTCAGCCAGCCTTTCGTCCAATAGGGGAGATTATGAGCTTTCTCCCTCGAACGGTTCGTCTTTGTCTGAGTGGGTGGGAAAAGTGGTTAATAAACGGAGAAGAGAGTCTGAAGCTAACCGCAAAAGCAATTGAGGAAAAAGTGATGAAGATACCGGAGGAAAAGATTGTAGAGCCAGAGCCGTATGTTGCCATTCCTGCAATTCAACAACTCAGTTATTGCCAGGATAATGAGGATTTACGAGACTTATATGCCAATCTTCTTGTTTCTTCAATGAATGCTGATACAAGGTGGGAAGTGCATCCGGCTTATGTCGATATCATCAAACAGCTTTCTCCTGACGAGGCGAGAATTATTAATTCGGTGGCAAACTTCAAGCATAATTTCTTGCCTCTTCTTGACGTTAAAGCTACTGATAAGAATAGTCTTAGTACTCAACATGGTGGCCATAAGCTGATTGTTACAAACTTTACGACGGTTGGTTTTAATGTGATAGAGCATAAAGAGAATATCTGTAAGTATGTTGATAATTTAGTAAGACTCAGTTTATTTGAGATACCCCCAACATATCACTTGACCAATCCCTCACTTTATATACCATTGGAGGAAAGCGAAGTTCTTGGAACAATGATAGATCCATATAGAGCCAGATTTGACGTTGGTTTTTATCATAAAGTACTGGTGATTACAAATCTGGGGTTATCTTTTAAACGGATTTGTTGTTCTCGGTAGATTTGATTGTCGTATTATTCGGCAAATTACAGTTGCTTTGAGACATCTTTTTAATCCACACCCATACCCAAAGTAATAACCCGCAGCCCCTACGACCTCCTTCCACCAAGGTCCCATCAACGTAAGCATCCGAGGAAGTACATTCCCCTGACAAAGTGAGATTTCGACCGGTATCAGTTTGATGCCGGTTGCCGTCTTTCTATATCAGTGGGATGTCGGTTTGTGCTACTTCGTGTAAGTGGCGGTCCAGTTGCCCGGGAGCAGATCCTAGTAGTCGTTCAGACCCTGCTCGTATTGCGGTATCCGGCGGAGGACATCCTCAAGCGAGGTCCGTTTATCAACACCACGTGCCTTACAGGTGGTAAGCAGGGAGTATACGACAGCGGCTCTCTGGGCGGCCTCTCATCGCCACAGAACAGATAGTTCTTCCTTCCGATGGCAAGGGGATTTGCGGCGTATTGGGCCAAAAAGGTAGTAGTGCAATGTACAGACATGGTGATGGTCTTGCTTTCATCAGAATTCAGGTTGAGATGAAGCTATCTTCATTCGAATTCATCTTCCCTCTGCCGTTCAATGACGCTTATTTTTACTCCTATTTTACACCCAGTTTCATCTTTCCACAACGTACACGATTGATAGTAAAACAGTTATAAATGCGAGTTCTTCTCTCACCTACCGCACCTGGAGACAGTTTCGAAAGAGGCTGTCTCCTTTGTTTTATTTATATAAGCACCTGGAAATAAGAGATTGAGATCCGTTCTCCAAACTACTCCATTTTAGGTCAATGCAATCGGAAATGGCCCCAA
>JAGCCO010000246.1 GCA_017651645.1 Bacteroidales bacterium
CTCCTGACTTTGGCGAAGATTCACCCATTTTGAGTTTCGATACCCAAAGTGTCAAAGAGAGGCAGTAAGGACCGATGCTCCGGAGTGAGGAACAAGGTTCTGGTTCGGACATGGTTTGTTCCCGGTATTTTCACATGTAGTGTTATGAGCGTTTTGGCAATGTCCAAGACTTTGTCAATGCTCATGTCAAGTTTGGTTTCCTTGATGATTCTTTCCAACTCCTTATAGATTTTGTACGCGACAAAGCAGATGCAGATATGTGCCTCGATGCGTTTTTCTGTAAAGTGGAAGATTGGACGCATCTCCAGATTGCCTTTTGATATCCTGAAGGCTCTTTCCACTACCCAGAGGCTATGGTACTGGTCAATGATTGTCTGAGCAGGCAGGTCTGTGTTGGTCCTGTAACCTTTCAGACCATCCCAGCGTGCATCCATGTCGATCTTGTCCTGATTGATGACAACTTGAACTCCCTTGCTGATTTCCAGGAACTTGTTATATCCATGCTTGTTCAGTTTGTCCTTGGTCAGGGAGCCTGTGGCATAGCGTTTGCGCAACTTTTCAACGCCCTGCTCACGGTTATGGGCTTCCTTTGCCGCCCTCTTTGCGGAATAACCCACGATTAGCCTCTCCTTCTTGTCGTAATGTCGCTCGTATATCCGTCCGTCCGCCTTGTCTAGGGAGAGCACCCAGTCTTTTACGGTCTCACTCTCATTGCGCAGGCGGGCTCCAATGATGTACTTGTAGTTGGCTTCTTTCAGCAGCCTGACATTGGTCTTGGACATCAGCCCCGAGTCCGCCACGACAACAAAGTCCTTGAGGGCAAAACGCTGCTTGAAGTCGTCTATGATCGGTATCATCGTGCGCCCTTCGTACTGGCTGCCGTTGAACACAGCATAGGAGAGCGGGTACCCTCCCGCGCTGACAAGCAGGCCGAGGATGATTTGCGACTCGCTTGTCTTGCCGTCCTTGGAAAAACCCGGCTGCCGCAGCTCATCACGGGCCGGGGTCTCGAAGTAAAGGGATGTCACATCATAGAACATCAGCCCGATATTTCCTCCCAGCACTCTCATCGTGTGGGCCACACTGACCTTCTGGACAGCCTCCTGCTGGGTGTTGTACAACTTGTCCATATAGCGGTATATCTGCCAATGGTTGAGGTCCTCCTTGTAATAGGCCTTCAGATAGGCCGCCGTGGCCATTTTGCTCCCCGGCTGACAGATGCGGGCAATCACCAGGTTGCGCAACACATTGTCG
The DNA here is from genome assembly GCA_017651645.1 of Bacteroidales bacterium. Next base: position 1,255 of record JAGCCO010000246.1, read on the forward strand.
GATATCGCACCGAATCCGACCATGTCATATACCTTGTTGAGTATGAGCTGTGTCCCGTTTATCACCGCAGATTCAATGCTGTCGAGCATCTCGTCCACACGGGCGAACGACTCTCCGATGCCGTCGAAGTCCAGGACCGCTTGTCCGACGTGATGCAGAATCCAATCCTTCCCTTTGTTGACAAAATCATCAATCTCTTGTGGATCAGTTGATATGCCGATACAGACAAGTTCTTTCGGCTTGCCCGAACTCTTGTCTATCACCACGACACTGGTGCTGCCCGATTTGTTCCTCCTTTTGCGCACAAACATACTGCAAAAGTACGAAAAAGGAGGAGCGATTCACCCAAAACAAATGACAAAATTTGCTAACTACCTGGCTATAAACACTTAATAAAAAAGTGAAAAATTAGACCGCCAAAGTCAGGAA
>JAGCCO010000247.1 GCA_017651645.1 Bacteroidales bacterium
CGGAAGGTGCGGCTGGAACAACTCCTTTTTGGAGGGTTCGTCAGAACTTTCCTTGTTAGATTCGGTTCGCAGCTCGACCTGAGCGTCAGCGAAGGTCAAGATGCATTTTAAAAACTCCTTGGAGGTTTTAAAATTATTATCCGGTCGTACTAAATTGTCTGTTATAGTCCTATAGCTCAGTTGGTTAGAGCGCTACACTGATAATGTAGAGGTCCGCAGTTCAACTCTGCGTGGGACTACTACATAGGCGAAAGCCAATGTACTCATAGCAGCAACTCTGCGTGGGACTACTACATAGGCGAAAGCCAATGTACTCATAGCAGCAACTCTGCGTGGGACATAGGCGAAAGCCAATGTAGCCCAAGCGGTAACGCTTTTGGGACTTGGGGGATTAGCTCAGCTGGCTAGAGCACCTGCTTTGCAAGCAGGGGGTCAACGGTTCGAATCCGTTATTCTCCACAAATCCGACACTCAGAGATGGGTTGAAGGATAGAGATCTTTGACATACTGACACAAAACGATTGCAAATAGAAAACCACGAGGTTATTTAGACAATCAAGAGTAACGAGTAGCAAGTATATTCGAAAGAATAACGGCATAAGAGAAAAAGTCAAGTGCAGCCGGTGGATGCCTTGGCTCTCGGAGGCGACGAAGGACGTGATAAGCTGCGATAAGCCCGGGTTAGGTGCAAATGACCCTTGACCCCGGGATTTCCGAATGGGACAACCCGTCAGGTTGAAGACCTGTCATCCGCTTTAGCGGAGGCCAACGCAGGGAACTGAAACATCTTAGTACCTGCAGGAAAAGAAAACAAGAGTGATTCCCCCAGTAGTGGCGAGCGACCGGGGAGGAGCCCAAACCGCGTCTGTTACGGCAGACACGGGGTAGTAGGACCGCGCTACGGAGAAGCAAAAGTGAGGAGAAGCGAGCTGGAAAGCTCCGCCAGAGAAGGTGACAGCCCTGTACCCGAAGCGTTTGCCATCCCAGCGGTATCCTGAGTAACGCGGATCACGAGGAATTCTGCGTGAATCAGCCGGGACCATCCGGCAAGGCTAAATACTCCCGAGAGACCGATAGTGCACAAGTACCGTGAGGGATAGGTGAAAAGGACCCCGCGCAGGGGAGTGAAAGAGTTCCTGAAACCGGATGCATACAAGCGGTCGGAGCCCCTTATGGGGTGACGGCGTGCCTTTTGCATAATGATCCTACGAGTTACCGTCGCTGGCAAGGATAAGCGCCGTTAGGTGCGCATCCGAAGGGAAACCGAGTCTGAACAGGGCGAAGTTCGGCCGTAAGGCCAAACCGCATTTTGCGATAGTCACCGGCGGTAGACGCGAAACCAGGTGATCTACCCTTGACCAGGGTGAAGGCCGGGTAACACCGGTTGGAGGCCCGCACCAATAAGCGTTGAAAAGCTTCTGGATGAGTTGAGGGTAGGAGTGAAAGGCCAATCAAACCTGGAGATAGCTCGTACTCCCCGAAATGCCTTTAGGGGCAGCCTTGCATGTTTACGTCATGAGGTAGAGCGACCAATAGGATGCGAGGGCTTCGCCGCCTATCAAGTCCTGATGAACTCCG
>JAGCCO010000248.1 GCA_017651645.1 Bacteroidales bacterium
TCATATGGAGGTCGTACTTCTCCCGAAGTGCGGCTATGGTTTCCATCATCGGGGTGGCGTGGTGCGCGTCGATGGCCGCCTGGTTGGCCCAGCTGTCGATCAGAAGGATGGTTTCAGGATCATCCAGGGATTGGAAGTACTCATAGCGGAGGTTGCCTTCTTCGGCGCGGATGGCATCCACCGTACCGCTGGAAATCATTTCTTCGGCAAACGCCCGGGCACGTCCATCGGTGCCGGTGTATCGGAGGTTTACGGTAATGGACATAGTGGGTTCTTGTTTGGGATGACAGGCCTGCAGAATCAAGACCATTGACATCAGGATGAATAACGCTCTTTTCATGGATCAGAATAGGTTCTTTTACGAAGGATGGTCTATCAAAGTTACGTATTATTTCCATTTGTTGGAGAATGCCAGGACGGATTCAAAATCGGCCAGGGCTGCCTGCTTGAGTTTCCTCAATGAATCATTTCTTTTTTATGGGATGCCGGATCACCGTTTTCCTGTTCTCCGGAGCGACCTTACGGGCGTCGGAGAGATAAATCTCATGGTGCAGGCGCGTTGCCGAGAGATCATTCAAATAGCCATTCTCCGCCAGATTCTGGTCCATGAGTGCAACGGATGCCGGCTCATCGTCGTAAGGGCCAATATGCATGATCTGCACACAAAGACCTTCGTCAATCGTCAGGAACTCCGCTCCGGAGCAATCGATCTTCTTCTTTTTGGCAGCAGTCTCCACCGCCCAGTCGAAATCGGACCGGGTGATGAAGTCCGGCAAGCGGATGACTGAAATCCAGTTGAACGAAGACTTGTCGCCGTAATCGACTCCGTCCACGCCTTCTTGCCACCAGAAACCCTCCAGCGGCGGCACCACATAGTCGTAAAAGCCATCGATACGATGGTCCGTCTTGTAACTCATTTTCAGGGTATAGGCAACGGCATACAAGATACCGATGGCCTGCTGATAAGCGCCGCCTTCCTCGTTGGGATCTCCCTTGCCACGCACGGCAATGTAATTCGCTTTCGGGACCGTCACGATCACCGGTTTTTCTGGGGGGAGATAAAACTCCTTGTATTCTTTCTTGAAATCAAAGGCCATCTTTCTGAGTTTTGATTGAGACAAACCAGCATTCATATCACTTCGATGTAGAAACTCACCGGTCTGAAGCCATCGTTGCAGCTGATCATGGCGCTCAGGGGATTCTTCATCCATCCGTCATAGAAGTTACCCTCGCCACGGGCCAGCGCCTCGACGAATTCCTTCATGGAGCCCCAGGCCGAAGGACACATCCCTTCAGGACATTGACCGTCCATCGAAATCCATTCCTGTCCCTCCAGCACATCGCAAGTGTGTTCGATCGGGTTCTCATATTTCGCCATCAAATCCGGATACGAAGCCTTCCTGATGGCTGTGATTCTGATTTTCATCTGAATAAAAAGTTCTGGGTATCCAATGATACCGAATGTTCTAAACAAACATACGAATTCCACGGCATATTATCAAACCAGGCAACTCATCGTGAGTTCAAACAATCTTAGGGCCACTTCTGGAGATATAATCTTATCTGCCTAAATACCAATTAGTATACTCAGAATTGGTTATTAACGATTAAAATCATACCTTTGAACTGATGGACAGCTTCATTGACGCGTTATTAAGCGAAAAGACCGACAAAATACCCGACGAATTCGATTGGTTCGCCCCGCTCTTGGGCGACTGGGACTGTGATTATTTCGACGAGCCTACAGCTGGTCACAAACGCCATGTCAAGGGGGAATGGCTTTTCCGCAGGATTTTGGAAGGCGCCGGCGTTCAGGACATCTTCATCTTCCCTTCAAGAGCGACCAAAGAAGCCGAACCGCAGCCCGACGGGGAATATGGATCATCCCTCAGAATGTTCAACAAAGCGGAAGGATACTACGACGTGGTGTATACCTGTGACCACTGCATGAAAAGGCTGTGTTTCACCAAGCATGGCGACAAGCTCGTCGGAAAGGTCCTTTCCGAGAAAGACGCCTATTGGATCTTCTCCGACATCACGGCTGACAGTTTCCATTGGGAAAACGTCAGGCTTCCCGAATCCGGAGAGAAAAGGCTGGTCTGCGAAATATTCGGGAGAAGAATCGGACGATAATACCAAGGCCCCGACAGTAAGAATCGAATATAAAGTATAACTATGGAACAGAAGTTTTGCCAGAGTTGCGGAATGCCGCTCACCGATGAAATCCTCGGCACGAATGCCGATGGAACCAAGAATGAAGATTACTGCATCTACTGCTACAAGGATGGACAATTCTTGCAGGACTGCACGATGGAAGAGATGATCGAGCACTGCGCCCAGTTCGTGGACGAGGTCAACAAGAACCTGCCCCAGCCGATGACCAAAGAGGAGTATATCGGACAAATGAAGACGTATTTCCCTCATTTGAAACGTTGGCGCAAAGAATTGACAATCGGCGGCGAGATGCCTGAGAATCCTGCTTTGAAAGGCGTAA
>JAGCCO010000249.1 GCA_017651645.1 Bacteroidales bacterium
CCTCATTATATGAGGGATAGGTACTGCCCGTAAGCGAAAGTTCAATGGCCTCGGAGTTGGCATAGAGGTAGCCTGTGGTGGCGCTAACGGTAGCAATAGTCTCCTGTTTGTTGTTTCGCCATTCGGCCTCTAAAAAATCACTATCAAACTTGTAGAAGTCACAGCCTTCATTAGCGGTCATTGCGTTCGGAACTGCGACATCAACATTGAACGGGAAAGCCAATATGTAGTAGTTGTCCGTACCATTTGCGTCGTTGTATGGCACGATGTTCTTCTTCATCGTTACCACTAGGCTGTCGGTGTTGTGCCTCAGCTGGCCTCCATCGGCCACGGTGATGCTGCCGCCATCTATGCTGACCTCATTGACCACGGCGGTGTAACCAGCGGGAATAATGGCGTCGGCCATAATCACCACATCGCTGCCCGAGGGAGGCACCGTGCCAGTATCCCAATGGCTGCCATCGTTCCAGTTGCCATCGGTGATGAAACCAGCCTGCGACCTGATGACATCGCCGCCCATAGAAGCCTTGGCTGTTGCAGTTTCCTGAGCCATAACATTCAGGTTTGTTGTCATTATGGCAATTATACTCATTAACAAGATAAATGCTTTTTTCATAGTTGTAATTTTAATTACTGTACTTTTATGTTGACCAGATAGTTTCAGCCTCCAAAACTACTAAAAAATCAATTATCAAAATAAAACTGGAATCTTTATTCCCCATCCTCATAATACCCTATCTTTTTTTCTTGATGCGATATCGCGTCTCCACTTCGCGTCTCCGATTGTGAGCGCTCTGCGGGGCGCCCGGCCACGCAACCGCAAAACGCCTTCGCGTGGCAATAGGGAATTACTCGACAACGCGCACGAGACGCACCGACAACCCATAATAACGGAAGTAGTCTCTCATGTAGAGTACTGTGTCATAAAAGTAAAAAGCGTACGAATTGTAGGAACTGCTGCGCGTAGAAGACCAATAAAATGCATCGTGACCAATAGCATATGAATTCTTTCCGCTTCGGATGCCTGCGGCTGGCAAAAAGACTGCTCCTGCGCTCTCAAAGATAGTCGTCCACTGTGTGTTTGATATGTTGTTGCTATTGTAGCTGGCACTGGTGGAATTGGTATTGTTCAATTCAAAGATGTTGCTGTTCCAATCATCAGGCAACAAGATAAGGCCATTTACATTATTAACTTTAGCCTTGGCATAGCGGATACCTGAAGCAGTAGTTCGGGTATTGAAAACATAAGTCCATTCTGATTTAGTCAAAACGCGCCATTGATTAGCGATGTTACCGCCATTACTTATCGGATTGTAAACACCCCAGTCATAATTCACCGAATTACCTGTCAGATTAGGCGAAGCCATGTTTGTCGAAGGTCCATATCCGTAGTAATTGTAACTTGTATTGACAGTCGATGTGGCAGAAGACCACGGCCGATATCTCACATTATATTCATCGTTCGAATCATGATAACCACTCGTACCCCAACCGAACAGGTCAATCCAACCACTGTAGGTGGAGGAGATGTTGTTGTTGGCGATACCAATATAGTCGTATTGGTGCTCAGCAAAGCGCCAAGTATTGGTGGAAGCTTGATATTGCAGGTTGCCCTTCGAGAAATACACCTGCCTGCTCCCGCTCACGGAAAACAGGCCGTTGATTGCTCCCGTGGGGTAATCATAGTTTTTGATGAATACCGTAGTTGTTTCCGTCACCTTTACAAAAAAGCCTTGCATCGGAGCAATAGGCTCGCCTGACAATGTCACCAATTCACCATTTGCGTCATACACCATGAAATCCATCGGAACGAGTTTATTGTCGCTGTTGTAATAAAAGATATAGGCGTCGCAGGTAAAAGGATTGCCCAAGAGTGCCCAGCCATTGTAAGGGTTGGTGGAGCCCTCATCGTATGGGACAGTCACGCTTATCACTTCCTCATTATATGAGGGATAGGTACTGCCCGTTAGCGATAGTTCTATGGCTTCGGGGTTAGCGTAAAGATAGCCAGTAGTGCCGCCCACGGTGGCAATAGTTTCCTGTTTATTGTTTCGCCATTCGGCCTCTAAAAAATCACCATCAAACTTGTAGAAGTCACAGCCTTCATTAGCGGTCATTGCGTTCGGAACCACGACATCAACATTGAACGGGAAAGCCAACAGGTAGTAGTTGTCCGTACCATTCACATCGTCGTAAGGCTCGATGTTCTTCTTCATCGTCACCACAAGGCTGTCTGTGTTGTGCCTCAGCTGACCGCCATCGGCCACGGTGATGCTACCACCTTCTATGCTGACCTCATTGGCTACGGCGATAAAGCCTGCGGGGATAACAGCGTTGGCCATAATCACCACATCGCTGTCCGGGTCGGGCACTACACCTGTATCCCAATTGGTGCCATCGTTCCAGTTGCCATCTGTAATGAAACTAGCCTGCGACCTGTTGACAACGTCGCCCATAGAAGCCTTGGCAGTTGCAGTTTCCTGGGCCATAACATTCAGGTTTGTTGTCATTATAGCAACCAAACTCATTAACAAGATAAATGCTTTTTTCATAACTATAATTTTTGTTGATGATAATTCCAGATTACAATACTTAAACATTTTCTCCCTGATAGTATTTTATCAACCCTTCAGCAGGGGCTTGCATGACCTCACCCATTGTGAGGCCAAATTCATTTAAGCTTTCCTCTAATAGGTTTTTGAAATGGAAAGCCACTGATCCAATAAAACTAATTTTCAACGATTTGCAATTCTCGTAACAGAGAATAAAGGCCTCTATGAAGGCTTTGAAACAGCTTTTTACCAAACCATGCATATAAGGATGCGCCTGATTTTCACCCGCATATTTGGCGAAGGTGGCCAAATACTTCGAGGGTTGGCCTTCATGATACAACCGATGGATGAAATCCTTCAGTTCCAGATGATATTCCGCATCGAATTGAAAGCGCAAATCCTCGGGCATGAAGCCATAGAAATACGCCCTAACTACTTCCCTACCGATGTGCATGCCGCTGCCTTCATCGCCTACAAGATACCCTAAAGACACTGCTTTCTCCAAAATATTCTCACCATCGTAAAGGCATGAATTCGATCCCGTTCCAAGGATGCAGGCAATGCCTTTCTCATGGCCCAACACGGCATGGCAAGCCGCCATCAAGTCGTGGGTGACATGAATTTCGGCATCGGGAAACCGTTGCAGGAAAACGTCTTTTATCAGTTGGCAATTCTGTTCGTTGCCGCAACCCGTGCCGTAATAATGGATGGATTGGATTTTGTTTTGTAGAGACGCGCCGCGGCACGTCTCTACAAGGCATTGCCTGTCGGAATAATTCGGGTTGAATCCCTCCGTCGTAAAACGCCTGACAACGGCGTTCCCCTCCATCAGCATCCATTCCATTTTGGTCGAACCGGCATCGATGATGAGCCACATAATAGTTTAATTTTGTGCAAAAATAAGGAAAAGTGTGCAAAACCAATACTTTTTATTAGTTTTGCAGCCCATTTGATAATGAACACGGCCCTTCGACAGGCTCAGGGACCTCAACTTGTTGAACACCAAATTAAAAAACAAAGACATGAGAAAATGGCGCATTGAAGACTCCGAGGACCTTTACAACGTGAAAGGCTGGGGCGGCAATTACTTTTCCATCAACGAAAAAGGCCACATGGTCGTGACACCCAA
>JAGCCO010000250.1 GCA_017651645.1 Bacteroidales bacterium
ATTTCCATTGCCTTTCGCGCTGGTTCCTTGGAGACACCATGTTGAGATTATCACAAAATGCAAGTCAAAAGACGAAGCGCTGTTTTACCTAGGCAAAACCATCGAGCAAGGTCTTAGCCGCGAGGCTCTCATTAATTGTATTAAAGCCAACCTCTACGAACATCAAGGGAAAATCGCCAACAATTTTAATGACCATTTGCCAGCCTTGCAGAGCAAACTTATCCAGGAGGTGTTGAAAGAGAACTACGATTTCGGTTTTGCCACAGTCGAACATGAGATTTATGACGAGGACGAAATGGAGGCGGCTCTTACCCGAAACGTCACAGACCTCCTGCTTGAAATGGGAACAGGTTTTGCCTTCATAGGCAAGCAGAAAGAAATCATTGTCGGTGGACGTTCACGAAAGATAGACCTCTTGTTTTATCACATCCGCCTTCGTTGTTTTATAGCGTGCGAGTTGAAGGCCAAACCTTTTGAACCTGAATTTGCAGGCAGACTGAACTTCTACGTCAATGCCGTTGACGAATTGCTGAGAACACCCGATGACAACCCAACGATCGGCCTGCTTATTTGTTCTGATATGAACAAAACGGAAGTGCAATGGTCGTTCAAAGGTATTACGACTCCTATCGGTGTGGCAACGTACAACAACATCCGAATCAAAGACATGCTACCCACTAAAAAGCAATTAATGGATCGTATGGAATTGTTACAGAAAGAAATGCGGAAGACAAAGATGATGATGAATAAAAACAAATAACATTCTACTGTCGGAAATCCGACCCTATTCCCCGAACAACAAAAAATTCCACATCCCACCCAAGATCCCTTCCAAATCTTACGTTTATAGAATAAAGAACCCATTATAAATGTAAGATTATGAAATGCAAACTCCTATTCGTGTTGTTATGGTTCTGCGCCACCGGGGTTTCCGCGCAGCACCTCACCGTCAAGAATTACCAGAAGAAAGTGCACCCTGGCCTGACCTCCATTACGGAGGAGCTCTATTGCGACGAAAGTCAAGTCGCTAATGTTGATTGGTTGGAGTACCTCTATTGGCTGGAACATATCTACGGGAAGGAGTCGGACGAGTATCGTGCCGCGCAGCCCGACAATCAGGCCCTCCGGAAACTGCTCCCCGACAGTCTCGCCGAATTTTATGCGAAACACCCTGCATACAGATATTCTCCCGTGTTTGGAGTCTCGCCAGCGCAGGCCCGCTCCTACTGCGAATGGCGCACCGACCGTGTGGCAGAGCAGATGCTCGTCAGTCTGGGAAGGATGGAATATGACTCCAATCAGACACCCGAAAACTACTTCAGCGTCAAGAAAGGGATGATGCCGGCGGATTTAAAAACGCTCTATTTCTTCCTGCCCGAGGGCAACATCGAGACCTGGTACGGGTTCTCGTGCTTTGCTGAGTGGCGGTAGTTTATCTAAAAGTGTATCTTTGCGGTCTGAAATCATCACGAAAAGTGACTAAAAACCGAAAAGATGCGAATGAATAATCCTATAAAAGCCATCACGACGGCCGTTTTGCTGCTGTTTGCGGCGCTTTGGCAGGCACCGGCACAACGGTTGAGCGACCGCTATTTCGGCATCTCCGAACAGGATTTTGTCGATACCATCAAGATCAAGATGTGGGACGGGGCCATCATTGTGCCCGTGGAAATCGAAGGGGAAACCAAGCATCTGATGTTCGACACAGGTGCCGGGACAGGGTTCTGGATAGGAGGAGAAGAGCCGTGGATGCAACCGATGGGCGCCAGTATCACCACACGTGACGCCCAAAACAGAACGAAAAAGAAAGCGATGATGAAGATTCCTTCCCTTAAAATGGGACATCTCACCATCAAAGGTTATCCGGTGGTGGTGGATGAAGGGCTCAGTGACTTCACCTGCGGCATCATCGACGGCGCTTTCGGCTTCGACCTCGTCTCCAAAGGCATCTCGTTCAAATTCGACACCCGTGACAGTCTGTTGATCATGACCTCTCGCAAGGGGTTTTTCGCCAAAGAGGAGAAAGGACACGCCAAGGTGCCCTACAAAGTTTATGGCAACGTACCCTTCCTGTGGACAAAAATTCCGTTTGCCCGCCCGAGAATGCTTTTCGATATGGGCGCTGTCGGCGGTTGGTTCGGCCTCCCGCAGGATTTGCTGGACCTGTGGGCGAAGGACAACCCCGACATCAAGCGTCAATTGGATTCGATGACGGTGAATGTGGATACGACCATCATGACGTATGCCGGTCTTTTCGGCGCCTCCTACGATACGGTTATCAATGGCGAGCTCTGTTTTCCTACAATTGAAATCGGCGACATCGTTCTCAAGGAAGTGTGGGTCTCGACCGCCACGCACAACCGGGCCGTCGGTTCGGCCCTGTTGGAGCACGTCTCGCTGATTATCGACGCACCGAAGAAGAGTTTTTACTTCCTGCCCCACGACGGGAACCCTGAAATCACCGTGGCGAACAGAGGAAAAGGCTTCAAGCTATTTCCTGCTGAGGAGGGCGACACACTCGGGGCGGTGAAGGCGATTGTGCGCAAAGGGACGAAAGCCTACGAGAAGGGCCTCCGCAACGGCGATTACCTCATCAGCGTTGACGGCACCCCCATTCCGGATATGTGCACATATACGTTGCTGGTGCGCCAAGGTGCCACGAAACGCTTTGTGTTCCGCAGTCCCGAGGGGGAGATCAAGGAGGTGGAGTGGTGATTGCGAAGTAATCGTATTTTTGCCCCCGACTGTCACCTTTTCGCTTTTTCACGTTATGATTATAGTGAACAGTGAGCGGTGAACAGTGCTAACCCGATGTTGTGATTCACACGAACAGATCGTCAAGAGTGACCACGTTCTGCACTTGCCCGCTATATTCGTTCTGTTTCAGTCCGGATGCCACTATCATAGTCAGATGAATGCTCTTCTTGTGTGGCACAACATCCATCAGCGTCTGAACGCGCTCGCGAAGAATAATGTCGTAAGATTTGTCTATAACGAAAGGTTTTCCATAAAACTTTATTTCACAAAGATTTACAACGTTATCGGCTCGGTCGATAAGCATATCCATCTGCTGCTTTTTATCAACATTAACCACCAACCAAGAAGACTCAGAGGAACAGACCCCAGCGATGCCTAATTTTCGTTTGATTTGGGCAATATGTGAGAAACACAGCTCTTCGAAGGCGAGTCCACGCCAAACATTCAACTGTGGAGAGATTGCATTTTTCTGCCAAAACTGCACATCCTGAGACCCTGTACTATCTACAAATTGAAGCCAAAAGAGACAAAACGGGTCCGAAAGTCTGTACCGTTCTGTTTTTCGTTCTCCAAAAGGATAGTATGAGGTGACAAAATCGCTCGCCTCCAATCCCTTGAGCATTTCAGAAGCACCACCTCCATCCTGAATGCCCGTATGTTCGAGAATTTCTTTTCTGGTGTAACCGCCTCTTCGCCGTGAAAGAAATCTGACAATTTTCTTATGGTCATCCGCATTCTTGAACAAGGATCCGAAAAGACGGTCAAATTCGTCTTCCAACATCGCCTTATTTTCAAAGAAAAGGCGGTCGATATTCTGCGCTGCACTGAAACCTTTCTCGAAAAGACTCAAATAATGAGGAATGCCGCCCAACACCATATATGTTTGGGCTACATCATAACGACTCATTGCTATCCCTTTGCTGCGGAAATACTTTTCGCTTTCTGCCAACGTGAAAGGGCGAAGTTTGATTTCCCGATGCAACCTGTTGTACAAACCACCTTTGCTGTTAAGGATATTGTCCTCTATCCACGATGTAGCCGAACCACAGACAATCAATAAGATGTTGTCACGTTTCGCCGCCCAACCATTCCAAAAATGTTCAAAAGCCGGTATAAATCGTGACCGCGCCGTGTCCATCCACGGCATTTCGTCTATGAAAACCACCAATTTTTCACCATTATCCTTTTGCTCAAGCAATTTCTCCAAAAGGCGGAATGCCTCAAGCCATGATTTTGGACATGGTTCGCCTCGCAATCCATAATCTTGCAAGGAATAGAAAAAAGTTTGCAATTGGTCACGAAGCAGGAATTTCTTGTCTCGGTCGTAAGGTGATAATCCTGTGTGCCAAAAAGCAAACCTGTCTTTGAAAACTTCCTTAATTAAATAGGTTTTTCCGACACGCCGGCGACCATAAACGGCTACAAATTCCGAATTGTCAGCATTATACAATCGCTCAAGTTCTTCTATTTCCTGGGTTCTTCCTACAATGTTCATAACTATAATCGTTGGTTTTATTTTGCTGCAAAGATATATTTTTTTCTTTTTCAGACGGATAAGATGTTTTATTTATCTAAAAAAACTAATAACTGATGAATTTAGAGAAACAAGGCGTTCTCTGTGAGAAAGAGTTGTAACATTGATTTTTGTATTTTTGCCCCACCGACTGTCACCTTTTCACTTTTTCACGTTATGATTATAGTGAACAGTGATAAACCGATATGGCTATGTATATTAGAAACCACTTCCTTAAGCAGCCTCGGAGAGGCAACACGCGCGAAGCGCAATTAACCCCACACAAGCGCAGCGCAGTGTGGGGCTTGGCACCGATGACAAGTTCGGACTGCAGAGACAGCGATACAGGTGCCCGCAGCGCAATACGTGCGTGTCTGGCCCTCGTCGTCCTCCTCGCCCTCGTCTCTCCCCTCTCCGCCCAGCACCGCGACACCCTGTACGTGGTGGAGGAAGAGCCGGTCTATGACACCCTCTTCGTGCACGACACGCTGCGAGTGCACGACACGTTGGTCCCGATGCAGACGGA
>JAGCCO010000051.1 GCA_017651645.1 Bacteroidales bacterium
GATTAATCCGGATTCGGTGCCGATCAACTTCTTGTTGCCGGTAGAAGGTACGCGCCTTGCGGAGCGTGATATTTCGGCACTGACGCCCGAATACTGCATCAAGGTGCTTTGCCTTGCGCGTCTCATGCTTCCGAAATCGGATATCCGCTGCGCCGCCGGCCGCGAAGTGTATTTCAAGGGGCACGAAAAGACGCTTTTCAAGGTGGCCGATTCCATATTCGCGTCGGGCTACCTCACCGAAGGCGGCCAGAGTCTCGAAGAATCATTCCGTACCATCGAGGCGGCTGGCTTCACCTGGCAACTGGAAAGCGAGTAGGTTTATTTTGGTGGTATAAATCTCTACATAGGCATTTTCTTTAAAAATTATAAAAAAATACTATATGTTTTGATAGGAAGAAAGAATTATACAAATGCTATCCTCTTTTCTATAATTTGCGCCGTTCAAAATTTCAAAAAAGAGAGGTTAAAACATGAAAAAGAATATCATCAGTTTGATTGCTGCTTTAAGTTTTGGATTAGTCGCTTTGACTGCTTGTAGCGAAAATGAAAAGACCGCCGACAAGACCGCAACCGCAAAAGAACAAAAGGTGCTGAGGGTTGCCGCACAGGCGTACCCGCTTTATTCCCCCATCAATGCAGCCTACAAGCTGGGCTACTTTGACGAGGAATTCAAGGCCATCGGAGCCTCCTATACATGGACAGAATTCGCGTCCGGCCCGCTGGTAAACGAAGCGGTTGCCGCTGGTGAAGGCGACGTCGGATTCATGGCCGACCTTCCGGCGATTATCGCAAGGTCTTCGGGACAGAACATTCAGGTGGTTTCTGGCGTTTCTACCGGCGAAAGGTCGCTTGCCGTGTTGACCCGCGCAGATTCGGACATTAAAAAGATTACAGACCTCAAGGGTAAAAAGATTGCCTACGCATTCGGCTCTTACGCCCAGCACCTTTTGGCTCTTGTCCTGGACCAGGCAAAGCTCACCTTTGACGATGTCGAAAGTGTCAACCTCGGTGCCGCCGATAGCCCGAATGCCCTTGTCAACAAGGATGTCGACGCCATTGTCATTTGGGAGCAGTTTATCACCAAGCTGACCAACAACGGTTCGGCCAAGGTTCTGATTGACGGCACCGGCATCAAGAAGAGCAACATGGTGCTTTACGCCGTGAAGGATTTTGCCGAAAAGAATCCGGAACTCATCAAGGCTTTCATCAAGGCCACCAAGAGAGGCGCCGAATACATCAAGAACAATCCCAAGGAAGCCGCCGCATTGCTCGCTCCGAAATACAACGTGACCGAAGAGGAAATCCTGAAAATCTTCGGGAACTTCAATTTTGGCGTAGAACTTTCGGATGACGACGTCAAGGAAATTACAACGGTCGCCGATTACGCCTACAAGGCAGGCATCATCAAGCAGCCTGTCAGCGGTGATGAATTCATCAACAGAAGCTACCTGAACTAATCATTACTGCGAATGAAAAGCAAATCGCTCCACAAGAAGATTGGATGGATTGGGTTATACCTGGCGTTTCCGATTTTGGTCATACTCTTTTGGGAATATGTATGCCATTTCGGAGATGTCAAGGTCTATAACATGCCTGCACCGGAAATCATCCTGACAGACGCTTTGGACAAAATAAAAAGCGGAATACTCTGGAAACACATTTCCGCTAGTTTCTTGAGAGTCCTGGAAGGATTCCTGGCGGCTGCCGCAGCGGCCCTGATTCTGGGTGTTTTGACCGGGTTGAATAAATACTTTGAACGGTTTATGGAACTTGTGCTTCAGATATTAAAACCCATTCCCCCGATTGCATGGATTCCCCTTGCAATTCTCTGGTTTGGGATCGGCGAAAGTTCAAAGCTCTACATTATCTTCTATGGAGCATTTTTCCCGATTCTGTTGAACACGGTGGACGGCATCCACAATATCGACAAACGTTATCTGGAATTAGGAAGAGTCTACGAGGTCGACAAGAAGCGTCTGGTGTGGAGAGTCATCTTGCCGGGAGCTTTGCCTTCGATTTTGACGGGAATCCGCGTAGGGCTCGGAAACGC
>JAGCCO010000078.1 GCA_017651645.1 Bacteroidales bacterium
AGGGGAGGGTCACTCCCGTAATACTTCCTTGAACTCCATAATGTCAAGCATTGAGAATAGAACACCATAGATGGAAGCATTCCAACTCTGGTGGAAGTGACCATAAAACCAGTGGGCGAGTGGCTGGCCGGCCTCAAATAAAGTATCAAAGATGCGATCAAGAATAGCGCGTTCTTTCTCGCAGTCTTCCAACAAGGTAACGTCCCTTTTTGCCCATCCCATCAAGCCCTCCTTCGTTATCAATTCGCAGAAGGATGGGGAAGTGTGTGTTACGACAGTATCTACCTTGAATTGGGCATTGATTGCAGATAACACTTCTTCGTCATAATACGGCATCTCATCCGCCCAATAACAAGCCGTCTGGTCGGAATGAGGCCGAGAATCGACAGCAAGGCGATAGGTTCGGTCGATGCTTATGGCTCCGCCTATGCAGAGGATGGTATGGCCGCACGCTGTGACAATGCTATAATCCGGGATTGAACGGAATCGCTCGTGGTGAATCCGCTGCTCCTGGAAATAGGCAGGATCATCATGGTTTCCGCGGATCATTACGACCCAGTTGTTCGCCTTGGTCAACCGACGGGATATTTTGTTGAAAACCTGCTCGTAGTATCCGGGCTTTTCAAAACCAAAGCCGCAGTCGCCGGCTACGATCAGCAGCGTGTCGGTCATCCCGTTTTGGACACATAGTTTGAACACCATCTCTTCAAAAGCCCCGTGGATGTCTCCACACACTACGACGCCTTTCGCTTCCGGATAGTTGAATGTCAGTATCTCTCTGTTTATAAAGGCCATACTTCATCTTGTTTGTGCCATTTCGTGTTTTTGATGATCTTCCAGTATACCTCCTTGGTCACTTCGCCAATAGAGGGAAGCCAATACTGGTTGGTTACGCCATCGCGGTTCATATACTTGTCAGGATAAGGACGGAAACCCACCATATCTTCCTGTAAAAGAATCTTCAAGATAGAGTCGATCTCATCTACCTCAAGAGTTGTGCCCTGCTTATGTAACGCGATGGCAATCTCAGCAACCTCGTCATAGAAGCCATAGACACCGAAATTTAGGTGGAAACGGTATGGTTCTGAATCATTCTCTCTCCAAGGCGCTAAATGAATTCGTGCATATGATACATCCATGCAATGAAACCCCCTGTTTGCTTTATACCATTTGTTGTAATCCTCTTGGCAATCCAAATCCAGACCCTCAATTTCACATCCTTTGCTGTCATATTCCATAAACAACTCGATATCGCTCATCGTTTGAGCATCGTGTAGTAATTCACGTTCATAACCTTTATCGCGTTCATTATATCTGATTTGCGAAAGAAAACGATAAGCAGCAGACCAGACAGTGATATATGTCCGAAGTGTAATCGAGTCAAACTCTGAGGGCTTGGCCGCTTTGACTTCTTCCAGTCCCTTGATGAGCCTTTCATCATCCTTGCCATCATGCCATTCCGGATCGATGCTGTAAAGTAATTTCCGTGGAATATCACCGCTTCGTTTATCGTAGGGGAGATAACGCTCAACATAAGCATTATACTCTTCCGGAGCCTCGCAAATCCAATCAACGACAGCCTTTACATGGGTTTCAAGCGCCAGGAGGTACTC
>JAGCCO010000046.1 GCA_017651645.1 Bacteroidales bacterium
AAACACAACCACTTCAAAAGCGAGAAAAAAGAGCAAGAGTCCTTCCTGGGACGAGCTCCGCGAGATGATGCGCAACACCCAGAAGTTCATCGACCAGACCAACCTCCAGATGCAGGAGACAGATCGCCGAATGAAGGAAACCGATCAGCAAATCAAAGAAACCGGCCAGCTAATAAAAGAGACCAGCAAGATCGTAAAAGAGACCAGTCGGCAGATGCAGGAGACTGACCGGCAGATGAAGGAGACCGACCGCAAGTTCAAGGAACTGTCCAACCAATTTTCCTCCACCACCGGGCACATCATAGAAGGCCTCATGGAACCCGCATCCATAAGACTGTTCCGAGAAAAAGGATACAACGTCAACCGATGCTGGAAGAATTTCAAGCGTTATGAAAAAGCCTCCGGACGCAAGCTGGAGGTGGACCTCCTACTGCTCGACGACGAGATCGCCATCATTGTCGAGGTCAAGACCAACTGCACACGGCGCGACATCGACCACTTCACCGACCAGATGGCCTTCTTCAAGGAGGTATGCCCCGAATACGCCGACAAGACCATCCTGCTCGCCGTCGCCGCCATCAATTACGACCGCGACGCCAAGCAGCACGCCCTTCAGGAGGGACTCCTCGCCATCACCGCCTCCGACAACGACATCTTCTCCCTTGAATGCCCCGAAGAGAGCAGGCTGAAGAAACTGTGAAGGTCGGAGCACAAAGTGGGAGCGAGAAAGTTAAGGAATTAAGAAGTAAAGAAATTAAGAGGGTTTAGTTCCTTAGTTTATTATTTCCTTCGTTTCTTAGTTTGTCAGTCTTAATTATTCCTTAATTATATAATGAATGATTAGGAATTATTTGTATTTTTGCAGCCTGGTTTTAAAACGCATATAACAATGGAACCAACACACGGCGCAACCACTGACAAAGAAATCCGGGATGAGATTCGCGAAAACTTCCGCGCGGATTGCATCTCTCGCAAGAGAGACCAGAGAAAGCATGAAAGAAACCGACTGGCTGACAAGGGGGGGGAGGGGGCGAAACAGGATGCAGCGGTTTATATCATGTTATATTTAATATATTTTATACAATAAGTGAATAAATAAAAAGCATATCTTTGCAATTTTCCTCTTACGAGAGGCGATGTGTCGCCGATAATAGTTGTAAGCATCTAACACACAATGCATAGCATTAGAAAGAAAGGGTTTTTTCCAGCATTTCGCATCGTCATTTTGGCGCTGTTCATCCTGCGGTTATTCACCGCTGGCGCACAATCGTATCAAGACTGCACACCCACCAGCCATCCCATATACTCCCACTGGGGCTTCCCAGACACAATCTGTTCCGGCGCGCAAGTGCCCTTCACCATCGGCTACGACACGACCAACACCATTGTGCTGACAAGCAGCGAACCGCATGTGGACTCGGCGGAGACGATGTTCATACCAGACGGTGTGCCTTGTGGCCCAGAGAACAGTTGCGTGTACTCCTCCCCTATCACCTTCCACGGTTATACCGGGACTATTACCAGTGCGAATGACATCAAGTATGTGAGGTTGAATTTGGAGCACTCAAATGCAGGTGAGTTGAACATTAGACTCATTTGCCCAAATAATCTCCATAAAGCAACAATTCTTAAATTAGGACAAACACAAAATCCCTACCAATATTGTCAATCTATTGCCCAAGAAGAGTGCGGTTGGACGGGTACCTATGTCCCACTTGTTCCCGTAAAAAAATTTGGTAATTCTGCTTCTTCGAGTGACAAGAATGATCCTTGCAATCCCGAAGCTTCGGGAAACACACCTGGTACTGGTTATAATTATTGTTGGTCAAATAACACGGCATTTTCTTACTCTACTGTTGGTGATGGCATTATCTATCGAAGGCAAGGCGCTCAAAACAACTTAACCGGTCTGATTTTTAATCCATCTGACACTATCGGAATGACCAATTTTTACCACCCTGATGAAGACTTTTCAGCTCTTATTGGGTGTTCCATCAGTGGGGAATGGAGAATTGAAATAGTAGATGGAATCTATAACGACAACCACAACGGATACCTTTTCGACTGGGAGATTGTCTTCGACGAGAGCGTTTTGACGACGGGCGGCGGGGCTGTGGACAGTGCGGCGGTGGTGGTGCCAGGCACGGGCGGCGCGCTCGACAACGCCCACTTTGCCTACAACGGCAGCGACACCACCTTCACCTTCACCGCGCCGGTGGTCGCGCAGAACACGGTGATCGAGGACACCTTGCGGGTGTTTGACCCGGTGGCGGGGTGCTGGTACGACACGCTGTTGAGGGTGACGGTGCTGGCACCCGAAGGGAATGTACACCGCGACACGGTCTGCGAGGGGGAGAGCATCGTGCTGACAGCCAACTGCACCGCACCAGAGACCTTGTTGTTCCAAGAAGGCTTCAGTGACATTACTATGGGCAGCGACACCGATGCCAACTGCTCGGGCACCAAGTACCAATGTACCCTCCCAACATTCCCCACCTGCGACAACGAGCATGTATTCAACGCGGGCGGGCACCTGCGCTTCGGAGACGTACATTCCGGAGGGGGCGGATATATCACATCAACCCCGATTGATTTGTCAATGCCCTATACTATAAAAATGTGGGTGCGAGGGTGGAATAACAATAACGATCAACCAGAGTTTTACTTGAAGGTGGACAACACTACCGTCATGCAACAGCAAACACCTGTCACGGCCTGGAGCGCCCCTTACATCTTATACAGCTATCCTTTCAGCACTCCAGCCACAGCCAACTCCACCATCACAATCGGCAATAGTGGACAGCATCAGCGATTCTTCCTTGACTCCATAGCCGTGGTCGGCACCACCGAATGCCAATACGCCTGGAGCACAAATGCCAACGTCTCGAGCATCACTGTAACACCAGCCTCCACCACCACCTATTATGTGACCATCACCCCGCCGGAAGGCTGTCCAACGGTGGACACTTTTTATGTGGTAGTGAAGCCCAAGCCGGTAGTCACCTTTAATCCGTGCGGGGGCACCTGTACCACTTCAAACATGCAGATGGACTGCCAGCACGGCATAACGCTGCCTACTGCCACGCCCTGTGCCCCCGGCTATTTGTTCGCAGGCTGGTCCACGGCACCGGTTGACCCGTACGTCACGACAGAGCCCACCCCACTCTACTACGCTGGTGAGAACTACCTGTCGAGCACCGACACCACGTTGTATGCAGTATATATGAAATGTACTTCTACAGGCGGAGCCAAATACACGAGGGTCACCAGAGACACGAGTGACTGGACTGGGGAGTACCTGATTGCCTACACGGCGGGGAGCAAGATTTTTGACGGATCACGCAGCACGTTAGACGCGGCGAATAATTATCAGCCCGTCACCATTCAAAGCAACGACATGAGCGGCAGCAATCTCCAGTCGTTCACTTTTACCGTCAACCCGCGGGACAACGACACCTACTCTATCCGATCGGTCAGTGGGAAATACATCGGGAAAGAACAAGACTCCAACGGACTGAATGAAACAACTTATTTCAGCAACAACAAAAAGAACTCCATAACCTACAACAACGGCGATATTGATATTGTTGGAGTTGGCGGCGCACATCTGCGCTTCAACAATGCATCCAACGGGCAGCGTTTCAGTTATTACAAATCAACCACCTACACCAACCAAAAGGCCATCCAGCTGTACCGGAACGTGCCGGAGGAGGACTGTGTGTGGTGGAGTTGGCCGTTCTATCCGTCAAGTTCGCAAACTGAAAGCGCCTGCGAGAGTTACACCTGGCACCGTGCGGATGGCAGCGACACGGTCATCACGGAAAGCGGGCAATATTTGTTCAGTCATACGGTGAGCGGGTGTGTTTATGTGGACACGTTGAATTTGACCGTCAAGGCCAAGCCCGTCGTCAACGCCACCCCGAACCCCGTCATCGTCTGCCAGGGCGACGAGAACGTCTCCATCACCGCCTCCGGCGCGGATTCCTACACCTGGGACGGAGTGACGGGATCCGGCT
>JAGCCO010000251.1 GCA_017651645.1 Bacteroidales bacterium
GGTATGAAGGAAAGATTTAAGTATCTAATTCGTAACTTGTTTCTGAAATTGTGAAAATCGAGGAGAATAGGTTACTTTCAGACACTGAAACGGTTGATATTCAACGAGTTTGAGAAATTGAACCGACTTTGGTACGAGTTGCCGAAATTTGAATAGATTTGCGTAGAAATCGGATGCTCGGCATTGACTAATTTTGCAAACTGAAAGTTAAACGTAAAATTAGTGTAAAAATGAAGAGTACCTACAGTATCATTTTCTACCTCAAGAGGGAGAAGTTAAAGAAGGATGGAACGTACCCCGTAATGGGTCGTATCACAGTTGACGGAACACAGTGCCAGTTCAGTTGCAAAGTGGACTGCAAGCCTGACCTCTGGGAAACCAAAGGCGGTCGTGCCACTGGCAAGAGCGTCATGGCCCGCAACGTCAATATGGAGTTGGATAAGATCAAGGCCCGCATCGACAAGTATTACAAGGAAATTGTTGACCGTGACAACTTCGTGACGGCTGAGAAGGTGAAGAATGCCTTCCTTGGTCTGGAGTATCGACAGCATACGTTGATGACGATGTTTGCCCAGTGGAACGAAGAGTACAAGAAGATGTACGATGGCGGTCTGCGATCGAAAGCCTCGCTGCACAAGTACCAGGCCGTCTATAAGCATGTCGGGGAGTTCCTGCGCCAGCACTATAGAGTGTCGGATATGGCGTTGAAGGAAATCCAATCCTCTTTCGTCTCGGATTTCGAAGTCTATCTGAAAACAGAGAGGAATATCTCGCACAACACCTGCATCCTCTACAACAATGCCATTATGATGCTGATGCACCGTGCCCATGAGAACGGTTGGGTATCGCGTTATCCATTCAGTGACTACCACGTCCAGAAGGAGGAAACCGAGAAGGGCTTTCTGACTAAGGAAGAGTTGAACGCACTGATGAACAATCCGAGGCTCACACCGCGACGTGCCTATATCCGCGACCTCTTCATCTTCTGCTGCTTCACAGGCTTGGCTCATGCCGACTTGAAGAACCTGAAGAACGAGAACATCGTGAAGAATCCCGCTGATGGTAGTTGGTGGATTCACACTCACCGCCAGAAGACAGGTGTGGCCGAGAACGTGAAACTGCTGCCTATCCCGCTGGCAATCCTCAAAAAGTACAAGGGGCTTTGCACGGACGGGCATGTCTTCGATGTGCCTAACCACAAATCCTGTTGTAAGAGAATCCGTTTTGTTGCCAAGTTGTGCGGAATTACCAAGAACTTGACCTGGCACATGGCCCGCCACACGATGGCAACGGTTGTCTGCCTGTCGAACGGAATGCCTTTGGAGGTCGTCGGCTCCGTATTGGGCCACAAGTGCATCGAGAGCACTCAGGTATATGCGAAGATTACGCAAGAGAAGTTGGGCTGCGAGATTGATACGCTGGCCACGAAACTGGCAAAGATCAAGCAGTTCTCGCCAAATATTGGCATGGTAATATAAATAAGGTGGGAGGGCAAGGCTATGATAAAGAGAGACCTCATCGTGTTTGAGCACGAAAGATTTGAACCGACGGGCTACGACGTCTGGATGACTGCGGGCGAGATAGCCAGTCTGCTCGGCGTCACCATCATGAAGGTGCGCGGCATTATTAACCGAATGCGTAGGCAACTGGCCGTCAATCTTGATTTAATCAGCAAGTACGACCTCTTGGAAAGCGGCTACAAAGACGAACTTTACAACCTTGAGTGCATCATCGCCATCTCCTACCACGTCCACACCGGGCTTGCCTCCGAGTTCCGCCGTTGGATATGCGACAGGGTGACGAGACGCAAGGAGCGGGCAATGATAGTCTATCTCTGAGAA
>JAGCCO010000252.1 GCA_017651645.1 Bacteroidales bacterium
CACATTGGTTTGACCGCCACACCGAAAGAAACAAAAGACATATCGTCTTCGGAATATTTCGGCGACCCGATTTATACATACTCTTTGAAGCAGGGAATTGATGATGGATTCCTCGCTCCCTACAAAGTTTTGCGTGTAGGCATTGATGTGGACCTAGAAGGTTGGCGCCCCGAAAAAGGTAAACTCGACAAAAGTGGAAACGTCGTCGAAGACCGAGTTTATAACACGAAGGATTTTGACCGCAATTTGGTGCTGGAAGACCGCACTCCGATTGTCGCCCGTAGAATCGTAGAATTCCTGAAGCAGAACGACCCGATGGCAAAGACCATTGTCTTCTGCATCGATCAGGAACATGCTAGTCGCATGCGTGACGAGCTTTGGAAAGCCGCTCCTCCAGAATGGCACGAAAAGTCTGACGAGTACATAATGCGAATCACCAGCGATGACAAAGAAGGCAGACTGAAAGTTGATGATTTCAAGAATCCGGAAAAGCCTTACCCCGTTATTGCGGTTACGTCAAAACTATTGAGTACTGGTTCTGATACAAAAACTTGCAAACTCATAGTCTTGGAATCCAATATTGGCTCGATGACCGAGTTCAAGCAGATTATCGGTCGCGGAACACGAGTGTATGAAGAATACGACAAGCTTTTCTTCACGATTATGGATTTCCGTAATGTGACGAACTTGTTTTCTGACCCGGCATTTGACGGCGAGGCCATCCGCATCAAGGAAGTCAAGCCCGGCGAAAACCTTCCGACGGAAACCTCCGACGCATCGGACGATAATTCCGAAAATGAAATTGACCCCGTCACCGGTAATCCGGTTACGTTCCCGGAACAGCCCGCATATCCGACGCAGCCCACTCCGGCGATTACACCCGAAGTCCATGAGAAAAAGGATAAAGTCTATGTGGCGGGCGTTTCGGTGTCTATCCTGAACGAACGCATGCAATACCTTGACCCTTCGGGAAAGCTTATCACGACTACGCTTCGCGAATACACCCGTCAAGGCATCTTGGGCAAGTATCGCGATTTGCAAACCTTCTTGCAAGAATGGAACAGTGCCGAAAAGAAAAAGGCGGTAGTTGAGGAACTTGAAAAACAGGGAATCATTGCCGTGAATTTGCAAGAAGAGACTAAGCAAGATCTTGATATATTCGACCTTATTTGTCATATAGCTTATGACCAACCCGCCTTGACTCGTAAGGAACGGGCCGAAAATGTTCGCAAGAGGAATTTCTTTACCAAATATGGCGAAAAGGCCCGTGCGGTGCTTGAAGCTTTGTTGGATAAATATGCCGACGAAGGAATCGACAATATTGAAGAGACTACTGTCTTGAAAGTGGATCCGCTTTCTAAATTTGGCACCCCGATAGAAATCATTAAACTGTTCGGCGGTAAACTTGAATATCAGCAGGCGATACGCGACCTGGAAACTGAAATTTATAGAGGAGTAGCCTAATGGCTGACATTGGTGGTATTATCAAAGCCTTGCAAAACATTATGCGCAAAGACCAGGGCGTTTCTGGCGATGCACAGCGAATTGAACAACTTGGCTGGATGATAACGCTCAAGATTATTGACGACAAGGATTCCGAAATGGAACTCCTGGATGATGACTACAAGTCGGTAATTCCCGAAAAATTGCAGTGGCGCAACTGGGCCGCCGATAGCGAAGGCATGACGGGCGATGCCTTGCAGGAATTCGTTGACAACAAGTTGATTCCTGGCCTGAAAAAGATAGACGTTTCTACCGGCAACAAGCGCGCTATCCTTATTCGCGACATTTTCGACGGTATCAACAACTACATGAAAAACGGCACCATCATCCGTCAGGTGGTGAACAAGTTGAACGAAATCGATTTCAACGTATCCGAAGACCGCCACCTGTTTGGCGACATCTACGAAACTTTGCTGCGAGACTTGCAGAGTGCTGGC
>JAGCCO010000079.1 GCA_017651645.1 Bacteroidales bacterium
GAAGTCGGCTGCTCCGTTCTTCAATCCCTTTACAGCCAGATTGACATCGGCGTATGCAGTCAGCAATACGACTGGCGTCTGCGGATGCTGCTTACGGATGGTTCGAAGCCAGAACAGGCCTTCGTTGCCACTATTAACACCAAGCGTGAAGTTCATGTCGAGCAGAACTAAATCGACGGGCTGCTGAGCCATCAGCTTCAGGATTTCTTCGGGCTGGGTAGTGGTCAGTACACGCTCGAAAGTATCATCCAGCAGATAGTGCATCGCTGTCAGAATTGAAGCATTGTCATCTACGATAAGTATGGTTCCGTACTTGTTCATGGGTGCAAAGTTACTACTTTCCGTCTAAAAATCATACAAAGGGGTGTATAAAAATTAGACGATCTGCATCCAGGCAACCTAAAATGCTTGCAGAGTATGAAATAAACATCTAACTTTGCATCAGCGAAAACAAGAATTGAGTATGAAACAAGCATTGATAATCCTCCTTGTGTCTACAGCCGGACAGTCACTGGCTCAGGGCGAGTGGTCCATGCAGCAGTGTATGCAGTACGCTGTGGAGCATAACCACGAAGTGAAGCGTGCAGAGCTGGAACTTGACAACTACAAGGCCAGCAAGACTGGAGCCATCGGACGATTCCTGCCTTCTGTGGATGCCAGCATCGGTGCCCAGTACAACTTCGGACGTGCCATCGACCCTGAGACAAACGGCTATACCGATGTGAGCACCTTCTATAATGGCTACTCGTTATATGCCTCACTACCTGTCTTCGATGGCTTCAGCCGCATTCATGCTTTGAAAGCCGCCGGGGCCAGTACATTGATGGGGCGAGCCAGCTTGCGCCAGAAGCAGGATCAGACCGCATTGAATGTCCTGCAAGCTTACACCAATGTTGCCTATTACGAAGGTTTGGTCAAGATGGCTGACGAGAAAGTGCAGGAAACAGAACTACTACTGAAACAGATACGCCTGTTGGAAGAGGTGGGACGCAAGAGTGCTGCTGATGTGGCTCAGGTAGAATCACAGAAAGCAGAAGCCGACTATGAGCTGACCCGCCAGCAGAATCTCTATGCATCGGCCATGCTGGAACTGAAGAAGACGATGGCTTTCCCCATGCAGGATACGTTGTTGCTGTCAGTCCGTAACGTGCGAACTCTAAGTCCGTCAGGTACGAACTCAGAGTCCGCAACGTACGGACTGGGACTCGTACAAGAATTGAATCCGGAACTACAGGCTGCCCAATATCAAGTGCAAGCCAGCAAACATGAGTGGCATCAGGCCCGCGCAGCCTTTTATCCATCTCTCTCGTTGAGTGCGGGTCTGAACACCACTTACTATCATACGCTTCATTCCGATGTTGGAGAGTCATTCAGCAATCAGTTCAATAACAATATGGGTGAATATGTGGGTGCCACATTGAGTATTCCCCTGTTCAATCGCCTGCAGACCATTACGAGCATACGGAAGGCCAAGAACAACTATCGTATTGCCCTGGAGACATACAAGCAGAAACAGCTGGAGCTGGAGAAACTCAGCCGTGAGGCCTGGCAGGACTGGCAAGGCTATCTGAAACAGACAGTGCAGATGGTGGAGAAAGTAGAAGCCGACAGCATCGCCTATCAACTGACACGTCGCCAATTTGAAGAAGGGCTGAGCACGGCTATCGACTTGCGTACCACTTCAGCACAATTGCTGAACTCAAAGGCAACGCTGCTGCAGTGCCAACTGATGGCGATAGTGAAGGAACAATTGGTAAGATATTATAGAGGAGAAGCAATATGGACAGAGTAATCGAGAAAAC
>JAGCCO010000080.1 GCA_017651645.1 Bacteroidales bacterium
GATAAGTCGCCCCCCTCCATCTTTTTATGGACAATTCTGGCTTTATCCGGATGGCTGCAAACTGGAACGGTACGCTGTGGGCGTAGTACCCAGATGTTTTTTGCAGTATCGGCTAAAATAGGACAGGGAGGTGAAATCCATCCGGTCGGCTATCTGAGTGAGCGAGTATCGTGGATTGTCCAGGTATTCCTTGAGGATGGGTACCGTATGTCTGTCGATAAAAGACATAACGGAATGCCCGGTGAGCCTTTTTACCGTAGAGGACAGGTATTTTTCCGACACACTCAACTGCCTGGCATACCAGCCGACCGTTCGCTCCGTCCGGGAGTTTCCTTCGGCAAGAAGCCGCATGAGTTCGTTTACAATAAAGCCGGCCCGTTCCGTCGAAGCAGCTCCGCCATCACGCTCGCTGTGAAAGGAGAAGATGTCGTACATCATTGTAAGACAGAGACTGCCCATCAACTCACGGTAGAAACGGTGCTCCGATTCCTCCTTCCTGTCCCTAAGCCGATGGATATCGGCCAGGAATACTGTGGCTTGCGCATTTCTGAGAGAAATCACCGGGTTC
Source organism: Bacteroidales bacterium (assembly GCA_017651645.1). The sequence goes on from JAGCCO010000080.1 coordinate 569, forward strand.
CCATACAGGCTGATGCTTCCTCCGATGCTGTAATTGTTTGCCGGGAGCTGGTTCTGGAGAAACTTGTAATCGGCAGCAAAGAATTCTCCAACAGTGCCTGGCACAAGCGCCAAATTGCTCACTGCTTCCGGATAAGGCAGGACCAGAAGGTCATTCGCTTTGAAGTGGAAGCAGCGGTCGTAATACACCAGGGATCCTTCGCCTGCGGTGCAGATGAGATGCAGGCAGCAGTTACGAAGTTCCGGAAGGCCGATATCTTCTATATTCTCGGAGAAATAGAAATCCATGGCGTAAAGATAACGAGAAAGGTGCAAAATGTGAAAACAATGGCGAAAAATGTGCAATAATCAAAAAAGAAAAACTCCCGACCTTTGCATCAGCAACAAAACAAACGCTTTGATATGGAATACGTAACACTGAACAACGGGGTGAAAATGCCCATGCTGGGCTATGGGGTTTATCAGGTGGATCCGGCGGAGTGCGAGCGCTGCGTCGCCGACGCCATCCGCGTAGGCTATCGTCTCATTGACACGGCCCAGGCTTATCACAACGAAGAGGGCGTAGGCAACGCCATCGCCAAATCCGGCATCGCCCGCAGCGAGTTCTTCCTGGTGACCAAGGTCTGGATTTCCAATGCCGGCTATGAAAAGGCCAAGGCCAGCATAGAGGAGAGTCTCAGGAAACTTCAGACAAAGTACATTGACCTTCTCCTGATTCATCAGCCATTTGGCGATTACTATGGCACTTACCGCGCTATGGAAGAAGCCTACCGCGAGGGTAAGGTCCGCGCCATAGGCGTGAGCAATTTCTATCCGGACCGGCTGATTGACCTTCAGGAGCATGTGGAAGTGAAACCTGCTGTGAACCAGGTGGAAAACCATGTGTTCTTCCAGCAGACGGAGGCCCGTGCATATATGCGCAAGTATCACTGTCAACCTATGTCCTGGGGCCCCTTTGCCGAAGGCAGGAACCGTTTCTTCTCCAATGAGACGCTGAAGGCCATCGGTGACAAGTACGGAAAGACCGTAGCGCAGGTGGCGCTTCGCTACCTGCTCCAACAGGGAACGGTCATCATCCCAAAATCCACCCATGTGGAGCGAATGGAGCAGAACTTCGACATCTTTGATTTCGCGCTCAGCGAGGATGATATGGTCCAAATCTCCAATCTGGACACTGGCAAAAGTCTTTTCTTCCACCATGCCGACCCGGCGACTGTCGAACTGTTCATGACATGGGGGAAATAAGGATGGCACAGACGCTTACTGAGCGTCAGTTATTACTCTGCGCTTGTGCCTCGCTGGAGGCGCAAGGGGATTTGGAGCGTCTCGACCCGGCCATACGCTGCGCATTGGATGGTGGCGTAACCATCAATGAGCTTAAAGAGGCATTCTCACAACTCTATGCCTATACGGGATTTCCCCGCTCGCTGAATGCGCTCGGAACACTGCAGAAGGTGCTCTCCGACCGAAAAGCACAGGGTATCAATGACAACGAGGGCAATCCTTGGATCCGCCCTGTCGTTTGGGACAATGCCGAACTGGCACTGCAGCAAGGAACCGAGGTGCAGACACGGCTCTCGGGAAAGCCCTTCAACTACGATTTCTGTCCTCAGGACGATTACTACTTGAAGTCGCACCTCTTCGGCGACATCTTCTCCGGCGACCAACTCACTCCCGATGACCGCGAACTCGTCACCGTGGCCGCCCTTAGCAGCCTGAAGGGCGTGGAGCCGCAGTTGGCGGCCCATAAAACAGGTGCCGTGAATATGGGGAACACGAAGGAGCAGGTGGACGAACTCTGCCGATGGCTTTCTGTCAACGGCTACAGTCAGGTGGACTCAGCTGCGGATGAGAATGCGGGGCCGTGGCCGAAAGGCAATCCCAATGATGCCTATGCCCGGTTTTTTATTGGAAACAGCCACTTGGCGCCCATTCAGCCTGCCAACCTCGCAACGGGTGCGGCAACCGTTGCCAATTACGCTAACGTCACCTTCGAGTCCGGCAGTCGCAACAACTGGCACATCCATCACGGAGCGCATCAGATTCTCATCTGCGTCTCTGGACGCGGCTGGTATCAGGAGTGGGGCAAGCCCGCCATTGCACTCGCTCCGGGCATGATTATCGACATCCCCGACAAGGTTAAACACTGGCACGGCGCACAGAAAGACTCATGGTTCCAACATCTCACCACCCATGTCGCAACTGGCGGCGAACAGTCTAACGAGTGGCTGGAGCCTGTCACAGATGAACAATATTCAAAAGCCGGCGAGTAAATCCGTATAAGTTTTACAGTTTCATCACCCGCTTCATCTCCAGATTCTCATAGCCTTCGGGGCAGTGGGTGGAGAGATAGACGGTGGGATTGTCTTTTATGAATTCCCTTACACGTTCCAGCGTAATACGGGCGGCTTTGACGTCCTCAAAGACGATGGACAGTTTGTTTGCCTTCAGAGCAGCATCCGTGTAGGTGACGTCGCCGTGGAACATGTAGTACAGGCCTCCGTCTTCAGCGATGATGATGCTGTTGCCGTAGGTATGGCCTTTGGCTTCAATGAGATAGACACCATCGGCAATCTTCTCACAGGCCGGGAAGTTCTTGTACGGGCCGTCCTTGTAGGTGACACGGACAATGTTCTCACCAGTGAGTTTCAGCGCATCGGCATCCTGCGGGGACACATAGACCTTGGCATTCGGGAAATATTCCAAAGCCGCACTGTGGTCGGGATGCTTGTGGGTAAGGAGAATCTTCGTAACCTGCTCCGGCTGATAGCCAAGGGCGGCGAAAGATTCCATATAATCGGCCACCTTCTCGCCCATATACAGCGGCGCGCCATATTTCTTGGCTGGCGGCGGATAGCCGTTCTTGAAGCCGGTGTCCACCAGGATCACTTCCTCACCGGTGTCGATGAGGAAGTTCTGGAGGCTGCTACGGTAGATAATCTGATCGTCATAGGTTCCTCTGGGGTCTTCAACGCCAAAGGCGAAGGCCTGGTTCATGAACCCGTGATCGAACATACGGATA
>JAGCCO010000001.1 GCA_017651645.1 Bacteroidales bacterium
CCGCTTTCTCTACCAAAGACAGGACTCATATTGATGAATTTTCTGCAAATATAGACATTATTCGCAAATATAGCTGCAAATAACATTATTTTTAATAGTTTTGCAGCCCAAATCAAAACCAACTTCAAATGAGAAAATGGCGCATTGAAGACTCCGAGGACCTTTACAACGTGAAAGGCTGGGGCGGCAATTACTTTTCCATCAACGAAAAAGGCCACATGGTCGTGACACCCAAAGAAGGCTGTGCCTCGGTCGACCTGCCTGAACTGGTTGACGAGCTGTCGCTGAGAGACGTCTCGGCTCCCATGCTGATCCGTTTCCCCGACATTCTCGACGACCGCATCAACAAGATCGACTCCTGCTTCAAGGAGGCCGCAAAGGAATATGAATTCCACGGCCAGAACTTCGTGGTGATGCCCATCAAGGTGAACCAGATGCGCCCTGTGGTCGAAGAAATCGTCAGCCACGGCAAGAAGTGCAACATCGGTCTGGAAGCCGGCTCCAAGCCTGAGCTCCATGCCATCATCGCCCTTGGCACCGACTCCGACTCACTCATCGTCTGCAACGGATACAAGGACGAGGAGTTCATTGAACTGGCTTTGCTTGCCCAAAAGATGGGCCGTAAGATCATCATCGTCATCGAGAAGCTCAACGAGCTGAAAACCACTGCCAAGATTGCCCGCCGTCTGAAGGTCACACCAAATTTAGGTGTGCGCATCAAGTTGGCCAGCTCCGGCTCTGGCAAATGGGAGGAATCGGGTGGCGATGGCAGCAAGTTCGGTCTCACCTCTTCGGAACTTTTGGAAGCCCTCGACTTCCTTGAAGAACACGATATGAAAGATTGCCTGAAGCTGGTGCATTATCACATCGGCAGCCAGGTCAGCAAAATCAAGAAAATCAATGTGGCCTTGCGTGAGGCGGCACAGTTTTATGTGCAGCTCTACAAGATGGGCTATCATATCGAATACGTCGACATGGGTGGCGGCCTCGGCGTCGACTACGACGGCACCAGCTCCAGCAGCGCCAGCTCGGTCAACTACAGCATCCAGGAGTATGCCAACAATGCCATCTATACCATCGTGGACGCCTGCGACAAGAATGACCTCCCCCACCCTAATGTCATCTGTGAGTCGGGTCGAGCCCTCACGGCCCATCACTCCGTGCTTATCTTTGAAGTATTGGAGAAGACTTCTCTGCCCGAATGGGACGACAACGAGGAACCTGAAGAGAACGACCATGAGCTCATCAAGGAACTCTACGATTCGTGGGACGAACTCACCAAGAGCTCTTCCTTGGAGATTTGGCACGATGCCCAGGAAATCCGTGAGGAAGCCCTCAACCTGTTTAGCCTCGGCCTGCTTGACCTCAAGTCGCGCGCTAAGATCGAACGCCTGTTCTGGAGCATCGCCCGCGAGGTGAACCACATCGCCAATAGCCTGAAGCGCGTGCCTGAGGACTTCACCTCTTTGCCGAAGCTCTTGGCCGACAAGTACTTCTGCAACTTCTCGCTATTCCAGTCCCTGCCTGACCTCTGGGCCATCGACCAGCTCTTCCCCATCATCCCAATTCAGAGACTTGACGAAAACCCAACGCATTTGGCCACCTTGCAGGACATCACCTGCGACAGTGACGGCAAAATCACCAACTTCGTCGCCAAGTCGACGCAGCACACCATCCCGCTGCATTCGTTCACTGACAAGGAGCATTATTATATCGGTGTGTTTCTCGTAGGTGCCTATCAGGAAATCCTCGGTGACCTCCACAACCTGTTTGGTGACACCAACGCCGTGCATGTCTCGGTGGATGAAAAGGGCTACTACATCGATCAAGTCATCGACGGCGAAACTGTCGCCGATGTGCTGGAATATGTGCAGTACAGTCCGAAGAAACTTGTCCGCACAGTAGAGACCTGGGTCACCAAATGCGTCAAGGAAGGCAAGATATCCGTTGAGGAGGGCAAGGAATTCCTGTCCAACTACCGCTCAGGGTTGTACGGATACACTTATTTGGAGTAATACTACCCATTAATAGCCGAACAAACGGCCACGGACGCCGCGACGGCGATACCGGTCTTTGGCGAAAGTGGCACAAGCATCTTCAAGCTGCTTTTCCAAAGGAATACCGATGCCCAGGCAGACTTCCAAACCTTGAGGCAGACGCCAGCCCGTAGTTTGATATGCATTGACATTGACGGCTGGAATCGTCTCGTTTTTCTCACCCACAGCATAACTGTCGAGCAGCCCTTGATGGACTGAAGCACTGAGTTTGAGCAGAAGATGCCTATTTCCCAAGCCGATCTTACTGCGGATGCCCACGCCGGCAAACGCTCCAGCATGAATCAAGTTCATATTGGCGTCACCCACATCGATGGTCTTGTCCAATTCGACGGGTGCCGTACGGTCAATATGGATCTGTCCACCCAAGCGCATACCGCCTTCGGCGCCAACCATGAGATAAGGCTGGAAATAAGGTTTGATAGGCAAACGCAACTCCAAAGGCAGACGAAAATCCACATAATGTACAGACATTGAATAATGTACTTTGACACCGGAACGGTGTTCGTAGCTGATGTCGGTGCCGCGTTTCAGATACACCACCTCAGGCGACAAGGCGAACACGCTACCCAAGGGAATGTCGACAAACAAGCCACCCATCGGAGTAAAGAGATATGCCTGAGGAAGCTGGTTCAAAGCCTTGTTATTGAAATAGAACATTCTCGGCATGTTCACACCACCTTTGAGACCAATGGAGACTGCTTCTTTTGTCGACTGGTTATTACTCATTTGCGCATTTGAAATTGCGCAGAAGCCCAGACTTACCAATATGATTATCAAATACTTCTTCATCTCTTTACATTTTTACCAATCTTCATGTTTTGCTATTCCATCACCATCCTTGTAAATGAAATAGGATCCTTTGTCGTATTGGGCAATGAGGCCATTGGAATCGTCCTCGGTCTCCATGATGACAGTGGCATAACGGAAATCTGAGAGTCCGTCGGCAACCACCTTTCCTTTCATGACTATACCTCGTTTCATCCGAGCATGATAGGTCTGGTTGTTGATTTCAATCTCGTATGCCTTGTTCTCAATAAAATATACTGTGAAGGCATTATCATTGCCACAAACAAACACCGTGTCGGTCATCGTTTCGGTTGCCTCATTCAAGTCCATCTCAACGATGCCGTTGTGTTGCTTGTCAAATCGCAGGTACATATTAGGCTCAATGGTTTGCAGCGGCCATCCTGTCACATTGGAATTCACCCGTTGCTTAGGGCTCATCACATAACTACCTTCAATCTTAGGCGGCACAGGCCCTTCGGCGATACTGCCAAACTCGGCAAAAAACCGCGTCTGCAATGTGTCAGGAATCACCGAAAGAATGTCGTCGATATAGTATTCCGTGCCAATGAGGACAATGGTGTTGTCATTGTTTTTTGTGCAGGAGCTCATGGCCAAACCGCCTGCCATGAGTAACCCAAAAACTAATATGTTTACTTTGTTCTTCATAATTCAAAGATTTATCTGACGATTACTTTTTTGGTCACCACACCTTCTTTTCCAGTGACCACGAAGAAATAAACGCCACTTTTACCTTTTAAATTGTATTGTATCGTATTAATCTCCATTTCGTTATAAACCTGAATGTTATCAAGCATAACACCCCTAATATCATACACCTTGACATCGACTTTACCCGTGAGGTTTTCAAACTGAATGGTCATCTGTCCATTGTTGGGATTAGGGACAACTTCAAAATCAGAGGTCCCTGAGCCCATCGAAGAGCCTTCATCCAAGCCATAGAAAGAACAGAGAAGCCAATACTTTTTCTCAACGCCGTTATTGGGGACGCAACGGTTGAAGACATGGGCTCTCAGCCAAACCGTGTCGTCAACATGATTCAGCACATACACCTTGCAACTATTGCCTTTACCTCCAAAAGGCTCAAGTATCCATAGAAGAGGCTCCTCGAAGCTCCACATTACGGTATCCCAACTAGCGTCAGGATTCTGGTCCCAAATATGAAACTCGTAAGCGTTGATTTCGAACTCTGAGGCTGTGATGACCCAATGGGGTGCTGGATTTGCCGTATCCATGGGATAGATGTCGGTAGGTGTCGGCGAATAATCGAGATGCACATGCATGGTTACCACGCTGTCACAGCCCATCATATTAGTGTAAGTCCTATGGTATGAACCCGATTGGGTAAAATAATAGTCTACAGGATCATAAAGGTCTTCTGTGGTGTAGGCTTTCCCTTGCGGGTCCCACAAATAGCCGTCACAGCTCTCTTCTTCAGGCACTATAAACTCGCTCGTTTCGTATGAATTGATGACCAGATGGAGCACATACGTGCTGTCGCACTCCTTGTCGCCAAAACCATAGTGGAAGGTCTTTACGATTGGGTCTTGGCTTTCATAATAGGTCTGCCCTGTAATAGGCCAATAATAGGAGCCGCAAGTCTCTTTCGATTCCTCATGATAATACTCCTCATGGAACCTGAGGTTCAGCCTATGCTTGATGGGACAGCCTCCATTGGGGTCGTCAAGGACAATCTCGTCGTACGTGTCTTCGTGATAGGTGATGCCGGTCTTGTCCCATGTCCAACTGGGAGTTGTCCCGTATGCGTAACACTCATACTGGTTGAGTACGGGGGGCATTTGGAACTCATCGACAGAAAGGATAAGCTTCTCCACTTTCAGGCAGCCATGGATGTCAATCGTGTCGAAATAGGCTATCTGACCATCCTGATCATACAGCGTCCCGTGAAAATTGTAGGTATCTCCGACACAGATGCTGGGGTCGATAACCAAAGTGTCGTTGGGTGGATAAACGGTCAGGTGAAGCATGAAAACGCTGTCACAGTCATCAGGATTGGGTCCAGGCGTCATCCAAACACTATCGACAGAATGGGTAAAAGTGTTTCCATGCCATACGACACTGTTGCAACCTTCAAGATTAACCGTTGTCTCGACAGGGTCGTTTATGGTAATGTCTATCTCATCCAATATGCGCACACCATTGCAGTCCTCTCCGCGAAGCGCGTATTGACCTGATTGCTCTGACTGAGCGTTGGTCAACATATAAGGTAACTGCACCTCGTTCCCGTTAGGCAGCACCAAGACCAAGTTAGACACGTTTTCACTCGAATAAACGAATGCAATGTCTTGACCGGAGCAATAGGTGTCGTCCATTTGAAACTCCGCGAAAGCATAAGGCTGATAGTCGGAGAAATAACCATAATTCCAAGTGTCTCCCTCATTGCCCGTCAAGATACCCAAATGGAAATAGCCGTCGGGATAGGTGTTCTCAAGCGACATCAAGCCGTTGGTTGGAACATAATTGCTGACGTTTTTCTTGCAATATGAATAGTCGGGATTGGCTGGCACAGGCGTAAAGTCAGAGGCAGAAATGTAGGTTGCGTTGTCATTGAGGACAAATCCATCAGTGTAGTCTGTCCTGACAATCAATGTGACCACCAAATTGGAGGTGCTTTGACGTTTATAGACCGTCTTTCGTGAACCTGTACAGCTGATTTGGGGCAACACCGTGCCTCCAAATTCATTCTGCGAACTCGATGACAATTGGAACACCGAGATGGGTTGGTCGGCATGGATGTATACCACAGATGTGTTGATCTGGCATGTGTATTCCTGACCAACATCAAGAGTGGCAACGGGAACCGAACCACCGTTCAAGTAGATATGGGTATTGTTTTCCGTCGGGAAAAAGTAGAGATACTCGTCGGGATGGTTGTTCCAAATGGCGATGTAGTCGGTGCCCAAGAGGTCGATAGGGACGATCTGGTCGCCAACAAGGTCATAGTGGCCATTCAAGTTCACCGAATCGTCCGAAGTGTTAACAGCGATGGGCTTGGTAGAGGTGATACGGGTGTTGCGCAGATGCGACGTCCCCGTCTTGCTTGCAGCTTCGATGGCATACGACTGGCCTCGGTTGAGATTGACCGTAACGGGCATTCCAGGAAGCCCCCCTCCTTTTATGGCAACCGAAGGATAAAAGATGACTTCCGTGTCATCCTCAGAAGCCACTACTTCAATTCGGCTACAGGTACTGGAATAGTAGTTTTCAAAAGTATATTGCATAGGAACCACAAAACTGGTACCCAATGCATTTTTGCCCTTCAGGGAATAAATCTCGCTGTTGTTGTTGTCCGACTCGTAATAAATCGAGACGGGCGCATCGGAATGGATATAGAAGCCGTAGTCAAGTACGGTGCTGTAGGGTTGTGTCTCCACCATGTTGATGATGTTCGACACATCATAAACGTAACAGTCATTGGCTTCAAGATGAAAAGTCTGTGGGCTATAGAAAGCATTGGCAGGTTGTTCAAACACCACCGTGGTGGCTGTCTCGTATGAGACCACACAAAAACGTATGGGTTGTTGGGCGTGGCTCGCCTCAAGGTCAGGAGCAGCAAACCAGAACTCCGTGTCGGTCTGCGCCATGCAGCCCAACGTCATTCCCAACCATAATATGACCAACAGCGCTTTTTTCATCGTATTTCGTTCACAATCACTTTTTTGGTCACAATGCCTTCCCTCCCAGTGGCGACAAAGAGATAGACGCCATTGGAATTGCCTTTCATATTATATTGTATCTTATTAGAAACCAAATCATTATAAGTTTGAAAATCATCAATCAGGTTACCCGTCATGTCATACACCTTGACCTCAATCTTGCCTGTGAGATTCTCAAAATGGAGCGTCATCTGCCCGTTATTGGGATTCGGAACAACCTCAAAGTTGGCGGTCCCTAAGCCTGTCGAAGGGCCGCCCTCTTCTAATCCATAGAAAGAACAAACAAACCAGTATCGCTGCACAACACCGTCGTCTGGAGCACAACGGTTGAATACGTGAGCATTCAGCCAAACCGTGTCGTCAACATGGCCCAGCACATACACTTTGCAGCATTTGGCTTTCTCGCCAAAAGGCTCAAGCACCCATTCCAACGGCTCCTCAAAGCTCCAAGTGACGGTGTCCCATTGACAAAGTGGGTTGGTGTCCCAAACATGGAAATCGTAGGCATTGATTTGGAACTCCGTAGCCGTGATTACCCAATGGGGAGCGGTATTTGCCGAATCCATTGGATAGATTTCGGTGGGCGAAGGCGTGTAATCAAAATCCACATTCATGGTCACCAGGCTGTCGCAACCCATCTGGTTTTTGTATGTCCTATGGTACTTGCCCGATATAGTGTAAATATGGTCCTCGGGGTCATAAGCATCAGTGGTGGTATACTCAAGACCTTGATTCCCCCAATAATAACTATCACAACTTTCATCTTCTGGAACAGTGAACTCGTTAGTCTCGAAATCGGCGATGGTCAGATTGAGGACATATGTGCTGTCGCATTCCACATTGCCAAAACTGTAATGGAAAGTCTTCGTAATTCCATCTTGGCTCTCGGTGTAGGTCTCTCCCGAAATAGGCCAGTAATACTCGACGCAGGCCACTTTCGTTTGCTCATTGTAGAATTCTTCATGGAATTTCAAATCCAGACGATGCTTGATGGGACAGCCTCCGTTGGGGTCGTCAAGGATAATCTCGTCGTATGTGTCCTCATGATAGGTAATGCCCGTCTTGTCCCAATACCAACTCGGAGTCGTTCCGTTAGCATAACACTCATATTGGTTGAGTATAGGAGGCATCTGGTATTGGTCAACGGTGAGCATGAGCTTTTCCACTTTCAGGCAGCCGTGATTGTCAATGGTGTCGAAGTAGGCAATCTGGCCATCCTGATTATACAATGTCCCATGGAAATTGTAAAAATCTCCGACACAGATACTAGGATCAATAACTGTGGTATCGTTGGGCGGATACACCGTCAGGTTGAGCCTCACAATGCTATCGCAGCCATGAATGCTATGGTCAGTATAAGACTCTTGGCAGGAATGGTCGTATGAAATGCCGTAAAACGTATAACTCTCGCCGTTGCAGATGTATTCGTTGATGGTGGTTTCGTCATAAACCGGCCAATTGCTCAGATGCAGATAAATGGTCTTGTCGCAACCATATTGGGTTTGGGTGTGATGTTCGTAAAGGGACGGGGCGCTGACCATCTGGCCATAGAAATCGTAAGTGTCTCCTTCGCAAATGGTATCGTACTCATGCGCCACTTCGTTGGGATGCACCACGATGGTGACGCTCACGTCCTGCGAACTGCCCCAACTGTTGTCGGTGACATGGCAGGTATAGGTCGTAGTACCCACTGGTGGAGTTGCCACCGGATGCTGAATAGAGGCGTTGTTCAAGCTATTGGCAGGTGTCCAGCTATAGGAGTAGTTACCCGAACCGCCAGTCGGCAGGGCGTGCAGCGTGGTTGACTCACCTTCGCAGAGTTCGGTATCATCGGCTGTGGCTGAGGCGCTCATGCTTCCAACATAGACCGTGCAAGTTGGACTGCCTACAAGTACAAGTTCACGGAAAGAGATATCGTCCAGACCGAAGTCATTGCCGTCGCCATTGGTATTCTGGTTCAAGATAGTGATAGTGGCCGTGGTGGCGGTGCCGCTGTACCAAAGCTCATAGAATTGCTCCCAAACCATCGTCTGAGCCGGTGCCGAAAACACGTCGCCAATCTGTGTGCCGTTGATGCTGAACTGAAGCAAGGCCATCTGGCCGGCGACACCCGCCAGCGTACATGCCCAAGTCGAGAAAGCGTACCATTTGTTAGGAACCACACTGATTTGCTCTGTCCACACATTGGTCCCGGGACTGATGGATCCGTTGACCATCATGAAGTTCCCATTGTCGCCATGACCATAACCATGAAAGTTTTCATGATGCAAGCTGGCATCGGAATCCACGTAATAGGTCCCTTCGTTCCAAAGGTTGGAATTATATTCGTATGCCGAGGTAAAACCCGTGTTGCCTTGATTGAAGTCACCGTTAACGACACTTTCATCGCCTGGGGCATAACCTTCGCAAGTGTAGGTGGTAGTCACAGTGGGCGACGCGACAACGACTGGACCTTCCGTGGTCGAAAGACCTGTTGCCGGCGACCATTGGTAGTACATGGCACCTGAGGCTGTAAGCGTCACTGACTGGCCTGGCTCAATGTTGGCTGAAGGCGGCGTTATGATTACCGGTTGGGCAATCACACCCACCATCGAAAGAAAAAGCAAGGCAGATAATATGAACAGCTTGGCTCTCATCTGTTATTTCATTCCTGCGCAAAGATAGGAAAATGTTGTCAATTCATCGACATAAAACCAAACGTTTTTTCACCGTTCCATTGACCGTCTTGATTTCAAGCAGATACACCGAAGGTGTATATCCATTGAGATTCAACATGACACTATCGGAGCGGTCAACTTCACGTGTTTCAAGCACCTGCCCCATCATATTGGTCAAGCGGAGCCTTTCAATGCCTTCGGATTCAACGGTCACCGTGCCTTTTGTCGGATTGGGGAATACCTTCACCTCAACGACCTGTTGGTCATCCAAGCCAAAGAACCCTGCATTGATCTCAAATACACGCTCAACCTCACCGCATTCCAGGGTATTGAAGTTAGCCGTCAAAACCGACGCTCCAGGAGTCGTGACTAACACACGGCAATAATTATCCTGCGCTTCCACAATCTGCCAATCGGGATTGGACAAGTTCCAAACAACCTCACCTTCAATCTCTTCCTGATTAATTTCATACCGATAGATGCCGCTGATCAAGTTGGAAGCCACATACACTTCAGAAAGGCCATTGATGAGGCCGATTTGGTCAGAGTCCTTGATTTCGAGGCGAATCCTTAGGATAATACTGTCACAACCATATTGGCTAATCAAAGTGTCAACAGGGATGAACACAACTCCTGGCTCATCGTAAACCACACCATTGTATTCATACGAGTCGCAGGCTGCAATAAACTGGGTACTCGTCTCAGTGGTATTAAAATAGACATGTTTGATGACCGTACTGTCACAACCCATCGGAGTCAGGAAAGTGTGCGAACAGGTCATGCCGTTTATATTGCAGTCATAATTAAACCATGTAAAATAATCACATGCCACAGTATCGAACTCATGGACAATCTCATCGGCCAAGGAAAAATGCAGGGTGACGATACTGTCGCATCCTTGTTGGGAGACAAAGGGATACTGATAATCGCCTTCTTCTCCACAATAAATGCCTTGCCACCATATCTCCTGACACGAAACTATACTCTCCTCTCCATAAAGGGGAGGAATAATGGTAAGATTGTGGAAAATCACACTATCACAATGTGTCACTGCTGTTTGTAATGAGTCATATACCACAGCATCCTCAAAATAGGGAATGCCGTGCCAAACAAAACCACTACACTCCGTCATGGAACCACCATCGATAAGTGTATCGTGACCCAAGGTAAGTTCAAGGTAATACCAAGTGTCGCAATCGTCAGGACCAACGGCAGGCACAAATACCGAGTCACGTTGGGTCTCGTAGTAGACATGGCCAGGATTCATCTCCCATTCATATGAGCCACAGGCAATTCTGTTGTGTGTGTACGAAGCATATTCGTCGAAATCAAGATTCAATTCCACAATACTGTCGCATTGGCTCACGTTTTGGAGCGTATCCCATGCATATTGCGTCTGATCCATGCGATAGAAGGTACGTCCATGCCACACATATTCTTCATGGCAAGAAGTGATCGGCTCCACAACATAGTCACTATGATTGATGGTCACAGGCTGATGAATGATATGGAGGCAGGGTTCCAATTCCTCGTATTCCAACACTTGACTTTCAGTGATTATCTCTCCAGATGGAAGTTGATAAGAGTCGCAAGCCGTGATGGTCTCCAGCCATTGGTCTTCAGCAGAAAGCACCGTGATAGGAACCGGGCCAAGAATATCGGTACCGCATGAAGTGTGGGCATAATAACGAATCCAGCAGCCATTATGCGACATCTGAATCAACATGGATGGGTCGATTCCAGCGTATGTACCATACTCACTGTTGGCCATCTGCCATTCCGAGACGCGGTCGTTTTCATTGGTATTCATCCATTCGACATTGACCTCCGGAAGATCAAGCGGATTGTTTTCGCACACTTGGAATGCGCTCAACTGTCCTTCAATCACGGGCGTGTCGTTTACATGAAACTGCACCACATTACTGAAAACGGAGCCACATTCGTTGATGACTGCAAAGCGAAGGTAATACGTGCCATAACTCAGATTGAATGTCATGGGGTCAAACGCAACAAATGGACCGCTTGGTGAAGTGGCATATTCCCAATGGGCATCTCCTCCTTCATTATGATTGAACACGTATTGCGGGGCGACGACGTTCATGGAATTGCCTGAACAGATATCTGCTGGTGCCGAAATGCCACCCATAATCTCAGGAGCGTTGTTGATGGTTAGGTTCAGAGTAAAGATGCTGTCGCAGACCAACGGATTGCCACTCTCAACAGTATACTCGTAATTACCTGAACTGTAGTAGGTCTCTCCATTCTTGGGCCATGTATAGGAACCACATTCCGAAACAATTTGCGTTTCAGTATAGGCATCGCTCATGATAAAATACAGATGCGCAGTAATAGTGCAACCATTAGAATTCTGAATCTGGGCCTGATAATTGCCCGTATGATTACATGTCACACCATTCCACACGTATGTATCACACGCCGTGATGGTGTCGTAGGTCGGTTCGGTGGAATACACCGTTACCTGCACATTGTTAGGCGAATAGGCCGTACCACAGCCGTTAACCGCCTTATAGCGTATGCTGCATCCATTGTAGTCATAAGGGATATTGCCATTGTTCAAGGTCTGCCACACTCCGTTGATCTGGATTTCCCAGCTGCCTGTACCCTGGTTGACATGACGCCAGGTGACTTGAGGTGCAGTCAGGTTGAAAGACTCACCAGCGCAAATGCCGGGAGGTGCAGTAATGGAACCCACTATAGGCTCATCGTTTACGGTAATCTGAACGCTGGCACTATGCGACTCACCACAGTCGTTTTCTGCAAAGTAGCGAATCCAATAGTTGTTGTAGGTATAGGGAACATTGTTATTGTTGAAAGGATTATATGTTCCGTTTTGCGTGGCTGCAATCTGCCAACCCTGGTTGGTAATGGTGGAACCGTTCGATTGAATAGTCGGTGTGGTCAGGGCGAAGCTGCCGCCGGCGCAAATGGCCTGTGGCGTGGCTGGGGTAGCAATGGTAGGCGCATCGTTAACATGAATCTGTACGGCATTGCTGACATCGCTGCCACAGTCGTTGCTCACCTTGTAATGCAGGTACCAGTTATTGTAGCTAAATGGAACATTATTGATACTAAATGACTGATAGGTTCCATTCTGAGTCTGGCAGATTTCCCAAGCCCCCGTGCCGTTACCATCGTAAGTTGGCGCAGTCACATTCAAATTCTCGCCGGCACAAATCGCGGGTGGAGCTTGCAATGTCCCTGTGATGTCAGGCGCCACATTCACCGTCAGTTGACGGGCAGGATTGCTATACACATAGCCACAACTGCCTTCCACCATATAGCGGATATACCAGCCGTTATAGGAAGCGGGGATGTTATTCAGACTATTGTTATTGAATGTAGTGTACGTACCATTCTCCGTCTGTGAGGCCACCCAACCCTGACTAAGAATCTGCGAACCATTGGAGTTATAGGCAGGGGCTGTGATGTTAAGACTACCGCCAGCACAAATCGGAGATATCTGAGGAGTCTGTCCTGTAAAGCTTGGGCCATTGGTCACCGTGATCTGAACCGCATTGCTATGGCCTTCTCCGCAATCGTTGGATGCTGAGTAGCGCACCCAGTTGCCGTTCATCGAAAGTGGAACATTGGTAGGGTCAAAATTCTGGTATGTGCCGTTTTGTGTAGTGCTTTTCTCCCAATGTCCCGTTGCGCTAGGATTCACCGAAGGCGTAGGAATATTCAAAGCACCATTAGCGCAAATAGGGCCTTGGGCTGAAATGTTGCCAACTGTAGGTTGTTGTCCCGTTTGAATATACACCCATGCCTCATCCCAGATATTTTGTGCAGAAAAGCCCACTCGGTATTTCAGTTGGTCTGTACCTGAAAACGATGCATCATTAAAGATATACTCGATTTTTTTATTGGAAAGAACATAGGCTTCGCCATGGGTTGGCTGTACCAGTATTTGGACTGTGGCATTCTGAATGCCGGGAGAGATGATGTCATTGTCCAAAACGGGTATTTCCGAAGGAACCAAATAACAAGCCAAAGGCCAGGTGTCGTTTACCGCTTCTACACTGTAAACCACATCTGGGACAAAAGAAATGTCGTCGAGGCAGAAGTCATCACCCATTCCTGAATTGCTAGTGCTTACATCATAAAACTCTATGATGGCACTTGTGTTGTTTCCACTATTCCACGAAAGGGTCTTATCCTGCCAGTTATTATTGGTCGGGAGCTGATAAGCATCCCCTTGATTTGTGCCATTGATCTTGATCTGCAATTTTGCCGGATAAATCTGTCCATAATACACCTGATTCAGATTCGCAACACGATATGTGAAGGTGTATGTGGTTTGCTTGGTTACAGTCACTGTTTGTCGCCACACAACTTTAGAAGGATTTTCATTCCCTCCAAAACCATTCACCATCATGAACTTGCCATGCGAATTGGATAGAGAGGGCCATCCTTGTCCTCCCCCATAACCGCTTGTGGTATTATCTATGGCGTAGTGACCGGCTTCTACAACATAAGGGCTGTAGGTACGCACATAATGCGTAAATTCAATATAGCCGTTGGAAGCCTCAAAATCGCCGTTGGTAATCAGGTTTTGGCCAAAGACCGGTGATGAGAAAAGCATCAACAATACAGCTATTGCCTTGAAAATCCTTTGAATCCGATTGTTCATTGTCATAATCTTTGATTTTCCAATTACACAAACGTGCAAAATTGCAAAAAACGTACCAATTATGCAAGAAAAAAGTTCATTTACAGACGTTTTCCGTTTAAAATGGCCTCTTTTAACGTGTCGTTTTCGTAAGTCAGTTTCAAAGAAAAGAAAGGTCTGTGTTCGTCGATGAGGCGAAGGAAAACCTTGTCGCCTTCCCACGAAGGAAGCTCCAAAAGGCGCCGTTTCTCAATCCATTCGAGGTCACCCTCATTGCAATCGGTCTGTTCTCCTTCCCAGTCGGTACAAACGAAGATGTGCATCTGCTCGGCAGGCCAGATGTTGTGTACAAAAGTGACGATGCCACAATAGCGCCATTGGGTGACGGTGAAGCCCGTCTCCTCGCGCACCTCGCGTAACATGCAGTCCTCGGGGCTCTCCCCTTCCTCGAACTTGCCGCCCACGCCAATCCATTTGTCGTGGTTCTCGTCATTTTCCTTCTTGGTGCGGTGCAGCATGAGGTATTGGCTACCGCGCTCCAGATAACATTGGGTGGTTTGTTTCATAGTCCAAAAATACGGCTTTTTCCAATATTACGTATTTTACGTAACGGTTTTTACGTAATAATTTTGAAAATCGATAAAAAAAGCAAGGCGGCCTTGTGAGCCGCCTTGCAAAACCTTTTTTAGCTCTGGAATTAGATGATACCTTGAGCGAGCATAGCTTTGGCAACGCGCATGAAGCCGGCGATGTTGGCACCCTTGACGTAGTCAATGGTCTTACCACTCTTACCGTACTCAACGCACATGTCATAGATGTCGTTCATGATCTTGTGCAACTTGACATCGACCTCTTCGGCAGTCCAGTTGATGTGACCGGCGTTTTGGCAGATCTCAAGGCCAGAGGTGGCAACGCCACCAGCGTTGACAGCCTTACCAGGAGCAAACGGCAGCTTGGCTTTCTGGAAAGCTGCAATAGCACCGGGCTGGCAACCCATGTTCGACACTTCGGCGACGTACTGCACGCCGTTCTTGATCAGCATGTTGGCGTCGTCTTCGCTAAGCTCGTTCTGGAAAGCGCAAGGCATAGCGATGTCGCACTTGACGCTCCAAGCCTTCTTGCCGGCAGTGAACTTAGCGGCCTTCGGGAACTTGGTGGCCATGTCTTCAACCTTGTTACGGTTAGAGGCACGCATGTCAAGCATGTAGTCGATCATCTCCTTGGTGATACCGTCTTTGATTTCGCAGACGCCATCAGGACCAGAGATAGCCACGACCTTGGCACCCATTTCAACGGCCTTGGTGGCAGCGCCCCAAGCCACATTACCGAAACCAGACAAAGCAATCTTCTTGCCCTTCATGGTCTCTTTCTTTTCCTTCACCATGCGCTCAACATAGTACATGGCACCGAAACCTGTGGCTTCAGGACGGATGAGAGAGCCACCCCAACCATAGCTCTTACCAGTCAGAGCGCCAGTGCTGTGTTCACGGGCGAGCTTCTTGTAAGCGCCATAGAGGTAACCGATCTCACGACCACCGACGCCGACGTCACCAGCAGGTGAGTCTTGGTCAGGACCGATGTTTCTCCAAAGCTCATACATGAAGGCCTGGCAGAAACGCATGATTTCAGCGTCGGACTTGCCCGTCGGGTCGAAGTCGGCACCGCCCTTACCACCGCCGAGAGGCAGGTTGGTCAGGGAGTTCTTGAAGATCTGTTCGAAGCCCAAGAACTTCAGCATGGAGACATTGACAGCCGGGTGGAAGCGGAGACCACCTTTGTAAGCGCCAAGAGCGGCGTTGAACTGCACACGATAACCTAAGTTCGTGCAGACTTCACCCTTATCGTTGACCCAGGTCACACGGAAAGTGAAAATACGATCGGGCTCCACAAGGCGCTCGATGATCTTCGCTTTTTCGAATTCGGGGTGCTCGTTGTACACTTTCTCAATGGAAACCAGGACCTCTTCGACGGCCTGCAAATACTCTTTTTCGCCAGGATGTTTGGCTTCAAGAGCCTTCATGATTTCTTTTACTTTCATTTTTTTGACTTTAATTAAAGGTTTGTTATTTGTGTTAGAAAGCTTGTTTCTTTTATAAATCGGTGCAAATTTATGACTTTTATTTAAACAATTTCAAATTTTATTGAAATATTTTCTTCACTTCGCACTGCAAATTGCTTTTTTATGGATCATCGTTTTCAAAAACCACCTTTCCTCGCTCATATTCAACGATTTTCGTCACCCTGCCGTCTGGATTGTAATAGATTTCATTTCCGTGCTTGAGATTGTCGACATACTGGACTTCAAGACATTTGTAGCCCGACTCCTCGTAACCAATCTGCTTCCCTGTGCCTTTTTTGTACTCGGCCTTACCCGCCAAGGCACCACTGGGATAGAAAATAAACCATGAACCATCCATCATACCGTCAACGTATTGGCCTTCCTGAAAGACCTGGCCGTTGTCGTACCATTTCTTTGACTCACCGTTAAGCTTGCCACCGATAAAATGGTCTTCGGAGGCCAGATTACCCAACTCTGTATAAGACCGACAAATACTGTCCTGAATGCCCCTTTTATACCAACGTTCCTCAGCCAGCTTCCCGTTCTGATGCCAACGCAGATATTGACCCTCCAAAGTGTCGTTGACATACGAAGCCTGCGTCTGCCTTTGGCCGTTTAAGTCATACCAGACACATTCTCCATTGAGTTTACCGTCTACATAGTGCAACTCAGATTTTAATTTGCCATTTTCCCAATAGGATTTCTGGATGCCATCGTCACAAGCCGACACAAAAGCTATCAAAAGGATTGCATATAGACCATACCACTTTTTCATTCCGAAGCTTTCTTAAAAGGCGAAAGTGGCTTTAGCTCTATCAGATCCTTATCATATTGATAAACACTCCAATACAGGTTTTCCTTACCATCATGCTGTTCGGCCTGCAAATAATTCTGGTAGTAGAAGCGGTAATTGGTATGAAGCAACGGGACGTCATGGCAATGCAGACAATCCATGAGATCATCGCCATAACGCATGAGAGCCGTAAGGAAATACATGCCGATATCGTACCCTTCAAAGGCATACTTTTGGGGTTCGCAAAGATACTTGTTCCTGAAACGAAACACAAAACGTTTGGCTGCATCGCTTCGATAGTCAACGAAGAAGTCGTTTACATAAATCGCGTTCATCTTCAAGAGGTTATCAACAAGCAGCTTCTCAAATCTGGTCCAATCAGGAACACATACCAGAGTGATGGGGAAACGGTCGGCGTCTTTCGTCAAGCTATTCAGGACCTGTGTAGCAAATACATTGTCATCACCATAGGCGATAATCAAATTGTTGCGCACACCCGAAAGCTGCGATTTCGCCTTGCCTATCTCGCTGTAGGAATACCGCTTGACCGGATTTGCCAGCACTACCTTATCCTTGCTCCCGTTTTGGAAATCATCCGTCGAATACACCTGACCTTCCACATCTACAGTAGGAACTATCTTGCTCCCCATCTCCTGACGTTCGCTTTCATTTCGGGCAAAACGCAGGAATTCATCACCGGAAACGGCGACTTCCTCATTCACAGCCAAATTAAGATGATGCTCAAGCTGATTCAAATAAGCAGTATCTGTATCCTTTTCTCTACTGATAATAAACACATTGGAATTGTTATAGTAGTTTTTAATCAGATTCGAGATGGTAAGTATCTGACCGACATTACCTGGTTTCATTTTGACCACATTGGGATTGTCCTCAATGACGGAAATGCGGTTGGAAAGCGGGTTGACAACAGGAATTTGATGTGCTTTAGCATATTCCTCCACAACTGCGAACGACTTCCCAAAGAAGGGTCCCACAATCAAATCAAAGTCCTTGCCTTCAATTTGCGATACAGCCTGATGGGCCGAGGAAACATTATCGGTCACGTCGATAACCGTCAAATCAAGCTTCAGGCCTTCGGTGTCACGCAGCGACTCAGCCGCCATCATGAAGCCTTCATAAAACTGGAGGAACGACATTGAACGTCCTTTTGCGGATTTAGCAGCCCTAGTCTTTGAAACCTCAATATTTCCCACGTCATAAAGGTAGAGCGGAACCATCAAAGCCACTTTATAGCGCTTATACGCATTCTCTGGAGAAATCTTACATTCAGGCACTTCAACGGGTATCTCATCAAAGAATGGCTTTTGAGGCTTTTCCTCAACGGCAGGCGTCACTATCTCTTCCTCTTCATCATCTTCATCTTCAAGGGCGACATCATTGGATTCCACAATATACTGAACAGGATCGATAGGAATCAGAACGATTTGGTTTTCAAACACATGAGTTCCCACCGAGACATTCATCACCCTAAAATCACTCTCCAACACCTTCCAACGTTTCAACAATGAAGTAGTACGCTCGCTGTATTCCACTTTATGGACAATATAGTCGCTGACATCCTGGATATCAGGTAAAAGGATCGTAGTTCCGGCAGCAGGATAATTGGTCAACCCCGGATTGATTGCCTTGAATTCGGCCACATCGATACCGAACTTTTTAGCGATGTCATACAAGTCCTCACCTGCCTGAACAATATAATGGCTTCCAGCCTTCATCACTACAGGAGCTTTCGCAGATGTTTGGGTGGGCTGAATTTTAGGTTCTTCTACAGGTCCGGGCGCAGGTTCCTCTTCTGGTTCCCTAACGGGTTCCTCAACAAGTTCAGTCTTGGGCTCTTCCACTGGTTCAGTCACAGGTTCAGTCACAGGATTCACTTCTGGTTCCATATCAGGCTCCTCTACCGACTCCACAGCAGGTTCCTCAATAGATTGTGCCACCGTCTCCTCTACAGGCTCAATCACAACCTCCTCAACCGATTCCACAACAGGTTCCTCAACAGATTGTGCCACCGTCTCCTCTACAGGCTCAATCACAACCTCCTCAACCGATTCCACAACAGGTTCCTCAACAGATTGTGCCACCGTCTCCTCTACAGGCTCAATCACAGCGTCAGCCACAGGTTCCTCCACTATCGTCTCAGGCTCTGCGATTTGTTCCTGAACATCACGGGCAGGGATACCAATGACATAACCGACCTTCAGACCTTCTTTTACCTCAGGATTAAGTCGCTCGATTTCCTCGATGGTGACATTATAAGCCTTTGAAATACCATATAAGGTTTGGCCCGATTTCACATAGTGCATATAATACTGCTTACCACCTATCTTTGTTATCTCTTTTGAACGCTCAATTTCAGCATATTGCTTGTCAATTACAGCCTTTTCCTCAAAGTTTAACTTACGTTCTATTTGAGGAGTTTCCATCTGGTTGTCATTATCTATATGCTCCGTAGGTGCACCTTCGGTCTGTCCTTCAACTGGTTCAACCTTTGGCGTTGGAAGCGGACGGACAGGAATGCCGATGACGAGACCCGTCTTCAGACCTTCTTTCACCTCAGGATTCAAGCGCTCAATCTCCTCGACTGAAACCTGATATACTTGAGAGATGGTCCATAAGGTTTGTCCGGACTTCACATGGTGCATATAGTATTCCTTCCCACCCACTTTTACCTTCTCAGTAGAACGCTCAATCTGCACCTGAGCCTTGGCAGTCGGCAGCCCGAAAAACAGTCCAAATAAGAAAAGGACAATAAGAATCCGATTGATTTTCATACTGTTATTCATTTCTTATTAGTTTATTCCCATTCAATAGTCGCAGGTGGTTTCGACGAAATGTCATAGCAAACGCGATTCACGCCTTTCACCTTATTAATAATGTCATTCGACACTTTCGCCATAAACTCGTATGGCAGATGTACCCAGTCGGCGGTCATGCCATCGGTGGAGATCACCGCACGCAAGGCGATGGTGTATTCGTAACTGCGTTCGTCGCCCATCACACCGACCGACTTTACGGGCAGCAGGATGGTGCCTGCCTGCCAGATGCTGTCGTACAGGTTGTCGGCCATCTCATTCGGATAAGAAGCGCTCGGCAATTCACATGGCCAGTTACGCAGACCCTTGATAAAAATATCGTCAGCCTCGCGAAGAATACGAAGCTTTTCTTCGGTGACCTCACCCAAAATGCGGATGCCTAGACTTGGCCCCGGGAAAGGATGCCTTCCTATCAGCTCTCGCTTGATACCCAAGGCGCGACCCACGCGGCGTACCTCGTCCTTGAAAAGAGAACGTAAAGGTTCCACAATCTTCAGATTCATCTTTTCGGGCAAACCGCCCACGTTGTGGTGCGACTTAATCTTACAACTTGGCCCGTTGACACTCACACTCTCGATGACATCAGGATAGATGGTACCTTGCGCTAGCCAACGTGCACCCTCTATTTTCTGCGCTTCAGCGTCAAACACATCGATAAAAGTGGAGCCGATGGCTTTACGTTTCGCTTCAGGGTCGGTGACACCAGCCAGTTTCTGCAAGAAAAGCTGGCCCGAATGCACACCTATCACATTGAGACCCATCTCCTTGTATGAATCAAGGACATCCTCAAACTCGTTCTTGCGCAAGAGACCGTTATCCACAAAGATGCAGGTCAGGTTCTTTCCTATGGCTTTGTTGAGCAACACTGCGGCCACAGTGCTGTCGACCCCACCGGAAAGACCGAGAATGACCTTGTCGTCTCCCAACTGATTCTTCAGGCTCGCCACAGTATTATCGATAAAAGAATCCGGAGTCCAGTCGCCCTTGCAGCCACAAATGTCAAGAGCAAAGTTGGCCAACATCCGAGGGCCTTCCTTGGTATGGAACACTTCTGGATGGAACTGAACGGCATAGGTCTCCTCGCCATCAATTTTGTAGGCGGCATTCACTACGTCATCGGTCGAGGCGATAATACGGGCACCCGTTGGCAATTTGGCGATGGTGTCGCCATGACTCATCCACACTTGACTCGTCTTGCTCACGCCTTTGAACAATGGCGAAGCTTCATCCACTACCGTCAACATGGCGCGGCCATATTCGCGAGCGATACTGCCGTTCACTTCGCCGCCGAAATGCTGCGAGATGAACTGCGCACCATAACAAATACCCAAAAGCGGAAGTTTCCCCTTTATGCCTTCAAGATTGGCAAAAGGAGCCTCCTCATCACGTACAGAAAACGGGCTTCCGCTGAGGATAACGCCTTTTACATTTGAATCAATGGTGGGTATCTTGTTATATGGATGGATCTCGCAATAGACATTCAGTTCACGTAGGCGGCGACCTATGAGTTGCGTCACCTGCGATCCAAAGTCAAGGATGAGAATCATTTCTTGCATAAACAAAATTTTTGGCAAAAATAAGACTTTTTCTCAACAAAAGTCCGTATTTTTGCCAAAAAAGAATCCAATAATGCTGTATTACGTTCTTCTATTTGGCATTGCCATCCTTCCTGTCATCATTCTGATGATTTTCATCTATCGACAGGACAAGTACCAAAAAGAACCCATTAAATCGCTCGCGAAAGCCTTTATCGGTGGCATGATTGCCATCCCTTTGGACATACTCATCGTTACGGGCATCCATCTCCTTTTGGGCAAAACAACACTTGCCAACACCGTGTTTTTCAATGCCTTTCTCGAAGCTGGCATTCCAGAGGAATTCTCCAAGTTCCTCATTTTCATGATATTCATTTGGAGTGACAAGAATTTCGACGAATACTTTGACGGCATTGTCTACGCCTCCTTCATCGGGTTGGGTTTTGCCTGTGTCGAAAACATTGAATATGTTTTCAGCTATGGCTTCCAGACAGGGGTTGTCCGAGCCTTATTATCCGTTCCCGGACATTTTCTATTTGGCGTAGTATTGGGGTACTTCCTCTCCTTGGCCAAATTCCATCCTGAAAAGCGTAGCAAATACCTTTGGTCGGGTCTGCTCCTAGCCATGCTTGCCCACGGACTTTTCGACTGGCTGCTGATGATTGCCAACGTCATGCCTCTCGTCGGCGGCATTATTTACATTGTCTTCATTTGGGGTGACATCAAACTGTGGAAACTCGGTTTGAAATACATCAATAAACAGCAAGAAAACTCACGAAGACAGGCCGAGAGCGTTGCTTTCGGCACCGATGAGCAAATCAAATTTCCGGAAGTGGATTACGACCCTGAATACAGACAAATCGACTGGAATGCAGGTAACAAACGATAATTGACTCACTTCGTTTCGTCGAATCCAAGGTTTTTTCTATTTTTGCAACCAATTAAAACAACATAATCATGGCTCTCAATTGTGGAATCATCGGTCTCTCAAGCGTTGGAAAGACTACTATATTCAATTGTATATCAAATACTAAAGCTGAAATCGGATTTGCCTCGAAGTCGAACATCGGCATGTGTGAGGTGGTGGACGAGCGCCTCAAGCTCATCGACAACATCTCCCACTCCAAGCGTATCGTGCCTGCCACGGTCGAAATCGTTGACCTGCCCGGGCTGAGCAAAGGCGGTCAAGGCGTGGGCAACAAGCTCTTGGCCGAGGTGCAGACTATGGATGCCCTCATCCACGTGCTGCGCTGCTTCGACGACCCCAACATCCCCCACAGTGAAGGCAGCATCGACCCTGTGCGCGACATGGAACTCGTTGACTTTGAGCTTCAAGTGCGCGACTTGGATTTAGTCACCCGTAAACTGGAGCGTGTGCAGAAAATGCTGAAAAACGGTGAAAAGGACTTCAAGAAAGCATTCGATGTGCTCACGGTTTATAAAGAGACTTTGGAGAACTTCGGCAACGCCCGTGACGCTAAAGTGGCTGAAGAAGACAAGAAATTCGTGCAGGACATCCAATTGCTGACAGCCAAACCTATGATTTACGTCTGCAACGTGGATGACGCTTCTGCCACCATGGGCAACGCCTATTCTGAAGCCGTGAAGGCCGCCTTGAAGGAAGGCCAAGACATGCTCATCATCGCTGGTAAGCTGGAAGCTGAAATTGCCGAGCTCGATGCCGACGACCGCCAACTCTTCATGGAAGATGCGGGCTTGACTGAACCTGGTGTAAACAAGCTTGTCCGTACCGCCTATCACACCTTGAACCTGCATTCCTTCTTCACCACCGGTCCAGATGAAACAAGAGCATGGACCATCCACGTTGGCGACACCGCCCCCATCGCCGCCGGAGCCATCCACAGTGACCTGCAGCGTGGCTTCATCCGCGCCGAGGTAATGAGTACAGAGGATTTCCTACAATATGGCTCTGAAGCCGCCGTGAAAGAAGCAGGCAAATTCCGCGTGGAGGGCAAGACATACGTCGTTCAAGACGGGGATATTCTTAACATTAGATTCAACGTGTAATGGAAGAATACGTCATCCTTGTTGATGAGCAAGACACGCCCATCGGACTAATGGAAAAACAGGCAGCACATGTGACGCCACATCTGCACCGTGCATTCTCGATATTCATCTTCAATTCAAAAGGCGAGTTGCTGATGCAACAGCGAGCTTTGTCAAAATACCACTCCCCTGGCTTGTGGACCAACACCTGCTGTAGCCATCCCCGTGCCGGCGAGACCTTGGAAGAGGCCACCTCACGCCGCCTTATGGAAGAGATGGGCATGAGCTGCGAGATGCACGAGGTCTACACCTTTATATATAAGGCACCCGTCGGAGAAGGTTTGATTGAGCACGAATTTGATCATGTTTGGATTGGACAAAGCGATGATGAGCCCATCATCAACCGCGAAGAGGTGGAATCCTGGAAATACATGAATCTTGACGATTTATCAGAAGACATCCAACTGCATCCCGAGCATTACACAGAATGGTTCAAGATCACCTTTGAGGAAATGACGCATCATGCCGCTGTGTTTCAATGAAAAAGCATGAGTCGTCATGCTTTTTTTATTGAAAATAAATAGTAAGTATATTTACTATAAGTATTTTTACTATTTTTGCCGCGATTTTAGAATTGAAAACGTTTAAAAACTTACTATTATGAAGCGCAATTTTCGCATTATCGTTGGAATGCTTTTGTTAGCTATTCCGTTGTGTATGAACGCACAAGTAAAACCTGTTAGACCTGGACAGGAGCCCAGACCGAAAACTGAAAAGCCGGAAAAACCCGAGGTGAAACCTGAGCCTGGAATGAGACCTGAAGGGCCAATGAAACCAGATGGGCCAATGAAACCAGATGGGCCCAAGCCTGGGATGATCGAGCCAAAAGGAGGCCTTGAAATGCCCAAAATCTCTGGCTTTGTTCAAGGTATGTACCAAGCCAACCTCAGCGATGAGGGTGAACTTGTTGACAACACCTTCAGAATGCGCCGCGTGCGTTTGTCGGTCGATGGCAAGCTGTCGAAGACGGTGAGTTACAAAATCCAAGGTGACTTCACCCGCAGCCCCATGCTCGTCGACGCTTTCATCAAGTACAAACCCTGCAGAGCGTTTGCCATCCAGCTCGGTCAGTTCAAGACCCCGTTCTCACTCGAGAGTCCCATCAACCCTGTCAATCTAGAAATCTTCGACTATGGCGAGAACGTGCAACAATTGGTCGGTTACAAAGACGTCTGCGGTGTCGGTGCCCTCGGCCGTGACCTTGGTCTGATGGCCACTGGTAGTCTCTTCCCCGTGGAAGGTGAAGAAGGTTACAAATACAGCATCGTTGACTATGCCATCGGCGTGTTCAACGGCAATGGCGCCAACAACCTCGATAACAATAATCGCAAGGATGTTGTCGGTCGCCTCGAAGTGCATCCCGGCATGAAAGACCTGACCCTGAGCGGTTCATACTACTACGGACAATACCAGACCACCAACGACCATGGTACCCGCAACCGCTGGAGCGCTGGCGCCCAATACAACGACGGCAAGCTGGTGCTTCGTGGTGAATACTTTGATGGCACAACGGGTTACCATATCACTGACGACCCCGAAGTCAATCTCATTGAACAATACAGATTCAGCAATGGTTACTATGCCGTGGCTGGATACAACTTCCAAGCAGGCGAACAGAAGATCATGCCCGTGCTCCGTTACGAGCACTTCGAGCCTGGCAACACGAACATCACTGTTGACGGCACCAACTGGTACACCATTGGCATCAACTATTGGCCTTTGAAGTCCGTTAACTTCAAGCTCGACTACTCGCTGGTCCAGAAGGAAAGCGGCACTAACTCACACCGTGTGGTTGCTTTGGTAAGCTATAAGTTCTAAAATGACTGCGGGACTACGAGACTGCGGGACTAATGGTCTCAAAGTCTCGCGTCCCGAAGTCTCGAATTCAACAACCTAAAAAGAAAACATTATGGCAAACAATAACGCATCTAACCTCTGGAAGAAGGAAGACTGGCTGGCCGTATGGATTGGCTTCATCGTCATCGCCATCGGCTGCATCGCCGTCCTTACCCAAAGCTTCGACTTCTCCGCCGCCAAGTTCAGCACCTGGCATTGGTGGGAGAACGTAGACGAAAAGAAATCATTAGCCGCACAATTTTCGGGCGAGTTCTGGATCAAACTGCTCCGCACCTTCCTGGTGCTCGGCATCCTGTTCGCTATCGGCATCAAGCTGCAAGGCGAGAAGATCAGCAAGTTCATCCCTGCCTTCATCGTGCTGTTTATCATCTGCATCATCGTGCGTTTGGTGAGTGCCGAGTTCACCCTCAACCGCTACCTCGAGTGGGCCTTCTGGGCCTTGCTCATCGGCCTGTTGATCTCTAACACGGTCGGCACGCCCGACTGGCTGAAACCCGCCATCCGAACCGAGTTCTACATCAAGACCGGTCTGGTCATCATGGGCTTCTCAGTGTTGTTCAGCAACATCGCTAAGTTCGGCCTCTACGGTCTCGGCATCGCATGGATTGTGACGCCTATCGTCATCATCTTCATGTGGTGGTTGGGCACCAAGGTACTGAAGATCGATAACAAGCCTCTGGTCATCACTTTGGCATCGGCCACCTCGGTGTGCGGTACCAGTGCTGCCATCGCCACGGGTGCTGCCGCCAAGGCCAAGAAGGAGGACCTCTCGTTGGCCATCAGCATCTCCATTATCTTCACCATCCTCATGATGGTGTTCGAACCCATGATCATCCGTGCCTGCGGCATGAACCAACTCATGGGCGGCGCCCTCATCGGTGGCACCGTCGACTCGACAGGTGCTGTGGTACTGGCCGGTAACGCCCTCGGCGAGGAAGCCGAGCAGGCCGCTGTGCTCGTGAAGTCCATCCAGAACATCCTCATCGGCTTCATCGCCTTCTTCGTGGCCATCTTCTTCGCCACCAAGGTCGACAAAGACCCGAACCAGAAGGTCGGTGCCGGCGAGATCTGGAACCGTTTCCCGAAGTTCATCATCGGTTTCTTCGTGGCTTCGCTGGTCGCCTCCTTCATCATCCTGCCGCTTACCGACGGCGCTACCGTGAAGTCCATCAACGGCGTCCTCGACCAATACAAGAACTGGGCCTTCGTGCTGGCCTTCACCAGCATCGGCCTCGACACCAACTTCAAGAGCCTTTTCAAGCAGATGCAAGGCGGCAAAGTGCTCTGGCTCTACATCATCGGCCAGCTTTTCAATATTGCTCTCACACTGTTTGCCGTGTGGTTCCTGCTGTCGGGCGTCGTCTTTAAAGTCCCGGTGCTTGACATGTTCAAATAATGGACAAAAACCACAAAATATTCAAAGTGATTACCATCATCGTGGTGGTAATCACTTTGTTTTTGGCCGGCTGGATCATGGCCAACAAACTCGGCCTGGTGGAAGGCTACGATTTCGGCGCAGGTGCCTATTACTACGCCGACATCCCCACCGAGCAATACTCCGAAATCGTCAACGAGGACGCCTACCAGACCTCGGTGCCGAAATGGATATACTATGTCCTCTTCTTCGCCTGGGGCTGGCTGATGTGGCGGCTGTGGGTGTGGATTGAGACGAGAGGAAAGAAATAGGCAACAATTACCCGAATTCCATTTTTTCTTTGTAACTTTGCCACAATAGAAAACAATGGAATTCCATGCAAATCCCTGATATTCAAAACATACTAGCTGAATTAACGCGTTCCACAGGGGAAACACCCAATGAGATTCTTCCTATCGCGGAGTCGGGCTCGGCGAGGAAGTATTTCCGTATTGTCACTGACAAACGCAGCCTGATCGGCACCTACAGTAGCAACATTGAGGAAAACGAGGCTTTCCTCTGTTTCAGCAAGCATTTCCACGACCTCGGACTCAACGTGCCGGAGGTGTTTGCCGTCAATGCTGAGCGCACCTGCTATCTACAGAGCGACTTCGGTGATGACAACCTCTTTGCGCATGTGCAGAAGGCATTGGTGGCAGGAGGTTTCGGCGAAAACAATGTCGAGCTTTATAAAAAAGCGCTGAGCCATTTGGTCAAGCTGCAGGTGCTGGGGCATCAAGGCTTGGATTATAGCAAGGCCTACCCTACCGAGCGTTTCGACCGTCAGGCCATCATCGACGACCTCAACTACTTCAAATACTACTTCGTGAAGCCCCACGAGGAAATCGACTTCAACGAGACTCGCTTGGGCAAGGACTTCGAGGCCTTCGCTGATTTCGTCAGCCAGGCACCTTGCGACTTCTTCATGTACCGCGATTTCCAGTCGCGCAATATCATGGTCAAGGACGGCGAGCTGTTTTTCATCGACTTCCAAGGTGGCAGAAAAGGACCGTTGAACTATGATGTGGTCTCGCTGCTTTATCAGGTGAAAGCACAGATTCCGCAAGTGACACGTGATGAACTGGTCGAGAATTACAAGGCCGAGCTATCCCAATATATGAGCCCCGATGCTGTCAAATTCGACACCTACCAGCCTTATTTCGTCTACTTGCGCCTGATGCAGGTGCTAGGTGCCTACGGTTTCAGAGGCCTCATCCAAAAGAAATCACACTTTATTGAAAGCATCCCTTACGCTTTGCGCGAAATCGAAACGCTGTCAAAGGTTACACCACTGACAGATTACCCCGAACTGCAAAGCGTCATTAGCCAACTCAACAAGTTGGACGCCAAATACGCTGCACTCATCGCTCCGCCTGCGGGCAAGTTGACCGTTACCATCAACAGCTTTTCGTTCAAGAAGGGCTATCCGGCCGACTTCAGCGGCAACGGTGGCGGCTATGTCTTCGACTGCCGTGCCCTGCCCAACCCGGGCCGCGAGCCCCAGTTCAAGACCAAGACTGGTCGCGACTGGGAGGTCATCGACTACCTCATGGCCAAGCCACCCGTCCACGTCTTTCTCGACCACGTGAAAGGCATCGTCGGGCAGAGCGTCGACAACTATCGCGAACGGCATTTCAGTAACCTGATGGTCTCCTTCGGTTGCACGGGCGGCCAGCACCGCTCGGTCTTCTTCGCCCAGACCATTTACGATTGGCTGAAAGCTACCTACCCCGACATCCACCTGAAACTGAATCACATCGAACGCAAAATCACGGAGGAGCACAACGCATGACACACGACACCACCGCCATGATATTGGCCGCCGGTTTGGGCACCCGCCTCGGTGCCTTGACCCAAGACAAGCCTAAAGCTTTGGTCCCGCTCAACGGCAAGCCTTTGCTGCAACATTGCATTGAGAACTTGATTGCCAATGGCTTCCACCATATTGTCATCAACGTGCACCACTTCGGCGAGCAAATCATTGACTTTGTGGAAAGCCATCATTTTGTTGCCGAGATTGAGATTTCCGATGAGCGCGATTTGTTGATGGACACGGGTGGCGGCATTGTCAAGGCCACGCCACTATTTGAAGATTCAGAGGCAGTGTTGGTGCATAACGTGGA
The DNA here is from genome assembly GCA_017651645.1 of Bacteroidales bacterium. The sequence continues at coordinate 28,508 of JAGCCO010000001.1, forward strand.
CATTATCAGCGATGTCAATCTTGGTGAGATGAGCCAACAGTTCCTTAATTCGGGCGACGACGCCTGGCTGCTGACGCAAGACCGTGAGACCAACCGCAAGCTGCTCTTCCGAGACGACCAGCAACTCATCGGCTGGCGCAATAAGGCCGATGGCATCTATAAATGGGTGTACGACAGCTTTGGACAATACCAAGAGATGGCTTTTAGTGGACTGCATTTTTTCCGAAGCGATTTATTCGCTGAATTCGAAGTAAAGCCACAGAGCGTCATAGATCTGTACCTGAAACTTGCCAAGACCAACAACATCCTTTCCAAGCCTATCGAACCCGACTATTGGTTCGACTTAGGCAAACCCGAGCAATTGGAAGCCGCTGAAAACTTTCTAAATACACTTTGACATGAGCGAAGGCACTTTCATATCCAAGTTGGCGAGCCATATCCAAAGCCACTACGACCTCACTAAGCAAGAATTGACCGTAGTCTTCCCCAACAAACGCGCTGCCTTTTATTTGCGCAATGCCTTCAGAGAACGTTGTGACCATACCATCTGGCTGCCGCAAATGATTTCCATCGAAGAAGCCGTCACCCTATGGAGTGGCATTAGCCTTGCCGACAATATCGACCTGCTTTTTGAGCTCATCGATATTGATGCGGAATTGCATGTGGAACAGAACAGCGATCTCAATGTGTTTGGTAGCCAGGCCGCACAAATGGCCAAGGACTTCGACGAAATCGACCAATATGGCATCGACGCTAAAACCTTGTTCAACTATGTCTTGGAAAACAAAAAACTAGGGCTTTGGGACTTCGACACACTGAAAAGCAAAGAAAAAGAACAGAAATACCTTAAGTTTTTCCAATCCCTTTACGATTATTACCTCAGACTTCGCGACCGGCTGAAAAAACAAGGGAAAGGCTATTACGGCATGATTACCAAATACTTGTCGGAGTTATCCGAGACAAGATTGGTAGAAAGAATCGGCGAAAGGAGCATCATCTTCGCTGGGTTTAATGCTCTGACTACCACTGAGGAACATATCATCAACGTTTTAGTGAAAAACGACAAAGCAGAAGTGGTTTTTGACTATGACACCTATTATGTCGATGATGAGAATAACGAAGCCGGCCTTTTCGCCCGAAAATACAAAAAAAGTCACCTCCAATGGCTGGAGAATGGCATTTCCAACGCATTGACCACCGACCGAAAGAACATACACATCATCAGCGCCAGCGGCAATGCATTGCAAGCCAAAGCCTTGCAATCCAAACTTCAAGAAACCAATGATAACAGCCAAGCTGTCATCCTCGCCGACGAACACCTTCTGATTCCAGTGCTGAACGCCATTCCACACAACGACACCTTCAGCAATTTCAAAGTCTCGATGGGATATCCCATTGCAAAATCACCTGTCAGCCAACTAGTCAAAGAACTCTTCCCACTCTGGAGGCGCAATAAAATCACCCGAAAGATTCAAGACAACGGAGTTGAACGCATGGCCGAAGGCTGGTATCTGTGGCCCGTTCTACACCTCATGGATCTTGAAATCGTGAAAATCATCTTCCCTCATTCGGAAATTGCGTCCTTCAACCGATGGAAAAACCAAGCTGTGAAATCAGGTAAGTTCATCTTTGAGGAAAATGACCTCGAAGAATTGAAGCATATCCCTGGAATTCAGGCTTTTCTGCGCATTGTTCTTTTCGAAAAAGGTGAAAACATACCTCAATCCGTGCTTGATACCATCAGTAATCTTCTTTCCTTGGTCTCCCAAACCATTTTGGCAAAAGACGGCATAGAAAGCATGACTTTCCTACTTAACCAAGTGAGTGAATCAGGGAAGAATATCAGCAGATTAAGCCAAATCATTGAACACAACAACAAGTATATCAAGGATATACAGAGTTTAGAGATTCTTTATCGGCTCTTGTCGTCAAACGCAACGGTCAAGTTGAACAGTAGCAGCACCGAAGGATTACAAATTATGGGTCTACTCGAGACCCGCAACCTCGATTTCAAGCAGTTGCATGTGCTCAGCGTCAATGAGGGCATCCTGCCGCCCGACAAGTCACAAGGCAGCTTTATTCCACAATTCATCCGCCATGCCTGCGGCTTGCCAGGCTATGCCGAAAGCCAAGCCGTTGTTGCCTACCATTTCTATCGTTTACTGCAAAACGGAAAGGACATTTATTTGTATTACAACAATTTGGACGAGACCTCAGGAGGCGAAGCGAGCCGTTTCATCCTGCAAATCAAACATGAATTGGCCAAAAACGCTAACATCACAATTTCAGAAGAATCCTTCGACTGCTCATCCAAGTCCTCTATGGAAACGCTGGCGCTAAGTGCTCAAAAAATCAATGCGTTAGAGAGGCTCAATTATCTCATTATGGAGAAAGGTATCTCCCCTTCTGCCATGTCAACCTATCTTCATTGTCCCTTGAAATACTATTTGAGGTATATCACTCAGATAGAAGACAATAGCATCGAAGAAGATGTAGGCGTCAATGACATCGGCACTGTGATTCACGATACTTTGGAGCTGCTGTTTGCCGATTACCTTCCGCATGAAGGCAAACGACAAATCATCGACAAAAACTTGTTTGACGACACAATACGTCCCAAATGGCAAGAAAAGCTCTCGGAAGCCATCGCTGGTAAATTCCCCAACGGCTTCCCTGACGTGGGCTACAATTACCTGAACCGCGTCACCATTGAGCAGCAACTGAAGAACTATCTGAACTATACTTCCAAGCAATTGGAGAACAACACCTTGACCATCCTGGAAACCGAAGGCGAATTGAAAGCAAAACTACAAACCACTCACGGTGATTGCATCTTTTACGGCCGCACCGACCGCATCGACCAATTTGATGGCCTCATTCGTGTGATTGACTACAAAACCGGTCATGTAGGAAGTGCAGACCTCAAGGTTCCCGTTCGATATAAAAGTGAAAGTGATCTGGATTACCTGAAACAGATTCCAGAAAAAGCGCTTCAATTATTGCTATATAAGTATCTGTTCCTCAAAGAGAATCCGACGATATCTCCCAGTCAAGTGACCGCTGCCATCTACGGATTGAAATACACTAACGCCATTGAATACAGCCTTGCCAAAGCCTCACCGACCAAATCGGACACCGATGCCGATTCTTGTTTCCTCGAAGACGATTCTTTTGCTCACGACATGGAAGCCATGCTTAGTGCCGTAGTGGACGAAATGCTAGACAAAGAGATTCCTTTCGAGCAAGCTCAAGACGACCAGAAATGCAGCTATTGTGAGTTCAAGTTGATTTGTAAAAGAAGCTGATTCAATTCAGCACAATCTCGTTCAAGATTTCCTTTCCCACCAAACCATTCAAATTCTTCAACAGCAATGATTTGGAATAGTTAAGTTCATTACGCAATGCATCACTGTCGACACGGACGAAAAGCACATGGTTCTTGATAGAAAGATCAATGGTATGCGATGCGATAAACGGTCCAACCACCTTAGGCCACGAGTTGACAACTTTGATTTCGTCCATGTAGTCCGAGCCTTTATGGAGCTCATAAAACTCCTTAATAAGCTCGCCGAGGGGCTTTACGTCAAAGTACACCATAGCCACCTCCTATCTCTTTGACCTCGCCCTTTACAACCTCGAAAATCTTGTGGTCGATATTGGTGTTTTCAAACAGTTTTTCCACCCTATTCTGTTGCGTATCCGTAATGAACACCTGACCGAAATGCTCGTCACCGACCAGACGGACGAGTTTCATCACACGTTGGTCGTCGAGCTTATCGAAGATGTCGTCCAACAGCAAAATGGGCTTATAACCAATCTTCTGGTAGTTGAACTCGAACTGGGCCAAGCGGATGGACACCACAAAGGACTTCTGTTGTCCTTGTGAGCCAAAACGCTTCAGCGGATGGCCGTCCAAAGCAAACTCCAGGTCATCCTTGTGAATGCCCACGTTGGTGTAACCCGAATAACGATCCTGCATCAAGCTTTCCTCCAGCAACTCAATCAAAGGTTTCTCATCCAGGCGTGATTGGTAAATGACATTGACCTTCTCTGTGCCGCCCGAGACAATCTCATAATAATGCTGAAAGATGGGCAGGAACTCCTCCAAAAACAGTTTGCGCTTGGCGTGAATGTCATTGGCATGCTGCGACAGTTGGTCTTCCCAAAGACGCAACAGCTCTCGGTCGAAAACACGACGCTCTGCAAATTGCTTCAATTGCATGTTGCGTTGCAACAAGGCTCGATTGTATTTCAGCAGGGCGTTGAGATACAAGGGATCGAACTGCGAAATCACACCGTCTATGAATTTGCGACGGAGGTCGCTGCCCTCATTGATAAGGTCACGGTCGTAGGGCGAAATCATCACCAAAGGGAACTTGCCAATATGGTCGCTCAGCCTGTCGTATTCTTTTTTATTGAAACGGAATGACTTCTTTTGGTCCCGCTTCTGCACGCACGATACCAGTTCATCATCCTTCCCATCGTGTGAATAAACGCCATGTATTGCAAAAAACTCTTGCTCGTGGCGGATATTCTGCTTGTCTGTTGCGCCAAAGAAACTCTTGCAGAATGAAAGGTAATAGATGGAATCCAGGATATTGGTCTTCCCTGCCCCATTCAAACCCACGAAACAATTGACATTCTCCGACAACTGCAAATCCGCCGATTCACAATTCTTGAAGTTCGTCAGTTTGAGTTCGTGGAGATACATCTTTGTTTGACTTCAGGACTTCGGGACTTCGAGTCTTCGGGACTTGGCACGTCTCGCAATCCCGCAGTCTCGTAGTCTCGTGTCAATTAAAACTTACTTAGGTCCAAACGGAGCGTCAGGAAATGGGGCGAGCCGACAATATTATTCCTAGAAAGCGCATAATCAATTTGGAACGCCTTGATTTTCACTCCAAAGCCAGCCGAGAAACCCACCAATGAACGCGCCTCGGGGACATCCATATTATGATGGGTCTCATAATTATAGGAGGCTCTCAGGAACAGATTCTTGCCTAGGGCCATCTCGCCGCCAACGATCAAATGGCAACCCAAATTCGTGAGAATTCTGGCAGCCAAGGTGGGTTCTTTCATCTGTCCTGTGATAGGATCATAGTTCCCGTCAAGGTCAAGCGGGTCATCATAAAGCTTGTTCCAACGCTGGATGTCTTTGTAACCTAAAATAATGGTCAAAGGCAGATGGTCAAGTTTCTTGGAAGCCATGAAATCCAAGGAGAAAGGCAGCCATTTGTTTTCCAAATACATTTCTTGACAATACAGTTGTCGACCGATGTTGCGTGCGGCCAGAGTGAACGCCCAATTGGAATATGACCAATAGGTGGTGGCCACATCCACGCCCAAGGCACCCGAACGGCCTGTTTCATATTGCAGTCCCGCATATTTCAAATTGGCGCCTATACTCCATTTGTCGGTCAACTCACGGCCCCAGCCAAGGGTAACGGCATAGTCCGACACGCTGAAAGTGCTGCCATCAGTTTGGCCACTCTCGGAAGCATACTGCATATTGCCATAGTTGTAATATTGCACCGAAGCCGCAAAACTGCCCAAATGCTTAAAGGTATGGCTGTACTGCGCAGTGGCATAGTTGGTCCCGATATTAAAATCACCGACATACGACAAAGCGATCTGGTTGTTCATCTCGGGTGAGATGGCCGAAGGATTGAAAACAGCCGTCTGCAAGTCACCGTCATGCACGGGCAAAGGCAACCCACCCAAAGCCACGACCCGAGCCGAATTGGCATCAGTCAGGGCACGATAGGTTCCATTACTCACTTGAGCATTGGATTGTGTAACAAGTAACAAAATCAACACTCCTATGTAAAGAATTCGCTTCATATTCCAATGTTTTTTTGATAACGGAAACGCCCTAGTTATATTGTGTTTTATTTCAATTATTTGTCAATCAGCCCTATACCTGTTTTGACAAGTTTACCATTTTCTTTCAGTATAGATGCCAATTTGTCCAACATTCCATTGACAAAACGACGGCTTTCAGGGGTACTATAGAATTTCGAAATCTCAATATACTCGTTGATGGTCACCTTCACTGGTATAGAATGGAACTCGCAGAACTCTGTCAAAGCCATGAAAATAAGGATCTTGTCCATCAAAGCCAAACGATCGTAATCCCAGTTGGAGATGTTGGCCGCCACCAAATCACGATATTCCTCAGCATGAAGGATAGTCTTCTCGAACAATTTGACGACGAACTCTTTGTCCTCTTCTTCCTCTTTATAGACTGGAGGTAATTTGTTGGAGGCATCAAAGCTGGCAGGCAACTCATTGATATACTTCCAAAGCAAATAAATAGCTAACTGATAATCACTGTTGAACGACAAGTCGCGGTCGGAATAATAATCAAACAGCAAACCATTTTCAGCCATATAAGTGTCAATCACCGTAACCAAGAAGTGCTTGTCATCACTGAAGCTATCCTTTCCATTGGTCATATAGGATTGGTACTCAGGCGTTTCTGTCAACTTTCCATACAATTTGCGAATAAAGTCTTCCCTCGAGTCAGCCCAATTGATCTTATACTTTTCTTCCAGGCTTATCAAGTGCTTGTTGTCTTCCAAAGTATTGAGAATCCGATTATTGACAAACTTCAAATTCGGGTTCAAGTCCTCCTCGGTCGGAAAATGCTTCTGTTTGTTCTCTTCAATGCGCCGTTCCGCAAATTTTTTCACTTCAACCCAAAAAGAAAGCTGATACACAAACAGTTTGTATAAATCCTCGACCCCTTCAAGCAAATGACGCTCAGCTTGAGGCAGATTGGAATTTTCGGTCTGATGATAGGCGTATATCTCTTGCAACACCTTGACTCTCAGAAATCTTCGATTCAACATAAGGTTGGGTTATTTATCGTCAAAACAATTTGCAAAAGTAGGAAAAAAACTCTTTCAAGTCCAAACAAAGAATATTTTTCAACAACACAGAAGATATGATAGAAAATATCTATCTTTGCATTGACATTTTTCATGAAAGACTAACTCAATAAATAATTAAGAAATACCATGAAGAAAAAATTCATCTGCCCCATCTGCGGGTACGTACATGAAGGAGAGGAAGCCCCCGAGCGCTGCCCTCAATGCAAACAAATCGTCGAATGGAAAGTCGTTGACGAGAGTGCTGCCCTGAACTTTGTTACCGAGCATGTGCTTGGCATTGCCAAAGGCACTGGCGACGAAATGATCAAGGACTTGAACGCACAATTTATGGCCGAGGCCACCGAGGTCGGCATGTATCTGGCCATGAGTCGTCAGGCCGACCGTGAAGGCTATCCCGAGATCGCGGAAGCCTTTAAGCGCTACGCCTTCGAAGAGGCCGACCACTGCTCCCGTTTCGCCGAACTGCTGGGCGAAGTGGTGTGGGACACCAAGACCAACCTTTACAAACGCATGATCGCCGAATGTGGCGCCTGCGAAGAGAAGATGCGCATCGCCCGCGTGGCCAAGGAGCGCAACCTTGACGCCATCCACGACACTGTCCACGAAATGGCCAAGGACGAAGCCCGCCACGGCAAAGGCTTTGAGGGACTTTACAAACGTTACTTTGAAAAATAATAAGAGTGGAGTGAGGAGTTAGTAGTGTGGAGTATTTTGAATTACTCCTAACTACTCATTCCACACTCCTAACTATAAAAAACTGAAGAAAAATGATTAGCAAGAAATTAGCAAAAGCCATCAACGACCAAATCAACGCTGAGATGTGGTCGGCTTACCTCTATCTGAGCATGTCGCAAGACATCTATGCCAAAGGTTTCCACGGCATTGCCCATTGGTACAAGGTGCAGTTCCTTGAGGAACAAGCCCATGCAGCCATCATGATCAACTACATGCATTCACAAGACGCCAAGGTCATCCTGGCCCCCATCGCCAAGGTGCAGACCGAATGGAAGAGCGTGTTGGCCACCTTTGAGGACACCCTCAAGCACGAGAAGGCCGTAACCGCCATGATCAACAACCTATGCGACATCGCCGACGAAGACAAAGACCGTGCCGCCGCCAACTTCCTCGCTTGGTTCATCGACGAACAGGTGGAAGAGGAAGAGAACGCCCGCGAGCTCGTCAACCACTGCAAGATGATCGGCGACCACATCGGTGGCATGATTATGCTTGACAAGGAGCTCGGCGCCCGTCAGTACCACACGCCTAGCCCATTAAAGGGTGAATGATTTGCACATTGTAGAGACGGTGCATGCACCGTCTCTACAAACCTAAACGAAAAAACTCCGCTGTTCATTGAACAGCGGAGTTTTTCTTTCCTCAATTAGAGCACTACAATTCTCCCGCCTGTTTCTTAGCCCAATATTCCTTAAACACCTCATAGTTCTTTTCCAAAAGCGTCGGTGTGTCAAGGCCATAAGGGCACTTGCTGCTGCATTGGTGGCAGTGCTTGCACTTCTCGATGAGTTTCATCTTCTCGGCCCATTCCTCAGTGAGATAGACACTATACGGGGCACGCTTCAGAAAGAGACTCATGCGGGCACAATCGTTGATTTGGATGCCTACCGGACATGGCATGCAATAGCCGCAGCCACGGCAGAACTCGCCCGAGAGCTCGGCGCGTTCCTTCTCAATCTTTCGCCATGAAGCGGATGACAACTCAGGTTCATGCTCCTGATAGGAAATGAACTCGTCCAACTCGTTCTCACGTTGAATGCCCCAAATGGGTAAAGCATGGTCGAACTGGTTCAAAAAAGCATAGGCTAAGGCTGAATCGTTGATGAGACCTCCTGCCATTGCCTTCATGCAAATGAAGCCCATATTGTGTTTGAAGCAAGCCTCAACTATTTTCTGGTCATCTTCAGACGAGAGATACGAGAAAGGATATTGCAATGTGTCGTAACAATCGCGCTCGACAGCTTCCATGGCCACATTTTGGCGATGGTTGCTGATGCCTATGAACCTCACCTTGCCTTGGCGCTTGGCCACTTTCATGGCATCATAAAGACCCTGCTTGTCACCAGGACGCGGACAATAATCCGGGTTATGGAATTGATACAAATCAAGATAATCGGTCTTCAGGTTCTTCAGTGTCGTATGAAGGTCTTTCCAGAACTCCTCAACATTTGTGGCACCTGTCTTGGAGGCGATATACACTTTGTTGCGCCGGTCGCCAAAGGCTGCGCCTATCTTCTCTTCACTGTCGGTGTAAAAACGTGCCGTGTCGTAGAAATTGATGCCGTTATCGTAAGCCTTATGCAGCAGATAGACGGCTTCCTTCTCGCTTATCCTTTGAATGGGAAGGGCTCCAAAGCCATTCTTGTTCACCTTCAAGTTGGTCTTGCCTAATGTGATGATTTTCATGGCTGACTGATTTTTGCACAAAAATAGTAAAATAATTGATACACACCAAATTTTAAGCCCGAATTTTTCATCCCAGTATCCAAAAACGCTATTTTTGCATAAAATTTCTTTAAATGAAAATCCTCATTCTGAACGGTCCCAACCTAAACCTCTTAGGCAAACGCGAGCCCGAGATCTACGGTCATGTCTCATTCGATGATTACTTACCCAAACTCCGCAATCGGTTTCCTCAACATGAGATTTCCTATTTCCAGTCGAATCATGAAGGTGTATTGATTGACAAGCTGCAAGAAGCTGATGGTCAATTCGATGCTGTGGTGATGAACCCAGGAGCCTATGCTCACACTTCCATCGCTCTAGCCGACTGTATCCGTGCCATCTGTATCCCAGTAATAGAAGTGCACATCTCCGACATCTCAAAACGAGAACCTTACCGTAGGCATTCCTTTACCGCTGAGGCCTGTCTGAATTGCATTTCGGGAATGGGGATGGAAGGATATGCCATGGCCATCGAGGCGTTGGAGGCGAATAAACCTTTGTGAGACGCGATAAATAGCATCTCTACAATGTGAAATCACTGGACTTCAATTCGCTGTATTTCTTCTTGCCTCGAATGATGCTCTCAAAAACGATGTTTTTCCGATAGATGCAACTCACCGTTTTGTGCTCATCGTAACTGCGTTTTTCACGCAGATCGTTCAACCTTTTGTAGAAATCCCAATGCGCCTTGAAAACCATCCCGAAGTCCTTGGGGCAGCCCTCGAAGAGGAACTTCAGTGCCGCCACCCAATCGAGAAGGATACGGTAAAGGATGATGCGATGTACTCGATGCTTGGGAAGGTTTTTTACCAACAGCGAGAGGTTATTCCTGAAATTCAGATAGGTCTTGCGCGGCGAGTTTTTCGGCAAAGTACCACCTCCGATATGATAAACCTGTGACTGGGGACAGCAATACACCTTGTAACCTGCGTTCTTCAACCGCCAGCATATGTCGATCTCTTCCATGTGGGCAAAGAAGCTGTCGTCTAAGCCCCCAATTTGATGGTACAAATCGGCGCGGACAAACATGCAGGCGCCTGTGGCCCAGAAGACTTCCAAAGGCGTGTCGTATTGGCCTTTATCTTCTTCAAGGTTTTGGAAAACTCGCCCGCGACAAAACGGATAGCCGTACTTGTCGATGAAGCCGCCACAGGCACCTGCATATTCAAACTGCTCTTTGTGGTAATACGACAATATCTTGGGCTGACAAGCGGCAATCTGCGGGTCAGCATCCATCATCTCAATGATAGGCTCAATCCAACATGGAGCCACTTCTATATCGGAATTGAGCAACACATAATACTGCGCCTCCACCTGTCGCAAAGCCAGATTGTAGCCCGTGGCAAAGCCACCGTTGCTGCCGTTCTCAATCAAACGGATCTTGGGAAAATGCGCCTTCATGAAAGCCACTGAGTCATCGGTGGAGGCATTGTCGGCCACGATAATTTCTGCCAATGTCGGGTCGCAGTTGGCGATGACATTGGGCAGGAATTGTTCAAGGAACTTCTTCCCGTTATAGTTCAATATGACGACAGCCACTTTCATGCTTCGCTCTTTTGCGACCTTTGGTGTTTCCAGCGACGATGCGACCACAGCCAGTTGTTGGGATTGGCCTCAATGAAACGTTCCACACAACGCACATATTGTTTCATGATATAGCCTTTCTCCGTCGCTTTGGGCTCATCGGTAATCAGTTCGAAGGTTACTTCATAACGTCCTCTACCCGTCCGTTTCATGGACACAAAGACCACGGCATAGTCGAGCATCTTGGCGATGCGCTCCAAGCCGGTAAACCAACAGGTATCTTGATGCAGGAACTCTGTCCAATAATCGGAATTCAGGCCATGCGAAGTTTGGTCAGCCACCATCAGAACGGCATTTTGGCTTTCGCGCAACTGCGTCAGTCGCCGCAATGCCGAGTTAGACTCCATCATCTCCAAATCGCAGTCCTTTGTGCGTAAAAAAAGCATAAGTTGCTCAAAGGCAGGATTTTCAACTCTCTTATAGACAGCCAGACAATTATGATTCGAAAAGTCAGGCATCATCTTCCCGAACCATTCCCAGTTGCCCGAATGTGGAATGGCATAGAACACGTTCTTGTGCTGTTCGTACAACTGTTTTATCAGCTCTGGATTAGTGTACGTGATGCGGTTTTTATAGCCTGTCGGCTCCATGCGCAACATTTTGGGAGCTTCCACAAACAAGTCACAGAGATTCTGGTAGAAACGCCGTTCGATGTGTTTGATTTCCTTTTCGCCCGTATCGGGGAAAGAGTTCAACAGATTCTGCCTGACCACCTTACGCCGATAGCGAAGCACATAATACAACAGAAAATAAAAGCAGTCGGACTTCAAATAAAGAAGCCAATACGGATGGATGGACAGAAAGCGCACCCATAGCTTCGCAATATGAAATCCAAGCCTAGCCATGGCTTATCTCGGATTGTTGTAAAGGTCGCCTGCATGTGAGCCCCAAGTTTCCTGGTACTCGGTTTGGTCGACACCTTCGTTAGGCTGACCGTAGAAGCGCGAATAGATTTCAAGCTGCCAACGCGGATTGTTGACTTCTCCTATCACATCGGAATGGATCAGTTGATAATCATTGGCGGCCGAATCCTTCGACATAAACACAAAATGTTTGTTATGCTGGTTGGCAATCTCATAATAATGCCAAATCTCGTACGGATAAGCACCTGGCTCATTAGGACTTTCCATGATTTTATCAGGCTGGCCATACTTCAGGAACACATAGCCACGGTCGGTGCGATAGCCAGGATACGACGTGTTCTTAAACGACATATTCACGCGCTTGACAGCAGCCAGATAATCATTGAAGCCTTGCTGTGGATTCATCGGCGAACGTGAGGTCCAGAAGTTGAGGAGGAACTGTTGCATGGTTTTCACATCGCTGGTTTTCACAAGGTTGACAGAATAGTCACGCTCAATTTCGGTGCAAATCGGGTCGAGATAGCGGATGTATTTGCGCAACGAGTCAAGTTCGGTGATATTACTGACAAAAGTATTGGCAATACTCACTCCTGAAAGGTCACCCATATCATAGCTCACATTGGGATTGCTCCTTTGGAAGAAAGCGCTGTTTGAGCAAATCAAGGCATTGCTACGGTCGCGCACCTCAACGACAAGATAATAGTTTCCCGAAGGCAATTCCTTGATGTCGATGGTATTGAAGAGGACATTCACCTTATTCACATCAAAGCGTTTGCTGTAAAAGAAACTCTGCATGCGGTTCGATGACTCAACGGTTTCAATGTAATAGTTGACCAAAAACTTACCTTCGTCATACAATTTGTCACTGTTGTAAATCTCCGAATAAAAACTCAGCTTGTCTTCATTGGAGCCGTAGAAAGGATACACTCTGGGCAGAAAATCATACCCGCTTTTTGTGCACGTTGAAGGTTTTGAAGCCTTCGCATACGAGTCAAAAAACAGAATGTCAGAAACAGCTGGCACATTTTCCGGATAGTCAACGATAACGGTGATTGTCTCTGTCGGCAAAACGTCACCACTATTCATGTCAGAGATACTGATTTCCATCTGGTATTCCCCGTTGGCCAGTGAGAAACGCTGTTGATCGATGAAGGCACCATCCAGATTCGAAGTGTCGGTCACCACTGGACTGTCGACAGCCACTTTCGAGAATGTGGATTCCTCTCCTTTCCTGAAAATGGTCACGACTTCCACTGTGGCCTTGAACTTTCCAGGTTCAAATTGTTTATAGACCGCCGTACGACAATCAAAAGCGATGGCGTTTTCCACGTAGGGGGTTACCCCTGGCGCACAATAAGACGTCGTCGAAAGATAAGGTCTCAGCCTTTTTGTCTGGGCATTGCCCGTAAATGCGACCAGCATCAGCATTAAGGTCACAATTGCTCTCTTTGTAATAGTTAATGTATTCATGATGTTAGTTTTTTTGATGACGAGGCAAAAATATACATAACATTTTCGATTTGTTCTTTTTTTCTTATCTCTTTTCTCAACAATTCTCAACAGATTCTAAATAAACAACTGATTTAAAAGGGTTTATAATATCTTTTTCAAATAACTAATCAAAGCTTGCTCCAAATTGTCGCCCATATCCATGGCCGACAAAATCTTGTTTGTTCTGCGGTTAGCTCCACTATATGAGATGCCTTCCAGCACAGCGATCTCAGCATCGTTCATACCCAAAAGTCCCAAACAGCTATGACGCAGATCGGCCACATTCAAATCAGTATAGTCTTTCAGAAACCGAGAAGAGAAATCAGGGAAGCAGCGGTTGGCCTCCTGCACCAAGCTGATATAATCCATCTCCTTCAGCTTTAGTTTGGGATATACGCCCACACTCTTGATCATGATGTCCTTGCCCTCAACCAAGCCTTGTATTTTTGACACAATGGCACTGGCCAAAAATGCATTCCAGGCTTCATCGAAATCGACACGCTGGGCATTCAGTTGTTCACGGGTATCATTCAAGGCCTGCGAAATCTGCTCAATTTCAAGGTCTTTATCCGCGTTTTCCTGTTCATGCTTTTGCTCAATAGTCGTGATTTTATTCTCTATATGACTGATACGTTTGCGGTTACGAATAATGATATAAGCCATAATGGCAATAACCAGCAAAAGAAACAGCAGAACCCATTTCGAGGAAAGGCCTTCGTCTTTTTGGGGAACAATCGGTTCAGCCTTCGGACGATTATATGCATTGTTAAGGTATTCTATCTCCATTTTTCGCGATGCCATACGGGTCTCCATCATGGAGTTTTCAACATAATAGCGTGTGTAGGCCAACTCTTGGTCAGCCATTCCTTTATCACGAAAAATCTCTGCCAACTTGGCCGCTGCGTCAACCCGGGCAAAACGATCGCCATTTGCAAAAGCCCTAGCCAGATGTGGAACTGCAGAATCAAACTGTTGAAGTTCAAAGAGTTTCGCACCCAAGGCAAGTTGCATTGGTTCGTCTCCCACCGGCACACGCTGTTGCGCAGCTTCAAACAAAGACAAAGCCTTGTCATAGTCTTTCTGTGACTGATAGATAGCCGCTTCAAAACGCAACATGGCCGCAAGGTCAGCCTCCGACTCATAATAGGAAGCTGCTTTGTGACAGGTTTCAATAGCCGCGTCACGGATACCGTAGCGGTAAAGGATTTCAGACAAACGGGTGTAAATCAAGGCAACAAATCGTTTTGCATAAGGATTGTCCGCCCATTCTTCCCTCTGGCGCATCACCTCCAAAGCATTAAGATAATGCGTGAACGCCGAGACGTCGTCATTGGCGAACGACCACTGCACACCTTTATAATAATAAGCGTTCGCACGGAGATACTGCAAATCAGCATCCACAGGATACATCGTGGCCAGACTGTCGAAAAAAGCAATCACTGGAGTCAAGTCAGGGCTTTGTTCCGAAAGGCTACGATTTTTGTACTGGGCTTGTACTTCACGAAGTCGCAACTCGTTTTCATCAAACAACGAAAAAGGCTGTTGCAAAGTTTTTTTTCTCAATGAATTCACGCTGTCAAGAGCGATTTCGGGATCAGTCTCAATCAAGGTCTCCACTGACTTCAATTCCTTGAAATGACGGGGCGCATCGGCTTCGGTAAACGCTGATTTTTGCCGTGAGCAGGCACAAAACAGTGCCGTACAAAGCAGAAACAAGAAAAGCGTAACACGTGAAGCCTTCATAAAAACGCAGTTTTTACAATTTTGCAAAGATAGGGTTTTTCGGCGGGAAAAAAGTTTTTTTTGCGAAAAATCTCAACCTATCGAAAAATGTTGTACTTTTGCAGCGGAGATATGGCTGAGTGGTCGATAGCGGCGGTCTTGAAAACCGTTAAGCCGAAAGGCTTCGGGGGTTCGAATCCCTCTGTCTCCGCAAGGCGGCGAAAAGTCGCCTTTATAATGTAAGACCCTGCCTAAAAAGGCAGCAAGGAGAGATGCCGGAGTGGTCGATCGGGGCGGTCTCGAAAACCGTTGAACGCTTTGCGTTCCAAGGGTTCGAATCCCTTTCTCTCCGCAAAAAGCAACCGATGCAACCTAGTGAAATCACAGAGTCGCATCGGTTATTTATTTGGCGTTTACCCAAGAGGTTACCCAATTTCCCCTAGGTATTATTCGGCGGTGCACACAAGCCGCACACTCCCACCGCGTGGGAGATAGTCGACATATCCCTGACCCAAGCCTGAATCCTGGAAGAAAATGCCGTAAGCACAGTGACCATAATAGGCGCCATCGTAGCACGAAGCCGACCAGTACTCACCGAAGTTTCCCACCTCGTAGAACGAAGTCCCGTAGCGTGAGCCACCAGCAGGCAGGAAGACGGCACCTGCATCCTCGAGGGTAATCCACTGAGAGGCAGAGAAAGTGTTCCTGCTGAAGTCAGCATACCCATCGTTGACGTTGTATAAGCTGCAGATGTCGTTACTCCAATCGTCAGGAAACAGGATCACCCCATTCACATTGCTAACCTGCGCCTTGACATAACGGATATCGAAAGCCGTGGCGCGTGTATCGAAGACATACTCCAGCTCATCTTTAGTCAGCGTGCGCCACTGGTTTTCTTGGTTGCCACCGTTGCTGATAGGATTGTAGCCCCAGTCGGCTTGGCCAGTCTGATCACACAGGTTATATTCGTAACTACCGTAAGCATAATACTCGCTAGAAGTTGTACTCGTGCTCCAAGGCCTATAACTCACGGCTCCATGGTTGTAGCCACTCGTACCCCATCCAAACAAATCTATCCACCCGGAATAAGTAGGAGAAATATTAGCATTATCACTTCCGGTCACAGTCCCACTTGGTCCGCCCTCATGAGGGTCCTGCGTACCGACATAATCCCATTGATTCTCAGCAAATCTCCAGATGTTCTTGGATGCTTGATACTGTAAATTCCCTTGCGAAAAATACACCTTGTCTCCATTTCCGTTGATGGTGAATACGCCCTTGATAGCACCTGTCGGAACGGTCGGCGCCTCTGGTGTCTCGCCGCCACCACCGGCACTTAAGGTTGTGAAGCTCTTTTCTTGGCCATAATAATACTTCAGACCACGCAAAGCATAGGCACGCACATAGTACTTCGTTTCGGGCTCCAACCCCGTAACCGTACAGACAAAAGGCTCGTTCCAGGCTGTCGTGTAGCGATGGATGTCATCAACCGTGGGGTTCACCTCTGTACTCAAGCACACCCCAAGCTCCGTAAGCGAGAGGCCTTGCGTAACAATCACGTCGCCGCCACACTTCACAGTAGTCTCGGTGATGTCTTGAGGAGTGTAGGTGGTGACAAACACATCGCCATAACTGTCTCCGTTGTTGTCACCTCCGTTATCAGGATTATCTGTTTTCTTACATCCTGGAGCGAAGACAACAGCAGTCGTTAGCAACAAGACCGCTAAAACCATTTTTAATGTTTTCATAACTCTTGATTTGATTTTGGCTAAGATAATCTTATGCATCTAGTCCATCAATGCACCGCCTTCAAAAAACTGTATTCCTTACCATATTTCAAATGCTGCGCCACGAAATCGGAAGGGTATTCAATCTTGTAGTCGACCACCTTGCCGTTCTCCGTAACGGGGATAATCTCAGGATTGATAAAGCCACCGTATGGCTTCAAACCCAATGCATCATAACGATCTCTGACTTCCTTGTGCAATGCGGGGTCGACCTTCACGGCATATTGCTCCACGATGCCCTTGCCGGCGGCATAGTCGCCTTCGCTCTTGATGCGCTGGATCTCTGCCAACAGCTCACCAAACAAGCCACGCAAAGCCTCGAAGTCGTTGATAACGAAGTAGGTCTTACCGTTCTCCACTTTCTTCTCGATAACATTGGCATCCTTGCCGTGCTCGTAGCACCACTCTGAGACAAGCTTGCGGTTCTGCATGTGTGCCTCGGTGACATCCTTGCCCAACTCAACACGGGCGAGCTGCGACATCATGCCGTTGCGGATATAGGAGCAGTACTCGGCCTTATAAGCCTCCGCGTCAGGCATCACGCCCAACTCCACCATCCTAGGCTCGGCCAGGAAATACAGGCCAAAGAGGTCGGCACGGGCTTCCTCCAGCGTCGAGCTGAATTCTTTCAAAGCACCAGGCTGTGTGCCAGGGAGCAGCTTACCTGAGCCGTGGCCCAAGCACTCGTGCAGGTTGGTGTGCACCACATCGGCATCGGAGCCGTATTTCTTGCAGAGGTCGATTTCTTCCTGCGAATAGGCAAACTCTTTGAGCGCACTCCTCGGACATTCATCTGCAGCCTTATCATAGGCTTCCATCAGGTTGGTGATGGTCACCGACTTGGAGCCGTAGTCCTTGCGAATCCAATCGGCATTGGGCAGGTTGATGCCAATCGGGGGCGAGGGGAAGCAGTCGCCAGCCAGCGTGGTGACAATGATACTCTTGGCCGAGACGCCCTTGCACTCCTCTTTCCTGAAGCGCGGGTCGACGGGCGAATGGTCTTCAAACCACTGGGCATTCTCGCTGATGGTGTTGGAACGCACGGTAGCCTCCAAATCCTTATAGTCAACGACAGCCTCCCAAGTGGCCTTCATACCCATCGGGTCGGCATAGTCCTCAATGAAACCGTTCACGAAATCAATGTGGGAAAGCGAGTCTTGTACCCAAGCAATGTTGTATTCATCCCAAGTCTTCAGGTCGCCCGTGGTGTAATAGTCGATGAGCTTCTGCGTGTACTTGCGTTGGCTGTCGTTCTCCGCCACCTCGTTGGCCTTCTGCAGCCAGCCGATGATGGCTTGGATGGCCTCGCCATACAGACCGTCCGCTTTGTAAACATCTTCATAGATCTTGCCATTTTCCTTCACCAGCTTGGAATTCAGTCCGTAGCTGATGGGGGTGGCGTCGTTGGGCTTGCGCATCTTGTTGTAGAAGGCTTCCACCTCAGCCTTTTTGATGTCGCCCTCGTAGAAGTTCACCGCCGAGTTGATGATGATATCATCCTCACTGCTGCGGCGCACCTTGTAGAGCTCTTTGTCGAAGACCACAGGTGTCAGGAAAGCGATGAAGTCATCCACCGTCTCGCCCTCGTTGAGCGGGAGCAGGTTAGCGTCGCTGCCCTTAATCAAGTCGGCAAAATAGGCCTCGCTGACCTCGGGGAAGAATTTGTCCTCAGCATAGTGATGATGGATGCCATTGCTGAAGAACACACGCTTGGCGTAGACCACGAAGTTCTGGAAATCAGCACTCTCTCGGTCGCCCTGATACGAGTTCAGCACAGCCTCGATGGTCTTGCGGACCACCAAGTTGTACTTAAAGTTCTGGTCGGCAAGGATGTCACGACCGCATTTGGCGGCTTCACCGAGATAATAGATGTAACTCTTCTGTTGCAGCGTCAGCTGGTCCCAGTTCGGGATTTGGTAACGCATGATCCTCAAGTCAGCGAACTCGTCCACCAGATACTTGAACTCTTCTTTGGGCTGGGGCTGTTCGACGGGTTTCTCCTCTTTCGGGGCACAACCCACCAAGGCGGCAGCCATTCCAATGCAAATCATCAGTTTTTTCATTTTATCAATTATAGGTTATTTATACAAATCCCCCGGTGTATACAAATCATAAGGGGGCATGGTCTGCGGGTCAAGGTTCTGATAGACGCCATCCACTTGAATTCTCTCCTTATTGTAAATATAATGGCGACAGAACCAAAGCAAGTCATCAACCGTATACGGACCACCAACAGCCACGCTATGGCCATAACCCTCAAAACGACGGGCAAAATAGGGATAGTCGTATTTCTCGAAGCGATCCACAAGGGCATCGGTGCCATAGAATCCCGTCTTGCCGAAACTGACTTTCGTGTATGGCACCAAACGGTCAGATGTGCCATGATACAGCATCGTAGGTGCGGGTGTGTGATTGCGGTATTTCACTTTACCTTCCTTGGAGAAGATGGCCCCTGCATACGACACCACACCGGCCAGACGGAAGTCCGCAGGCAGGATGTTGTAGTTCAGGTAGCCATTGCAGAGGGCATAATCCACCTGCAAGGAGGTGATGGCACCCGCACTGGAGCCGACCATCACAATATAGTCCTTGTTCACCTTTAGTTCCTTGGCGTGTTCCAGAAGGTAGGCAATGGCAGTGATAGCATCCTCCGCAGCCATATTGATGGCGTCCTTCAGCGGATCTGAATTGAAAATACTGAGGTTTTTGACACCTTTCAAGCCCAGACGGTAGTCGATAGCAGCCACTTGGAAACCTTCGTCCACCAGTTGCCTGAAATAGCCTTTCTCGAACTCGCCGTCGCGGTGACCACCGATGAAGCCACCACCGAAGACATAAACCACACAAATGGTGCTGTCATGCACTTGGGCAGGCGTATAGAAATCCATATTAAGTTTCAAGGTGTCGCGCTCGGCATATTGGTAGGTCTTCATGTTTTGAGCGAAGGCGCATTGGGTAGCAACCAATAACAGAAGCAACAGAAAAGATGTGAGTTTTTTCATCTTATTATAGTTTTGGCTTATGGCCTATGGCTTATGACTATGGCCTGCCTGTCGGTCAAAGCAGGCCATAGTCATCGGCCATCAGCCATTGTTATGATTGATGCGTTTTATAGTATTCTTTCAAGAACTCGGGAAGTTGACGCAAAGCGGCCTGCTCGCGCCATTGCTTCCTTACCTCTTGGGCTGGCACACCGAAGACGGCCTTGCCCGGTTCGATATTCTTGTCGACAGCTGAGGTGGCCAAGACGACAGCACCCGTTCCGATGACCAAGTCCTTGTTGATGCACACACGACCCCAGAGGATGACGTCGTCTTCGATGCGTGTAACGCCAGCGATGGCAGCATGGGCCCCAATGAGGCAGTTGTGGCCGATATAGCTGTCGTGACCAATCTGGCAGTGGTTGTCCAATTTGGTGCCGCTCTCAATGATGGTGTCGGAGGTGACACCGCGGTCGATGCTGCACAAGGCACCAATCTCCACGTCGTCGGCGATGACCACTCGCCCGAAGGACTCAAACTTCTTGAAGCCCTCATTGCGGCGCTGGAAATAGTATCCGTCAGCCCCGATGACACTGCCCGAGTGGATGATGACGTTGTCGCCAATCACGCAGTGGTCATAGATGGTTACATTGGGATGGATGAGGCAGTTCTTCCCGATGACGGTGTGATGGCCGACAAACGACCCTGGCATGACGAGCGTGCCCTCCCCTATCTCAGCCGAGTCGCTGATGGGCTGCGTCTGTGGCTCAAAGGGGCGGAAATGCCGCATGATACAGACGAAGGCATCGAATGGGTCGTCATGGAGCAACAAGGCCTTGCCTTCGGGGCATTCCACCTCCTTGTTGATTAGCACCACCGTGGCAGCCGAGTTGAGCGCCTTGGCGTAGTATTTCGGATGGTCGACGAAGGTGATGTCGCCCGCCTCCACCTTATGGATTTCGTTTAAGCCTGTTATGGGGAAATTGGCCGGACCAACATATTTAGCGTCAATGAGTTCCGCAATAGTTTTAAGGGTAGTTTTCTTTATTTTCATTGAAACAAGTTTATATAATGAAGCGCAAAGATACAAAAAAAGCGCAAAGTCAATGACTCTGCGCTTATTTTTACGTAACGTCAGCTTAGGCCTTCACGCGTTCACAATACTCACCCGTGCGGGTGTCGACGCGAATCAGGTCGTCGGTGTTGATGAACAGCGGTACGCGGACCATGGCGCCCGTCTCAACTGTGGCTTCCTTCAGAGCGTTGGTGGCGGTGTTGCCCTTTTCACCAGGCTCGGTGTAAGTCACTTGCAGGACGGTCTTCACCGGCATTTCGGCGAAGAGGATGGTTTCGGTGCTGGCATCGACGACGACGTCAACAATATCATTTTCCTTCATGAACTTCACGCCCGTGATATTTTCGCCAGCGATCGGGATCTGGTCGTAGGTCTCGGTGTGCATGAAGATATAGTCCTCACCTTCCTTGTAGAGGTACTGATAGGGACGGTGCTCAACGCGGACATCCTCCAGCTTCACGCCAATGTCGAAACGCTTCTCAAGCACATTGCCACTCAGCACATCCTTCAGTTTGATACGCATGATAGTGTTGCCTTTACCAGGCTTAACATGTTGGAAGTCAATGCAGAAATAAATCTTACCATCCAGACGGACAGCACTTCCAATCTTAACATCTTGACTTAACATAGTATTTCAGATTTAATGATTTAAAATTCAAAGATTTAAAATTCAAAATTCAATCCCACGAGGGCGAAATGAATGTGCAAAAGTAGTGTATTTCAGGGAAATGGCAAAGGATTTGTTGAAAAAAGTGATTTTGTTGCACTAAAAAGCCACCCTCTCCACTTTGTTTTCTTCAAAGTTTTCGAGGATGGCTTTGTGTTTTTTTCGCTGTTATGGCCTCTATAGAGATTATTTGACGTGCACGGAATGTACGGGGCGAACTGAGAATCCATCGCGGCGGCATTCGTCGATTAGGACACAGTCGTCCGAAACGAAATAGAGACCCATTGCATAGTGTGGGTAACCGGCATTGAGTGACATCGACCAGTAGTGGCCGCTAGCACTCTCATCACCCACGCAGGAGCCAGCGGCAGGCAGGAAGAGACTCTTTCCGTTCGCTGCGGTAAACAGTCTGCCGTTCACGCCGTCCTGTGTCGTCCAAGTGTTAGTCGTGTTGTCGAGCAACTCCTGCCAATCTTCCCTTGTAGGCATGCGCCAGCCTCTACTCCAGTTGGCTTCAGCCGCATCATCCTCGGGAAACAGGGTAGTCTGATTATCGGTGAAACCGTTATTGCCTAAACTAGATAGGGTACAATACTTGGTGAGATAAAGATCCTCCCAAACACCAGGATTAGGAATCCAGACACCGTCACCAATGCTATACTTGTAGTTGCTCCAATTGTATGTCTCCTTAGGCTGAATCTCGCCCCAAGCAAAGTAGTTGCCGTAACCTTCGGGCTTGTCGGCACCCACGTTGCAAGTGGCCCACAGCGTACCACTTGGCAAGCCAAGGTCAACACACTCGTGTCCGTAGTATGAGCTATTGCCCGAATCTTTTACACATCCAACGGTGCAAACCGCGATAATCATTAGCATTAAGGCTGCTACTGCCTTCATTACTTTTTTCATATTGATTAGCTATGTAATTATTCCGTTTGTTTATGGCGCAAAAATAACATAATTCCTTGACTTGATATGTATTATTTCGCGGAACAGACAGGACGAACAGCCATGCCATGGTAACGATCTGTTCTGTAAATATCGTAAATACCATCTATATGAAAGCAGAAAGCCCACGCAAAGTGAGGGCTATTTGAATAGAGCAAATTTGACCAATAGGAGCCAGAAAGGTGGGAAACTTCTTCAGTATACGGAGAAGCTATGGTGGTTGCAGGAAGGAAAAGACATTTTCCATTATTTGCAGTAAAAAGGAAACCTGATGATCCATTCCGAACAGTCCATATGCCAGTTGTGTTATTTCGTAATTCCTCCCATTGTTCCAAAGTTGGCAGGCACCACCCACTTCCCCATTGTGATGTTGCAGCATCATCTTTAATCTCCAGCGTAGACAGACTATCAACTATTCCAAAATCGGAATTGGTGTTGTATTTAGTAAGTCGAATATTATTCTCACTGTCAACATCACTAAACTTATAAGTATTCCAATCAAAATATGTCTTAGGTTGCGTCTCACCCCATGCGAAATAGTCACCATAACCTTCTGGTGTATCCGAACCCACATTGCAAGTTGCCCATAATGTTCCACTTGGAAGTCCAAGGTCAACATAATCATGCCCCCCATAACTACCACTAACAGTAATAGGTTTGTCTGTTTTTTTACATCCAATAGCACAAACAATTGTTGTCATTAGCATTAAGGCTGCTACTGCCTTCATTAGTTTTTTCATATTGATATGTTTTTGGGATTAAACTGTCTATTTTCCTATCCAGCATCAGACAAAAAAAGCGTGAACCTAACCGTTTTCCGCTCTTCGAGGTATTGGCGTAACCTAATATACACAGAAAATGCTTCAGCTCACGCCAACGCGCGAGCATCTACCCAAATTCATTGTATATTATTCTCTCGTAAACGCCAATTTTCGAAGAGAAAGAATTTGTCTAAATGCTTTGATTATAATGATTTATGATTTTTCTATTATTCCTTAATTACTGTTTTGACAATTCGACTTCCGTTTGTTTACGGCGCAAAAATAGCATAATTCCTTGAATGGTCAAACAAATTATTGCATTTTCCTTTCGCCCCGCTGGGGCTTCATTGGTTTTATCGTTTTCATTTCGGCAGGGGTTGAAACCACCTGCCTATTCATCCTTCGTCCCACTGGGACTTTGCCACAACCATGGAAACCCCGTAGAGGTGACGGGAAAAATAGGCAGGCGGTGGAATGCAATGGAACCCCTGCCGACAAACAAAACCCATTCCGAATCAAGCCCCAGCGGGGCGACAGGAAAGCACGGCACCATAGAAAAAACCACATTATAACCTTGCATATTGTAAAATTCCCTAATTTTACGGCTTCAAAACCATCGGAAACAATTTCAAAAGTTCAAAAATATGAGAAAATCCAAACTATTCCTGTTAGCCATGATCACCTGCTTAATCGTATCGTGCAACACACAAAAACCAGAAACTGAAGCTAAAGGTCAAGAAAAAATCGGCCCTAAGGAGCTCACCCTGCAGTCGGACATTATGACGCCCGAAGTGCTGTGGAGCATGGGCCGCATCGGCGAATACAGCCTCTCGCCCGACCATCAGCAAATCGTCTACAACGTCACCTACTACAGCGTGCCCGAAAACCGCAGCGGCTCCACCTTGTATATTATGAATGCCGACGGCTCTAACAACCGTGTGCTTTCGAATGCCAACGTCAGCGAATACAGCCCGCAATGGCGCCCCGACGGCAAGAAGATCGGCTTCCTCGCCCCTAACGACGACGGCGTGATGCAACTCTGGGAGATCAACCCCGACGGCACAGGCCGCCAATGCGTCTCCAACGAGGCCGACGACATCAACGGCTTCCTCTATTCGCCCGACTGCGCCCAGATACTCTTCACCAAGGAAGTGAAGTTGAAAGAGACCGTGGCCGACATCTATCCCGACCTCGACAAATCCTCGGGTCGCATCAACCACGACCTGATGTACCGCCACTGGGACCAATGGGTCGACACCTACGGACATATCTTTGTGGGCAACTTCAGCAGCGGCAAGATTGAGAACGCTTTCGATGCCATGAAAGGCGAGCAATGGGAAGCTCCCGTGCGTCCCTTCGGCGGCATGGAGCAGGTGCAGTGGCTGCCTGACGGCAAGAGCTTCATCTACTGCTGCCGCAAGAAGGTCGGCAAGGACTACGCCCTCTCCACTAACACCGACATCTACCAATACACCATCCAAAGCGGCGAGTGCAAGAACCTCACCGAAGGCATGATGGGCTACGACCTCAACCCCGTCATCTCGCCCGACGGCAAACTGATGGCTTGGGAGAGCATGGAACGCGACGGCTATGAGAGCGACAAACAACGCCTCTTCGTGATGAACCTCGAGACCGGCGAAAAGACCGACTACTCGGCCAAGTTCGACCAATGCTGCACGGGCTTCAGCTGGGCCGACGACAGCAAGACATTGTACTTCATCAGCGACGCCTATGCCACAGACCAACTTTATGCCCTCAACCTTGAAAACGGCGAGATCAAGAAACTGACGGAAGGTCAACACAACTACATCTCAGTGCAATACAACGGCGACAAGCTGATTGCAGGTCGCCAGTCAATGAGCCATCCGACCGAGCTCTTCAGTGTTGACCCTACCACGAGCGAGGCCAAGCAAATCACCACAGTCAACGACAAGATCTTTGCCCAACTCACCATGGGTGACGTGAAGGAACGCTGGGTGAAGACCACCGACGGCAAGGACATGCTCGTATGGGTCATCTACCCGCCCCACTTCGATGCCAACAAGCAATATCCTGCCCTTCTCTACTGCGAAGGCGGTCCGCAAAGCACCGTGAGCCAGTTCTGGTCGTACCGTTGGAACTTCCAAATGATGGCTGCTAACGACTATATCATCGTTGCCCCCAACCGTCGCGGCTTGCCTGGCTTCGGTCAGGAATGGCTTGAGGAAATCAGCGGCGACTACGGCGGACAATGCATGAAAGACTACCTCAGTGCCATCGACGAGCTGAAGAAAGAGCCTTACATCGACGAGAACCGCCTCGGTGCCGTGGGTGCCAGTTTCGGCGGCTTCAGCGTGTACTGGCTGGCTGGTCACCACGATGGCCGTTTCAAGGCTCTCATCGCTCACGACGGCATGTTCAACCTAGAGGCGCAATACCTCGAGACCGAAGAGATGTGGTTCGTCAACTGGGACCTCGGCGGCCCCTTCTGGGACTGGAACAACCCCACCGTGCGCAAGACCTACGCCAATTCACCCCACCTCTTTGTCGACAAATGGACCGCACCCATCCTCGTCATCCACGGTGGCTTGGACTACCGCATCTGCTTCACGCAGGGTATGCAGGCCTACAACGCCGCCATCCTTCGCGGCCTCGATGCGGAATTCCTCTATTTCCCCGACGAGAACCACTGGGTGCTAAAACCGCAGAACGGCGTGCTTTGGCAACGCAGGTTCTATAATTGGTTGGATAAATATTTGAAATAAACGCATGAAACAATTCTGATCACCAAATAATAGAGACGCGCCTCGGCGCGTCTCTATTATTTTCGTTTTTCTTCCAGCAATTGTGGCATAGGCTGACGCGGCGGAAGGTTTTCCATTAGTTTTTCCGCATCTACCGAATTGTCTTTTGCATTCCCTCCATAGCTGCCATTTTTACCCAAAAACAATCCATAGGTGCTTTGAGGGCCTATTTCCTTCCATTGTTCCCCAAACCGTACCACATAATCATATAAAATGACCGTCTTGGGAAACTGCTCTTGAAGCTGTTTCATCATTCTTGGCGCCTTGTTCTTAAGAATAATGGTATCTATATTCTTCGTCACGTCATTTGGCACCTTCACATCCTTTACCGTCACCCATTCATCACTGTAGGAAAACAGACGTCTAAAAGGACGAGTTTTCTGGTTGTCAATCTGAAGCACGCCTATTGAATCAATGCCATCCAAAGCAGAACCTACCTTATGATTGAAGATATGTACATCCGTTTTTCCCCCTCTCCAATCATACAAAACATTATTCAATCGAAGCGTTGGAGAAGGACACCTTTCCAACAGCCTTTTTTGTTCTTCTTTCGAAATCTCGCCAAAAACATTCAAATGGCCGATTCTCACCTCCTTCATCCATTCCGGAAAACGAACGCCCTCCTTGAAATAAAGCGTCAATGACGGGATGACATCCAATTCTTTCAACACTTCCGGAACTTCCTTGACTTTCAGTTCCAACCCAAATTCCATAAGGTCCTTCATCCTTTCTATCGTGGAGGTATCATCCTTCTTCATCACCTTCCAACCTATCTTTGGCGTCAAGGCGTAATTCTCAGGGTTCTGTGCGAGGCCCACGAATCCTCCATACAATTCAATCGTCGTCTCCGTACTTGATCCGTCTTCGAAGATTTCGACGAAACGCACATCCGCCTCGGCCATCTCATCGGGCAGGCTGGAATCGCGAGTCAGCATCTTCAAATCAAAGCGTTTGCCATACTTGTCGTAAGGGAAAAACTTGACAATCCAGCCGTCGATGATGTTGGGTGCGCCATATTCCTTCTGCGTATGCCATTTGAACATATTCCTCCAGAACTTGGTATCGGCATTGCCTTCCGAGGCCTTGATGAACTGCTTGAGAATAGGTGCCAATTCATCTATCCACCAGTCCAAGTCAAAGGAGCGCAACTGCATAGTCTTGTCATACACCTTCTGCCAGTCTTCCGTGGTCCCCAACAAGGTGACTTCGGGAATACCGCATGCAATATACACAAACACATACTCGAAATATGCCTTCGTCGTCTCCATCAGGGTAATCTCGGAGGCAATTTGCTCATAACTCGTTGTGGTCGAGAAATCTGCTATGATAGTTTCGGCAATCGTTCCTTGGGTGTTCTTCTTGATTTCCTCGGCAAGCTCTGGAATCAACCTTTCCCACTCTGCCTCATTGAGCGGCTTGTCGCTTTCCACCACCAACGACATCTTCCCCTGAAAATCCACGATTCTGTCGCGGTATTTCTCGGGATCGGCATTGATGTGGTGCGAAAAACCCTGGCTGATGAGCATCCAAACCATATCAGGCGAAAGCACAAATGGACGATGGCTGGCATAGGCCTCATACATCCCATAGAAAAATGGATGCGCCCCAATGAGCACAAGGCTGTCGGCGTCCACATTGACGGAAAGCGTGTTTCCATCGGGTTCAACCTTACCGATAGGCAACAATTTCTCTGGTTTTGAGAGTTCCTCCACCTTGATGGTCACCTGAGCCGAAACAGCAACGGAAATGGCCAGCAACGACAGCGTCAACAGAAAGCGTAGATGTCTTTTCATGGCATTTAGTTTTTGTTTTACGCTGCAAATATAATCATTAAAACAGAAAAGTCAATATTTTAATCAAATATTTTCCGTTTTAATCGGATTTTATCCCATTCGTTGCCTCACCACCTCGAAGCAAACCACCCCCGTCGCCACCGAGACGTTCAAGGAATCAATGTCGCCTGGCATGGGAATCATCAAATGGCCGTCGAGGCGCTTGAGGTAGGCGGGGCTGATGCCGTCCTCCTCTGAACCCATCATCACACAAAGCGGGCCAGTGAGGTCAGCCTTCCAAAGGCTTTCATGTGCCTTCTCGGTAAAGCCTACCACACGTAAGCCACTGGCTTTCAAGAAGTCGATGGCGTCCTTCAGGTTTTCCACACGGCACACGTTGATTAATGACAAAGCCCCTGCCGAGGTCTTCATCGCGTCACCGTTGATGGAGGCCGAGCCGTGGTTGGGGATGACGATGGCATCCACGCCGGCAGCGTAGGCCGTACGGGCAATGGCGCCAAAGTTGCGCACATCAGTGACGCGGTCAAGCATCAAGACAAAGGGATCACGACCGTCCTCGAAGACCATCTGCACCACCTTTTCCAAAGGCTGGTATTCGATTGGGCAGATGAAGGCCACCACACCTTGGTGGTTTTTGCGCGTCAGGCGGTTCATCTTCTCGATGGGCACAAACTGCACGGGGACGCCGTTGGCGCGGCATGTGTTGGCAATCTCCGCAATCTCGGGCGAACGCGTACCACCTTGGATGTACACCTTCTCTATCTCCTTCTGCGAGCGTATCAACTCCAACACCGGATGGATGCCGAAAACCATGTTATTCTTGAAATTGTCTTCCATAGCCTCAAATTTTGCGCAAAATTAAGGTTTTTTCGACAAATTGTTTACTTTTGCATCCACAAACAATTCAAAAACGGACGCCATGAAAACACTAAAATTCATCTTTTTGCTTACGATTCTCGTTTCGGGACTGCAACTAAGCGCACAAATCACAGCTCCTGAGCCCATTGCAGGACACGCCCTTACAAAAGATTATTTCGCTCAAAACCTCACCTACCCCGAGGCCGACTTGGCCCAAGGCAACAACGGCATAGTCGTCATCAGCTTCCACACTGACGCTTTGGGTGCGGCCAGCCAATATGCTGTCAAATCGAGTTTCAGCAAAGAAGCCGAACCCATCGCGTTACAGTTGGTTAAGACCATCCTTTGGAAGCCAGCCTATATCAACGGGCTGCCAGCCGAATACGATTTCGAATATGAAGTGGAATTCAACGCCAAGAGCTACAAACGCTATTGGAAACGCCATAACCGCCTCACGGCTCCGCTTACATTGGAAGCCGACACTTCTTATAAAATTTTTGAATACAAACAGTTGGAAGAAGTCGCCAAGCCCTATTTCTCCGACGGAGGCAACATGGGCAGCTACATCGCCAAGAATCTCCAATTCCCCGCCGAAGCCAAGGAAAGGGAAATCCAAGGTACCGTGCGTTTGAGTTTCGTGGTCGAGACCGACGGCAGTGTATCAAACATCCTCGTCGTCAACTCGGTAGGCGGTGGCTGCGACAACGAGGCCATAAGATTGCTTCAAAACACCATCTGGATTCCTGCTGAGAAGAACGGGAAATATGTCCGCAGCACCAGCATGCAGGACATCACTTTCAGCATTGGCAACCATAATTTCCAGGACGGTAATAGTTATTAGTTTAGAGTTGAGGGTTTAGAGTTTAGAGTTTGGATAACCATTTAATTATCAGTAATATGAAAAAAGTTTTACTAAGCGCATTGGCAATCATGCTTTGCATCACGGCTTTCGCACAAGACGAACTGCCAGAAGGATGGAGCCACAAAGGCAACATCGGACTCAATTTCGGACAGAGTTCTTACACCAACTGGGCTGCCGGCGGACAAAACACCATCGCTGGACAAGGCATCTTCAATTATGAAATCCATTACTTGAAGGGCAAATTCAAATGGGACAACACCTTGAATACCGCTTTGGGATACAGCTACTTCGACTTCAAACACAAGCCCATCAAGACCGATGACAAGATTGAATTCACTTCATTAGCCACACTGAAAGCCACTGAACACTTGAATTATGGTGCAGAATTGGCTTTCCGCTCGCAGTTTGCCAAAGGTTGGAACTATGAGGTTGATTCAACTGTTCATTACATTTCCAAATTCCTTGCTCCTGCATACGTCAGTTTAGGCCTCGGTATAGAATGGGTGCCCTGCAAGCACTTCTCACTTTACTTCTCTCCGATTACAGGAAGACTCACCATTGTAAACGATGATTACCTTGCTTCCATCGGTGCCTTTGGCGTCAACTCCTTGGATGCCAACGACACCACCCAGCACGCCAAGAGCCCGAAGGTACGTTACGAGTTTGGCGCCCGCGCCGTGGCTAAATTCCAATACCCTATCGCCAAGAACATCGACTTCAACTCGAAGCTTGAGCTCTTCTCCAACTACCTCAACCACCCAGAGCGCGTCGACGTGGACTGGCAGAACATGCTCGTGCTGAAAGTGAACGACTGGCTCAACGCCAACATCTCTACCCACCTCATCTACGACTACGACATCCCATTCTACGATGAGGCAGGTCTTAAGATTGTAGGATCAAAAGTGCAATTCAAGGAAGTGCTGGCTATCGGTTTCATGGTCAACTTGAATTAAACATGAAGCGCATCGGCATCTTGTCGGATACACATTGCGTTCTCATCCCACAGCTTTTCAACTTTTTCAAAGACGTTGATGAATTGTGGCATGCAGGCGACATCGGCAACATTGAAACGGCTGACACCTTGGCCAACTTCAAGCCTTTGCGTGCCGTCCACGGCAATGTTGACGACCATATAGTCCGCATGCAATATCCCGAGGACCTGTTTTTCCACGTCGAAGATGCCAATGTCTACATGACCCACATCGGAGGTTATCCCGGTCATTACATGCCTGAGGTGAAATACATTTTGGAAGAAAAGAAGCCCGACCTATACATTTGCGGTCATTCCCACATATTAAAGGTGATGTACGACGACAAGCTTCATCTGCTCCATGTCAACCCAGGCGCAGCGGGCAATTCAGGCTTCCATAAGCAAATCACCTTCATCCGTATGGTCATTGACGGAAAAACCTTCAAGGATATGGAGGTTTTCCAACTTGACAGAAACAAAGTCATCTAAAACAGCGAAAGCCGGCTCCATAACGGGGTCGGCTTTCGTTTTTCTATCCTTTCCTCTTCTTATCGAATGCGGTCGGTAGAACGCACCTTTTTAATATCCTTCATTAGGCCAGACGCAGCAGCAATCGACAGCAGTAAGGCTGCCAAAGGCAGGAAGGCACCCACTTTGAAGGTCGGGTCGGCACCAATGGGATTGCCAATCACGCGGATGTAATAGGCAAACACCACAGCAATCCATGCCACGATGACCACGATGTTGATTCGTGCAATCTTGTGCAACTTGACGAACTGAGCCAATTTCACGGCACGGAAAAGGCCCATGGCCAGATAACCGCTCAGCAACACTACAGTAATGGTTAAGATAAGCACCGGCAAACTGAACGCCGTCTTGAACGGTACAGTACCATCCGGAAGTAAGGATTCGACACCGAAGACATTAAAACGCAGGATATTCAGCTCCCCATAATAATCAGCTAAGGGAAGGAAAAACAGCAGTGCAAACAGCAGTGCAGAGAGGAAAAAGAAAATAGATTGCAATCTTTGTGACATAACGTTTAGGTTTAATTTGGGCGCAAAAATACGATTTTAACGTCAACCGACATCCCAAAAAGCGGAATCCGAGCGAAAAAGCTTGTAAAACCTCAGAAAAAGAGGATTTTTTCACGAAAAAATTGCCATTTCAAAAAAAAAGCCTATTTTTGCACCGCTTTTGCGAAGTCACCCCAGTAATACGACCTCACAAAACCGTTCCAAAGACAATTACTGATCAAGACAATTATTCCATTCGGAATTCATAAGTCCATTATTTATGTACAACATTTTTGAACTTCAAGAGAAGTCATTAGACGACCTCAAAATCATTGCCACTGAATTGGGCATCGATGACGAGAACAGAGACAGAATGCAACTCATTTACGACATCATCGACCATCAAGTGGATCATCCGGACATCAAAAAGACCGAAAAAACCAAAAAACCGAAACAGAAAACCAAAAAAACCGAGAAACCGGAATCCAAGCCAAAACCTGTAGCAGAAAAGCCAGCACCTGTTGATGCAGAAGTGAAAGAGCCAGCCAATACAGCCACTACACCTGTCCCAGAGACCAAGGAGCCTGTCAGCGGAAACGCTCAGCAAGGCAAACGCAGCAAGCGTCCCCGCATCACTAAGGAAGCGGAAGCCAACGTCAGCGAATGGCAGAGAAACAATGCTACCCAGATGGCGCAAAACCCTGCCCCAAAACAGGAGAAGCCGGCACAACCCGTTGTGGAAGAACCTATTGCCACAGCTGAAACCCAAGCTGTTGAAGAAACAGTAGAGTCAAAGCCTGTCCGTGAGAAAAAAGAGAATTTCAAGCAGAAGCGCAAACGCATTCAAAACGAAGGAGAGAATGTTCCAGCCAAAGAGAAAACTATTGCCGAAGCGGAGCACACCGTTGAGGAAACTCCCGTTGCTCCAGAGGATACCACTCTTAGACAAGAAAAGCCTGAGCGCGCGGAACGCTCAATCGAACAGCGTCCGCGCCGTGACGACCTGCTAAACCAGTTCGACAGCAGTGTCAAGGCCGAAGGCGTGCTCGAAATCATGACCGAAGGATTCGGTTTCCTGCGTTCGTCAGACTACAACTACCTTCCTTCGCCCGATGACATATATGTCTCCCAGTCGCAAATCAAGCTGTTGGGCCTGAAGACGGGCGATACTGTCTTAGGCATCATCCGTCCGCCCAAGGCTAGCGAAAAGTATTTCCCGTTGGTGAAGGTCGATCTTATCAACGGACGCCGGCCCGAAGAAGTGCGCGACCGCATCCCCTTCGATTATCTCACACCTTTGTTCCCGAACGAGAAGTTCAACATCACGGGACACAAAGGCTGCACCATATCGACCCGCATCATGGACCTGTTTGCTCCAATCGGCAAAGGTCAGCGTGGCTTGATTGTGGCCCAACCTAAAACAGGTAAGACCGTCTTGTTGAAAGAAGTAGCTAATGCTATTGCTGCCAACCACCCCGAGGTATACCTTATTATATTACTCATCGACGAACGTCCCGAAGAGGTTACCGATATGCAGCGCAGTGTGAATGCCGAGGTCATCGCCTCCACCTTCGACGAGCCCGCCTCGAAACATGTGCAGATTGCCAACATCGTCCTTGAAAAGGCCAAGCGTCTCACAGAATGCGGTCACGACGTAGTCATCCTTTTGGATTCCATCACCCGTCTGGCTCGTGCCTACAACACCGTCTCACCCGCTTCGGGCAAAGTGCTTACTGGTGGCGTGGAAGCAAACGCCCTACAAAAGCCGAAACGTTTCTTCGGCGCAGCGCGTAAGATTGAAAACGGTGGCTCGTTGACCATTCTGGCCACAGCACTTATCGACACAGGATCCAAAATGGACGAAGTCATTTTCGAGGAATTCAAGGGCACAGGTAACATGGAGTTGCAACTTGACCGCCGTTTATCGAACAAGCGCATCTTCCCGTCCATCGACATTGTGGCTTCAGGCACGCGCCGCGATGACCTGCTGGTCGACGAACGCACCCTTGCACGCGTGTGGGCTTTACGCAACCACTTCGCCGATATGACACCGCTTGAGGCCATGGAGTTCCTCAAAGATCGTGTGGCCAAGACCATCAACAACGAAGAGTTTTTGATGTCTTTGGACAAATAATCAATGAAAGCAGGAAAGTGGTGCATGGTTTTTGTAGCACCACTTTCTCGTTTATTCTCAATCCATGAAAAGAATACTTATTTTCTTCACCGCAGTCTTGTTTGCCCTGAATTTGCAGGCACAAGACATCACGTTGTTGAACCGCATCAAAGATACCAACGGCAAGATAAAGACGTTTGAAGCCGACTTGACCAACACCCTTGTCAAGTCCAAAAAGACCACCACACAAGAAGGCAAGCTTTATTTCGTCTCACCCAAAGAGTTCGCTGCCCTATTCTCTGCTGACAGTTACATGATTGTCAACGAAAAAAAGATTAAAATGGACATCGGACTCTTCCATGGCACTTTCAAGATTAAGGATGGTGGTATGATGCAGTCGTTGAGCAATATTTTCCTGTATGGATTCCAAGGCCGACTCCAAGACCTGGCCGACGAAAACGACTACAGCCTGACGACAAAAACCGAGAACGGCTACCATGTCGTCACAGGAACAATCAACAAAAAGAAACTATTTGGAATCGGCTACAAGCAGGTTGTTTTCAAATATCACAAAGAGAACAACCTCCTCAAAGAGATTACTTTATACGATTATAGCGGCAACAAGGACACTTACATCATCTCGAATGTCAAGTATAACATCCCTGTTGACAAGAAAACGTTTCAGTTTTAATTATACAACAATTTCAAGTCATCGGTCGTCAGACCGTTGAAGTCGCCCGAACTCATGAAAGCGCCAATGATATTATGTCGCTGGCCTTTTTCTAATAGAGCAACCAGCTCCGCCTTATTATGGACGACCTTCAAGTCAGCACGTCCGAAACCTTCAACAATGCGTGCATCAGGCATCAGCTCTAACTTCTTGATAGCCACAGCATGTGGATCGTAAAACACGACGGCTGTGTCAGCGAGCTTTAAAGCATCGCGGTAATGGTCGATAAAGAGCTCGCTCAGACTGCTGTAAGTGTGCAGCTCAAAAACGGCAATAAGATGTTTCTCGGGGAACTGCTCACGCAGCGCCTTTACGCTAGCGTTCACCTTTGAGGGGGCATGGGCAAAGTCACGGAAAACGTAGTTATCGCCGTTGTCAAACAGAAGTTCCAATCGTCTTGCAGCACCCTTAAAGGATGCAATGGCCTCATAGAATTGTACATCACTGACACCAAGTTGTCGGCAAACCAATCTTGCCGCATTGATATTCTTCATATTGTGGCTTCCAAACACGCCCACTTCCTTCCTGCCGCCATCAGTCAAAAGCAAAGTCGTCCTGATGCCGTTGCTTTCAAACGGATGCACACCATAACCGAAGGTCTGACATAGTGCGCCTTGAGCAATCTTCTCAGCTTCCACGTCGGTCTGGTCGTAGATGAGGCAGCCACCCGGCTCGATAGTCCGTACGAAAATACGGAACTGTTCCAAATAGTTGTCAAAGGTCGGGAACACGTTGACATGGTCCCAGCCAATGCCGCTTATAACCGCGATATGCGGATGATAATGGTGGAACTTGGGCACGCGGTCGATGGGCGAAGTGAGGTATTCGTCGCCTTCCATGACCATGTATTTTGCCGTTTCGCTGAGGCGTACCATAACATCGAAACCTTCAAGTTGTGCCCCGACCATGAAATCCGTCTCAATGCCGACCTGCTTGAGTACATGAAGGATCATAGAAGTAATAGTGGTCTTGCCGTGGCTGCCGCCAATAACGATGCGGGTCTTTTCCTTGCTTTGCTCGTAAAGATACTCGGGATAGGAATACACCTTCAGTCCCAGCTCTTGGGCGCGCACCAATTCCGGGTTATCAATGCGGGCGTGCATGCCAAGGATGACAGCGTCGTAGCTCTTGTCAAGCTTCTCTGGATACCAGCCCCATTGTGAAGGAAGAATACCTTCTTTGGCAAGACGAGACTTGGACGGCTCAAAGATTTCGTCATCCGAGCCTGTGACTTCATAACCCTTGCGGTGCAAGGCGATGGCAAGATTGTGCATAGCACTACCACCTATAGCAATAAAGTGAACCTTTTTCATAGCATGATATTTAAACAAAGAAGGGTAAGCTACTCATATCGCACCGCTACAACCTCCTACCCTTGCTACATTCCTGTCCTGGGGGATTTCAGAGGGAGCTGGTCGTATAAGACTTACCCGATGCAAAAGTACGGACTTTTCTTGGATTGGCA
>JAGCCO010000253.1 GCA_017651645.1 Bacteroidales bacterium
AAGCCAGACGACAGCCCCA
This sequence comes from Bacteroidales bacterium, assembly GCA_017651645.1. The sequence goes on from JAGCCO010000253.1 coordinate 20, forward strand.
CTTAGTGCCACCAAGAAAGAGTCCAATTCAACACCTTGATAGGCAGGCAAAGGTCTTATCAAGGCACTTGTGCCCAAAATAAAGAACACGTTAAAGATATTGCTCCCGACAACATTCCCAATGGCAATATCACTGTTGTGCTTGAATGAAGCCATCACCGAGGTTGCCAATTCAGGTAGCGAAGTGCCCAAGGCGACAATGGTTAGCCCAATAATTGACTCGGGAATTCCTGCTTGTTGGGCAATATTGGTGGCACTCCTGACCACCAACTCACCGCCAAGAACCAAGGATGCCAATCCGACCAAAACAAGCAATACACATTTCCATAAGGGCATTTTGTGCTCAGCCTTTTCAGTGACAGTGCTTTTTGCCGATTTAATACTTTTGAACAGAAACCCGACAAAAACGAGCAACAAAATACTCCCTTCCAGTCGAGAAATGCCTTTTACTGTTTCACCACACCAATGTACACAGACAAACAAAAAAGTCATTATGCCCGCAATAATAGTCAGGGGAAGCTCAATACGCACAGTCTCCTTTTTCGCGATAATTGGAAATACCAAGGCAGAACAACCGAGGATAACCAAGGTGTTGATGATGTTTGAGCCAAGCACATTGGTAATGGCCAAATCGGTTGAATGAGTTGAAACAGAGGTCATGTTAACGATGAACTCTGGCATGGATGTGCCAAACGCCACAACGGTAAGGCCAATCATCAAGTCGGACACGCCTAGTTGTTTTGCCAAAACAGAGGCACCATCCACTAACCAGTCAGCACCTTTGACCAACACAGTCAAACCTACAACAAAGATGATAATTAAAAACCAGGTTGTTGATAACAATTGGGTAATCATATCATTTTGGTTTTGATGGTGGTGGTGGTGCAATCCCCAAAGCCTGAAGAGCACATTCAAGTTCGGCCTGATTGTCACTGAGGAGCATAAGCCGGTCGCCGACATGAAGTAGGGTCTTGCCAGTTGGAACAAAATAGTTGTCGCCTCGCTTCACCATGATTACAAGTGTTTTTTCGGGCAGCCTGAAGTCCATCATGCGAGTGCCTATTGTGAGCATCTCCTCTGTAACAGTCGCTTCTACGATGGCCGACTTGATTTCCTCAGGAAAGTCGATGTCGAAATCCTGTGACGGGCCACGGCTTTTCGTTTTTGGCGCTTCCGAAACGCCCAACCATCGTGCTACCAAAGGCAACGTCGTGCCTTGTACGATAAGGCTCACCAATGTGCACAGAAACACAATGTTAAACATCACATCGCTGTGTGGTACATCTGAAGCACGGCATAAAATCGCGAAAATGATAGGAACGGCACCACGCAGCCCCACCCATGAGACAAACATACGATCGCGAAAAGTGTAACTACGGAAAGGCAACAACGAAATGAACACGGCAAGCGGGCGTGACACAAATATCATCACAAAACTGATGACAAGCCCAGGAAACCAAACCTCGCGCAACTCCGACGGATTGACGAGCAAACCTAGGGTGAGGAACATGGAAAGCTGCGCTATCCACGACACGCCATCAAAAAAACTACGTGTGGAACGTTTATGGACAAAACGGCTGTTGCCGACCACCAAACCAGCAACATAAACGGCAAGGTAACTGTTGCCTTGCAGATAGTAGGTGGCCGCAAACACGAAAAAACTACCCGACAGCACCAAAATCGGATAAAGAGCAGTGTTATCGATATTGATCCTGTTTATAAGCCAGACCATGCCCTTTCCAAAGCCCCATCCCGTCACGGCTCCAATGACCAATTGAAGCGACAGGGTCAGCAATGCACTTCCGTAATGAGGATTACCGCCTTGCAACACGAGTGTGATAAGGGTGGTTGTCAGCACGTATGCCATCGGGTCGTTTGCTCCACTTTCCAGTTCCAGCGTAGGTCGCAAGTTGTGCTTCAGATGAAGCCCTTTGCCCCGCAGGATGGAAAAGACGGATGCAGAGTCGGTGCTGCTCATGGTGGAGGCGAGCAACAGGCATCCCATCACACCTAAGCCAAGGCGAGGGTCAATCAGGAGATAGAGTATCAACCCGGTTATTACGGAGGTAAGTAACACGCCCAAGGTGGCCAATGTTGCACCTGGACCCAATACGGGTTTGATGTCTTCGATCTTGGTGTCAAGACCTCCCGAAAACAGTATGGCGCTCAACGCGACAGTGCCAATCATCTGCGCCCACTTGATGTTGTCAAAGTGGATTCCGAGACCGTCGCTGCCAAAAAGCATCCCAACGCCGAGAAACAACAGCAAGGCAGGCACGCCGAAACGGCTGCCCGCCTTGCCTGCCAAGATGCTGGCAAAGAAAAGTGTGGATAGAATCAGTAAGAATAGTTCTACCTGCATGGTTCACTTCCTTATCCTTCTGGGTTCAATTCTTTCAACGCGCTGAGAAGTGCTTCCGCATCAGTTCCCTTGTAAACATAGATGTCAGATTTAGGCTTAAAATCATAATCCTCCGAGTAACGACAGATTTGTGCCGCCGCAAATTGTCGGTCTTTTGTATTAAGCACAACCAATTCTATAGGGTTAAGCACCTTGCAATGTAGTCCTTTCAAGTCATTGAAGCGATGCTTTTCAAGAAGGTCTTTCAAGTCGTCGAAGTCGTCGGCGACGAAGTAGTATTCCTTTTTATGCACAGGCATTTGTGTAGGCATATAGTGCCAGCGGCGGAAGAAGCCTTTGCGTTCCAATTCAGGGAGTTCGTGGTTTTTGAGGTTCTTATTATTTGTTGTTTCCATTTTTATCATTGTTTAATTAACTTCGTTGAATCTTCGATTTGTTGATTGTTTAATTGTTAGGTTGTTGGGCTGTCACATCGTGGCAGCCATTTGTAGCGGACGCACTGCGTGCGTCCGCACACAATTATACCGTTAGGTGCAAAATGCGCCTAAAAAGGGAAAAACGAAAAAAAATGGGAACGGTCTAAATCAGGATGCGTCTCAACCGGAACACATGGTATTCCTTCGGGAACGCAACTAACTGGGTGACAGAATGATGAATTAACCTTGAAACGGCAGGCTTGTGCGTCGAAAGCAACACCTGCCTGATGCTGACATTACTGACTGTTCGGGTTCGGTTGGGCACGACTCGCGCACTGAATCCTGGTGTACAAACTGAGGTTTCCTGTTGCAAGGCATTGCGTGTGTCGGCAGCTGAGCTATAAAGATTCATCAAGTTGGACTCCACATCGTCAACAAAGGCAGTTCTTTCAGCCCTTGAACATCCATTATCCATTGACAATGAATGATTTACACACCCATTCAAACTCGCAAGAAAGAAAAGCAATATGGTGACTAAAAGGCGCATTGATGAATTTCTGTTTAGAGTGCAAAAATAGGAATAATTCTGATGCATGGCAAAAGAAAAAATCCGCAAGACAAGACTTTGCCCAGATTGAGGATTTGTTGTTTGATTTGGTCTCTTATTTAATCATTCGTATCACCTTAGCCGGAACGCCGCCCACGATGGTGTTGTCGGGGACATCCTTTCCCACCACGGCACCAGCGGCCACAATGGCGTTCTCGCCGATGGTGACGCCCGCCAATATCGTGGCGTTGGCACCAATCCATGCGTTCTTCTTGATGACGATGGGCTTGGTAAGCAAGGAATGTCTTGTTACCGGGTCTTCGGGATGGTATTCTGAGGCCAAAACCACATGAGGCGCGATGAAAACGCCCTCCTCAATCGTGATGCCACCAAGTGCCAGGAAGGTGCAACCGAAGTTGACGAAACTGCCCTTGCCGAAGGTGGTCTTCTTGCCGTAGTTGATGTTGAACGGCGGAAATACACGCACGGTGTCGTCGATATCAGAGCCAGTAATCTGTCGCAGGTACTCGCGCACCTCGGCCTCGGTATGGTAGCCGGTGTTCATCTCGGCAACCAGTTTCATGCAGCGATGCACATCGGCATAAAGCTCATCACTGCCGACGTAGGTTTTTCCTGTGGGTTGTTCGTTCATTTTGTATTATTTCAGGTTTTCAGTGAAAAACTCCGCCAACTTATCCCACGGAATGCAATTGCCTTCTCCACCGTCGTAAAGGTCGCAATGCGAGGCTCCTGGGATGATGAGCAGCTCCTTGTTTTCTGGGTTGGGATTCGGCTTGCCGATGAAATTGTAGCCTTCAGCCTGACCTTCCATCATGTATTTGTAAGCAGCTTCACCAAAATAGCGGCTGTGGGCTTTCTCACCGTGCATCACG
>JAGCCO010000254.1 GCA_017651645.1 Bacteroidales bacterium
AACCCGTCATCGCCGACTACTCTCCCGGCGATATGCTTCGTCGAAGTGGTGTCGAAATCCGGGGCAAATGTCGTTTTCGATAGCATAGGCCTGTTAAGCGTTTGCCTGTCGTTCTTACATTCTATGGCAATGTCTTTTGCAAACTGGTGCATTTCTTCGACCGTTATGACATCCATATCGATAATTTCCATAAAGAACGGCTCACCGGTCGCGCCTTCAATGGAGAGGACTGTCGCTAACGCGTAGGCTTCGTTGTTTTCCACGGCAAATTTGATTTCGAAATTGCAGGGGCACCTCATTGCGTTTGAACGGTCGAACTTTGCCTTCACATGGACCGTATCTCCTGAAACATTGGCATCCAGCGTATCGACGACGACACCGCATGAGAGCGAAATATTTTCCAACGTAAAGCCGGTCCGTTCGGTACCGACATACCTATAGGCAACGGGAGGAACTTTTCCATCATTTATGGAAACCGTATCTAGCGAAGCACCGTCCAGCAGCGGGTCCGCTCCCCGGACCGTCTCTTGGCACTGGCCGGTGGCATCCGTAATTACCTGGTGCGTGCCGGCAACTTTTGCCGCAGACGAGGACGAACTTTTTGCCGAAACAGACGAAGATGATCCTATGGTTGAGTCGGACGAAGATGATTGATAAATGTCGTACGGAAAGACGGTCCAGGTCGAATCATAAACACCTTCGGCAGACGGGGTGAATGTAGTTATTATACAGAAGGTTGAATCGTAAACACCTTCTTCATAAGGTTTATCCAAAGGCGGAATACGATAACATGACGTATCGGGCGCTTTTTCGGGAGCAGGGCCAGGAACGACCTTGTATACATAATCAATGTATTTTAGATATTTGACATCCGCATCTTCTGCCGGAATATTAAACGTGTAGTACACATAACATATCCAAGCCAATTTGACAATCGTATCACTAGGATACATAACCTCCAGGGTATCACCAATACGTTCTGCTTTAAGTTCTTTATTCGTGTAATATCCGATAGCTGACACGTCCGGAATAATAATCTGGTAACCGACTTTTTCGTTATTGGTCAGGTAGGCTAGGTCTCCTCCATTAGTATAATTAAGGCTACAAGGGCCCGAATTGGCAAGCACTGTTTTTTGTGATACCGAATCGTTATCGGAGCAGTCTTGCATTTCTTGATCAATCGCGGTTGAGGCCGTATCCCCCACGACGGACGTTTCTGGCGATTCCACGTTAACCACGCTTGAAGTCTTTTCGTCCCCGCAGGCCACAAAGGCCAGGGTCAACGGAATGAGTGCCGAGGCGGCAATGTTTGCAAGTATCTTCTTCATATGAACCCCCTTTACCTTTCCTCGAACAGGATAGGCATCCATAAGTCAAAAATGATGTAGTTGAAATCAGTGTCCGGCTTGTCCAGCGTAAAGGAGACCGTCGCGGCGCAGGCGCAAGTTTTATCCCAGCGAAGGGTCATCGACAATGTATCGTTCACCAGGCCGACGGGGATCTTGTTTCCGGAATTGATTTCTTCGAAGAATTGAACCTCTTCTGCCGAATCGCAGGGAGTATTAAGATATGC
>JAGCCO010000255.1 GCA_017651645.1 Bacteroidales bacterium
AAAAGGCTCGATGACCAGCAGCCCGTATGCAAGTGTGGGCTTTGTAATCGCGAGAGACGAAAGTGGGGAACCTGTTCCTGTCGATGTTTCGAGTTGGGGCGGCGTTTGCATGACATATACGTCAGAAGCGAATCCATTGATTGTGCTTGATTTGGGTGACTCGCTTGAACATGAACTTGGCGACGAGTTGCCATCTGCATCTTTAACAAAATCAAAGGATGGATCCGAAATAACGAAATGTGTTAGTTGGGATGAGTTCGCGCTTTCAGCCAAGTCAAATGAACTTCCTGAATCTTGGCAAGAGGTTGTTGGCGAAAAGGCAGCAAGTCAACTTGTTGGGTTGAAATTTAGAATCCAGGCCGATTCCGGCGAATATAAATTCAATGTCCGGCATGTTGGAACCAAAGTGAAGAATCCGCTGAAAGCGCCCCACAAGAATCTTTCATCCAGCTCTCAGGCGGAAACAGAATCCTCGTCCAGCATTTACACCAATTGGCTCTTGCTAGAAGGTGGTGACGGAAGCCTTTGGACCCCGCTAAAAGATAAGGACCATGTCCAGTCATTGCTTTATACGTTCTATAAAGAGGACGATATAGCGGAAAAATCGTATAGGCCCATGGAACAGGACGGCCGATGGTTCATAGAAACAGATGCAGCCCGTGGTGGAAAATCGTCTATCGCTTGGCCGGTTTCGCTTGGTGAAGACAGTTCTTTGGTTGGCGTTGTAGAATTTTGCAAAGGACTTTGTGGTAGGGCTTCTTTGAAACAGGGAACATCGCAAAAAGCCCCTGCGGTGGCTGTCAGCTTTAATATTGCCAAAGATCCCGCGGGGAAACCGACATATGTTGATGCTTGGAACTGGCAGGGAGTTTGTGTGGAATATTATTCAGATACGGACATTTCGGTAGAACTTGTTTTACCTGATTCACTTAATCAAATCTTGGATTACAACTTGCCGGCCGCAAAACTTCCCAAGTCTTCGTCTATAGAGAAAACTTGCCTTCCTTGGGATGAATTCAGTTTGCCGGAGGGAGTGGAAAATGTACCTCAAGTTTTGAGGGGAAGCAAACGCCTTGAGAACACATCCTCGGTAGATCCAAATCAATGGAAGTTGTATGTTGGAGAACAAGCTTCATTGTACTTGGTCGGCGTAAGGTTTAAAATCCAAGCGGACAAAGGCGATTACAGTTTTGGGATTGGCGCAATAGGAAACCAATTCAGAGAATTCAAGAGCAATACGGATATGCCTATCTGCGTAAGCGAGGGCAAAGGCTCGAAACCGTGTGTAGGCGACCTCATGTCGGGAATTTATGGATTTCCTCAAGTCAACACCGATAGGTATGCAAAGGGATTTTGGCCTACGGACGCTGTCGAAGATGGCAAATGGTTTATAGAAACGGATTCTGCAAAAGGAGGCCATTCTTCCATTTCACAATATGACTTAGTAGGATACTCAGGTAGACCACACGATACCTTGGAAACTCTAATAAGCGGTTGTACTGGTTTATGCCGCACGATAACCTTGCAGCGCGAAGCGATAGTAGACGATGAACTGGATTGCGACTCGACGGACAATGATTCTGCGTGCATCACGACGACAAGCGACGAACAGCCGCACGAAGTGATGACGGACGACCCTTATGTTATTTTAGGTTTCAACCTAGCCAATGTTCCTGTCGATGTTTCGAATTGGCGTGGCATGTGTTTTGAATATTTCAGCACAATTCCCATAACGTTGGAACTTGATGTTGACGATTCACTATATACCATACTCGGGGCTAAACCGTATGTTGTTTTGCCAGAAATGGAAAAGCAAAAGTGCTTCCAATGGAGTGATTTTGTACTCCCGGCAGATCAAATTCCTTCGGAAAATTTGGAGGGCAGCGTTGGAGAAGTCGCCGCAAAGCATTTATCTGCGATAAGGTTTGTACTGCAGTCGCATGATGACGTCGAAGTGCCTCTAAACTTCGAAAAAATTTCCACGTACTATTTTTAATCATTGAAAAAACAACCCTCGAAAAAGTCCTCCGCGGCAATCGCCGTGGAGGACTTTCCACACCCAAAATCGAGGAGAGTTACTTCAGAATCAGCTTCTGCACAAACTGCTGGCCGCCCTGTTTCACGACAAGCATTGCAGGACCACGATAGTTGTTGCGCAGTTCAATGCGGTTCATCCCCTTGACCGCAGAGAATTCCTGGTGAGCCGTCACTTGACCCATAGAGTTCAAGAGCATCACCGAGCCTACACCCGAACGAGCTGCCGTAAAGTTCGCGGCAACGAAGCCCTGGCCGACATCCAGACGAAGGCCCATAGCCTTTGCAACACGCGGCATGCAGATTCCGGTCTTATCACCCACAGAACTAGCACCCCAGTCACCCGTAGTATTTGCCTGGATGAGTTCGCCCGAGGCAATACCTTCCAACGAGGGCTTGCTCTTGTTGAAGTTCTGCAGCGTATCGGCAGTACCGTCGGCCTTCCAGAGAAGCATGTTGTCGAGGTACATGTCGCCGGTAAACTGCGTTCCGTACAAATTGATACCGATTGCATTCATCTTGGTAATGTCGACAATCGCAAGTTTACCTTCGCCATCGCCGAATTCAATTTTATGGTTCGCAAGCGTAGTCAGGGTCGAGACATTCCCTTGGCTCACTTCTTTCCACGCCCATTCGCCGGACATGTTGAACACAGACACGCTAGCCCAGCCATCTGTACCGCAGCCTTCGCGGGTCGCATCGGTACACGGACCGGCTGACACACCGTCAACACGCATGTCAAACGAAATGGCGACATACTGGCTCCAGTCGGCATCGTTCAAATCGATGCGCATGGTGCCGGCTTCGCTCGTGTCGGACTGCACCGTTTTGTAAATGATGTGGAGCGCCTTATCGTCGGTGGAAAGGCTTTCCTTGACGGTGGAATCAATGGTGTTGCCCGGAACACTCGCCTGGCCATAGGCCTCGCGCATGGCGTTCAAGGTTTCCACATCGACGATGTCGCCCACGTTGCCACCGAACTTGTTGACCTGGCGGCGAATAATCGTGAAGTTGCCATCGCCTTCGTCACCGGTATCCCACACGCAGGGAACGAGGCCGTTCTTCTTTGCCGCAGCGACCGTGTAGCCGTACCAGGCAGAACGCGCTTCGAGATGCGCCTTCAAATTGTCGCCGGAGAGGGCACTAAGACGCTTGACCGCACCCATCTCGCCAATCACGACCGGGATGCCCTTGTCGTAGAAACGGGTCTTGAGTCCACTAAACAGGTTGTCGATGGACTGTTTGGAACCGAGCGCCGTGCCGGAGCAAGTATGCGCAGCATCGTTA
>JAGCCO010000256.1 GCA_017651645.1 Bacteroidales bacterium
AGATAGATAATATGATGTCATGAAGGTTTTTCAGTCTGTTTTTATTATGGTGTTCTGTTGTGTCAACTTATTGGCACAGCAGAACATTAGGGTTTCATACGCCTTTCTTCATAAGCGGGATGCCACAGAAAAGAATTTTCTGACAGACATGGACATGAAGTTGGACTTCAATGGCAAAGAGAGCTATTTTTATAGCGAAGGACGCTTTTTGAGAGACTCTTTAAGTGTTCTGGCTTTCGACATGTTCGGAAATACCAAGGATCAGGTGGCTTATAACGAAGCTGCAAGGCATCGTGGCACTACAGATTTCTGGCATGTGAATTATTCTGTTGGTGAGTACGAAATAGGGTTTAATGAGGTCGGTCACGTATTTATCGGAGAAGGCGGCAAGCTTGAACTGCCACAATGGACTTTAGTTGAAATGGACTCTAGCAAGACATTCGGCGGATATGAGGTGAAGATGGCGGAAGCCGACTATCTGGGAAGGCACTGGACAGCGTGGTACACCGAAGAAATTCCTGTCAACGCAGGCCCATGGCTACTTTGGGGCTGTCCTGGACTGATTGTCTATGCCATTGATTCAGAGAGTATTTTCAACTTTTACATATTGAATCTTGAACAATATGACGTTCCGAGATGGCCGGACGGGATGAAGGCATACACTAGGAACAGTGAGGTCAGGAAGCTTTCAGTCAAGGAGTTGGAGAAGGTAAAGACCAGGGCCCGAAGGGATGTTGAATACAGGAATGAGTTATGGGGGCTTGGGGGGAGCGTGGCCCAGGTCAGAAGGCGTGACGGTTCTATTGAACCAGGAAACAAGTATCTGAAATTCCAGCCGCTGATTTCAGAGAGTTATTGGAAATAGAATAGGTAGACTCGATGGGACGCGTTATCCTGATTTCACTTATAGTTCTGCTCCTGCCCATTTGTTGCCATTCCCGAAGCTATGACGGGATAGCCGGAAAGGTGTTGGATGCAAAGACCGGCGAACCTGTCGCCGGTGCCTTCGTCTCTGCCTACAAGGATTCCAAGGTCGTAGGGTACTCCATCTCCGATGCCGACGGGGCATTCCAGTTGAATTATAGAGGGGCTGAAGCTCCTGATATTCTCATGGTTACCATGATGGGCTATGCATCATGCAGGATAGAGGTTGCATCAGCCACAGAACCGCTCGAAATCAAGCTCATTCCACAAAAAACCGAACTACCGGCTGCGAAGGTTAGCGCAAGCGCCATCGAGGAAAAAGGAGACACCACTGTTTTTTCTGCCGCCGCTTTCTCAGACGGACAGGAACGGGATATAGGAGAACTGTTGGAAAAGCTTCCAGGAATAAGTGTGAATGAATCTGGAGGAATACGCGTGGACGGAGAATCCATCGTCAAGTTCTACGTTGAGGGAATGGATCTAATGGGCGCGAGGTATGGGACTGTTGTCAGGAATCTTACTCCTGACAAGATTTCCCGTGTTGAGGTGTACAGGCATCACCAACCAGTGAAAGCCCTTTCCGGCATGGTATTAACAGATAGAAGTGCCGTCAACATAATCTTGAAAGAATCTTCCCGCAGCACCTGGCTTTTCTCCGGTTCAGCTTCCGCGGGAGCCCCCATGTTCCCGCTTTTTGACGCCAGGGCTATGGTGACCCGATTCGCTCCTACAGACCAGAGCCTATTTCTCCTTAAGGGCAACAACGTGGGCAAAGACATCGTGCAGGAACTCAGGGAGCAGGAATATTTCGGGCGCACCTCCGGAAAGGCCTATCTTCTTAAGGAAAGCATCGATCCAGACTTCGATTCGCCATTGTCACCGACTCTTTCAGCTTTGGATCTTCCCAAGGAATACTGGTATGCGAATACTTCCGGGATTGCAAGCATGAATGCGCTCCATAAGTTCAATAACGGAATGATGTCAAGGACTTTCTTGAATGCTGCTGCAGAGAAATACACTGAAGAATCCTTTTCCAGCGAGACTATCAGTTTCCAAGACGGCGGAGCCCTGACCATCGATGAAGGAGTGTCAATGCAGGACAGGAAGCTTTATTTCAATGCCGGAGCCGAACTGGAGAACAATGGAGACAAAAAATACTTTTCAGACAAGCTTGAGTTTTCCGGTCAGATAAGGGATAATCTCCTCTATGTCAGCAGGGAAGATCCCGTGTCTGATAATCGTAATCTGCCGGTATTCAAAATTGAGAACCTCCTGAATTCGACTGTCCTCACTTCCCGCCATCATGCAGTTGAGGTGATGAGCGACACGCAGTATTTCAAGCTGGATGGTCACAGAGCTGATTTCACAGTTGGTACGGAGTCTTTCAGTCAGAAGTATGACTTGTCTCGTCTTGATTCAAGGAACTCATTGAGATTCAATGTAAAGAGTCGTTCCCTAATATTCAAGATCGCATTGAATGCGGATTTTTCGTATTCCGGTCTGGAGTCTTCTTTGGATGGTCTACCGGAGTCGTATTTCTCCAGGTATTCTAAAACAGGCATCATGCACTTTGCTCCTGGCGTGGCTGTTTCCACTACCAGGCAGATCGGCAGGTCAAGAGCGTCGGTGAGTCTTCCCGCCAGCCTGAACTACCTTCATTTCGG
>JAGCCO010000257.1 GCA_017651645.1 Bacteroidales bacterium
CGTGAAAAGGAGTATAAAATTGATATTCTTCATTCACGACTGCAGATGTACAACTATGAGATGGTGCAGACGGTAGGCAAGGATAGTATGAGCTGTAGCCGGCTATTTCGCGATTATGTTATACATCATCAGATGGAGGGACTTCGAGTGTCTGTGATAGACAAGGAAGGACGGGTCATCCTTGATAGCTATGATACTGATGTGGAAGCATTGGGGAACCATCTACAGAGAACGGAGATACAACAGGCTTTGCGAGAGGGCAGTGGCTACGATATCAAACGTATGTCACAGTCTACTCACGAGACCTACTTCTATTCTGCAACTCGTTTCGGCGATATGATTGTTCGTGCTGCCGTACCCTATTCTGCAGAGCTGACCCGATCATTGCAGGCAGACTATACTTTCATTTATTTTTCAGGCGTTCTCACCCTGTTGCTGGGCATCGTGCTCTACTATATCACTCACCGTATCAGCCGACACATTGGTTACTTACGTGAATTTGCCGTGAAAGCCGAGGAAGGTGAGGAACTTGACCACGAATTGGAGCGTCGGCTGCCAGATGACGAATTGGGTGATATCAGCCACACTATCATCATGTTGTATTGGAAACTACGTCATTCGGAAGAAGAAAAAGTGCGTATCAAACGTCAGCTTACCCAGAATGCCGCTCATGAGCTGAAAACACCTGCTGCCAGCATTCATGGTTATTTAGAGAGCATCATCGACAATCCCGATATGCCAAATGATAAGAAACAACATTTTCTGGAACGCTGTTATGCTCAAAGTGAACGCATGAACAAGCTTCTGCTGGATATGAGTGTGCTTACTAAACTAGACGAGATTGATGATAGTTCATCTAATGCTCAGCATGAGTATCGTCAAGTTGATGTCTTGCAGATTATCACAAATGTGATAGATGACACAGACTTGCAATTACAAGAGAAAGGTATCGAACTAAAACTCCAATTACCACAGAATATAGAAGTACAGGGTGATTCGAGCCTGCTATACAGCATTTTCCGAAATCTGATAGACAATACTATTTCCTATGCCTACGGGGCCACACGGTTAATCATCGCCTGCCAAGAGATTGAAATAGAAGGACGCCACTTCTACGAATTTAATGTAAGCGACAATGGCCAAGGCGTAGAGGCGCAGCACCGTGAGCACCTGTTTGAACGTTTCTACCGTGTAGACAAAGGGCGCTCGCGCAAACTTGGTGGCACAGGTCTAGGGCTTGCCATCGTGAAAAATGCAGTTGCCGCCCATGGTGGACAAGCAATTGCACTTTCTACGCCTGGTGGCGGGCTTACCATCAGGTTCACACTCGCAAGGTTTTAGCCCTGTCCGTTGATAGGACCGTCGCCAAAGTCATTGTTCAAGCCCTTACCTGCCTGCACAACATTCATTACATAGTCGCCAAGTTTCTCACACTCTGAGATGAAATCAACATAGAACACACCCAACTGATAGTCGTAGAGTCCAGCATTTACATCGTGCAGGTTCTGGTTCTTCAGTTGTGTACGATAGTTATTGATTTCATGCTCGATGTTAAGCGAGGTCTTCACACCATTCTTGGTAGTGGGTTGGTCAATGCGTTTCAGCATCTCGCTGAGGGCAGCACCTACCAGTTGCAGCATCGTCATCATGTGCTGCATCTGCTCGGCAGTAAAGTCCTCCTGACAGTGCATGCGATGGCGATTCAGGGTACGCCCCAGGTTATAAACCGAGTCACCGATGGACTCTAACTCAGATATCTGGCGAAGCATCTTTTGTATCTGAGTTTTCGACGCATCCGACAAGCGACCTTCACTCACCTTGTTCAGATAGCTGGCAATCTCCATCTCCATCGAGTCGGTGATGTTCTCGTATTTCTCAATACGGGCAAAGAGTTTATTAAACTCCATCTCGTCTTTCGTTTCCAGAAGCGTGGGCACGAAACCTGCCATGCGCTGACAACGCTCAGCGAAACTGCGAATCTCCTTCTGTGCCTCCATAATGCTGAGTTCGGCTGTAGAGAGCAGACCGCCACTGATGAAACGCAGGCGATAGTCCTCGTCTTGTGCCTTCATAGGCAGCACACGACATACAAACATCTCTATCTGCTTCACAAAACCAATGAGCAACAGCGTGTTGATGATGTTGAAGGCGGTGTGGAAGGCTGATAGCTTAAAGAGATCGTTGCCACCACCCATTAAGTTCTCTACTACCCAACTAACGGCATCACAAGCGGGATAGAACACGATGAGGAACGCCACGACACCAAACACATTGAAGAACATGTGGGCCAGAGCTGCACGGCGCGCTTGTGTATTGGCAGTCAGCGAAGCCATAAACGCA
>JAGCCO010000258.1 GCA_017651645.1 Bacteroidales bacterium
ACCACGCGGATAGATTCTTCATCACAGCCGCCACCAATGCCTCGCAGTACTTTCACCTCGGAAACACTGCCGTCTTTCTCGACAATGAAGCCGACAAACACACGGCCTGAGATTCCCTTTTCCTGAGCTTCTTTGGGATAAACGACATTTTTGGCTACATAGTCCATCAAGGCATTCTCTCCTCCTGGAAATTTGGGCATTTCTTCAACGATCTGATAGACACCGTTTTTATCTGGTCCGTACGGAACTGTTTTTTTGACTTCGCCCACCTTTGAGGTTTCTCCACTATTGTCTTGTTCTTTGGTTTTTTGAGGATTACCCAATTCAAAGACAATAGGAATCTGATAATTGACACGGACAGGTTTCCCCTTCTGTTTGCCAGGCTTCCATTTCGGCATGGAACTAATGACACGAACTGCTTCTTCATCGCAGCCCCCTCCAATGCCTTTTAATACTTTCACATTCGAAATGCTGCCATCTTTTTCGACAACAAATCCAACAAAAACCCGACCTTGGATTTCCTTTTCCTTTGCTTCCGCAGGATACACGATATTATGGCCAACATGTGATATTAGGGCATTCACACCACCAGGAAACTCGGGCATTTGCTCAACGATGTTGTAGACGGTGTCGTTGTCCACGCACCCTACCTCGGTCACCTTGACATCGATGTCCTCGTCGGTCATGATTTTGTTTTTGAGTTTGTTGACAATGTCACCTGAAATAGTGAAAGGATCCATACTGTACATCATCGTATCACCATGCTTTTCAACCTCTCTGATAGTAAAATTGATGTTAGGGTTAGGCGTTCCTTCGGGTGTGTAGTTTTTTACCGTGAAAGTCTTTCGCAGTTCTCCCGTAAATGGGTCGACAGCTTCGGTACTCTCAAACTTGGTGTATGTGCCGTCTTCGTAATAGATAACGGTGTCCTTCAACTGCATTTGGGTTCCGTCGTCATTGAAAAGCTCAAAGTCTCCGAATTGGACAGTAAAGACGTTTTCGGTCTTCTTTTCTTGTGCTGTCACTTTCGTATTGGCAATCAGCAGGACCGCCAGCACCGGCAATGTAGCCAAGAGCCTCCACCAGAGGCCCTTGGCCTTTTCGTTTCTTGTAATCATCTTGATGCGTTTTTTGGTAAGGATTAAACTGAAGTTATTACTCATTCCGCTGAAGTCGACAGCCGTGCACTGCTGCAGGATCAGCATCATATAGTTCTTTTTGTCCACGCCGGTGGCCACCACGTCGCGGTCGGCCATATATTCGTGAAGGCTCTGCAACTCCTTCTTGTACAGATAGATGGAAGGATTGAACCATTGCAGAATCATCATCACCTCGGCGAAGAGGATGTCCCAGGAATGGTGGTGGCTGATGTGGCTCATTTCGTGCCGCATGATGTCAGGATCCACGTTCTCGTTGGGGAAAATGGCATAATGGAAGAAGGAGAACGAGCCTTGCTCGCGACCCGTGAAGACTGCCGTGCAGCCGTTCATCTTGCGCTTCGGCGAACGAATGATGAGCACCACAAGTTTTCCCAGCTTGATGAGAAACAACAGCGTCATCACGCCGACACCTATTAAATACATACCACCGATGACCTGCCACACGCTGAAACGCGACTGCGTGCTGGTGGTCACAGTCACTTCAGGCAGCATCGGCTGACCATCCGATGTGACAATGACTTCGTTCAGTAGCGTTCCACCAAACAGGTTTTGTTTCAAAGTGGCCATCTGAGGCACTTCTAGTCCCGAGAGCAAACCCAGTAGCGGCATGGCCAAGGCCAGCAGCATACTTGTCAGCAGGAAATAACGGTTAAAATATAGGCGGTTGCTGTTGCGGAACAACACGCGATATAGTAACCAGAATACCGCAATGGCAGCTGCAATGGGCAGCAGATGACCGATAATCAATTCTTGTGTTTTCATGGCTTATTTCCTTTCTGAGGCGATGGCCTCGTCGATGGCTTTTCTCATTTCTTCTAACTCCTCGACGCTGAAGTTCTCTTTTCTGGCGAAAGCCGAAACGAGGTCGAGGTAAGAGTTGTTGAAGTAGCGCTCCACCACGCTGCCGAGGTAACGGTGCGAGTATTCCTCTTTGCTGATGACGGCGCTATAGCGGTGGGCGCGGCAGAAGGTCTCGTGCTTCACGAAGCCCTTGTTTTCCAAGATCTTGATGATGGAAAGCACCGTGTTGTAGGCTGGCTTGGGCTCAGGATAGGCCGCCATAATCTCATTAGCGAAACCCTGCCCAATGTTCCAAATGACTTGCATCACTTGCTCTTCCGCTTTGGTCAACTCCTTCATTCTGATGGAGTTATCCTCAAATATTTCTTTCTTTCTAGCCATTTTTACC
>JAGCCO010000259.1 GCA_017651645.1 Bacteroidales bacterium
GATTAAGTGTATGAAACAGTTTATAGCATTTGTAATCAAGGAAACCAAGCATATTCTGCGCGACAAGCGTACGATGCTGATACTCTTCGGCATGCCTGTGGTGATGATGCTGCTTTTCGGCTTTGCCATCACCACTGATGTGAAGAATGTGCGCACGGTGGTAGTCACGTCAGAGATGTCGCCCCGTACGCAGCAGGCCGTAGAACGACTGGCACAATCGGAATATTTTGTCATCACGCAGACTGTGAACACCCCACGGGAAGCCGAACAACTCATCCGCAGTCAGAAGGCCGATATGGCGCTGGTGTTTGTACAGAATCGTGGCATGCAGATCATGGTTGATGGTAGCGATCCTAATATGGCACAGCAATGGACTACCTATGCTCTGCAAACCATAGCGGCAGACCGCTCGGCACCTGCGACGCTTCACGCTGCGAAGAATGATTCACCTATCACTATTCACACTTCACTTCTCTACAACCCTCAGATGAAGTCGGCTTATAATTTCGTGCCTGCCATCATGGGTATGTTGTTGATGCTCATCTGTGCCATGATGACCTCGATTTCGATTGTCCGTGAGAAAGAGAAAGGTACGATGGAGGTGCTGTTGGTATCACCCGTGCGCCCCTTGATGGTGATCATCGCTAAGGCAGTGCCTTATCTGATACTGGCCTTTGGCATCCTCATCACCATCTTGTTGATGGCACGTTTCGTGTTGGGAGTACCGCTGGCTGGTTCGCTGTTCTGGATTCTGGCTGTGAGTACCCTCTATATCCTGCTGGCACTCTCGCTGGGACTGCTCATTTCCAACGTGGCACAGACGCAACTTGTGGCCCTGCTGCTGTCAGCTATGGTGCTGTTGATGCCTGTGGTGATGCTGTCGGGCATGCTGTTTCCTGTTGAATCGATGCCAACTATCCTGCAATGGATATCGGCTATCGTGCCGCCACGCTATTATATCGAGACTATGCGCAAGTTGATGATTATGGGCGTGGGCATTGGCGAAGTGGCTCACGAGGTAGCTGTGCTGGCAGTTATGACGGTGGTGCTGCTCGCCATTGCGCTGAAGAAGTTTAATGTAAGATTGGAGTAACTGATATGACACTGAAATATCTCATACAAAAGGAGTTCCTGCAGATCCGTCGTAATGCGTTTCTTCCCAAACTCATCATCATGTTCCCCATCGTGATCATGTGCGTGATGCCGTGGGTGATGCAGATGGAGGTGAAGAACATCGTGGTGGATGTGGTGGACATTGACCACACTGTGGAGTCTCAGCGATTGGTACAGCAGATTGCTGCCTCCAACTACTTTATCTTCGGTGGACAGAAGGCTACATACGCTGAGGCGATAAAGGACATCGAGAAGGGTAGGGTCGACGTTATCCTCGAGATTCGTGATGGTAAGTATCTCATCGCTGCCAATGCCGTCAACGGCACCAAGGGCTCAATGGGCAGCGCCTATCTGAGTCAGATTCTTCGAGGATCTTCCTCTTTCCTCCTTCCTCCTTCCTCGACAACCACCCTCTACAACAAGGGCCAGAACTACAAACTCTTCATGATTCCGGCCCTCTTTGCCATTGTGATGATGCTGATGACGGGCTTCCTGCCCACACTTAACATCGTCGGCGAAAAAGAGGCTGGCACCATCGAAC
>JAGCCO010000260.1 GCA_017651645.1 Bacteroidales bacterium
AACACACCGGGTGAACGGTGCAATTGCGAGACCACGACGCGTTCGGCTCCGTTGATGACGAAAGTGCCACGAGGCGTCATATACGGAATCATGCCGAGATACACGTCTTGCACGACGGTCTCAAAATCTTCATGTTCCTCATCGTTGCAGGAAAGCTTCAGCTTAGCCTTGAGAGGAACGCTATAAGTAAGTCCACGTTCGATGCACTCCTCGATGCTGTAACGGGGGGCATCAATGTAGTAGTCAAGAAATTCGAGAGTAAAATTGCCTCTGGCGTCTGTGATGGGAAAATTCTCGGCAAAGACCTTGTAGAGGCCTTCGTTTTTCCTGTTGTCGGGATTGGTCTCCAATTGGAAGAAATCCTGGAACGACTGAAGTTGAATATCCAGAAAATCAGGATATTCGAACGACTTCTTGATAGACGCGAAGCTGATTCTTTCAGTTGATTTTGTTGCCAAGGTATTATTGTTTTTTAGGTGATGTATTGAGAAAGACGAACAAACTAAAAGAGGAATTTCGCATAAAGCGAAAAATCGGCACAAACCTCAGCCCCTATTCGGGACTGAGGTTGAATGCCGTTATTAACGGGAATGAATCCTTATTTCACTTCCACTTCTGCACCGGCCTCTTCGAGTTGAGCCTTCAGTGCATTAGCTTCGTCTTTGCTCACGCCTTCCTTCAGCGGTTTGGGAGCTGCGTCAACCAGTTCCTTAGCTTCCTTCAGGCCGAGGCTGGTGAGTTCCTTCACCAACTTCACGACTGCCAGCTTCTGAGCACCAGCGCTCTTCAGGATGACATCGAAAGAAGTCTTTTCTTCAGCAGCGGCAGCAGCGCCACCGGCAGCAGGAGCAGCAACAGCAACAGCGGCGGCTGCGGGTTCAATACCGTACTCTTCCTTCAGGATGTTAGCGAGTTCGTTCACTTCCTTCACGGTGAGATTGACTAATTGTTCAGCAAAAGCTTTAAGATCTGCCATTTTTAATTCTATTTTAAATTGTTAATACTTGCTTTAATGGTTTGAATGATTCACATTCGATATTTTATTCTGGTCTTTCGGACAGGGTTTCGAGAATACCGCTCAGTTTGTGACCACCTGACTGCAGGCCGCTGATGACATTCTTCATCGGCGATTGCAGCAAGGCGATGACGTCGGCGATGAGGTCGTTCTTCGACTTGACGTTGCACAGGGCGTCGAGCATGTCGTCGCCAATGTAGCAGCACTCCTCAATGTAGGCGCCCTTCAGGATAGGACGGTCACTGGTCTTACGGAAACTCTTGATCAGCTTGGCGGGAGCGTTGCCGGTCTCGCACAGCATCAGCGCAGTTGATCCTTTCAGAACGTCGTACAGGCCTTCATAGTCCTTCTCCATCTGCTGCATAGCCTTATGGAGCAACGCGTTCTTCACAACGATCATTTTCACACCACTGTTGAAGCACTGCCTTCTCAGCTGGCTCGTCTTCTCGGCGTTGAGGTCGGAGACGTCGGTCAGGTAGAAGTTGGGGCAGGCTTGCAACTCACTCAGGATGGAGTCGATGAGGACTTGTTTATCTTCTTTTCTCATTTCAACAAATTCCTTTCAATTTAGTTTGACACTGATTTGACATCGATCTGCACACCCGGGCTCATCGTGCTAGAGATATAGATGCTCTTCACATACGTACCTTTAGCAGCGGCTGGTTTCAACTTGATAACGGTTTGGATCAGCTCCTTGGCGTTATCAAAAATCTGTTCCGGAGAGAAGCTCACTTTGGCGACTCCAGCAGCAATGATACCGTACTTGTC
>JAGCCO010000261.1 GCA_017651645.1 Bacteroidales bacterium
CGTTTGACAACGGGCGTGTTCCTGCTGACAATGACGGTGGTGCCGTTCTTCTTCGGTGACGCCATTCCGATGTTTGTGGTCGCGATGGCGACCTTCTCGCTCTTTGAAGGCTTCATCCATATCTTTGGAATCCGTATTTTCCGGCTGAAGAAATTTTACACTCCGGGCATGGTGACGGCAGAGATTCAGGCCGTGATTGCCATTGTGCTCATCGTTTACTTAGTTGTCAATCATATATGTGCGTGGTATGATTATGTGTGCGGTCCCTTCATTTTCCTAGCCTGTTTCGCCTGCATGCAACGTACGCTGATGGCGATGGTCGGCGGACTGCATTACAGCGACATGCCGAAACTGATCAAAGCACAGTTGAAGAAGAAATAATAATTTTTGCTCATACATACAGACGAAATTCCGCAACCCAAGCCTTCGCCTGGGTTGCGGATTAACTTTTTCAAAAGCGAAATAATAATATTTTTCACTTTTGTAAAAGTGACTATATGAAAAATTGTGCTTTACTGCCATTTTCGGATATTCCTGTGAAAAAAGCTTTTTATTTGTGTTTTGACACAATATTTTGCATCATAAGGAGTTTATTAATTATGAGACATTTTGATATTTACATTGTTTTAATAATGTTGGGACTGCTGTCGTTGACGGCTTGTCGCACACAGAAAGCCCCTATTCATGGTCCCGAAGGCAATATTGCCTATAAGGTGACATTGCCCGAAGGTTTCGACACCACAACCGGCCGCTGTCCGATGGTGATACTGATGCACGGCATTTTCTCGAGCAAGGACTTCACTCCCATACCGCAGCTGGCCAATGGACTTGCCAAGGCGGGCATCGCCTCCATCCGATTCGATTTCGACGGGCATGGCAAAAGCGATGGCCGCAAGCAGGACATGACGATTGAAAAGGAAATTGCCGACGCACACGCAGTATGGGATTACGCCAGCTCGTTGCCCTACGTGAGCACCGTAGGACTGCTGGGACATTCGCAGGGAGGCGTCATTGCATCGATGTCTGCCGGAAGACTTTCCGCCGAAGGGAAAAACGTTGCTGGACTGGTGCTTCTTGCCCCGGGTACGGTCATCAAGGAGGCTTGTCAGGGTGGGCGCTTTTTCAACGCCACTTTCAATCCCGACGATCCGCCGGAATATATCCGTTGCTGGGGCTTCTACAAGCTGGGACGCGAATACCTTGTCAGCACGCAGCAGCTCGACATCTACGGCACCTCCGCGGCCTACCACGGCCCTGTGCTACTGCAGCACGGCGACAGCGACAACATTGTGCCACTATGGTGCAGCGAACGTTACCTGCAGACATACGGTCCCCATGCTACCCTGAAGGTCATAGAAGGCGAAAACCACACCATCACCCGTCACCGCTCACAAGTCATCGCCAACACGGTGGAGTTTTTCCGAAAAGTGTTCGGGTTGTGAAAGGTGCGGGTGAAAGACGACAGATTTTCCTGCGTATGTAAGGTGTACTCCCTACAGACGTAGC
>JAGCCO010000081.1 GCA_017651645.1 Bacteroidales bacterium
CACCGGTTTGCTAAACCGACGTACGGGTCATTCCGTACCACGAGTTCGAATCTCGTCCTCTCCGCAAAAATCCCTTACAGAGCGTTCTGTGAGGGATTTTTCGTAAATAGTGGCCCAAAAAATGTCCCAAAAATCGAAAATCTGAACTAAAAAAAGGTGCTCGCAGGTCGGCACCTTTCGGAGAAGGACATGGAGTTCTTGTGAACTATCTCTTCCCTCCCTCTTTGGATTCGTTTACTAATATTTTTCCGATAACCTCTGAGGCATAGCGTTCGTCGGTGTGGTGCGCGACTAGGAAGTTATATAGAAGTTTTTGGTCTGCCTTAAGATTACCCGTCCGGATGATGGCTGGTTGGTTGATGCTCATGAGCATAGAAAGACGATCCCCGGTTAAACTCTTAAGGGCACGTTTGATTTCTACCTTGGAGGTATCGTCTCTTGTGAAGATAAAAATATCCTTCTTGGTTAGGTTGTCAATGCTCGCCTGCTGAGAGAAGAATTGCTCAAAGTATTGCCTGTCGTTCTCTCCGAGGGAGTGACCAAAGATAATGACCTCGTCTGTTTTATTCAAGGCAGACACAATGTCCGGTGGGCTGAATGAGTCGTCCATTACCTTTTGTAGGAAATCATATTCGGGTTCCATGGGGGTTCCGTCGCGGGTGCCGACGATTATCTTCCCATCTTCGCAGCTTCCGTGCATATAATTGACCGGAACATCTCTAAGGTTATGCCCCCGCATCTGGACGCGGGTGTAATTGAACGTGTAGATGCTTACCGAGTTACCGGCTTCGACACATTTACTGATGGCGAGAAGTAGCTGGAAAGCGATGGACAAATTCTCAGGAATAGGCTTCTCTATGGATTTCAGATACTTGTAGAGTCCCTCCTTGATGAGATCAAGCGCTTTTCGGTCACGCCAGATAGGAGACTTCAGGGCGTCTTCTTTGAGATGTTCATCCATTGCGGGAATCGGGCGCGCACTGTATAGAAGAACCCCTTTATCAACCAATGATTGAAGGAGATCTATCTTATCATCGTACCAATGGCATGCAAATCCGTATGAAGTGAAGTCTTTCAGGAAAACCTTTTCCTCTTCAGTGAGAATGTCTTCTCCGTCTTTGAGGTTGTGAAGCCCTTTGTAATAGTTTAATAGTTCACTCTCAAGGTCATACCATTTTACAGCTTCCAGATTGTCCGGCCAGCGCTGATTAAGATGATGGATAAGTGGGGCTGGATAGTCCTTGGGACAGAACTTGGACTCCCAAAAGTCTTTGTAAGACGTTTTGAGACCGAGGTCAAGGTCAAAACCATTACCGAGAACAAGTACTATTTTTCTTGATTCGGACATTCTATAAACTATTGTAATACTGCTTTATAAGAGCTGTCATCTTGGCCCGACGTGCTTCGAGGAATTCAGCATAGCGGGTATGGTCCATCTCTAGGACATCAAGGGGAATGCAGTTGTCCTCAAGATTTCGGATAAATTCCTCCTCTGTTTTGATGGACTTAAATGAGGTATCTTCCGCACCTCTGATTGCCTCCAGTGCTTCGTTCAGATAAACCTTCGGGGCTTTCTTGCCAATCTTAATATTGATGGGCGTATCGAGATAAGCGTAGTTGGCTACCTGGTTGTATTCATGCTTGTCGTAGCCGTTGTCCACCAGGTATTGTTTCGGGAAAATGTGATGGATGTCTCCTCCCAGGCTTACGAGTTCGCCGACTGGGATATGGGAAAGAAGGGAGTCTTTCTTGAAGAAATTCTGCGCCGCAAGGAAGACTTGATACGTGGGGTTGATGGAGGACACGAAGGTCAGGTTCTGGCTTAGTTGGATGTTCCAGAAGTTGTCCGACAGGGTGGCATCCTCAATGGCCTTGAGCGTCGCCTTAACGCCGTTTTCTCCAATGGCACGGATGTCCTTTGCAAAGGATGATTCCGGTGAGGCGCTATACCGTCCGGTAAGGACGGAAAGAACGTACCATCGCTGTACAAGGCTCTTGATTTCATCGACAGGGGTTTCTTTGGATTCCTGCAAGATTAGATAGACAGCATAAGCAAAGTCTATGGCCATCACGGAGTTCACCAATTTCTTGGACGTGAAACCAGCGGCGCGGATAGCAAGCATAAACTGGGTGAAGTTATAGCCGTTGATGACGTTGTTTACTCCGGCCTCTAGATCCTGATAGGTGGTTTCAACAATCTCCTCCTTGAATTCACGGGTCTCGAAATCACGACCGGAGAGCATCGCCACGAGGTCGGCAAGTTTTGCCCTCTTACAACGATGCATAAAGGCCACACGGAGTACGTCGTCGCACTCGGGGTCGTAGACCGTTTCCTTGTCATCTTTGAGCCATTCCAGTTTGCCTAGATAGCCGGAGTTAGCAAAGACCAGGTCCTTCTCTTTGATTTTGTTGTAGAAGGTGCCATCTTTGCAGAGATGGGCGAAATAATCGATGACCTTGCGGAGCGTATTGCCACCATGAATCTCGTCTGCCGCAATCTTGGACATAACGAAGTCGCCCTGACTGAGGGCTGTCCCCTTTGAATTGATGCGGATGAAGATGTCGGTAACGATATCAATATCCAGGGAGGCGTCCAACTCTATGACTCCGATGTTGCAATGCTGAAGGTTCTTTAGGCTCTCAAGAACGCGGTGCAGGGCTTCTTCATCCATTTCTGGATTATCCGTAACGTACTGGTGGATGAATTTGAAACTTGAGAAATCGGATTTGAAGATTTCAGCGATGTCAGGAATCCAACGTTTACTCTTGAGGTGGGCCGGGGTTTGGACGGCGAACAACTCTGCGTCGGGATTCTCAGTAATAGCTGCGAACGGGTCAAAAGCAATCTTGACGCGACCCTCGCTATAATCGTCAAAAACGATGGTTTTACCAGCGATGGCTGTCATCAGAGCGGTAATACGTTGCTGGCCATCGATGAGAACTTTCTTACCTTCCGACAGCGAGCCATTTTTGAGTTTGACAGAGGGGTTTTTCCAGATAATGATATAGCCGGTAGGATAGCCCTTGTATAAGGAATCCATGAGATCACGCACCTGGGAACGGCGCCATACGAAGGGGCGCTGAATCTCCGGAATTGCAATATCGTTAGCCTCAATCAGACCAAGTATCTGGCTAATCGCCAATGGATAATTGTTGTATTTTTGTTTGTCCATATCAATAGTACATCTCAATGTAAGAATATGCCTTATCAAAGACTTCTTGGTCCTTGATCTGATACTTGATCCAGAGGATAGCCCGGAGCTTCTTCTTGATTTCACGGCGGGCGGTGACGCTCTGGAAAGCATCATTAAACTGACGGACGATCTTGACTACTTCGTTGTCAATGTCGTTCACCACTTGCTCGACAATGATGGGGGTTTCGTCGGTTTTGATGCTCTCGAACAGCTCTGTAAGGGCCGCACGTGCTTTTGCTCGCTTGTCCTCGGGCTGATCAATCTTTTTCTCCTCCTCCAGGACATCCTTAGCAAGTTGGAGCAGTTGCTTTAGGAAATCGATACTGGAAATAAGGCTCTGTTCCATCTTCTGGCGAAGCTCATCCAGTTTTTCCGCAAATTTCTTGTAGTTGGGGTCGCCTTTGTGAGTGCCGAGACGAAGCCTGAGAATCTTTTCAACCTCGACAATTTTCTTCTCACGGTTCTTCTCGTCCTGGAGAACAGAGTCAATGATATCGGCATCAACCACAAGGTCTTCCAGCGGAGTCCCAATATCAATCGTATCGATATTCCGGTGGATTATCTCAATGGTCTTAGCACCAAGGAGCGTCCAGATAAGCGATCCTCCTGTTGAAATGGGACGGACGCTCTGATAAACCTGGGCCATCCAAGTATAATCCTCTTGCCATTGAGCGAGGAAGGCATCCGGGCTGACGATTTCCCATGCTTTTGCAAGGCGAGCGAACTTCCTGGCGAAATTCGTCTTTACTCCTTCGTCTTTCAGACATTGCTGCGCAGCAGAAAGGCCTTCCCAGCCTCCGACAGTACGATCCACACCCGGGAAGAAGTCCAGGCATTCCTGCATATAGACAGGAATGAGAGCCTTGATCTCATCAATATTCTTGATAACCGTCTTAACAGTCTCCTCGTCGAAAGCAAGTGATTTGGCAACATCGTCGAAAACGCCAACGAAGTCCACTACAAGACCGCATTTTTTGTTCTCGTTGTAAGTGCGGTTGGTACGACAGATAGCCTGCAGCAGCGTATGATTCTTCATCGGTTTGTCCAGATACATACACTGGAGAATCGGAGCATCAAAACCAGTGAGAAGCTTACTGGTAACAATGACAAACTTCAGCGGGGATAACGGGTCACGGAATTGGTCAAGCAGCTTCTTTTCTTCATCCCGGGTGCGACGATAAGCCTTGTAGTCATCCGCCTTATCACCGCCGGTATGCATCACGATGGTCGTCTGGTCATCCGTGCCGAGGAGTGCGTCAATTGCTTTTTTGTATTTCACGCAGCAGGCTCGGTTATAGACCACAACCTGAGCCTTCATGCCCGTAGGTTCAATATATTCCCGGAAGTGATTGACAATGTACTTACAGACCTCATTGATTCGATCCTCTGCCGTAAAGAATGCTTCAACGCTTGTACGACGAACAAGTTCTTCCCGATCAGTCTCGTTGATCTGATCCGTCAGTGCATCAAACTCTTCTTGCAGCTTTGCCTCATCCAGGTGCATGTTGACAGGAACGGTGCTGAAGTTCAACTCCAATGTAGCACCATCCGCCACAGAGTTCTGGAATGTATATTTGGAAATGTAACCGTACTTATCTTCTTCGGCCCCGAAGGCGGCGAAAGTATTGTGATCGTTCCGGTTTATCGGAGTACCTGTCAATCCGAAGAAGAAAGCGTTTGGCAAGGCGGTGCGCATTTTCTGACCGAGATCACCTTCTTGCGTACGGTGCGCTTCATCCATCAGAAGGATAATATTGTCGCGAGTGTCGATGACCTCGCCATTATCGAGATCTCCAAACTTGAAGATGGTTGTAATCAGGATCTTTCTCTGGCTTATCTTGGTCTCAAGTTCCTGCTTTGAGGTGATAATTTCGACATTGGGAATCTCGGCTCGAGTGAAATCACCCGTAATCTGGTCTTCCAGGTCGATACGGTCATCAACAATGATCACGGTCGGGGCTTTGAGCTCGTTCTGGAGGCGGAGTTTCTGCGCCGCAAATACCATCAGCCAAGATTTACCGGAGCCCTGGAAATGCCAGATCAATCCCTTTCTCGGACCTTTACCCGCACGATATGTGGTAAGCACACGCTGAACAATGGCTTCACCACCCAGATACTGCTGATAACGGGCAACCACTTTCACCTTCCGCCCGCTAGTAGTTCCTGAAAAGACAGAATAAAAGCGGTAAATGTCGAGCAGCACGGCCGGCCTAATAAGCACGCTGTAGTTGTGAGCAACGGCATTGAGGTCTCCCTTTTTGCGATCTTCGTCGGCATACCACGGTCCCCACTTCTCTATCGGAGCACCAACACCGGCATACTGAACCTCACGCCCTTCACTCGAGAAAGAGAGGATGTTAGGGACGAACATCTCCGGAATACTCTTCTGGTAATGGATAATATCCATCGCGCCATCGCCCCAGGTGACTTGTGGGCGCACCGGAGATTTAGCTTCGCCGATCACCATCGGAATTCCGTTGATGATAAACACTAGATCCAGGCGCTTTCCACCTTCTTTGCTTGCTCGTGGGAATTCCCATTGATTGGTGACAACACACTTGTTTTCAGAAGCTTTATTGCTGAAGAATCGGATGTTGAGATTATCGCCATCCTTCCCGAAAGGATAGGAATTTTCTTCAAAAAGCAGTTTCCGGAACCTATCATTGGCTGATACCAATTCATCAGAATTGCTGCCAATTGAAACAGCAGCACGAAGCTTATAGATAACTTGCTCGGCCTGGTCTACAGTGATTGGGTTCAACTGTAGAAGAGCCTGCAGGAGCCATTCTCCTACAATAATTTCATCGTACTGGCGCGGGATATTCTGTGGCTCGACATAAGTCCAGCCATTATTCTCCGCGACATTGATGAGCATCTGCTCTACGGTGTTGTTTTCGTTGAAATATGCCATAGTGTTTCGTGTTATCTAATTCAAATATTTTGATTTATC
>JAGCCO010000262.1 GCA_017651645.1 Bacteroidales bacterium
CCGGAAAGCCGCGTATACGCCTACTGTGGGTTACTGGGTCAAGGAGTGCAGTAAGGACAAGCTGGTGCTTGAGCGCTTTGAGGTAAATACGGACGGGCCGAATCTGCTGGAGGGCGATGTGACGTTCCGGAGGATGGGGCTTTATACGAAGTAATCTTTCGGCTTTTAGCCTCAATATGACAAAACTGCCGTCACTGTTGGGTGGCGGCAGTAGTCATAATTAGAGGTAAGGAATCAATCTTCTTTCTGGTTCTCCAGGCGCAATTTTGCTTGTGCGATTTCCTTCTGAAGCTGGGCTCTTAGGATATCTTTGTCTGGCAGTTCTGTGTAATACTGAGCTACTTGAATTCCGGCATCACCCAGTTGGAGCAGCTGTATTTGTTCATTATTGCCGGCAGCGCAGAGTAGCAAGCCAAGCGGGCTTTCTTCTCCGGGTTGACGCTCATATTTGTCGAGCCAGCGGAGGTATAGTTCCATCTGCCCTTTATATGCTGCCTGAAACTTGGTCCTCTTCAGGTCAATGGCAACAAGACGGTGCAGTTTTCTATGATAGAAAAGCAAATCCAGATAGAAGTCTTCACCATCAATGATGATTCTCTTCTGCCTGTCCACGAACGAGAAGCCGTTGCCCAACTCCATCAGGAATTGCTGCATTCCACTGATGATCATGTCTTCCAGTTTCTTCTCGCTATAGTATCCTTTCAGTCCGGTGAAATCCAGGAAATAAGGGCTCTTGAATACCAGGTCTGGAGAAATAGCCCCTCCCTGTCTGACCGTGGACAATTCTGTTTTTATAACGTCTTCAGGCTTCCGGCTAATCAGAGTGCGCTCATAAAGCATAGCGTCCATCTGATTTCGAAGTTGCCTGACACTCCACCGCTCATTGGCGGCCATCGTTATGTAAAACTCGCGGGCAAGCGCATCCTCGACGGGCAGAACCTCAAGGAAAGCAGACCACGGCAATTGTGTCGACAGTGTTGACACAATCTCGAAATCCTCAAATTCCCGGGCAAATTGCATCATTCTCCGAATACTCCGGAGGTTGAAATCCTTACCGTAACGTTCCTGTAATTGTGACGACAGCGTTGACACAATTGCTTTGCCATATTCGGCTCTTTGATTCTGGAGGACTTCTTTATTGATGCGTTCCCCAATACTCCAGTACATCAACGTGAGTTCCCTATTGACATTGATGGCAACCCTTTGACGGGCGGCTTCGATAATATGACAAATGTCATTTAGCAATCCGTCAGGGGAACCGATGATAATATCATTTTGACTCATAAGCAAGTGTCTATTATTGTGAATCCAAGGATTCTATGCAAAGATAATCATTCTATTCATATCCTTTGGCATTGGCAAACAGTATTTCACAGAGCCCGAATATAGACGCTCCATGATCCGTTATCTTGACAGTCCACCGCCATAGCCGTTCTCGACTTTCTGGATTTGACTATCATAATTTCCTTCGGCAATTTGCTTGACCTCATTATCGGCACGGTAAAGCTCCCGGTCACTGAAATTGCCTAATTTGCTGGCCATCCAGACAAGCCAGGAGCCGATTGCGTGAAGTGTGGTCTTGAATGCTTCGGCAAAAGACGTCATCACCTTCTTGATAGCGTGGGCTTCCTCGGGCCAGAAGATGCAATCGTGTTTGCCTCCGCCACGGCACATGAAGCCCGAATAGGCGTAATCCTGGATGGCGTGGATGCAATAGAGGATGGCCTCATCAGCTTTTATCATTTTGTTGGAGAAACCAATCAGGAGCGAATCTTTCCAAGCATCGCTGCCGGCACTCTTATCCGAGTACTTCTCAAAACGCAGCGTTCTGGTTTCCGTAATCAGTCTGTCAAGTGCCGCCTCCTTGGAGGTGATTCTCTTGTCCAGATTGTCAATCTCGCTCTGCTTCTCGGTGATCTTCGATTCTGCGCTGGTGAGTGCCGTCTTGGCCTCCTGGGCCTTCTTCTCGGCCTCATCCTTTTCCTCCACCGCCTTTTTCGCCTCTTCCTTAGCCTCATTGGCCTTGTTCTCGGCTTTGGCCTTCTCGCTCTGGGCTTTACGCTTCTCTTCCTCCAGACGCTTCTTCTCCTTCTCCTGCTTCTGGAGGATGAAGTCGTTGCGCTCCAGATGGTCCAGTCCGGTCTCGGACTTCTTCTGACCGCGCTCCATGTCCAGTGCCTCGGCCAGCATGTCCTGCATCGTGGACATGTCGTCGGCATTGAGCTTGATGGATTTCCCGGTCTTCCAGTCCATCCAGTCCCAGATGATGTGGGCGTGGTAGTTCGGCACCCAGGTATTCTCGTCGGAGGGATTCTCGTAGTGTCCCTCGTCCCGGTGAAGGTGGACCTGGAGCGCCTTGATGCCCCACTTCTTTTCCACCTCCTTGGTGAAGTGGAGAATGTCTTTGAGCCTGGTGTCTTTTTCGGTGACGACGACGCATTCACGAATCGGGCTGGCCCCATTCCTGGTGCGCACTTTGCCATTTTTGTCGGTGTACTTGACGTCCTTCTCCTGCATGGCGCGTCCGGTCAGCATCTTGACCATTACCCGGATGGATTCAAGGTGCTGCTGGAGGGAGACGCCCTCCATTCCGGGCGCGACATAGGAGGCGTTGTGTTTGGTCAGGTCGAGACGGACATAGAGCTTTTTGGGGTTGAGCTTCTTGATGTACTCTGGGTCCCGCCTGTTGTGTAGTTCGCTCTGGGCGATATTGCATGGCTTCACATGGACGGAAGCTTTGGGTTTGTTTGACATATTGCTAGTGATTTAGAGGGTTGATGATGTTGTTGTGATGATGTGTAGCCATGCCCGGGTCATTAGGGCGGAGCCCTGATCGGTGGGTGCAGGGAGATGTCCCTCCTTGCTCGGGGTTCCCAGGCGGCAGACAGCCCCTGGGCGGAGAGTGCAGAGAGAGGTCACTCGCTGCTCGGGGTTCTCAGGGGTGAAACGCCCTGGGCGGGGTATCGGGGCGGCGCCCTGATTGGGACGGGGCAAAGCCCAGGCCCTCGGCAGAGCCCACAACTACGGAAAGCGAAGCGGGTAGTTATAGTGGGCTATAACAGGTCAGCCTATTATCGCCCGCACGCTCCCGCCTCCTTCTTTTCCCTTCCTTCCAGCCTTTCCGAGACCTTCGGAGCGATGGGCCGTCGTATGGGTCGGGATCATCCGGCGCTAGGGGCTCCGAGGTCGTGGAAGCGGCCTTGGCCGCACGGTCGGGCAGGAGAAGGGAATGGGACAGCCAGATTCTCCCCAATCCCCATCGCGGACGCCTCCTGTCACGGCCTCAAATCACAGGGAAATGAAGGGAAGGGGAAAGGAAGAAATGACGAGCATTCCGTCCCGGTCCTGCGTCGTGGGGATCAAATAGACTGGCCTGATTACAAAGAAATAAACAGATCGCCTGTGTCCCGGCTGATCCGGCCCTGGGGAATCATCCTCCTGCGGTCGGTTCCGCCCCGTCATCAGGCGGGACACAAGGCTTCTTCCTCGACGGCTTCTCGATCGGCCTTACATAGGGGTTCTTTCGGAAGTAGTCGCATTTGACAATACCCTCGTTCGTGAACCAAATCGACAGGCACATCAGGGTGTGGATGGTGGTCCGGTTGGACGGAACAGACCTGAGTATACCCATCAGGTTGAACTCCTTCACGATTCGGGTAGCGGTCTTCCGGTCGCACTGCCACAGACGGGCGAGGTCAACCTTGGAGGCCATGAACTGACCGGGGCGTAGGACAGCCGAAAAGCCCTTGCCAGAGACTTTGGTTTCCTCCATGACGGCCATCCGAAGAAAGTCCCAGAAGCATTTGACTCGGGGGATATCCTGCCCTTCGTCCGTGAGGTAGGCGTACTGCTCGTCTTTGAGAGTGATGCTGTATCTGATGTTCGTGAATTGCATATTGATTTGTTGTTTTTTTGGTTTAATGTGAAGACTATGACATTGTACTTCTTGTAAGATTTCGGTAATCGTCGTTCCGATCATCCCGAAAAGAGCAGCAGTCAATCATTCGATCAACACCAGTCCGAGATCCTCTATCAGCTTTGGAAGTTCGGGGTTACGGGAGCACAGGATTTGCAACAACTGCCGCTTAGTTGGCTCAGCCAAAAGGAAATCGGCGATGTCCCAACCTTTCTCCCTCTGCCAGTCTTCGGCTTCTCTTTCAAGGACGTCCGACACGGTAACGGTATGGCAGATGGATGATAGTATTTCTGCCTTCTGGCGCCATATTTCCATGGCCCCTAGATCCGGCATAAGGGTTACATCTCTTCCCCGCAGGACTTCCATCGTCTCGGGGTTGAAGCACCCATTTATGCCTCCGCTTGCCAGCCAAAGCATCTCGGGAACAAAGAAAGATCCTATCAATGCGGTCTTCTCACTTTCTACCAAGATCACAGGCAAGGCTGGATTAGAGGGTAATA
>JAGCCO010000263.1 GCA_017651645.1 Bacteroidales bacterium
GAGGGCACTGAAAAAGTCCTCCATTTGAAGAGGCGACCTTGATTATTCATTAAAAGCAGATTGCACATAGCCGTTAGATGCGGTTTTGCAATCTGCTTTTCATTTTTCTAATATGTGGACACATATGCCTTCAAAAGGTGTCTTAGTTGACTTATAGGAGGCGTTTTGCAGAAACTGCCCCTCTGCTCATATTAGTTTGAGGATTCTCTTGATATTTGCGGCAAAGATTGTGATGGCTCCCTGCATCTGCATGGAGCACAGTCCGTATGACTCGGCTCTGTCATAGCCATAAACGTGTTTCAGTTCAGCATTTTTGGCCTCTATTTTATATCTTTCCCTGGCCTTGGCCTTGAACTCCGGTGTTTTCTGAAACTCCATTAGCCTTTCTTGCTCGCCAGTCTTTATCGGTACGCTATAGGTCTTGAATTTCGCACCTTCTTTATAACATCCGTCTCTGCGTGAGCATGTCTTGCATTTGTCTACGTCAAAGTAATATGTCCATGTCTGATTCCACTGGCCATTCTTCTTTCCACACCTTGCTTTCCTGACTGCCATGTGCCCAGCGGGACAAACAAACATGCCAGCATCCTTGTTGAAGTCAAACTTATCCTCCTCCTTCCTGAAACCATTGCTGATAACGGGGTGCAGTTTTGCCACCAGTTCAAATCCTTTCTTCTCATTCTCTGCCAATCTCAGATTCTCAGTACCAGAATAAGCAGTATCTCCAATAACAGTATCCACCTCCATTCCATTGCTGCGGCTTTGCTCAACGAGGCTTTCCAATTGCGGACCGTCACCCTTTTCGCCAGAGGTGACCACTGCAGCGGTAATAATCCTCTCGTCACTCATGGCAATATGAGTCTTATATCCAAAGAAGGAACTGTCCTCGCTCTTATGACCCATACGGGCATCCTCATCCTTTGAGGTCGTATAGTGATCTTCTATGTCCTCCAGCGTTTCCTTCAGCATATTGATACGCTGCTTGACTGCAGGAACCTCGGCAATACCAGCATTGCCAGATACGATGTCAAGCAGTTCCTTTGTATAGTCCAGTTCCTTGACTAGGTCGTCGTCCTCATTCTTCTTGGGAAGAGTATCCTTGATGTCTTCATCGGCATTGTATATAGTCTTCCTTAACTGCTTTGAACGAAGACGAAGTATCTCTATTGGACTATAAGGATTGGATCTTGAACCAGTGTGCGTTGCATCAACAATAATCGTCTTTGACTTGATTACACCTTTCTCTATGGCAATGTCAACGGTCTTCTTGATGAGCAGATTCAGAAGGTCCATATCCTTCAGACGCAACTTGCGGAACTTGCTCAGGGAACTCGGATTGATGACTTCTGCCTCTGGTGCTATGCCGAGAAAGAACTTGAAGGACATATCATAACGGGAGCGCTCCACGACATCCACGTCGGAGATGTCATAGATGACCTTAAGAAGCAGATACTTGAACATGCGGATGGGAGACTCTGCCATACGACCATTGTCTGGACAGTATTTGTCTAACAGCTCTTGGTACACAAAGGAGAAATCAACGAGTCCGTTGATACGCCTCAGAAGATTGTCTTGTGGGACAACTATGTCGTACAAGGCACTATATTCACTCAACACTAACTCTTGTTGTTGCGACAGCATAAGCATACTCTTTTATGCTGTAAAGGTACAAAAAAATCCGCACATAGCCAAATATTATACAGACTATGTGCAGAATTCAAGTGTTAAAAAGGGGCAGGTGGGACTTTTTCAGTGCCCTCC
>JAGCCO010000082.1 GCA_017651645.1 Bacteroidales bacterium
ATTGCCGGCTCCATTTTGCGTGAAACTGGTACAACCAAGGCCTCCATCGCCGAACAGCCCGGCTGAGTCTACAGCCGCCGCGAACGTATAGAGTCTGCCGTAAGCATCGCAATTTTCCTGCTTGTCTTTGTAGCACATGGAATGCGTTACTTCTGTTTGGTAGTCGTAGTTCAGGTTTTCGGCCATCCATATCTGTTCGCCGATTTGGACGGTCTTATAGGTGTGTCCGTCCCTTTTGTCTGTCAATGTCCCGTATTCGCCCCTGTATTTGCTTGTTCCCTTGTGAGTGAATCTCCAAAAGGTTCCGTCGCAGACGAACTTGAATCCCACATGCGGACTTAATGAATTTACGTTTACGGCGGTGTCGCCCTTGTTGGATTTGCTGCATTTCCCTAGGCCATAGTTGTCGGCCCAGAACATGTTGATATACTTCTCGAAGTTGGGCAAGGAGTCGGAAATGCCCCATGCGAGAATGTTTTTCCTGATTCCGGAAATGCTGGGCATAGGAAAGTTTTCACTGAGCGGATAGTACTCGTCATCATCCAATTCGTCGTCATCCAATTCGTCGTCATACAAATTGTCTTCATAGAATTCATTGTTCTGTTCCTTTTCAAAAGCCCATTCCGCGATGGTGTTCCTTGTTGCGGAATCGTTCCAAGATCCGTTTTCGGTCAGTTCCTGGGCTAACTTGCCGATGCGTTCCGTGAAGCCGGCAACATCCTCGTCGCCCTGGAGCAAGATGCTTATGGCCAAAAGCTTTGCGTTCCCGTCGCCAGATTTGAAGATGTCTAAGTCTTCGAATGCGTCCTTGGATTCGTTCATGGCCATGGCGGCAAGGATTTCTTTCTTCGCTTGGGCCTTGGCGTCCATGACGGATTTTCCGTTGGAGACGAGGTACATGACGCGCTCGTATTCTAGATGGGTCAGCAGGTTGACGTTGACGTTTTCACGGCGGCTAATATCGGTAACGGCCTTCAGTGTTAGGGGGGCCGAAGATTTCTTGCCGGTAATTTCGTTACGGTAGTAGCCGTTCACCTCTATTATGGCATATTTGGAGTAAGAGGCGTCGCCCTCGAGGACGAAATCGCCTTTATCGCTTTTGATGGTCGACTTGAACATCCTTCCTGTTTGAAGCATTGTTTTTTCGTCCAATTCCATGATGTTTACCGTGGAGCCGGTAATAAAGGGCCCTTTTTGGGAGACTCCTTGAATCTTCCATTCTCCAACGGGCATGTTGGTTCCGCTTTCGGAACATCCCGTAAACATCAGGGCTATCAAGAACAAGATAAAGAAGATTTTCATATTGGTATTCTCCTTAAATTCCTGGTTTTAGAGGGAAACATCAGTCCATGACGCAACGGACAGCAAATGCAAGTGCAAAATCGTTGTATTGAAATCTTATAGCGTCGGCATCAAATATTAAATAGGTTGATCTCAAGTCGGGTTGGAAATCCGTTTCATAGGGTTCGGGTGTAGAGGTCCAGTAATGGGAATTGCCAGCACCGGGGCCGTCACCATA
>JAGCCO010000264.1 GCA_017651645.1 Bacteroidales bacterium
GAGGGCACTGAAAAAGCCCCTCCGTTTAAATAGGCGCCCTTGATTATTCATTAAAAGCAGATTGCATATAGCCGTTACATACGGATTTGCAATCTGCTTTTTCTATTCCATTCTGTGGCCGCAATACCTCCAGAATGGGCTTATACGGCTTATTAAAGAGCCTTTCTGAGAATTGTACTCTTTGCTCAGATTAGTTTGAGGATTCTCTTGATATTTGCGGCAAAAATGGTGATTGCTCCCTGCATTTGCATGGAGTATAGTCCGTAAGATTCTGCCCTGTCATAGCCAAATACATGTTTTAGCTCCGCATTTTTTGCCTCAATCTTATATCTTTCTCTAGCCTTAGCCTTAAACTCAGGCGTTTTCTGAAGTTCCATTAGTCTTTCCTGCTCATCAGTCCTTATAGGGACGCTATATGTCTTGCTTTTAGCCCCATTCTTATAACATCCTTCCCGATGAGCACAGGCTTTGCACTTTTCCACATCAAAATAATATGTCCATGCCTGATTCCATTCTCCATCCTTCTTGCCCTGTCTTGCTTTCCTTATAGCCATGTGGCCTGCAGGACAGACAAACATGCCTGCATCCTTGTTAAAGTCAAACTTGTCTTCTTCCTTCCTAACGCCATTGCTGATGATAGGATGTAATCTGGAAATCAGTTCAAATCCATTGTCCTTGTCTCCCGCCAGTCTCAGATTGTCTTTTCCGGAATAGGCAGTATCACCTATAACTGTATCCACCTCCATACCGTTACTGCGGCTCTGCTCCACCAGTTCCTTCAGCTGTGGACCGTCACCCTTTTCGCCGGATGTCACCACGGCTGCTGTGATAATCCTCTCGTCGCTCATGGCTATATGTGTCTTGTAGCCGAAAAAAGAGCTGTCTTCGCTCTTATGACCTACGCGCGCATCCTCGTCCTTGGACGTGGTATAGTGGTCTTCAACGTCTTCAAGCGTCTCCTTCAGCAAATTAATACGCTGTTTGACTGCAGGTACCTCAGCGACACCTGCTTTGCCGGATACCATCTCTAAAAGTTCTTTTGTATAGTCCAGCTCATGGACGAGGTCGTCATCCTCGTTCTTCCTGGGGAGTGACGGCTTGATATCCTCGTCAGCGTTGTAAAGTGCCTTGCGCAGTTGCTTGGAACGCAGACGGAGTATCTCTATGGGAGTGTATGGGTTGGATCTTGATGCCGTATGTGTGGCATCAACGATTATAGTGCTCGATTTGATGATACCCTTCTCAATGGCAACGTCCACAGTCTTTTTTATAAGCAGATTAAGCAGGTCCATGTCCTTTAGGCGTAGTTTGCGGAACTTGCACAGGGAACTCGGATTGATGACATCCTCCTCAGGAGCCATCCCCAAGAAATATTTGAACGACATGTCATAGCGGGAGCGCTCTACTACATCCACATCGGAAATATCATAGATAACCTTAAGGAGAAGATACTTGAACATGCGGATGGGGGACTCAGCCATACGGCCATTATCCGGGCAATACTTGTCTACCAGTTCCTGGTATACGAAGGAAAAGTCAACAATACCATTGATACGTCTCAACAGATTGTCCTGGGGGACAACTATGTCGTATAAGGCACTGTATTCACTCAATACTAACTTTTGTTGTTGCGACAGCATAACCATACTCTTTTATGCTGTAAAGATACAAAAAAATCTGCACATAGCCAAATTTTATAGCGACTATGTGCAGGACTAAATTGTTAAAAAGAGACTGTCGGGACTTTTTCAGTGCCCTC
>JAGCCO010000265.1 GCA_017651645.1 Bacteroidales bacterium
ATTATCGACATGAACCATAATACTCTCCGTGCCCACCTTGATTTCCCACTCGTCGCCTGTCTCGGCGTTATAATCATATAATGTGGTGAACTCCTGCAAGGTATTGTTCCACCAATAGACGATGCCGTTTTCCTCAAGGATGTATTCGTGAGTCACCTCGAAGATAGTATCGCGGTCATAGTGGGTGTTGCTGCGCACAATGACCTTGGGACGAGATGTACCTATGGTGGTATCGGATGCATATTCCAGATGCTGATAGGTGGTGCTGCCGTCGTCCCACACGATTTCGTAGTACCATTCCGATTGCCATGGGAACTCGATTTCTTTCGTCACATAATGCAAGTCAATCTCAAATTGATTGATGTAAAAACTTTTATAGTTTGATATGGCTCTTTGCCATTCGTATAACTCTGATTCATAGAAAATGGTTTGGCCTGAAAAAGAGTCCCATATCCATTCACCGTTGCTTTTCTTTTTGAACGATACAATGAGTTTTTGCTCCTCATCGTGGAAGTCGTAAATGATCTTATGGTTGATGTTCCAATCCTCGTTTTCGGCCGACCATGAGCCGGTCTGATATTCGACCACACGGTTCTTGTCGTCGTAAACATAATGTGTAAGGCCTGAATTGACCCATTCTCCGTCGGTGAGGGTTTGCGCAATGATACTGTCGGTCTTGTTGTTTGAGGTGTACGAATAGGTGTTCAGTTTTCTGGAGGTGATGTTACCTGCGTCGTTGTAGGTGTCAACTTGAGAGGATATGATTTGCTGCCGCTCGTTATAATGGTTCGTTGTTCGTCTTTTAAAGATCAAGGTGTCGTATCCTGAGAACAAAGAATCTATCTTGGTTCTGTAGTTGTCTTCATACGAATAAGTGTTACATTCACTTCCATCAGTCATATCCATCCAATACCTTTGATACGTTTTCTTTGTCAGATGCCAGTTATCATCATAGAAATAATCGTAGTGTATGAGAAACTCTTCTAATCCCAAAGTGACTTCCGTGTGCTTTATTCTGTTGTTTTCATACGTGAATAAGTATCTATCATCGTATATCGGATGTCCGGCGTCAAACATGTATACGATACGCTTGGGCATGGTGGGATAGTCGTCAAAAGTAAAAGTGCATGTACAAAGTGCCGGGAATTCTAATCTTTTCATTATGCCGTCTTGGTCATAGATAAAGTCTGAGGGATATTCTCCTGTAACTTGGCCAGATGCATTAAACTTTCGTCCTACGATATGGTCGGGGAAAGCAATTTCATCGTCAATTATTGCTAAACAATCAAAATAGGCAGTAAGGGTAGTGTTATGTCTTAGCGTGAAAGTGTATTCTTGGTCGAAAGAAACAATGGTTCCACATTTCCAATAACCAAAGGTATGGCCAGGATTGGGTGTGGCGCGTACTGTTGCAGTTAGTTGGTCGCAGTCTTCGGGAATGGAAACCACTTCGGCGGTACCGTATTCTGTGTTGTTAACGCTTACGTACAGCTCGGGAGTACCATAAAATACGCCTTGCATATTGGTGAATTGGCTCCAATCTTGATTTAAATGATACTGATCTATTGTTAGGCAATTTACGTATACTGGAATATCGGTGGGAACATTCTCGAATAGGCCATGGTCTTCATAGTATATATTTTGAATATGTTGGCCATAAGGCGGAGTTGGGGTTTTGCAAGTAATGGATTCCAACCCTGTGCAGTTTTTGAAAGCGCCCCATCGGATGGTATCAACAGCTGCACCTATAGTTAGAGAAGTGAGGCTTGAGCAACCATAAAAGGCCATTCCGTCAATGAAAGTACATTGGTCGGGGATGACCAGATTTCCTGTAAGTCCACTGCATCCCTCAAAAACCGACATGGGAATTGTTGGTATATTTTCTGGGAAAACTATACCTGTCAAACCACTGCAATATGCAAAACAGTAAGAACCTAATGATACCAGAGATTCAGGTAATACTAATTCACCGCTGAGACTCGAACAACTTTCAAAACAGGAAGAACCTAATGATACCAGTGATTCGGGTAATAATATGCCACTAAGACTTGAACAGCCTTCAAAACATGAAGAACCTAAACTATGTAATGAGGAAGGTAGCACCAAATCACCACTTAAACTTGTACAATAATAAAATGCATCGTATGCTATTGATTCTAAAGTATTTGGAAATACAATGGAGGAAAGGCTCTCGCAATATTGGAAAGCTTTACCTTTAATTAATAATAATGAATCAGGAAGCGTGACGGTAGTCAAAGATGTGCAGCTTGAGAAGGTTAATCCTTCGATACTGGTGAGTCTGTTGGGTAGAATAGCAGATACCAATGTTGAATCGTTGGCAAAGGCATGGTCACCAATAATAGTTATTGAATTTGGGATTACCACCGAAGTCAGTTCTGTACAATTCATAAATGTTGACCCTGAAATGGAAACTACAGTATAATAATTTCCCGCATATTCAACGGAATCAGGAATAATGAGGTCTCCTGTAGGTTGCGAATAACCATTCCAATTTGATGTAGGTCTAACTACTTCCACTTTTAAATTATTGATAATGGAATAATACAAAATCTGCCCCGAATCGCATACAGCGGAGAAGTCATAGGCAAAGGTGCTCGTCGCCAGCACCAGCATGATTAGTGTTACAAATAACTTTTTCATGGTTTTAAAATTTTGGTTGTTAATATTTTGTATTTAGTTTTTTGGTTTCTTATTTCACCACAAATTTCACTGTCTCTTCGTCCACGCTGATGAAATACATTCCCGAAGGCAGATCGGCAATGTCAACCTGCTGGGTTTCGGCGGTGATATGGCCTTGCAGCAGGGTTTGGCCCATGAGG
>JAGCCO010000025.1 GCA_017651645.1 Bacteroidales bacterium
AGAGATGCGTCAGGAAGCCTTTGATAACTGGGAGACTGGCGACGACCACGGTCTGCTCATCTTCGGCAAGGCCAAAGACCAAAACGGCAAGGAATACTTCATGGGCAAGAACTCGTGGGGTGACAGTGGCAAATACCACGGCATATGGTACGTCTCTGAGACTTTCGCCAAATACAAGACCATGAACATCGTCCTGCACAAGGACGCACTTCCTAAGAACATCGCCAAGAAACTCGGTGTGAAATGACACGCTATAAAAGCGCTAAATAAAACGCAAAACCCGCTGGTTCCAGCGGGTTTTGTTGTTGGTGGGACGTACTGGACTCGAACCAGTGACCTCTGCCGTGTGAAGGCAGCGCTCTAAACCAACTGGGCTAACGTCCCTCCCGTCGATGCAAAAGACGCTTTGCAGCGTCTTTGTGTGGGGCGAACAAGGATCGAACTTGTGACCTCATGCCTGTCAAGCATGCGCTCTAAACCAACTGAGCTACCGTCCCAAATGCGGGTGCAAAAATACGGCTTTTTCCGAAACCGACAAGTTTTTTTCTTCCTTTTTTTGAAAAAATTCTATCTTTGTGCAATCAAATCTATTCATTATGAAATTTAAATACTTATTAATCAGTTTGTTCCTTGTACTGGGAACGCTTTCGGCTACGGCCCAAGAGAAGAAAAACTTTGATCTGGAAGACCTTTACATGCGCCCGACATTCTACGCCAAGAGCGTCCGCGGCATGAACTCGATGAAGGACGGAAAGACCTACGGCTCCTTCGAGAAAGGCCAACTCAACATTTACAACTACAAGACAGGAAAGCTTGAAAAGACTTTATTTGGCATCACCGACCTTACTCTGCATCCCGACTCGCTGCCCATCGGCTTGCAGAACTATGAGCTGAGCGAGAATGAGGATAAGATGTTGTGCCTGACGGATATGGAGAGCATCTACCGCCATTCTTTCCATGCCAATTATTATGTCTACGACTTTGCCACCAAGACCTTACAGCCACTTTCGAAGAACGGCAAGCAGCGTTTGGCTACTTTCTCGCCCGATGCTACCAAAGTCGCTTTTATGCGCGACAATAACTTGTTCATCAAGGACTTGAAGACAGGGGAGGAGAAGCAGTTCACCAAAGATGGCCTTTACAACCATATCATCAACGGTGCCCCCGACTGGGTTTACGAAGAGGAATTCAGTTTCTCGCAGGGTTTCTATTGGTCGCCCGACAGCAAGAAGATTGCTTTTATGAAGTTTGACGAGTCGAATGTGCGTGAGTTCCAGATGGAGGAGTTTGAAGGCCTTTATCCTGATTGGTACAGCTTCAAGTATCCCAAGGCTGGCGAGGACAATTCCATCGTTGAGATTTATGTGTACGACCTCGAAAGCGGCAAGACGGTGAAGATGGATACGGGCAAGGAAACCGACATCTACCTGCCTCGCATCGCCTGGACGAAGGATGCCAATGTGCTGGCCATCCAACGCCTTAACCGCCATCAGAACCATCTTGAAATCTTGGCTGCTGACGCCACCACAGGCAAGAGCCGTGTGTTTTACGATGAGACCAATGACTATTATATCGATATTACCGACAACTGGCACTTCCTTGAAGATGGCAAGCGTTTCCTCATGACGGCAGAGAAGAGTGGCTACAACCACATCTACCTTTGCAACCTCGACGGGACTCAGGCGAAACAACTCACCAATGGCCCTTGGGATGTGACCGAGGTCTATGGTTTTGACGGCAAGGAAGTGTATTTCCAAGCTGCAAAGAATACGCCTGTCGACCGTCAGATTTATGCCGTCAACCTGAAGGGCAAGATGCGCGAGGTGATTGGTCGCCCAGGCACCAA
Organism: Bacteroidales bacterium; assembly: GCA_017651645.1. The sequence goes on from JAGCCO010000025.1 coordinate 1,847, forward strand.
CGACGCCACTTTCAGCAACGACTTCAGCTACCTTATTAATATAAACAGCACCATCAGCCAGCCGCGCCAATTCGAACTTTACACCAATAAGGGAAAGTTGGTGCGTGTGCTTGAGGACAACCATGAGTTTGCCGAAAAACTGAAAACTTTCAACCTTGGCGAGAAGAAACTCATGAAGATCAGCGATCCCGCTTTCACTTTGCCCGATGGCACCCAAGTCGATGTGGACGCTTGGCAAATCCTGCCTCCCGACTTTGATCCTTCGAAGAAATATCCTGTGCTGATTTATGTGTATGGTGGTCCTGGCCATCAGACGGTGAACAATTCATGGGCCAATAGCGATTATTGGTGGATGCAGTTGCTGGCTCAGCATGGCATCATCAGTGTGTCCATCAACAACCGTGGCAGCGGTGCTCAGGGCGAGGTTTTCAAGAAGATGACTTACCTGCAACTGGGTAAATACGAGACCGAAGACATGATTACCCTCGCCAAGTACATGGCCAAGCAACCCTATGTGGATGGTGATAGAATCGGTATCTACGGCTGGAGCTACGGTGGCTTCATGGCGGCCAACGGCATCACCAAGGGCGCCGATGTCATCAGCACGGCTGTGTCTGTGGCTCCTGTGACCAACTGGCGCTATTACGACAATGTCTATACCGAGCGTTTCATGCGCACGCCTCAGGAGAACCCCGACGGCTACGACCTCAACTCACCCGTGCATAACACAGCTTTAATCAAAGGCAACTACCTGCTCTGCCACGGTAGCGGCGACGACAATGTTCATTACCAGAACGCCATGGAGCTTATCAAGGCCATGATTTCGAACGGCAAACAGTTCGACCTGATGATCTATCCCAACAAGAACCACGGCATTTACGGAGGCTACGAATACGGTAGCGGTGAGTGTCGTATGCACCTCTTCAACAAGATTGACAACTTCTTGTTTGAGCACCTGCTGGGAGAATAATTGAATAGATCTATTCATAAGTCAGCCCCGAAAGATGGCTTTCAGGGCTGACTTTTTTTTTCGTTCATTCTGTCTTATTCGTAATGCCGGATTCGAACTTCAACGCCGTCATTCTTTAATTGTCCGGCCAGTCCGCTGACGTCTGTCTGCCCGTAATGGTAGGGGAACAGCACCTTGGGCTTGATGATGCGGGCTACGCGTACCAGTTGTTCCGTGGTCATCGTATAAGGCTGGTTGCAGGGCAAGAAAGCAACGTCAATGTCCTTGACTTCAGCCATTTCGGGAATGTCTTCGGTGTCGCCGGCGATGTAAATCCTCAATCCGTCGATGGTGAGGATGAAGCCGTTGTCGCGGCCTTTGGGATGGAACTGCTGATGTCCTTCGGTGGTGTTGTAGGCAGGCACCGCTTCAACAATCAGCCAGTCGTTCATGACGAGGCGGTCGCCGTTAGCCATGACCGTTCCATAGCCCAACTTGTCAGCACATAATTGGTTGGTAATGAGTTGTGTTTCCGCTTTGGTGAGGGTGGCAATGGCCATAGTGTCAAGATGGTCGTAATGGTCATGCGTGACCAGGATGAAATCCGCCTTGGGGAAGGCACCATAGTCGATGGTGTGGTCGCCCAGTTGATGCATGGGGTCGATTTCGATTTCCTTGCCATCGTATTCGATGCGGATGCTAGCATGCACTAAGGCATGAAACTTTACGGTTTTCCCGCTTTTGGTGACAAAACTGTCGGTTTCGTAAGGCTCTGAGGGCGTGTTGTGATGCCCGCAGGCGGCAAAGATGCCGAGGATGATAGGTAATGCTATGGTTTTCATGAGCGAATTGATATTTGACGCACAAAAATAATAAAAATCAATAGTCTGATGCCTTTATGAGTCGGTTTGTTGTTTCGATATAAACTTTTTTATAATTTTGCCCGAAATACGAAACTCTAAATCATTAGTGATATGAAGAACTTGAAAATGATACTGGTCCTTGCGACCGTGACGCTGACCGCCGTCTCATGCGGTCCGAAGAAAACGACGCAAAATGTTGAAGCAGAAAAAGAGACTCCCAAGATGCTGGTACTCTATTACTCACAAACCTCTAACACCAAGGCCGTGGCACAAGAAATCGCCACAAAACTCGGTGCCGACATTGAGGAGATTGTTCCCGTAGAGCTATACGATGGCGATTTCCAGGCTACGATTGAACGCGGTAAGAAAGAACTCGACGAGGGTGCATATCCTGAGATACAGCCGCTCAAAGCCGATGTTGCCAAGTATGACGTGGTTTTCATAGGCTATCCGATTTGGTTTGGCACCTATGCGCCTCCTATCGCCACGTTCTTGAATGGTGTTGACCTGAGTGGCAAGAAGATCGTCCCGTTCTGCACCTTTGGTAGTGGCGGGTTGGAATCGAGCGTGAAGGATTTGGCAGAAGCTGAACCCAATGCAGAAATCCTTCCTGGCTACGGTGTCCGTGCCGCTCGTCTTGAGGCTATGCCCAAGGAGATAGACAATTTCTTGAAATCCAATGGCTTCATGGAAGGCGAATTCACCAAATTGGAGGAATTCCCTGAGCAGCATCCTGTGAGCGAAGAGGAAGCTGCCATCTTCAATGCTGCTGTAGGCGACTATCCGATGATGCATGCCCAAGCCAAGACTGTTGCCTCCCGCGCTATCCCTGAGGGCACGGAATACCTGTTCACTGCTGTTGACCTTCCCCGTGAAGACCGTCCGAACATGCCGCCTGCGGGTGAGATGAAGGTCTATGTTACGGTGATAGGGGAGGAGACCCCTGTGTTTACTAGGGTAATCAGATAATAGGCAGCATATCTAACCACTCAATCCTATGCAAAACAAGAAGATCAAGGGAAGCCTTTGTGGAATCGTTGATAAGATGAACGAGGCCTACGATGGACTCATTGGGGAGGGCTTTAACCTGGGAATGGACAGACGAGTCGTACCCGTGATGATTGATGGAACAGTGTCGGGGTGGAAGATGCAATGCTACCAAAACGACACTTGGGTGGATTTGGATGAAAAGCCATTCGAAACCATGGAAGCGCTGATTGAGTACTATAAATGAGTCTCTGCTGAAGACGTACCAGAGAAGCTGTTAGAAAAGAAATAATTGAATGGACGAAATGCGAGTGATTGAAATTAAAAAGAGCGTCTTTGCCGACAACGACAAGGATGCCGACGCGCTGCGTGGCGAACTCAAGGAGCGCGGTACGTTCTTACTTAACCTGATGTCGGCTCCCGGCAGCGGAAAGACGACGACACTGATACAGACCATCAACCGCCTGAAGGATAAAATCCGTGTGGCGGTAATGGAAGCCGACATCGACAGCGACGTGGATGCACGTAAGATGAAGGAGGCTACCGGAGTGGAATCCATACAGCTGCATACGGGCGGCATGTGCCACCTTGATGCGGAGATGACACGGCAAGGGCTAGATGCTCTCGATGGTAAATACGACCTCGTCATCTTAGAAAACGTGGGAAACCTTGTCTGTCCCGCCGAGTTCGACACTGGAGCAGTGCGCAACGCCATGATTCTCTCGGTGCCCGAAGGCGACGACAAGCCACTGAAGTACCCGCTGATGTTCACGGTATGCGACGTGGTGATCATCAACAAGACCGACGTGATGCCCTATTTCGACTTTGACCTTGAGCGATGCCGCGAATACATCTGCCAACGCAACCCCAAAGCCATAGTCTTCCCCATCTGTGCCAAAACCGGCGACGGAATCAAAGCCTTTGTCGACTGGCTCCTAAACGAAGTCCAGAACTGGAAAGAATAACTCTATACTTTCCTCTCTAAACTTCATTACTACTCTAAACTCTAAACTTTAAACTCTAAACTAAAATACCATGCCCGAAATGTCCACCAAATATGTCCCCAAGCACAAGGGCGACAAGAATCCCAATCCCAAGCTCATCAAGCTGGTGAGAAAAATCACCGACCGCATTCCCGGTAAGATCAAGATGGATACCGATGCCCCCGAATATTGGGGCCTGGCTTGCATCTTTGAGGACGAGATGGATGCAAAGACCCGTGAAGCCTCTCTCGACCTGCTGCTTGATGTCATCAGCCACAAGGCTTTCACCGTACGCGAGCATCATCCCTACACCGAACTGGTGGAGTGGAACCGAAAGAAACACTACACGGACAACGACGAGACCTTTGACGAGTTGCTCGACAAGCTGGCCTATTTCGGTATGCTGGAGTACGACTACGGCGATAAATACACCAAGGACGGCCCTGTGCCGGGCACTACGTTTGAGCGCAAAGACCGCATCTACTGGGTGCCGATGTTCGTGCCAGGCAGTGCCGAATATACCAACATGAACGTGGAACTGATGGACAAGCACCCTGAGCTGGCCATGTTCTTCGAGAGGATGACTTTCTTGCCTTTAGAGAAGGTCACGCCTATGGTTCCGATGGGTGGAAGCGGTATCGGAATGCACGTCATCCCCGTGGAGAAAGCCATCAGTATGGTGAACGAAACCGCTGATATTGAGCATATTTCCTATTGGCTCAAACGCTATGAGGGACACCTCGCCGTGGGCATCTGTTCATGTCGTTACGGCCGTAAGAAACTCGAAGAGGGTTGCGCCGACGACTATCGTGACTGGTGCATCGGCGTGGGCGATATGGCCGACTACCTCATTGAAACCAAACGCGGACACGCCATCACTTATGACGAGTGCATGAAGATCTTAAAGATTGCCGAGGACAACGGCTTCGTGCATCAGGTGACCAACATCGACGGCGAGGGCAAGATATTTGCCATCTGCAACTGTAACGTCAAGATTTGCAACGCTCTAAGGACTTCACAACTGTTCAATACGCCGAACCTCTCGCGTAGTGCCTATGTAGCTAAAGTGGAATCTAAGAACTGCGTGGCATGCGGCCGCTGTGTGGAATACTGTCCTGCCGGTGCTGTCCGCCTTGGACAGAAGCTCTGCACCAAACACGGCGAGCAGACCTATCCTAAGCAGCAGCTGCCTGATGCCGCCAAATGGGGCAAAGACAAATGGGACGAAGACTACCGCGACAAGAACCGCATCAACTGCTATCCGACGGGCACGGCTCCGTGCAAGACCGCCTGTCCGGCGCATATCGCCGTGCAAGGCTACCTGAAGAAAGCCGCAGAGGGCAAATACCGCGAGGCATTGGAGCTCATCAAACGCGAGAACCCCTTCCCCGCTGTCTGCGGTCGTGTGTGCAACCGCCGCTGTGAGGATGCCTGTACCCGTGGCACCATCGACCAGCCCATCGCCATCGATGCGGTGAAGAAATACATTGCCGAACAAGACCTCAACGCCGAGCAGCGTTTCGTGCCGGAAATCAACATCGCTTCAAGTGTTCTTGAGCGCTGGGAGGAGAAGATTGCCATCATCGGCGGTGGTCCGGCGGGTTTGAGCTGCGCCTATTACCTCGCCAACATGGGTTATAAGCCCACGGTGTTCGAGAAGAACGAAGTCCCTGGCGGCATGCTGCAGTATGGCATCCCTTCGTACAAGCTCGACAAGGCCGTCATCAAGGCGGAAATCGACATTATGCGCGAAATCGGCGTGGACATCCGAACTGGTGTGGAAGTGGGTAAGGATATCACGATACAGCAGCTGCGCGAACAAGGCTACAAGGGCTTCTATGTGGCTATTGGCTGTCAGGGAGGCAAACTGCCCGGCATCACAGGCGAAACCCTTGAAGGCACCACGACGGCCATCGACTTTTTACGCGAATGCAATTGTGGAAATGTGGATGTAGAGACGTACGGCCGTGCGTCTCTACAAACAACCAATAAAAAGGTCGTTGTCGTTGGCGGTGGTAATGTCGCCATCGACGCGGCCCGTGTGGCCAAACGCAGTGGTGCCACCGAGGTTACGATGCTCTCGCTTGAGACCGAGGACATCATGCCTGCTTCCGAAGAAGAACGTCGCGAGGCCAGTGAGGACGGCGTGGTCATCAACCCTGGCTGGGGACCGAAAGAAGTTCTTGGCGACAACAAGGTTACTGGCATTGTCTTCAAGAAATGCACATCTGTGTATGACGCAGAACATAGATTCTCCCCACAATATGACGAGAATGATACCATCACGTTGGAGGCCGATACGGTTATCTTTGCCATCGGTCAGACAGTGATTTTGAAAGACCTACTGAAGGACACTAAAGTCGAGTTCTTCCGTGGCGTCTATCCCGTCGCCGACAAATTGACCTACCAGACTGCCGAAGAGGATATCTTCGTGGGCGGTGACTGCTATACTGGACCTAAGTTTGCCATTGATGCCATTGCGGCTGGCCACGAGGCTGCCGAGAGCCTGCACCGCTACGTGCAGCACGGTCACATGACCATCGGCCGCAATCGCCGCGACTTTATCGAACTTGACAAAGATGACATTATGGTAGAGAGTTACGACAACACCGCCCGTCAGGTGGAAGGCAACGCCCATGACCGCGACCCGTTCACCGAGTATCATCTCACCTTCACCGAAGAGCAAGTGCGCAAAGAGACGGCCCGCTGTCTGAGCTGCGGTGCCTCAGTGGTGGACACGAACCGCTGTATCGGCTGCGGCATCTGCACCACCAAGTGCGCTTTCGACGCCATCCATCTCTTCCGCGACAATCCCGAGGCCAGCATCATGCGCACCTCCGAGGACAAGTTCGGCGGCATACTGCCTTATATGCTCAAACGCACTGGAAAAATCATCTTCGGAAAGAAATAACAATCAACTATAAACTCTCAACTTAACAACTTCAAACTGACTCTCAACTCTCAACTCTCAACTAAAAATGCACGAACTAGGAGTAGTCTTTTACATCATCCGCGACGTGAAGCAGGTGGCCGAGGAAAACCACGTGGAGCATGTGGAATCCGTGGTGATGGACATCGGCGAGGTGTCGACCGTGGTGCCTCATCTGCTCACAGACTGTTGGCGGTGGGCTGCCGACAAGGAGCCGCTGCTCAAAGGCTGCGACTTGCGGTGTAACACTATCCCCGCCGTCACCTGGTGTGACACGTGCAAAAGCGAATATCCCACCGTGATCCATGGACGTACCTGCCCGCATTGCGGCAGCGACAAGACCTGGCTCCTGCACGGCAACGAAGTAGAAATCAAAGAAATCCGAGTATAGAAATAGACAAATATTGAATTTTGAATTTTGAATCTTAAATCCCGAATAACATGTCGTGTTTCATTGTTCCATTGACACAAGCGATAGCCACCTCAGCCTATCGCAAGATTAACGCAAAGAAAATAGAGACTCCTGGAGCTGGTCCGCTGATGCGTCAGTTACCGGCCTTGGAGAAGATGCTCTGGGGCGGCTCGGTGATGCTCATCGTCGACCACATCATCAACGGCGAGGTCACATGGCGATACCCATTCTTCACTGCCCTCACAGAAACCGGTGGAGTAGAGGTGATGCTCCGCGAGATGCTGACCGTCGGCCTTCCCATGTCGGTGGTGCTTACCCTCGTGTGGATAGGCTACGCCTTGCTGAAAGAAAGAAAAACTCAAACAATCAAACAATAACACATTTAAACATTAAAAACTATGTTTTTCCAAGTCTATGGGGCTAATGCCCTTTCGCAATGGGGAATGATGTTTGTTGTCCTCATTGGTCTCATTCTGCTGAATGAGTTTGCCCGTCGCACCAAGTTCGGCGGCATTGTTACCTTTTTGGTGGTCCCCCTGGCCCTCACCGTTTACTTCCTTGCCATTTGGCTGGGTGTGCGCAACGGTTCCCAGTGGGCGCTTGAGAACCAGACACACGTATACATGCAGGGCTGGTTCCACTACGCCAAGCTGTATGCGGCTACGGCTGGGTGCATCGGCTTTATGATGATCAAATACAAATGGGGCATCGGCGCCAAGCATTGGTTCAAGCCCTTCCCGTTCATCATCGTGGCCATCAACATCCTCATCGCCTGCGCTTCCGACTTTGAGAGCGCCATCATGGGCTGGAACAAGTGGTGGCTCACCTCCGAGGGCGTATGGCAGTATGGCGGCTGGCACAATGTATTCAACGGCGTGGCCGGTCTCATCAACATCTTCTGTATGACTGCCTGGTGGAGCGTCTATCCTTCCAAGAATAAGCAGGATATGATCTGGGCCGACATGACCTGGGTTTACATCATTGTCTATGACATCTGGAACTTCGCCTACACCTACAATTGTCTGCCTACGCACAGCTGGTACTGCGGTGTTGCCCTGCTGCTGGCTCCGACCATCGCTGCCCTGCTGTGGAACCGTGGCGGTTGGATCCAAAACCGCGCCAACACCCTGGCCATTTGGTGCATGTTCGCCCAAGTTTTCCCGCTCTTCCAGGAGACCTTCAAAGACGGTCGCCAGTGGTTTAGCTGGGCAACCCTCCCCGTGCTTTATCCTCAGGGCGTAGAGACCGTCAAGGCTCTTTATGCTGCTGGCGGCCAAGCTGCAGTTGACGGCATTGTGGGTACCACCGTAGATCCTTCCGTGGTGGCGGCCAACCCGTCCATGATGCTGTTTATCAGTGCTCTGGCTTTGGTGACCAATATTGCGGCTCTGTGCTGGATCATCGCCATCTCGCGCAAGCGCCACATCAACCCGTACAAGCAGGACGTCTTTGTGTTCCAGAAGTACTACAAGGATGCCATGGCCCGCGCCGACGTGGATTAAGTCTGCATAGGCCAAATATCATCACCACGGGGTGTCTCTGATAATAAGAGGCACCCTGTGTTTTTTATTTCGTTCTTTTTGAACTCGCACAGAAATAATCCCTATCTTTGCACCCGATTTGTGGTGTCCCCTGCGGACTCAATAGGGAATCGGGTGTGAATCCCGGACAGTTCCCGCTGCTGTGTTGGTTGCAACGCTTGCCATGAATGTCACTGAAAGCCTTGTCTTTCGGGAAGGCGGCAAGAAAAGACCTCAGTCAGAAGACCTGCCTCAAGTCGCGAAACAAGGCTTCCGGGAGTTGGAGCTGGGATTCTATATCATACAAGGTATGCCCCACTGAGGGTGATATCTCCATTTTAGGTATTCCAACATCTTTCCGAAAGTCTTGAAGTAATGAACTTAAAGTCAAACCTTTATGAGAATTTATGGATTTCTAATGCTATATGAATAACTAAAATCCCTTTTTATTCCATGTTGTTGCCGGTGGCAGTTCCGGCTGCCGCCGGCTTTTGAAAATCCGAGAAAACCAATCATATGAAGAAACAGTATCAAGCCGTTACGGCCGAAGAAGCCGTCAAAGTCATCAAGTCGGGCGACCATGTGCATATCAGCTCGGTGTCGAATGTGCCGCAATGTTTAGTCAAAGCCTTGTGCGACAGAGGTCGAGCAGGCGAGTTGAAGAACGTTTACATCCACCACCTGCACACTGAAGGTGCCGCGCCCTATGTCAACCCAGAGTTTGAAGGCATATTCCAACACAACGCCTTCTTCGTGGGTGCCAATGTGCGTGAGAGCGTGCAGAAAGGTCTGGCCGACTATATCCCTGTGTTCCTCGGTGAGACCTCGAAACTCTACCGCGAACGCTACATCAAGTGCAATGTGGCCATGATTCAAGTGTGTCCTCCTGACAAATTCGGTTATGTGTCACTTGGTTCATCAGTCGATGCCACCTTGGCCGCCATGGAGAGTGCCGAGTTCGTCATCGCTGTGGTCAACAAGCACGTGCCGCGCACCTTCGGTGACGCACTGGTGCATATCAGTCGGATCAATGTCTTTGTTGAAGACGACACGCCCTTGCTCACCGTCGACATGCCCGAACCCAATGAGGTGGAGAAGACCATCGGACGCTATTGCGCTGAGCTCATCGAAGACGGTGCCTGCCTCCAGATGGGTATCGGCTCCATCCCGAACGCCATCCTCTCGTGCCTCCACAACCACAAAGACATCGGCATCCACACCGAGATGTTCTCCGACGGGATCCTGCCTTTGGTGAAGAAAGGCGTTATCACGGGCAACAACAAAAAGCTCAACAAGGGCAAGATTGTTTCCACTTTCGTGATGGGCTCACAGAAGATTTATGACTTCATCGACGGCAACCACGAGGTGCTGCTGATGGACGTGGAATACACCAACGATCCCTTCGTCATCGCGCAACAGCCTAAAATGACCTCCATCAACTCCGCCATCCAGATCGACCTCTCGGGCCAGGTGTGCGCCGACTCTTTGGGCGACAAAATCTACTCAGGTGTGGGCGGACAGATTGACTATGTCTACGGTTCGTCGCGTGCCAAAGGCGGCAAGGCCATCATCGCCATGCCTTCCACCACGCGCAAGGGCATCAACAAGATTGTGCCTGCCTTGGACTTGGGTTCGGGTGCCGTCACCACGCGCAACCACATTCATTGGTTCATCACCGAATATGGTGCAGTGAACCTCTACGGACGCTCGTTGCAGGAAAGGGCAAAACTCATCATCTCAGTGGCGCATCCGCAGTTCCAGGAGCAGCTCGACGAAGCCGCTTTCAAACGTTTTGGGTCGCATTTTCATTACCTTTGGAATAGTATCGTCTAACGGACACGGGACTTCGGGACACGGGACGCGAGACGGGGTTGGTCCCGTGTCTCGTAGTCTCGTAGTCCCGTGTCAAAAAACATCCAATATGTTCGCTCAAATTAACTTCGTAGAAATCTTCGGCGCCTTCATCGTGATGGCCGCCATCATCGACATCTTCGGCTCCATTCCCATTTTCGTGAGCATGAAAGAGCAGCACAAGACCATCAAGGCGGGTCAAGCCTGCCTGACGGCCTTGGGGCTGTTTTTGGCCTTCTTCTTCGCTGGCGATGCCCTGCTGAAGCTTTTCGGTATTGATGCGGCTTCATTTGCTGTGGCTGGTTCGTTCGTGCTGTTTATCCTCGCTGTCGAAATGATTCTCGGTCGCGAAATCATCAAGAATGAGGGCGGCACCAGTGGGGCCAGCATCGTTCCCATTGCCTTCCCTCTGATTGCAGGCCCAGGTGCGTTGACGGCTTTGCTATCGCTTCGTGCTGACTATGCTGTCATCAACATCATGATTGCCCTGCTGCTCAACATCCTCTTGGACTACATCGTCATCCGTTCATTGGACAAGGTGCAGCGACTGTTAGGCCCGAATCTCATCTTCATCCTCCGTAAGTTCTTTGGAGTCATCCTGTTAGCCATCGCCGTGAACATGTTCGTGAACAATATTTCGGTGATTATCGCGTCTGTTCAGAAATAAACCCTATTTTTGTGTTTTCGTTACAAAACAAGTAGAAATCCATGTTGAATCTCTTCACCGGTTCGGGCGTCTGGCCCACTATTCTATACCTTGCCCTGTCCATTTTCATCGGACTGCTTTTGGGCAAAATCAAGATTGCCAAAATCTCGTTGGGCATTACTTGGGTGCTCTTTGTGGGCATCGCTTTCAGCGCTTGTGGCATCAGCCTTAACGCGGAGATGCTGCACGTCATCAAGGAGTTCGGATTGATTCTCTTTGTCGTAGCTGTGGGTTTGCAAGTTGGGCCAGGCTTTTTCCGTTCGTTCAAAAAAGGTGGTCTGGCTATGAATTTGATGGCTTTGGTCAATGTCGCCCTTGGTGTGTTGATTACCGTTATCATCGCCAAAGTCGCACATCAGGATTTGGCTGACATGGCGGGAGTCTATACGGGTGCCATCACCAATACACCTGGCCTTTCTGCAGCTCAGCAGGCTGTCAACGACATAGGTATCGAAGGTGCCGCCGACCGTCTGGCGGCAGGCTATGCCGTGGCTTATCCCTTGGCCGTGGTGGGTATGATTATGACCTGCATTATGCTGAAATCGTTCTGCCGGATTGATTTGAATAATGAACCAACCACTCTCAACTCTGAACCTTCAACCACTCTAAACTCTAAACTCTCAACTCTCAACTCCAAAAAAGGTTTCCTGCTGATTCCCATTTTCGTCATCATCGCCTTAGGCATCATCATCGGCTCCATCCCGATTCCCGTAGGTATGAAGGCACCCATCAAATTGGGCTTGGCTGGCGGGCCTTTGGTGGTAGCCATCATCGGCGGTTGGCTTGGGGTGAAGAAAGGCTGGTTCAGCACCGAGTTTACCGAAGGTCAAGGTGTTCATGCACTGCTCGAGGTGGGCATCGCCCTCTTCCTGGCTGGCGTGGGATTGGGTGCAGGTGGTCAGTTTGTGGCCACGGTGCAGGAGCATTACATGTGGGTCGTCTACGGGGTCATCATCACCATGGTGCCGCCCATTTTGGTCGGACTGTTCGGGCGTTTGGTGCTGAAGATGAACTACTACACTTTGATGGGCTTTATCGGCGGCGCACACACCGACCCGCCCACTTTGGCCTTTGCCAACACCGTGGCTCCCGAGGGCTGTAAGCTTCCAAACATGGGCTATGCTACCGTGTATCCGCTGACTATGTTCTTGCGTATCTTCACTGCGCAGCTTTTGGTGTTGCTGGCGGTATAACCGAAGAGGCGGCCCACTAGGAGCCACCTCTTCATACTCAAAACTCTATATGTACCCGATTGTTAACGGACAATCACTTTTTGAATCATCCTGTTCCCATTCCAGCTGACAGCAACGAAATAGATGCCTTGATGGCAGGAGGTCAAATCGATTTGGACCGAGCCATATTGTGACTGACCACTCATCAAGTTTTGCCCCAATATGTCATAAACCATGTATTCAAAGCATTGACTTTCAGACAAATCAATTGTAATCATCCCATTGGTTGGATTGGGATAAACCAACATGGTCTTTTGACTTTCCTCTATGCCTTCCACAATGTACATGACGACATGGATCTCAAAGTCAACATACTGCCCGTCACTTGTGGCGCGCAACGCAAGGGAGAAATCTGCATCGTTGTTGGACTCGCGTGTCAAAACGAGGATTTTGCCGTTCATCGTTGCCGACACATCCTCAGGGAAGGGGCTGCTCACAATGCTGTAGGTGATATTCTCATCAGGGTCGTCAGGGTCGGTGGCCACGCCGTCAAGGTTGACCTGGATGGTTTGCGGATACTCCTCGAACACAACATCCTGCACGGGATTGACGATATAAGGCGGCAGGTCAACAACGGCATTGATGATGACATGTACATTGAAGTCGACATGCTGCCCGTCGCTGGTGGCACGCATCGTGAGATCGGCAGAAGCTTCATCCTCGTTGCGTCGCGTCAGCACTAGGATCTTTCCGCTCATCGAGGCTGTAAGAGCGTTGGCGTTCGAGTTGTTGACAATCATATAAACGATGTTCTCATCTGGGTCATCGGGGTCGGTAGCCACACCATCAAGGTTGACCTGGATGGTCTGCGGATACTCGTTGAACACCACATCCTGCACGGGGTTGACGATATAAGGCGGCTCGTCAATGACGGCGTTGATGATGGCATGCACTGTGAAGTCGACATATTGCCCGTCGCTTGTGGCGCGCATCGTGAGGTTAGCGGTGGCTTGGTTGGCGTTTTGGCGTGTCATAACCAGAATCTTACCGCTCATCGAGGCGTTCAAGGCACTGGGGTTGGAGTTGCTCACAATGCTGTAAACGATATTCTCATCAGGGTCATCGGGGTCGGTCGCCACGCCGTCGAGGTTGACTTGAATGGTCTGCGGATACTCGTTGAACACCACATCCTGAACAGGGTTGACGATATATGGCGGAAGGTCGGGAGCGGCGCCACCGTCATTGAAGTTGTCCATGCAGAAATAGGCTGGGGTAATCATGTTGTAGCCACTGCCTCTCGATGACGAAAGGCTAAAGGAGATGGTAGCTACATTACCCAAGGAGCTGAGATCGAACCACTCCCAAGTATCAAGGATATAGTCTTCCTCATTGTTGGCAAAGCGAAAGTCGGCGAGGTAGAAATCCAATGTGCCCACAGTTTGTCCACTGGCATTCTTACCTGTCGCTGTCACCTTAAACCAGTCTGGGTCGTTGCCTGAATATCCTCCGTAGGGTGGTTCGCCATACCCGCCTTGCAGCATGTCTTCATAAGCCCACAGATTGTTGGTGACATAGCAGCCTGTGACGGTATGTAATTGCCCATCGGTGGCATAAACATCCGTCTGCACACCCATGGTATATGCCACGGCATATTGGGCAGAGCCATCGTAGCCACAACCTGAAGCAGCGGTGTATTGGGCATCCAAGCCGGATTGGTTCAAATCCGTGCGGTTGGAGGCCGTGAAGCCGCCCCAGTAGCCGTTTTGTGTATTATTGGTGAAGAGCCAGCCGCCACTGGACATCTCATTGGATCCAATAGGGGGTTGCCAAATACCGTTACTGCCGAGTTGGACGTCTTCGAAAGTGGCCGGATCCTGTGCAAAGGCAAACATGGCCAGAAATAGCGTCAGGGATAAGAGTAAAACTTTACGCATAAATACATTGATTAAGCATTGAACGAATACTGCAAGACCATCGCAAGAAGCCATGCTAATTGCCGCGCTTAGCGTCGCCCTTGTTCCCGAAGGCTTGCAATTGAACTTTCTGTCTGGCAGGTCTTCTGACTTGTCCGAGCCTGTCGCCTTCCCATACGTATGAGCCGTACAGTGGCTGGTTTGACAGGCCTTACGCGGGCTTACAGCAGCGGGCACTGTTGCCGATTCACACGGCATTCCCTTGGCCAAAACTGGAGGCAAAGATACGACATTTTTACGACATGACAATGTCATGGCCATTCATGTATATCACATGATAAGAAAAAATCTCTATATTTGCACATTCCTACGGTTGTAAATCCATTACAATGGACAAAATATGTGAAATAAATAAGAGCCACTCATGATAAAGAAACGCGTAATAGGTATTGGAGAAACGGTACTGGACATTCTGTTTAAGAACGATCAGCCACTGAAAGCCGTTCCAGGCGGCTCCACATTCAATAGCATTGTCTCTCTCGGACGGGCTGGTGTGCCTTGTGCAATGGTGACAGAAGTGGGCGGCGACCATATCGGAGAAATCATTTGCCGTTTTTTGCAAGAAAACGGCGTGTCGTCGGAATATGTATGTTGCCACAAGCATATCAAGTCACACATATCACTGGCTTTCCTGAATGAGCATAACGATGCGCAGTATGTGTTCTACAAGGATCATGCATCTGTCTCGCTGGACGGCAAGTTACCTGAGATAAACAAAGATGACGTGGTACTCTTCGGCTCGTTCTTCGCCATCAATCCGGCTATACGACCTGTTGTTGGAGGTTTGTTACGTGCTGCACGAGAAGCAGGTGCATGGCTCTATTATGATGTCAACTTCCGCAAGTCTCATGTTGCCGATTTGCCAAACGTGATGTCCAATATCGAGGAGAATATGGGGCTGGCTGACGTGGTGCGTGGGTCAATAGAAGATTTTGGGTATCTGTATGGTTTGCTTGACGGAGATGCCATCTATGAACGGGTGTTCCGACAATGCCCTATATTGATACTCACTGATGGGGCTCGTTCAATACGGGTCTATTCGCCTGAAGGCTGCGAGACTTATCCCGTACAGCCGATAGAGACGGTCAGCACTGTCGGGGCTGGAGACAATTTCAACGCCGGCTATATCTATGCCATGATACAAGGCTCAAACGACCAGACTTCACGCATCGCGATGGCGCAACGATGGAGTCAGGATGTCTGCCGCCAGTTAGGTAACAACATCAGCGATGAATTGGTCGCATCAATCAAATAACCTAATCGTGATAGTCACTGTCTTTCCATTGGAATTTCACGGTCTCGGGCACTAAGTAATTGCCTATCTTGTAGTCAATGTTGGCCTTGTGGGCCTGACTGAGCTGGTAGCATCGTGGCACACGATACATCTTCCCGTCCCTGATGAAATGGGCGCCCGTCTGATGGAAGCGAAAGGCAACGTCTTTTGAAATGCATTGTTCCCTAAGGGCGAGTATCCAGTCGTAGTCGCAAGGTCTTGCGTCAACGCCCGACTCTCCGCCTACGGATACTTCTTCTATCGTTTCATTCAGAAAAGGGGTAAGGTCCATGGCTGTGAGCAATGGAGATGCGATGATGCTCTTGTGTTTGATGGGGAGCGACAAGAAGATGGGCAAACGATAATCCGCCATTTCCTGATTCTCGACAGTACAACCCACTATGACATTGTCGTAGCCTTCGCCCCAATCGTCGGGCACACATTCCATAAATCGGTCGATGCGTTTGGAGAAAAAGAAGAACCAGAGGTCGCTTCTATATTTCATCATCTGCCAGCATTCGGGTCGCCATGGGTCAGCATCCTTCAATAGGAAATCGGAGGTAAAGCAGGTGAACACGATTTTACCGCTCTCAATCTTCCACGACTTGTCGCGTTTCCGCTTGAGTGGAAGGTTAAAGTTACCTGTCTTTCGGCATTCGCTGCTGGAAATCTCGCTGCCATACATCTCATCCTGACGGTAGACATAGCAATACTTGCACCCAGGACTAATCTTGGTGCAACCGTGCCATGGATTCCAATCAGCGTATATTTCCCAATGCTCAGACATGATGCAAAGATATTTATTTTCTCCTTATGGTATTATAAAAACCTGACATTGCATATCGGGGTGCTTATCTTTCTATTTTACAGCATTGTATCCGACAGCAAACGACAACAAACGACTACTGTCGACAACAAACGTTTGTTCAACGGGTAGGTCTTGACAGATGGCGTTTCTTTGCATCCGAAACAATTAAAACCACATTATTATGGAAACACCCGAGTATATTGAAGGCATTCCAACTGAAAAAAAGAGAAGCAAAGAACGTTTTACGTTGATCATGGGCTATTATGAAACGCTATGGAAACAATTACAACGCAAAGGACTGCCCAATGCGGTGAAGAACAAATTTTTAAATGCAGACATTTATATTGTAAGAAACGAAAGCGACAAAAAGACTGTTCGGGAGGCTTTACACAATTGGAAATCCACGTATGCCGTGAAGCATTTAAGAACAGTCATTGAAGAGGCGAAGCCATTGGAAGGACAACCTTTATTCGTTTCACGAAAAGAAGGAGAACAAAGGCGTAATGGATACAAAAACATGATTTTATTGTATCATCACTTCGTGAATGAGGAAAAAGATTATTTGGATTTTGTAGTAAAACTCACCATTGGTGTCATGACTGGTGGGAAGCATGTCCAATACTGCGTGAATAAGATAGAGGTGCAATAAAAAAAACCAGTCATGTAATCCGTTACCTCTCCGAAGTTTGGAACGCAGCCCCTGACTGGTATTTTGTGCTGCAAAAATACAACTTTTCCGTGAATCCACAATAGAATAGACTTTTTTTCTTTTTCGGCTGTGCCGTATCAGGCATGTCAAATTCCCCGCCCTTCGGGCACCCCCTATTCAAAGGGGAAAGGGCGGGCATCTGTGGCTGCGGCGATTCGAATGAAATTGGGAAGATATAGCCGATTTTTTGTATATTTGTAGCCTCAAACGCCGTTTTTTGCAAGAAAACGGCGTTAGATAGGTAATAACATCAGCGATGATTTGGTCGCATTAATCAAACAACCAAGGAATCTTGGAATTTGACTTGCAAGGAGTTGCTGTATGCAGAAAATGAAAAGCAATTATATGAACATGTCACCTATCATCGGAGTTACACCCCTTTGGGATGCAGACCGCAAAAGTGTTTGGATGCTGCCGGATTATTTGGAGGGCATCAAGGCTGCGGGAGGTATCCCTGTCGTCCTGCCCCTTGAAATGTCGGAAGAGGACGCAGGTCGTATAGTGGAAACATGTGACGGCTTCCTGTTAACTGGCGGTCAGGATGTGTCGCCGGCGCTTTATGGGATGAAAGATGCCACTGGAACCATCGTTCCCAGCCCGGAACGTGACAGGTTGGAAACGCTTCTCTTGGAGAAAGCCCTGCAAGCCGACAAGGCTGTTCTCGGCATCTGCCGTGGCCTTCAGTTCATCAATGCGTTTTTGGGTGGTACGCTCTGGCAGGATTTGCCCTCACAGCATCCGTCAGACATCGTCCACCGGCAAGGCAAGCCATATGGTGTCCCGACGCATAAGGTCATGTTGGATGGAGACCTCAAGACGCTGTTGGGCAAAGACATCCTCGAAGTGAACACGCTGCACCACCAAGCCGTCAAAGACCTCAGCTGTGATCTGACGCCGATGGCTGTCGCTCCTGACGGCCTCATCGAAGCCGCACGAATGCCGGGCAAGCGTTTCGTCTGGGCTATCCAATGGCATCCCGAGTACATGTTCAAAACAGATTTGGATAGCTTGGCTATTTTTTCTTGCTATGTCAGGTATTGTGGATAAATCTGTCAGAGCGTAGTCAACCTGCTTTTCAGCAGTGGAATTCCTGTTTCCATCCACCATAGGTTATCAACACCGCCGGAACTCATTCCTCCATGAGCAAACTGCTCTACTACGGCAAAATCTTCGTATATGTCAGTCAATTCCTTGCCTGAGACTGATAAGTATTCCTCTTTTATCCACTTTTCTAGTTCGTCAGGAGAAATAATATCCATATTCTCCGCGAGTCCTTTCAAGTAATCCCAGAAATACGGATCTCCCCTGAACCCCCATCTTTCAGGTTTTTCTTCAAAAATTGCTGATAGTTTCATATTTATGTTCCTCCTTAAAGTTTGACTTGCTTATTTGACGGCAAAAGTACAAAAGTATAATAGTTTAGTGCTTTGATGTGGTTTTTTTTATTTTTGCAGTCTGAATCGTTTTCCATGGACAAACGAGAGCTTTTGAAGAAACAAGCCATCGGAATGGAAAAGTTTTCAGCCAAAGAAGTATATGATGATTTACACGAAGAACACGACCACCCAAGCGATTCATAACAGCGTTGAACTGATGGAACTGATTGACCGTATCGGTTTCCTTCCGCTTTTAGACAGTGGCATCCGTGGCTTTTCCGCTGAAGACATGGTTGACGATGACTGCCGTTATGTGGTGCTTGACGACGGAGGCTGGGACTGGCCGCTGTGGAAGTGGAAAGGCGAGGTCATCACTGAAGGCGGTCACGTCTATGGCAAGTTCTTCGCTGGCAAGGCGGGATTCATCAGCCGCGCGTGGTGGCCCGACTTCTGCAATTATCGCCGCAGCAAACATCCAACACCAGAGGAAGGGAGCATCGAGGAGGCCATCCTGCTGACGCTTGCAGAACATGGCAGCCTCATCACCCGTGAGTTGCGAGCCTTGTGTGGCTTCGACGGTCCAAAGATGCGCAGCCGTTTCGATGGTTTTGTCACACGCCTACAGATGGCCACGCGCATCGTCACCGAGGACTTCGTCTATCCCACCGACCGCCACGGCAACGAATACGGCTGGGGCTGGTCGCTGCTCACCACCCCCGAACAACTATATGGCCGCGAACTCTGCCAATGCAGCCGCTCGCCCGAGGAGTCGTTTGACCGCATCTGCCGACATCTTCAAACGATATGTTCTGAGGCTACAGAGAAACAGATTTTGCGGATGGTGAAATAGGCTCACAGTTTCAAATAGCAAGTACAAAAAAGCGTACTTTTGCAGCCATTATGAATTGGATTACTTTCGGCAAAGAAAAAGCCCCGACATTGCTGCTCATTCCCGGACTAGGGGTGTCCTACGAGATATTTCTGCCCCTCGTCCGCTTGTTGGAAGAGCGTTTCCGAATCGTCGCGGTTGAAGTGGATGGTTTCACTTTGGGCAAACAAACATGCTTCACCTCCGTTGATGACCAAGCCGTGCAAGTGATTGCATACGTTCAGAAGCACCATAACGGCCATTTGGATTGCGCCTACGGGCTGTCGTTGGGCGGAAAGATATTGTCGCGTGTGCTGGAACGCGATGAAATAACCATTGACCACGCCATCCTTGACGCAGCACCATTGTTGCCCTTGCCACGTTGGTTGGTCGGGCCGTTGCGTTATTATCAGGCATTCAACGTGTGGACCTGCTACCACTGGACGAAGTTTTGGAGATGGGTGTTCCATTCCCATTATTTTGACGTGCTGCTTGACGAATGTAAAAAGACCTATCCTTTCGGAGGCAGACAAGCCGTTCTTGATGGCTATAAGTCTGTTTATACCAACAAATTAGAGCGTATATCAGGAAAAGACATTCATTTCTGGTACGGGACAAAAGAAGCCTTTGTAGCCAAACCCCAAGTGAAACACCTGCTCGCGCTTTGTCCAGAGGCACACATCCAAATCTTCAATGGCATGAACCATGGTCAACTGCTGATTGACCATACAGACACGGTGGCTGAGATTTTGGAGAAACTTACAAATTGACTAATACTGACATTGTGATGAAACAAATCATTATTTACGGCAGCCAGTATGGCTCGACCAAGCGGTATGCTGAGCGGCTGGCTGAGATGACAGGGATTGAAGCCATCGATTACAAAAATGCAAAGGACATTGGAGATTATGATAGGATTATCTATCTCGGAGGATTATTTGCTGGTGGCGTTTTGGGATTGAATAAGACCGTCAGCAAGATGACTCCCCGGCAGGAACTTGTTATTGCCACTGTTGGGGTGACAGACCCTAACGAACAATCATACTATGAAGGCATCAGGAAAGCTATTAAAACACAGCTCCCTGCCTCTTTTTATGACGAAAAGAACATCTTTCATTTGAGAGGTGCCATTGTCTACGGCCAGCTTGGCTTCAAGCATCGTATGATGATGAATATGTTCCACTCCATGATGTTGAAGAAGCCGGAATCGGAGCTTACGGCAGATGCGAAGGCCATGTTGGAAACTTACGGCAAACAGGTGGACTTTGTTGACTTCAACTCTTTACAAGTAATAGCTGACAAAATCAAAGCATAATGACCATAGATACATCCAATATGTGCTCACACCTGCAGAAAAAGCTGTTCGATGAGGACGGCGAATACCACCGTCTTTGGATGGCGATGCAGGACGACCCTGAACTGACTGCTGTGGTTCGCTCACGCCAACTCCATATCTACCGCAACGGCAAGAAAGTGTTGGTGTTGGCGGGAAAAGCTGCTCCAAAAATCATCAGGGAGGATTTACTCTGCAAGTTGTTATCAAATTGAAAAACATAAAGGACCTTCATTTCAACGAACATAGCGGAAAATAGACTACCTTTGCAACCACTATGAACTGGATTATACTCATTATCGCTGGTCTATGTGAAACCGGATTCGCTTTCTGTCTCGGCAAGTCCAAATTGGCCGTTGGCACGGAGTGGTGGGCATGGATTGCGGGCTTCGGCCTGCTTTATGTGCTGAGTGCCGTTTTGTTGGCAAAAGCCACCCAGACCATACCCATCGGTGTCGCTTATCCCGTTTGGACGGGTATCGGCGCTGTCGGCGCGGTGCTATTGGGTATCTTTGTGTTTCACGAGCCTGCCTCATTCTGGCGGGTGTTTTTCCTAAGCACACTGATTCTTTCTATTGTTGGGCTAAAAATCGTCGGATAAAACAGTCATGAATATCGAGGATTATCGCGAGTTTTGCCTTTCGTTAGGCGATGGCATTGAGGAGAAGTTCCCCTTCACCAAGTTCAAAAACGGCGAAGGCGTTTTGGTGTTTTATGTCTGCGGCCACATGTTCTCCTACTTCGACTGCGATGACTTCAAGGTCATCTCACTCAAGTGCCAACCTGAGCGGATTGAAGAACTGAAAGCTGAACACGAATGCATCGGCAACCCCTTCAATGAATCATCCAAACACTGGATCGGAATCGACCCAAACAACGCGCCTGATGATCTTTTGAAAGACCTTACGCGCAATTCATTTGAGATAGTAAAAGCTAAATACACAAAGAAAAAGAAATGACCTTCCTGATTGAATCCCTCGTAGCGTGCGCCTTGTTCACGCTGTTCGTGTTCTTGATGTCGAGAAACCCCATCAAGAGCATCTTCAACTACCCGCCCGCCATCATTGAGAGGTGCGACCAACTGGGCCTGGTGGATGCGAGTAACCGTCCTGGAGGGACGGCGTTCTACGTCAAGAAGATTGTCGCCATGATGGTCTTCGGTGTGCTATTGGGTTTGCTGGTCAAATACGTCAACGGATGCACAGCTTTTCTGTGTGGCGCACTGACGGCCTACGCCCTTTGGGTGGTGGTGAACTGGTTCGATGCGCTGGTGCTCGATTGCCTCTGGTTTTGCCACGACAAACATTTCGTCATTCCCGGAACGGAAGATATGACCAAAGCCTATCACGACTACTGGTTCCATATCAAAGGGGCGCTCATCGGGATGCTTTTGGGTATTCCTGCCGCGCTGGTCGCAGGAGGGATTGCGGCGATTCCATGTAATAACGAAGACAAAGCCATCCATCAGATGTGTGAGGAAATCCATACACAGTATCCTATGGCCACCTTGCAGGATGTCTACAAGACCTGCTATCAGGATTATTTCGGTGCCGAGCATCTTGTGAAAGACACGGCTTCGGCGCGGCAATACCTACAGAAGGAACTTGACGAGTGCCACGACTCCGACATGAGCCTGATGCCCAAGAGGGAACTGACAGGTTTCAGACATCGTTTCACAAGGGTCAATCTGTCGAGTGTGGTCGATGGCGAACTTTCTGAAAAACAAATGCTTTCGATGTTTCTTGAAGCTGCGGACAAAGACAATGCCTTCGGTGATGATTGGGCTGCTGAGTGGATGAAGATAGAAAGCGTCGCCCTAATAGTTTGCCCTGATTGGTCCGACCAAGCATTGCAGGCAGAGCTTCAAGAGGCTGCACGAAACAAGCAAGCCGTGAGGCATAGTGAGGCTTTTAGGATGGCATATAATCCTCATTATCGGATTGTTAGGGCTGAATAGGACATCAGCTATGGTATCTTTGATGTCTTTAAACGACGTGGATTTTGACGCAATACACCTTATTGAAATGAAACAGCTGCCGCCATACAAGAGGGACATTATAGTAGAACGAAAAAGATAAAACAATGAATAGATTCAACTTCAACACCGTGGGGATTTTCACCCGCGACAACAAAGCGACTGTCGATTTCTACACGAAGACATTCGGTTTCACCACCGATTGGGACGGCATCCAGCCCAACGTGGAGATGACGCTGGGCGACATGCGCATCATCCTCTTCCCACGTGACGCTTTCGAGCAGATGGTCTCTCGGAAGTTCCAATATCCCGAAGGATTCAACGGTACGATGGAATTGGCATTCGACGTGCCCACTTTCGCTGATGTCGACAAGGAATACCAGCATGCGCTCGCGAATGGCGCTGCCTCCGTTCTTCCTCCCACTACAGAGCCTTGGGGACAGCGCACCTGCTATGTGGCCGACCCGGACGGAAATCTGATTGAGATTGGTTCGTTCATAGATAAATAACAAAAGTATTAATGATATGAGATACTATATTGTCGACGCTTTCACCGACCAACCTTTTGGAGGAAACCCAGCAGGAGTAGTGCTGTTGGAAGGTGACGGTTTCCCTACAGAAGCACTGATGCTGCAAGTCGCAGCCGAGTTGCGTTATTCCGAGACGGCTTTCGTCCGCAGGCTGTCGCCAACGGAATATCACTTGCGTTACTTCACCCCGAAAGCCGAGGTGGAGTTGTGCGGCCACGCCACCATCGCCACTTTCTCTCTGTTGCACCAGATGCAATTGGCCGAGGGTGAATGCCTATGCCACACCCTGGCAGGCGACCTTCGCATTGAGGCAGGGACAAAGGTGATGATGCAGATGGCCACCCCGCGCATCGTTGCCACCCTTGAAAATACCGATGAGATTTATAAGGCCCTTGGCTTGACGGATTATCAGCCGACCTTGCCCGTGCAAATCGCTTATTCCGGTCTGCCCGACATTATGATTCCCATCTCTGATGTTACGACACTCAACGGATTACACCCCAATATGGAGGCCGTCATAGCTATCACTCAAAAACACAAAGCGGTCAGCTTCCATGTGTTTGCCTTCGGCAACGATGGCTACACGGCCCATGTCCGTGACTTCGCCCCGCTATACGACATCCCTGAAGAGTCGGCCACGGGAACCGCCAACGCCGCTTTGACTCATTATTTGCAACAAAACGGATGCATTCCTTCGGTAGGCGACTTTGCCTTCCTTCAAGGCGAAGCCATGGGGCGTTCCTCAGTGGTGGCCACACGCATTACTGTCGATGGAACCGTTTATGTCGGAGGCACTGCTTACATGCTTGCTTCGGGGGAACTTAATATTTCAATAATCTAATATAGTTGGAGACCTTATACGTAATTCTTTTGAGATAATAAAAGCGAAATACACAAAAAAATCAAATATGGTAAAGCACATTATTTTATGGACATTGAATCCCGAACTTACGGAAGAGGAAAAGACGGCCGTGAAAGCGGGCATCAAGAAAGGCTTGGAAGGCTTGGTCGGCAAAGTGCCAGGGCTGATTGATGTGAAGGTTCACATCGACGGCAGGCTGGCAACCTCAACCGCCGATTTGATGCTGGACTGCACGCTAGAAAATGAAGAAGCGTTGAAAGGTTATGCTCAACACCCTGAGCATCTGGCCGTGGCCAACACGAAGGTGAGACCTTATACGGCGCAACGGGCTTGTTTGGACTATGAGATAGTAGGATAACTATGGCAGCATCTAATGCAAGGGCATCTTTTATTTGCTGCAAAAGCATATTATTGTATTTTTGCGGCCTCAAATCTAAACATAATCATGATGAAAAAGACATTTTATCTCGTTTTGTTATTATTCGTATTCGCTGGCTTCGCCAAGGCGCAAGGACCCGCATCAACCGCCAACTGGTTTGGATACATCTTACCTCCCAGCCCGGCAGAATACAAGTATATCACTTTTACCATGCAAGATTTAGGGTCGGTATCTGTTGCGTCGGATCAGGTTTCTGCAGTATCGACAGCGACCTTTGCCGACGGCTATGTCTGGAGTGTGAATAATGACAACGGCTACAACATCTGCAGGTCAAGTTTTGATGCCGCCAACAATAGTATTGGAGCACCTGAAGTGATGATTGCAGGCGTTCCATATGTCAACGATATGGCCTACAATCCTGCTGACGGATTGATTTATCTTATTACAGAAGAGCATCTGAAATGCTTCGATCCGGCTAACCCTGGCAACATCCAAGACCATGGCGTGATCGAACATGATGGCTTCAAGTTGGCTATCAACATGGAGGGTGACGCATATATGATAAGCTCTTGGGGCGAGTTTGGTTCATTGAATCTTTCCAATGCACAATTGACCATCATCAACTCGATTGATTTGCCGATAAAGATGGCTTTCGACATGCTGACAGGCGAATTGTTTGGTGCGCATTATGGCAATTTGTATCAGCTTGACCCCAATACGGGAGCCTATACCGTTTTGGGCGCGCTCCACGCTGGGGGCAACAGCTATGACCCCACCTGCCTGTTTATGACCTATGAATCAAGTCCGTCGGAGTTCACGGTCGGTGATTTGATTTATCGTGTCAATGACGACAACGTGTCCGTAACAGTTATTGGCCATGTCGACGGTTACAATGCACAAGGGGCGTTGGAGATTCCTGAATCGGTGAGCTATGAGGGCCGTGACTATGCCGTGACCGTCATCGGGAACACCGCATTTATGTTTTGTTTCTATCTTACGAGCCTGACCCTCCCGAATTCAGTGACCACCATCGAGGAGGGCGCCTTTGCCTATTGCTCGGGTTTCACCGGCGATTTGGTGATTCCGAATTCTGTCAACACCATCGAGGCAAGTGCCTTCCACACATGCTATGCTTTTGACGGAACACTGGTATTGGGTAACGGTGTCACGAGCATAGGTGCCTGGGCTTTCAACTCATGCGACGGCTTGACAAGCGTGTTGAACATTCCGAGCAATGTGGCATCCATTGGCGAAGACGCTTTCGTGTATTGTAAATTCGAAGGCATAGTGGTCGACCCTGAAAACCCCAATTTTGACTCAAGAAACGACTGCAACGCCATCATTGAAACAAGCACGAACGAACTGACCACAGGTTGCAAGAATACGGTTATTCCTAATTCCGTCACTGCCATCGGTAACAACGCCTTCAAGGGCATTACGGGGATGACTTCGATAGAGATACCGAATTCGGTGGTTTCCATTGGAGACAACGCCTTTGCTTTTTGCTTCGATTTGACGGGCGACTTGGTGATTCCGAATTCAGTTGAAACCATTGGTGAGAGTGCCTTCTTCCAATGCGAAGGATTAGATGGGAAACTGGTTATAGGAGAATCTGTTTCCTACATCGGCGACTGGGCCTTCAGGAAGTGCACACACATTTCATCGGCAGTTTCTTTGGCCACCGCTCCTGCTACGCTTGGAACCGACCTAGGCGGGACTGTGTTCACCGAATTTGGCATCCAAACACTTACCGTTCCGTGTGGATGCATTGAGGCCTATCGGAACTCCAGCTGGTACGACCCTTACGGATTGGTCGGCTTCTATGAGTTCATTGAGGATTGCACAGAGGTTTCGGAAACTAGCAGTATTGTTACCGCCGTTTATCCGAATCCCACGGAAGGGATGACAAAGATTGAGGCTCAAAACATGAAGAACATCAGCATTTTCAATATGCTTGGAGAAAGAGTATTTGAAGGCTCCGCCTATGGCGACACCTTCGAATACGACTTCAGCCATCAAGATGCTGGTGTGTACTTCATCAAGGTAGAGACCGCGAAGGGTATTGAGACCATGAAGGTAACTGTGAAGTAATCAACAATATATAATTTTATCGACATGTCCAATCCCACCAACAAACAAGAGTTGCTCGCCGCCATGGCCGACGGCTATGCAAAAATGAACGAACAGATAGCCAAGATGAGCGAAGAAGCCATATCAGCTCCGTTCGACTTCGCCGCCGACCCGAAGAAATGCGGTGTTCGCTGGCAATACGACCGCTGTCTCCGCGACCTGTTGATTCACCTCTACGAGTGGCAGGTACTGATGCGCGAGTTTGTGAAAAACATCCGCGAAGGTCACCCTCGTGACTACCTGCCCGACGAGTACCGCAAGAACTACCACGAGATGGACAAGATGCTGGTAGAGAAGCACCAAAACACGCCTTTGGAGGAGGCCCAACGCCTGCTGCAAGAGACCCACGAGGAGATGCTCCGCCTCGCCGAGAGCTTCACCGAAGAGGAACTCTTCACCAAAGGCTACTACAAAAACACCTACACCACCGACATGGCGGCCTACTTCGTGAGCGTCACCTCAAGTCCCTACGGGCAGGCGGTGAAGCTGTTGAAGACGCATCAGAAAAACCTCAAGAAATAACATGGCCACAGCAACGCCATACGAATTCGACGCCGTCATCCTGCAAAACGAGGGAATGGATGCCGCATACGTGGAGGTGCCTTTCGACATCAAGGCACTCTTTGGCAAAGGTAGGTTGGCTGTCCATGCCACCTTCGACGGTGTGCCATACGATGGTCAGATCGTCAAGATGGGAACGCCATGCTTCATCATCGGTGTGCGGAAGGACATCCGGAAGCAGATAGGCAAAAGTTTTGGCGACACGGTGCATGTGACGTTTTGCGAGCGGAATTGAAAAAGATGCCGATAGTGTAACTATTACCGCCGCAGAGATTTTCTTGACCTTTGCGGCGGTTTTTGTATTACCTTACAGGCTCAACTCATACATATACCCGTGGTACTGCAGCGAGCCGTCGAGGATGGGCCAGAAGAACTCGTTGTCGTGTTCTACGTTCTTCAGCTTGAGGTTCTCCATAGTGACGGTCTTGGTGCCGTCGTCGTTGGTGGTGACGATCATTTTGCCTTCTTTGGCGATGTAACCCGTTTGGGGCTGGAAAGTCCAAAAGTCACCGTCGAGAGCCACATGTACACAGGGGAACGCAGGCAGATAAGGCGTGCCGATATAGCCGAGGTTGTACTCGCCATCGACGACTTGGCCGCCCAGATAGCTGACGATGAAGAAACGCTTGCGGTCGGCCGACATGAAGAGCATCGACTTGACGTCGAGGCCCAGCGAACTAAGACCATCGAGTGAGGTGACGCCCGCCAAGCCGATGGGGCTTTCAATGTTCTTAATCATGAACTTGTTGTTGACATCAAAGGTATAAGGAGCCAGTGGGCCGGTGAAGTTAAGGGCCAATTGGACGGTTTGACCATTGTTGTTGGTACCCATGCATTGTGACAAAACGACATGATAGGTGCCATCGTTATTTTGTACGACGGCCAGCTCACCGTTCATCCAATAATAGGTATCACCATAGAACAAGGTGTCGGCGCCCATGATGAAGGGCAACTCGCCGAGGTTGAAGTCATGAAAACCGACGACAGTGGGGACGGGGTCTTTCGTATTGCCCATCGTGTAGGTGCCAGGGGTGATGGAGCCGTTGAAGATGATGGCGATGCCTTCGTTCTTGTCGGCAGTCATCTCCTTGGAAGCGAGGACGATAGCGTTCTTTTGGCCGTAGGTGACAGCCTTGGCGGTGACGATGTCGGAAGTGTTGTTACCGACGGTCATCTCGTTCGTTTCCACCTCAGGGGTGACATTGCCGTTGTTTCCATTGTTGTTGTCTTTGCAACTGGTGCTGAATAATGCGAGGCCGCAAAGGAGCACTAAACTAAAAAACACTTTTTTCATAATAATTCATGATTTAGGTTTATCTTTATTCCATAACGAATTTTTACCGCAAAAATTGTACTGATATTTATAGGGTTGCTGTATATGCGATTTTCCTTCACATAAGTCGCTTTTGTGTGTCCCAAAAGGTCGAAAACACAGCTTAATATGTCAACTTTTTATATTTTTGCGGCATAAAATACTGAAATGAAAAACAACAAATCACATTAAATCATTAAAACAATGAGAAAAGCATTAGCAATCGTGGCTCTTGTGGCCGCTCTGTTCGTAGCCGGAAATGTGCAGGCTCAATCAATGGTGTATGCTGCTTATGCCCCCGAAACTTTCGTTGCAGGCAACACGAGCACCAATTATCAAGGTTTCGCCCTTGGTTTCACCCAAAACTTTGGTCTCTCCAAAGGAATCGGCGTGGCAGCAGGTGCACAGTTTCGTCTGAATACGAGAAGCGCCACCCAAACCCTTTGGGGCTTCACTGGAAAAGTCAAGGAGACCCAAACCATCATTGACGTGCCGATTTTGTTCAACTACAAGATTGCCGTGAATCGTGACTTAGCCATCGTTCCCTTTGTCGGTCCTATGCCGAGTCTCGCCCTCACGGGTACCACCAAGGGCGTTGACCCCATCTTTGGCGAAAACAGCTCCGACTGGTATGGCGACAACAGCACTCGCAGCCGATTCAACCTCTACGCCGTGTTCGGTGCCGATGTGAAGTTCTCCAACTTCAACCTGTTTGGCGGCTACCGCCTTGGTCTGCTTGACCTCAACACGAGCGACAACGCCACACTGAAAACCAACGGCCTCTTCGTCGGCCTCGGCTTTACGCTTTAATAGCATAGACTAAAACAAGCAATAATTTCAGGCGTTATGCCCCCAAGTGCCAATCTTCGGATTGGCTCTTTTTTTCTATCTTTGCAGTCTCAATGTAAGACTGACCATGAACACCACTTTTCTGAAAGACTGCCTCGCCGATGCCTTGATAACCTTGTTGGAAGATCGAAGGTTCGAGGAAATCAACATACAGGACATCGCTGAGAAAGCAGGCTATCATCGTGCTTCGTGGTTCCGGAACTTCAAGTCGAAACGCGAGGCTGTGACCTAC
This sequence comes from Bacteroidales bacterium, assembly GCA_017651645.1. Next base: position 31,389 of record JAGCCO010000025.1, read on the forward strand.
AAAATGGTGCGGCTTTGGGACAACTGGTCAGCAACACATGGCGTGACGGTGAAAGACGAGTTCACTTTGGACAACGCCGTAACCTTTTTCCAATACAATTACGAAATCCGCGACACG
>JAGCCO010000266.1 GCA_017651645.1 Bacteroidales bacterium
TAGTAGAGACTGGTTTGTAGGGCTAAAACAAGGATGTGAGACAGTTCTTCGTGCAAGATTATCTCGACATCTGCGGTGTTTAGGTTTTCTTAGCCGAAAAGCCCATCTGGAATCAATTAAGCCGCCCATGGGCGGAGCGGCTCTTGAGACACTGTTTCCAGTGCGGGCACAGCCATGTTGCTGTCGGGTTGCTCCTCAGCAGAGCCCGTTTCCTCGTCCGGCTGCGGTGCAAAGTTACGGATAAAAGGCCGAAATCACGAATTATCGCAAGATAATGAATGGTAAAGGCATAAAAAAGTTGGTACGATAATAATTGGATTGTATTTTTGTAGATGCAAAGGAACAAATCATACATAACCAATTAAAAACCGTACCAATATGCAAAGGAACGAAATTTCTTTCAAAGGACAAAAGATTTTCATAGGAATCGACGTCCACGCGAAAAGTTGGAAGGTGGCGATAGCCCCAGAGGTGGGAGCGGTGAAGTGTCACTCACAGAAGCCCTCCGCGAAAGAGCTCTTTGACTTTTTGAAGAAGAATTACCCGGATGGCGAGTACAAGGCCGTGTACGAGTCGGGCTTCAGCGGTTTCTCCACCTACTATGCCCTGACAGAGGTCGGTATTGACTGCATCGTAATCCATGCCGCCGACGTTCCGACAACTCAGTATGAGGAGGTGATGAAGACCGACAGGATTGACGCCGCGAAACTGGCGAGATCACTGAAGGCCGGCCAGCTCAGGGGCAACTATGTCCCCGAGAAGCAGTGTATTGACGACCGCTCTGTGGTCCGCATACGCAGGACGATACAGAAGCAGCTCAGCGGGTACAAGTCGAGGGTCAAGCACCTGTTGCATTGCCATGGTGTGGAAATGCCCGAGAGGTTTTCCAGGATACAGACACACTGGTCCATGGCGTTCATCACGTGGCTGAAGAATGACGTGGAACTGATGTCCGACACCCGCATGTCGCTTGACCTGCTCATCAGACAGGTGGAGGTCATCAGGGGCACGCTGCTGGAGGCAACGCAACAGCTGCGCAAGATGAGCCAGACAGAAAGATACAAGCGCAGGTGCGATTTGCTAAGGACAATTCCAGGAATCGGTCCCATCGTTTCCATGTGCATCCTGACAGAGGTATGCGACGTGAAACGGTTCAACAACGAGAACGAGTTTGCCGCGTATCTCGGCCTAGTGCCCACCAGCCACAGCAGCGGTGAGAAGACCGTACATGGCGAGAAGACATTCCGAGGAAACAAGCAACTTGGACCGATGGTCGTCGAGGCTGCATGGGTTGCCATCGGCTGGGATGCGGGACTTGGCTCAAAATACTTCCAATACAAGAAGCGAATGCAACCCCAGGAGGCGATAGTGAGAATTGCGAGGAAACTCTCAAACATCATCTTCTCCGTCCTGAAGAACGAAAAAGAATATGTACCATACAATACGGGTAATTGACATACGGATTATCAGACAACTTCACAAGACGACTCCTTGTAAATTCTGCGGTACCGCTAAGGCGGTGTCCCCTTAAATTAGATTGTTGCGTCTTACTATGTATTCTGAAGAAGTAAATTGATGGGCGGAAAATGGGCATCCGTGTCATCTCATAGAAGTTTGTCTGGTAGGTCTGTTGTCGGTAGTCATTCTGAACCCAGCGCAAGGCGTTGGGCAGATGGCTGCGTCTTCTTCAAAAGTCATCGTACTATCGGATTACACGCTAAGTGACTAATAATAAACAGTTAATAAACAATAAATATTGTCCAATTATTTGGATAGCAACATAGA
>JAGCCO010000267.1 GCA_017651645.1 Bacteroidales bacterium
ATTATCGACATGAACCATAATACTCTCCGTGCCCACCTTGATTTCCCACTCGTCGCCTGTCTCGGCGTTATAATCATATAATGTGGTGAACTCCTGCAAGGTATTGTTCCACCAATAGACGATGCCGTTTTCCTCAAGGATATATTCGTGGGTCACCTCGTTAATTGTATCGCGGTCGTAGTGGGTGTTGCTGCGCACGATGACCTTGGGGCGGGAGGTACCTATGGTGGTATCGGATGCATATTCCAGATGCTGATAGGTGGTGCTGCCGTCGTCCCACACGATTTCGTAGTACCATTCCGATTGCCATGGGAACTCGATTTCTTTTATTTCATAGTGCAAGTCGAATTCGAATTGGTTGATTGTTAGATTTTTGTAATTGGTCAAGGCCTTTTCCCATTCTTCCAGGTCTGGTTCGTAGAAAAGCGTCTGTCCCGAGTAATAGTCCCATATCCATTCACCATTGGCTTTTTTGCGGAACGACAGGGTGAGTTTTTGGTCTTCGTCATTAAAGTCATAAATCATCTTCTTGGTGATATTCCAATCCCCGTTCTCCTCTGACCAGGAGCCGGTTTGGTATTCAATGATGCGGTCCTTGTCGTCAAAAAGAAAATGAGTAATGCCCGAGTTCACCCAAGTTCCGTTATTGAGAGTCTGGGTAATGACATAATCCGTATTGTTGCTCTCAGTGTACAAATAGGTTTTTAGGGTGTTGGAAGTGATTTCACCGGCATTATTGTACTTTTCGGTTTGAGAGGTCAATAGTTTCATCCTTTCATTATAATGGTTTGTCGTTCTGGTGTTTAGGAATATTGTTTCGTAGCCTTCGTAATAGGTGTCGATGCGGGTTCTGTTGTTGTCTTCATATTCGTAGGTGTGTCGGGTATGGTATTCATAATCGGGATCATAGGGATCTGTGACATCATGGTTGATTTGTGTCAGTTTATGATTATCGTCGTAGAGATAATCATAGTAAGCAATGCCATACATTGAATGAATGTGCTCCGAGTGCATGATTTGGTCGAAATCATTGTATTGGTAGGTGTGGTTTTCGGTAACAATGGGGTGACCGAAATAGCTAGAATTGACAGAGGAAACCATGGAAGGGTAGTCAACAAAAGAATAGGTGCTTGAAAGCATCGTCGGGAAATCGAATCTGGTCAATGTCCCGTTTCCGTTATAGATAAAGTCGGAGGGGTAATCGTTGGTGACTTGACCACTGCTGTTGAAAGTGCGTCCGATGACATGATCTGGGAAAGCGAGTTCGTCGTTGATTATCGCGGCACAATCAAAATAGGCGGTTAGGGTAGTATTATGGCTTAGGTTGAAAGTGTATTCCTGATCAAATGAAATCACAGTGGCGCCTCTTTTCCAATAGCCGAAAGAGTGGCCAGGAGCAGGAGTGGCGCGCACTGTTGCCGTTGTTTCGTTACAGTCTTGTGGGATGGAGAGTACTTCCGCGGTGCCGTATTCTTGGTTGTTGACATCAACTATCAGCGAGGGTACACCAACAAAAACGCCTTCCAAATTAGTAAACCGACTCCAATCAGGATTCATTTGAAATTCATCAAAGTCAAGGCAACTGACAAATACCGGGATGTCGGTGGGAACATTGTTGAATATACTACGGTCATCGTAATATGGATTACTCGGGATGTGTTGGGCATAGGGCATTGTTGGGGTATTACAATGAATGATCGTTAAGCCCGTACAGTTTTCAAAGGCACTCCACTGGATGGTTTCAACGGAAGCACCAAGGGTAAGGGCTGTGAGAGCAGAGCAACCATAAAAGGCATAACCACCAATGAAAGTACATTGGTCGGGGATGACGACTTCGCTTGAAAGACTTGAGCAATACCCAAAAGCATCATGATCGATTCTTCGAATGTTATCAGATAGATGAAGTGATGTAATTCCTTGACAGGACTCGAACGCGCTGCTGTAGATTCTCAGTATGCTATTAGGAAGAACAACAGATGTGATATTATTACATCCGACAAACGCATAGTTGCCAATATAAACCACGGTATATATTATACCTCCGTGTTCAACAAACTCAGGGATGACAAGGTCTCCCTCTGGTTCTTCATAACCATCCCAGCCTCCTGGATTGTTGTTTGGGAAGGTCACTATCAATTCATGGTTGTCCCCAGAAAGAATATTATAATACAAGGTCTGCCCCGATTCGCACACGGCGGAGAAGTCATAGGCAAAGGTGCTCGTCGCTAGCGCCAGCATGATTAATGTTACAAATAACTTTTTCATGGTTTTAAATTTTGGTTGTTAATATTTTGTATTTAGGTTTTTGGTTTCTTATTTCACCACAAATTTCACTGTCTCTTCGTCCACGCTGATGAAATACATTCCCGAAGGCAGATCGGCAATGTCAACCTGCTGGGTTTCGGCGGTGATATGGCCTTGCAGCAGGGTTTGGCCCATGAGG
>JAGCCO010000026.1 GCA_017651645.1 Bacteroidales bacterium
CGAATGGCGAAACAACAAACAGGAGACTATTGCTACCGTTAGCGCCACCACAGGCTACCTCTATGCCAACTCCGAGGCCATTGAACTTTCGCTTACGGGCAGTACCTATCCCTCATATAATGAGGAAGTGATACCCGTGACTGTCCCATACGATGAGGGCTCCACCAACCCTTCCAATGGATGGGCGCTCTTGGGAAATCCATACACCTGCAATGCTTATGTTTACTGTCATAACAGCGACAACGAACTCGTTCCGATGGAGTTCATGGTGTATGATGCAACTGGTGAGTTGATGACTTTGTCAGACGAGCCTATTGCTCCAATGCAAGGTTTCTTCGTAAAAGTGACTGAAACGACGACGGTTTATATCTTGAATTATGCTGACCATTCTTTCCATGAATATGTCGACCTCGGACTCCCGAGCGGCACTTTGTGGGCCACCTGCAATGTGGGTGCCACCAACCCCGAAGACTACGGCAACTACTATGCTTGGGGTGAGACCCAACCTAAAGATGCCTATGATTGGAGCACGTACCAGTACTGCATGGGCAGCAACAACACGCTCACAAAGTATTGCAATGATGCAAGCTATGGCTACAATGGCTTCATCGACAACCTTACCACTCTTTTGCCCGAGGACGACGCCGCTACAGCCAACTGGGGTACTGAATGGCACACACCTACGAAGGAGGAGTGGCAAGAACTATTACAAAACACTACCGAAACAGTGATTTGGGGCGATGAAGGTTCCTTTGGATTCATTGGGAGTTTGTTTACTGCTTCAAATGGCAATAGCATCTTTTTGTCTACTGCTGGCTTTGGCGATGCCTGCTGCTATATGTCGAGTTCGCTCTACACGAGTATTCCGTATCTGGCATGGAACTTTTACGAGGGCCCAGAGAAGTTGGAAGGCCCTGGTGTTACTGGAGGGTGGCGGAGTAGTGGTCGACCTGTCCGTCCTGTACGTTTCGCATCGCAGTTCTCATCCTATATTATAGATGCCACTGCCAACCCAGCGGAAGGCGGAGAGGTGAGTGGTATGGGCACCTATCAAGAAGGTACGGAATGCACGCTCACTGCAACGGCTAATGAAGGCTATACCTTCGCCAACTGGACGGAGAACGATGAGGTGGTTTCTGTCGAAGCCACATATACCTTCACCGTGAATGTTAATAGGACCTTGGTGGCGAACTTCACCTCCAATGGCGGTAGCGATGACCACGAATACGTTGATCTTGGCCTGCCGAGCGGCCTCTTGTGGGCCACCTGCAATGTGGGTGCCGAGAATCCTGAAGATTACGGTGACCACTTCGCTTGGGGCGAGACCCAGCCCAAGGACAACTTCAGCTGGACCAACTACCAGTATTGCATGGGCAGCTTCAACACGCTCACCAAGTACTGCAACAACCCAGACATAGGCTACAACGGCTTCACTGACGACCTGACCACATTGTTGCCCGAGGACGATGCGGCCACGGCCAACTGGGGTGATGAATGGCGCATGCCCACCGAAGGAGAGTGGCAGGAACTGTACGAAAACACGACCGTTACATGGACGATGCGGAACGGTGTGAGAGGACGGCTCTTCACCGCAACGAATGGTAACAGCATCTTCTTGCCTGCCGCTGGCTACTGCAACGAAAGCCTTCCCGAAGCTGCGGGCATCATCGGCGACTACTGGACGAGTTCGTTAGACACGGACTACCCGAGCGGTGCGCTGAGTTTCTTCTTCAATTCGAGCAATTACTACATCAGTTTCTGCAACCGCCTTTATGGTCGAAATGTCCGCGCCGTGCGTTCTGGGTTGCAAAGCAACGTCCCAATAGGTGCCATTAATGGCAAATTCACCATTAACGAAGATGGTGACCAAGTGTACTTCTCCCAAGGCAATCTGCAATACCAAGCCAGCACCGACACGTGGAAGTTTGCCGACAACCAATTCGACTACGTTGGTAGCACCAACAGCAGCATTTCTTCCACTTACAGCGGCTGGATAGACCTCTTCGGCTGGGGCACGAGCGGATATCATAATTCTTCCGACCCGTACAATGTGAACTACCAGCCGTGGTCAACATCTACCTCGCAGGTGAACAGCAGCTATAATTATTATGGTTACGGGCCATCCACCAATATGACTGACCTGAACCTTACTGGTACCAGTGCCAACTATGACTGGGGCGTTTACAACCCGATAAGCAATGGCGGCAACACCGCCAACCAGTGGCGCACACTGACCCGACCCGAATGGAACTATGTGTTCAACACGAGAGCCACCACATCGGGCATCCGCTATGCCAAGGCGAACGTGAACAATGTGAACGGCGTAATCTTGCTGCCGGATGATTGGAGCACCAGCACCTACAGCCTGAACAACACTAACAGCAGCAGTGTCAGCTTCAGCAGCAACACATTGACCGCTTCACAGTGGAGCACCTTGGAGCAAGCCGGTGCGGTCTTCCTGCCTGCTGCGGGCATCCGGGGCGAGACCTATGTCAACAAAGTCGGGTCCGACGGCTACTATTGGTCGGCTTCGTATTGCAATAGTGGAATCGCATTCGAAGTGGAATTCCACGATAACTACATCAACGTGGGTTATCCTTGCGGCTGCTATTGTGGGGTTTCTGTGCGCGTGGTTTGCCCTGCCGAGAATTGATTTCTGGTGTCCCGCCTGCCGCTACGGGCTGGATGTCGGCGGCGGGTGGGGGTGTATGTAGAGACGCGATGAAGGAGACGCGGTGAATCGCGTCTCTACAAGGTTAATGGTATGGGGAAACAATGATGTTTTTATCAACGTATGCGCCTGTAGAGACGCCGATTTATCGCGTCTCGGAAAAACAAACGAATCCAATTAACCGTTGATTTATCGCGTCTCGGAAAAATATAACACCCTATAAGGTTGGCATTTCCTCAGGTGTAATCCATTGATATTCTTTATCCTTCCTCAACCACGTTATCTGCCGCTTGGCATACTGCCGCGAGTGAATCTTAATTTGCTCCACGGCCTCTTTAAGGGTGCATTGTCCGTCGAAATAGGCAAAGAGTTCTTTGTATCCTACAGTATTTAGCGCATTCAGATGCCGTTTGGGGTACAAGGCTTTGGCTTCATTCAAAAGGCCTTGCTTCATCATCAAGTCTACACGTTTGTCGATGCGCTCGATGAGTTGCTGGCGGTCCCAAAGCAGGGCGTATTTCTTGATGTCGAAGTCGCGCTGGATGGTATTACCGCTACGGAAGGAAGAAAAAGGTTGTCCCGTTTGGTAACAGACTTCCAAGGCGCGTTGTAGGCGGCGGGGATTCTGCTGGTCGACGAGGGCGAAATACTCGGGGTCGAGGCACTGCACTTCGTCTTGCAAGGCTTTCAGGCCGCCTTCGTCATAGAGTTTCTGCACTTTTTCCCTGATTTCGGGCTCCACATCAGGCATGGCATCGATGCCATTGCAGACTGCATCGATGAAAAGACCGGAGCCACCCGTCATGATGACAGCGTCATGGGTCTTGAAGAGCTCGTCCAACAATTGTAGGACATCGCGCTCATAGTCGGCCACGTCGTATTTGTCCTCGATGCTGATATGGTGAACGAAGTAATGTTTGACTTGACTTAACTCATCCTCGGTAGGCGCAGCCGTACCGATGCTCATCTCTTTGTAGAACTGACGGCTGTCGGCGGAGAGGATGACGGTGTTCAAGGCCTTGGCCAATTCGATGGCGAAAGCGGTCTTGCCCGAGGCAGTGGGGCCAGCGATTACGATGAGGGATTTCATGGTAGTACAACTGCGTCGCTTTGCGTCATTGCGAGGAGGAACGACGAAGCAATCCAGAAATTGGCTTTACTCCTGGATTGCTTCGTTCCTCGCAATGACGTAAAACGTGTCATAAACATTATACTTTATTCGGCACCGGTCCATTATTGGCCACCACAATCGGCTCTTGGATTTCCTTCACCACGATAAGTCCCAGCTTTTGCCCTTCCTCTTTCATAAAAGCGTATGCCTCACTGAAGTTGTTCCCAATCACTCCGTCCAAAATAGCCTCACGAATGGCATTCTTGATGATGCCGACCTCGCGCCCCTCGGGAATACCGAAGGTCTCCATGATGGCGATGCCATCGATGGGCGGCTGCCAGTTGCGCAGGTGGTCCTTGGCTTCGATTTCCTTCAGCTTCTCCTGAACGATTTCGAAGTTATGATGGTATTTCTTGATCTTCTCCTCGTTCTTCGAGGTGATGTCGGCATGGCAGAGCAACATGAGGTCGTCGATGTCGTCGCCAGCATCAAACAACAGCCTTCTCACGGCTGAGTCGGTGACGATGTCCTCGGCCAACACGATGGGGCGGAGGTGGAGCAGCACCAGCTTCTCCACATATTTCATCTTCTCGTTCAAGGGTAGCTTCATGGCGGCGAAGATTTTGGGCACCATCTTGGAGCCTTTGAACTCGTGGCCATGGAAGGTCCAGCCCGTGCCGTCTTCCCAGCGTTTGGTCTGGGGCTTGGCGATGTCGTGCAGCAAAGCTGCCCAACGCAGCCAGAGGTCGTCGCTTTTCTCAGACACTTGGTCAAGTACCTGTAAAGTATGCAGGAAATTGTCTTTGTGACCTCGGCCTTGGACGACTTCCACGCCTTTCAACTGCGACAGCTGCGGGAAGATGAGTTTCAGCAGACCACTCTCGTCCAAGAGTTTGAAGCCAATGGAAGGCTTAGGCGAGAGGATGATTTTGTTCAGTTCCTCGGTGACGCGCTCCATCGACACGATCTTGATGCGCTGTGCATTGCGTTTGATGGCCTCAAAAGACTCAGATTCGATGTAGAACTTGAGCTGCGAGGCAAACCTGATGGCACGCATCATACGCAGCGGGTCGTCGGAATAAGTGATGTCGGGGTCAAGTGGCGTTCTCAACAGCAATTCTTCCATGTCAGCCATGCCGCCGTAGAGGTCGATAAGGGTGCCATAATCCTCGGCGTTGAGGCTGAGGGCCATGGCGTTGATGGTGAAGTCGCGGCGGCTGATGTCATCTTCCAAGGTGCCGTTCTCCACCACGGGCTTGCGGCTGTTGCGGTCATAGGACTCTTTCCTTGCCCCCACAAACTCCACTTCCATGCCGTCGAAACGGATCATTGCCGTGCCAAAGGCGCCATAGTATTTGGCTTCCTTGTGACCGGGCAGGAGGGAGGCGACTTTCTTGGCAAGCGTGATGCCGCTGCCCACGGTGACCACATCAATGTCATTGGACGGACGGCGCAAAAGGATGTCGCGCACATAGCCGCCGATGACATAACTCTTGTAGCCCAACTCCGCACTGGCGTAGGCAATCACCTTGAAGATCTTGCTGCTGATATGTTTCTTGAAGTCGTAGTTCATCAGACTTTGGCTTCTTCAAGGACTTTCTTTTCGTTCGGGATGATGTTGACGATGGTCTCTTCGTCCTTTTCGTCGAGGTCGATGCTGATAGTGTCGCCGATGTGGAGGTTGGCGGAGATGATGGCCTCGGCCAAGACGTCTTCCACATACTTCTGGACGGCACGCTTCAGCGGACGGGCGCCAAATTGTTCGTCCCAGCCCTTCTCGGCGAGGAAGTCCATAGCCTTCTCGGTGATTTCGATCTTGTAGCCCATCTCTTCGACGCGCTTCACCACCTGACGTATCTCGATGCCGATGATCTTCTGGATGTCATTCTTATCCAAGGCATTGAACATCACCACATCATCGACGCGGTTGAGGAACTCGGGCGCGAAGGTGCGCTTCAAGGCATTGTCGATGACGCTCTGTGAATACTCGTTCTTCGCGTTGAGTTTGGCCTGTGTGCCAAAACCGACACCTTGACCGAAGTCCTTCAGCTGGCGCGAGCCGATATTAGAGGTCATGATGATGATGGTGTTCTTGAAGTCGACCTTGCGACCTAAGCTGTCGGTCAGCTGGCCGTCGTCGAGGACTTGGAGCAGCAGGTTAAACACATCGGGGTGAGCCTTCTCGATTTCGTCAAGCAAGACGATGGAGTAGGGCTTACGGCGCACTTTCTCGGTGAGCTGACCGCCCTCTTCGTAACCCACATATCCAGGAGGCGCTCCCACGAGGCGCGACACGGCGAACTTCTCCATGTATTCGCTCATGTCGATGCGGATGAGGGCGTCTTCGCTGTCGAAGAGGAACTTGGCCAGCACCTTGGCGAGGTAGGTCTTACCCACACCTGTAGGGCCAAGGAAGATGAACGAGCCGATGGGTTTGTTCGGGTCTTTCAGTCCGGCACGGTTGCGGCGGATGGCACGGGTCACCTTCTTGATGGCCTCATCCTGGCCGATGACGGTGCCCGCCAACTCGGTCTCCATGTGCATCAGGCGGTCGCCTTCGTTCTTGGCGATGCGCTGAACGGGCACGCCGGTCATCATGGCGACGACTTCGGCGACATTTTGTTCGGTCACAGGCTGACGGTGTGCCACGGCGTTGTCCTCCCAAGCCTTTTTGACATCCTCGAGTTTGGCCATGATTTTCACTTCCTCATTGCGGTACATGCCCGCCTCTTCGAACTTCTGCTCGGCGATAGCGGCTTTCTTGTCCTTGCGGACCTCTTCCAAACGTTTCTCTAGCTCAGTGATTTCACTTGGCACGTCAATGTTCTTGATGTGGACGCGCGCACCAGCCTCATCCAAGGCGTCGATGGCCTTGTCGGGCAGGTGACGGTCGCTTAGGTAACGGTCGGTGAGCTTCACGCAGGCTTCGATGGCCTCAGGTGTATAGGTGACCAAATGATGGTCTTCGTATCTCGGTTTGATGTTGTTCAAAATCTCAATGGTCTCGGCAGGCGTGGTGGGCTCGACAAGAATCTTCTGGAAGCGGCGCTCCAAGGCACCGTCTTTCTCGATGTACTGGCGGTATTCATCCAAGGTGGTGGAGCCGATGCATTGCAACTCGCCGCGTGCTAGGGCGGGCTTAAACATGTTGCTGGCATCCAAGGAACCATTGGCGTTGCCTGCACCGACCAAAGTGTGGATTTCGTCAACAAAAAGGATGATGTCGCGGTTGTTTTCCAACTCGTTGAGGATGGCCTTGATGCGTTCCTCGAACTGTCCGCGGTATTTGGTGCCGGCCACGATGGAACCGATGTCAAGCATGACGACGCGTTTATTAAATAAGGTGCGTGGCACGCGATGCTGCACGATGCGGATGGCCAAACCTTCGGCGATGGCCGACTTGCCCACGCCGGGTTCACCAATCAGAATCGGGTTGTTCTTCTTGCGGCGGCTGAGGATTTGGGCGATACGCTCCAATTCGCGTTCACGGCCCACGATGGGGTCGAGGCGGTTCTCTTCGGCGGCCTTGGTGAGGTCGCGGCCAAAGTTGTCCAACACAGGCGTCTTGCTCTTGATGTTGCTGGTCTTCTTGGGCTTCTCCTGCTGCGGCCGAATCTCGTTCATCAGGTCGTCGTCCTCGTCGTCATCATCATCAAAGATATTGGAGGCATAGCCCTGTTGTTCCTCGGGCGCCGATTCCTGAGGGTCGTTGTTTTCTGCAGTGAAACGCAGCAGCTCTTGCTTGAAGTTATCGTAGTTGATACCTTCAAACTCAAGGTTTTGCGAAATGATATTGTTCTTCTCGTGCAGGATGGCCAGCATGAGGTGCTCGGAGCGGACGATTTCCGAATGGAACTCCTTGGCGATGATATAGGTGAACTTCAGCACACGCTCGGCCTGCTTGGTAAGGGGTAAGGCCAACACTTGGTTTTGGTTGCTGTTGGCGGTGCGCACTGAAGCTTCCAGTTTCTTTGAAAAGACTTCGATGTTCAGGTTGAGGTTCTCCAAAATGTGGATGGCGCTGCTGCCGCCTTCCTTCAACATCCCCAAAAATAGGTGCTCCAACCCGACGTATGCGTTCCCCAAGCGTTGTGCTTCCTGATGGCTAAGTGACAAAATGGCACGAACGCGGGGAGAGAATTTTGCATCCATATAATTACAATTCGTTTATTATCAATAATTTAAATGAAAACCCTGCTTTTCTCTTGTCTGATTTGTTCAGAGTGCAAAGGTACAAACAAAAACCGAGCCGCGCCAGTGCTATGGTCAGATTCTTTAAAAATGAACAAAAACCGCCCAATTTGCAAAACCAAAGGAAAAAATTCCTATCTTTGCACCCTTATTTGTAAAAGCGAAAATTGAAACCCGAAAATGGACGATAATAATATCATAAATCCTGAAAACCAGGAAGATAATATCCCTGAGAACACTAGGGAAAAAATCATCAAGGTCAACCTCGAGAACCAGATGAAGTCGGCATACATCGACTATTCGATGTCTGTCATTGTTTCGCGCGCCCTTCCCGATGTGCGTGACGGCCTCAAACCCGTACAACGTCGTGTGTTGTATGGCATGAAGACCATGGGTATTACATCGAGAGGCGCCTATCGTAAATCTGCTAAGATCGTGGGTGAAGTGATGGGTAATTATCACCCGCATGGCGACTCTGCAATCTATGACACATTGGCGCGTATGGCCCAGTGGTGGTCGCTGCGCTATCCTTTGGTGGATCCTCAAGGTAATTTCGGTTCGATGGACGGCGACAGCCCTGCCGCCATGCGTTACACGGAGGCGCGTCTGGAGAAGATTTCAGAGGAGATGCTCGACGACCTCGACAAGGATACCGTCGATTTCCAGAATACTTTCGACGATTCTTCCCAAGAGCCTACCGTTTTGCCTACGCAGATCCCGGGCTTGCTGGTCAATGGTAGCAATGGTATCGCCGTGGGTATGGCTACCAATATGGCACCTCATAACCTCAGCGAATGTGTCGACGGCATCATCGCTTATATCGACAACCGCGACATCGACACGGCTGGGCTGATGCAATACATCAAAGCTCCCGACTTCCCAACCGCCGGCGTTATTTATGGCTACGAAGGCGTGCGCGAGGCGTTTGAGACGGGTAGGGGACGCATCGTCCTCCGTGGCGAGACCCACTTCGAGGAACACAACGGCCATGATCGCATCATCGCCACATCGGTACCTTATCAGGTCAACAAGGCCGAGATGATCAAGAAGACCGCCGACCTTGTCAACGACAAGAAGCTGGAAGGTTTGGCCGATATCCGCGATGAGAGTGACCGTAAGGGCATCCGCGTGGTTTATGAACTGAAGCGCGATGCTAACCCTGACGTGGTGCTTAACAAATTGTTCCTGATGACCCCGTTGCAGAGTTCGTTCAACGTGAACAACGTGGCATTGGTCAACGGCCGTCCTTATACCTTGAACCTCAAGCAGCTGATTGAACACTTTGTGGCTCACCGTCATGAAGTCGTCTTGCGTCGCACCCGTTTCGACTTGAAGAAAGCCGAAGACCGTGCTCATATCTTGGAAGGTTTGGCCCGTGCCATTGACATCGTGGACGAAATCATCGCCACCATCCGTGCGTGTAAGGGCGGCACACCCGAAGCCAAGCAGGCCATCATGGATAAGTTCGGTTTCGACGACCCGCAAGCCAGCGCCATCGTGGCTTACCGCCTCGGTCAGTTGGCTGGCCTCGAGATTAAGAAGATCATGGATGAGTTGGACGAAATCCACGAACGCATCAAGCATTTCCACGAAATTCTACAAAATGAGGAATTGCAGTTCCAAATTATCAAGGACGAACTGCTTGTCATCAAAGAAAAATATGGCGATGCCCGCCGCACCCTGATTGTGCCCGCTGCCGGTGAGTTCCGTATGGAAGACATCATCGCCGACGACGCCGTGGTCATCACCATCTCGCACCTCGGTTACATCAAGCGTACCCCGCTGACCGAATACCGCGTGCAGAGCCGTGGCGGCAAGGGCTCGAAGGGTTCTGCCACCCGCGACGCCGACTTCATCGAGCACATCTTCACGGCTACCAACCACAACCACCTGCTCTTCTTCACCGAGCAAGGCAAGTGCTATAAACTGCGTGCCTTCGAGATCCCCGAAGAGGGCAAGAACAGCAAGGGTCGCGCCATCCAGAACCTGATCCCGATCGACAAGGACAACAAGGTGATGGCCTACCTCAACGTGAAGAGTATGAGCGACGAGGAGTATCTCGAGAACAACTACATTATCCTCTGCACCAAGAAGGGTATCATCAAGAAGACCAACCTGGCTGCCTATAAGAATGTGCGCCAAAACGGTATCATCGCCGTCAATATCCGTGAGGACGACCAGTTGCTGGAGGCTTGCCTCACCAGCGGTAACGACGAGGTGCTGATGGCTGTGCGTTCGGGCAAGGCTGTCCGCTTCAACGAGCAGACCGTCCGCCCGATGGGCCGTACCGCCACGGGTGTGAAAGCCATTACCTTGGCTTCGCCTGAGGACGAAGTCATCGGCATGGTGTGCATCGATGACCCGCAGCAGACCGTCTTGGTGGTCTCGGAGAAGGGCTTCGGCAAACGTTCCGACATCGATGACTATCGCATCACCAACCGTGGTGCCAAGGGTGTGAAGACTTTGAATATCACTGACAAGACCGGCGATCTCATCGCCATCAAGGGTGTCACCGACGACGAAGACCTGATGATCATCAACAAGTCGGGTATTGTGATTAGAATGGCTGTCAGCAAGCTGCGTGTGATGGGGCGCGCCACTCAGGGTGTGAAGCTCATCGACTTGCGTGGCACCGACGAGATTGCTGCTGTCACCAAGGTGGCGCATGAGGAAGAGCCTGAAGAGACCGATGCCCTTGAGACGGTTTCTGAACCTGTCGAAGGAGTCGAAGGGCCGACCGACGGCACTGTTGAGCCTACTGAAACGCCCAAATCGGAAGACGAAACCACTTTGGAACAATAATTGTAAGGAAAAAGATAAATACGAAAATTGTCAAACTTAAAATACTTGAAAAAATGAAAAAAGTTATGATTTTGCTGGCCGTCCTCCTCACCGCCAACGTGATGATGGCCCAAAAGAAAGACAGAACTGACGCTTACATGTACAACAAGAACGGCCAATATGCCAAGGCTATGACCGCCATTGAGAAGTGCGTCAACCACGAACAGTTTGCCGGTATGAAGCCCAACGACCAAAGCCAGGCTTGGTTGTATCGCGCCGCTATCTACCAGAACATCATCCAATCCGATGACGAGAACCTGAAAGCTCAGGCTCCCAACGCTTTGGAGATTGTCTACGAATCGCTGATGAACTGCATGAAGAACCCTGATTTCCTGAATGATAACAAGCAGGAGATATATCAGCGCGTGGGTAATGTCATGAACACCTATTATACAAAAGGTGCCGATGACTACAACACGGGCAAGTTCGCCGAAGCCGCTCCTATGTTCAAGAAGGCTTACGACATTGCCAAATCACTCGGTAGCCCCGATGCCAACGACATGCTGAACTTCGCCGCCACTTCTGCTCTCCGTGCCGAGGACTACAACACGGCTCTCGAGTATTTCACTGAGGTGAAGAACAACGGCACCGAAGGCGTGGATGTCTACAAGCACCTCGCCGCCTGCTATAACGGCATGGGCAATAGCGAGAAGGCCATGCAGATGATCAACGAAGGTCTGGCCATCAACCCTGGCGATGCCAACCTGATTCTCGAAAAGGTGAACGCCTATCTGAAGGAAGGCAGAGGCGCCGAAGCCGTTGAAGACCTCAACAGACTCCGCGAGCTCGATCCCGAAAACGCCCAACTGCTCTTCGTGCTCGGCACCATCTACGGCGATGAGAACAACAAGGATGTGTACGACACCGACAAGGCCCGCAAGTTCTACGAGGACGCCCTCGCCATTAAGCCGGACTACTATGATGCCATCTACAACATCGGCGTGCTCTACACTGGCATGGCCAACAAGTACATCGAGCAAGCCAACGAAATCACCGGTTTCTCGAAGAAGGAACAAGAAGAATACAATGGTCTGATCGAGCAAGCCAACGAGCTGCTCCGTACGGGTCTTCCTTACCTGCAACAGGCCTACGATGCCCAGCCCTCCGACGACGTGAAGAACGTGCTGCGCTCCATCTACGTGAAGCTCAACATGATGGAAGAGGTGAAGGCTTTGGACGGAAAATAAGAGTTTGTTCATGGTTTAATAACTGGAGCCTCGGGGATGCCCCGGGGCTTTTTTTTGCTCTTATTTTTTGTCTTTTTGCTTGCATTTATGAAAATTCCTATCTTTGCAAGGATTTTTCTTGCTTCGTGCCTCGCAATGACGTAAAAACTAACTCAATATTCCATAGATTATGTTTGAAATCTTACACAAAGAAACCTTCGCGGCTGAGACCTACCTCATGGATGTCTATGCGCCGCGTATCGCCCATTCGGCCCTACCGGGTCAGTTCCTTATCGTCAAGATGGAAGAGAACTCTGAGCGTATTCCGTTGACCATCAGTGACTACCATCGTGTCAGAGGAACGGTGACCATCGTGTTCAAAGCCATCGGTGAATCTACCAAGAAGATGGCTGAGTACAAGGAAGGCGACCGCTTCGCGGACATTGTCGGTCCTCTGGGTAAGCCCTCCGAGTTTGCCACAATGACGGCTGAGGAACTGCGTAAGCGCTCGTTCGTCTTCATTGGCGGCGGTGTGGGCATCGCCCCGATTTATCCCCAGGTGAAATGGTTGAACGATCATGGTGCCACTGCCGACTGTATCATCGGTGCCCGTACTAAGGACCTGCTCATTTTCGAAAAGGAATTGGCTGAAGTCAGTAACCTGTATGTCACTTCTGACGATGGCTCCACGGGACGTAAAGGCTTGGTGACCGACGTGCTGCGCCAGCTGGTCGAAAGCGGCAAACAGTATGACGAGGCCGTCGCCATCGGCCCGATGATCATGATGAAGTTCGCCACTAAGACCTGCGAGGAGTTGGGTATCCGCTGCACGGTGTCGCTCAACTCGATTATGGTCGACGGCACTGGTATGTGCGGTGCCTGCCGTGTGAGCATCGGCGGCAAGACCAAGTTTACCTGCATCGACGGTCCTGAGTTCTTGGGCCGTGATGTCGACTTCGACGAGGCCATGAAACGTCAGGCCATGTACAACAACGTGGTGACGCGCAAACAACTCCAAAATGAGGAGAAGGCCGAAGGCCACGAGTGCCATATCGGCGGCATCAGCGAAGAGACCTTCGACAAGAAGAAACGTGTGCCGGTGCCAGAGCAGAAGCCTGAGATTCGTGCCCACAACTTCGACGAGGTCTGTTTGGGCTATTCGGCCGAGATGGCTATGATGGAGGCACAGCGCTGCCTCAACTGTAAGAACCCGCAGTGTGTGGCACATTGCCCCGTCAACGTCAACATTCCAGGATTCATCGCCCGTGTCGCCCAAGGCGATTTCGAAGGCGCCGCTGGCGTTATCAGCTGTGACTCGGCATTGCCTGCTGTCTGCGGCCGTGTGTGCCCGCAGGAGACCCAGTGCGAGGGTAGCTGCGTGATGGGCAAGAAGTTTGAGCCTATCGCCATCGGCAAGCTGGAGCGTTTCGTCGGTGACTATGCCATCGAGCACGACCTGCATTTCGACAGTCAGAGCATCCCGAATGGTCATAAGGTGGCCATCATCGGTAGTGGTCCTTCTGGACTGACCTGCGCCAAGGACTTGCTCTCGATGGGTTACGACGTCACCATCTTCGAGGCCTTACACGAGATGGGTGGCGTGTTGATGTATGGTATACCGTCGTTCCGTCTGCCGAAGGACACCGTCGTAAAGAAGGAAGTGGAGAGCGTGCGCCGCTTGGGTGCTAAGTTTGAAAAAGACGTGGTCGTGGGTCGCACCATCACCATCGATGAGCTGATGCACCGCGAGGGCTTTGAGGCTGTCTTCGTAGGCTCGGGTGCCGGTTTCCCGATGATGCTCAATGTGCCTGGCGAGAACCTCTGCGGTGTCGTCTCGGCAAACGAGTTCCTGACCCGTAACAACCTGCTTTTCGCCTACAAGGAAGGCTATGAGACCCCGAACTTCGTGGGTAAGAAGGTGGCTGTGGTCGGTGGTGGTAACGTGGCCATGGATGCCGCGCGTACCGCTTTGCGTCTCGGTGCCGAGGTGCATATCGTCTACCGACGTTCCGAGGCTGAGTTGCCCGCGAGAGTGGAGGAGGTGCACCATGCCAAGGAAGAAGGCGTTTTGTTTGACCTGTTGACGGCTCCTGTCGAAGTGTTGGGTGATGAAAACGGCTGGGTGAAAGGCTTCAAGTGCGTGAAATGCGAACTGGGCGAGCCCGATGCTTCGGGTCGTCGTAGCCCTGTCCCGGTGCCAGGTTCAGAGTTCATCCTCGATGTCGACATGATTGTCATGGCTCTCGGTACCTCACCGAACCCGTTGATTGGCAGCACGACCCGCAACCTCGACCTGAACAGGAAGGGTTGCATTGTGGCTGACGAGGTGGGCACGACCTCACGTCCCGGCATCTTCGCCGGTGGCGATGCGGTGAGTGGTGCTGCCACGGTCATCCTCGCCATGGGTGCCGGCAAGAAGGCCGCCAAGGCGATTGATGAATACATTAAAAGCCTGCATTGATTGACTATGGCTCATGGCATATGGCCTATAGCTTGCCCTAACGAGGGGACAGCCATAGGCCATTGTCATAAGCCATAGTGGACAAAAGCATTATTCTTTGATCTCAACGTAGAACACCGTCGGGTCGTCGTCTTCACAAAACGATTCGTCCGTGTAGTATTGTCCGGGCTTGTCGTCGTCTTGGAAGAGGATGAGCGTCACCTTCTTGAAGGGGATGGGTTGGCTGTTTTTGCTGTAACGCTCGATGTCGGCTTCGGTGAGGCCTTCCATGCGCATCATCTTGAGCATCATGGCGAGGTCGAGGTTGACGTTGAGCAGTTCCTGCTTCCACTCGATGCTGATGACCGCCGTGGTGTAGAGCTTAAAGTTCTTTACTTCGATTTTCTTCATAGAACTTGAAATTTTCTGCAAAAATGAGAATTTTGCATGAAAATTGCACTCATTTGTCCCGAATTTTATACTTTTGTACAATCATTAAAGAATAGAAAAATGCGTAAAACTTTGATTATTATTGCAATGGCATTGTTTTCCATGCCTTTGTTTGCACAAACCATTGAGACTGTGGACGTCAGTAAGGCAAAGGATGGCATGTTTACCACTTCTTCCTACGAATGCACCATTCAAGGCATGGTCCAGAACGGCCAGAAGGTTGGCACCTGGTTTGAGTATTTCAACAGCAACACCTATCTTCCCAAGAAAATCGTGAATTTCGTCAATGGAAAGATGGAAGGCGTCTATGTAGAGATTGACAAGACGGGTTCCATCACGAAAAAGGCTGAATATAAGAACGGTGAATTGGATGGGCAGGTCAGTGAATGGTACCGTGGCGGACGTCTTTCCAAGCTGAACACTTACAAGAACGGCAAGCTCGACGGCAATCAGATCCTTTGCTATGAGAAGGGTGGCAACCTGGAAGTGTCGGAGTACAAGAACGGCATGCGCGACGGCCTGACGACTTGGTTCTACGAAGACGGCCAGAAGAAGATGACAATCGAATACTCCCAAGGTCAGTTCAATGGCCGGCAGGAGAGCTTCTATCCCGACGGCTCCATGAAGAGCGAGGCCGTCTATAAGAACGGTGTGCTGCAAGGCAAGAAAAAGACCTACGCCGAGAAGCAGAAGCCTCAGCAAGATGTCAAAGAAAAGGATGGGAAAGAAAAAGGTGCGGATTTAATCAGAAAGAAACAGTAACCTTATTAATTTATCATTAATCTAAAATCAAATCAAAATGAAGAAAGTATTCGCATTGTCGGCGTTCGCATTCTTGATGCTCGCCGTGAGTTTCCAAGCTCAAGCTATCGAAGATCCCAACCCGAAAGGAACTACGGTTATTGGTGTTCGTGCCGGTTATTATCCTGGCTTTGGTGCCAATGTTGTCGGTGACTACACTTTGGTTGACTCTTGGTGGAAAGGCCATTTCACCGTGGGTGGCTATGCAGGTTTCAATTATACTCCTAATGCTGGTACTGACTACCATTACTCAAATTTTGCCATTATGCCAAGAGCTACCTATGGCTTGAACATCACTAAGGACTTTGAAGTCCATGCCGGAATAATGGCAGGTTGGGCCTTCAAAACATGGTCTGCCGCTGATCATCTCTACCATGGTTTTATTCAAGGTGAGGTTGTTGGCTGCCGTTATATGTTTACGCCGAATTTTGGTGTAGAGGCAGAAATGGTCTACAACTACAACTATAATGGGATTAACATGAGTTATTTCAACGCAGGTGTTACCTTCAAACTCTAAGATGCCCAAGGCATTGAATGAATTTGTTGAATCACCCGAAAACCTTAGCGTTTTCGGGTGATTTTTTTGTCTTTTTTCCGTATTTTTGCCGCTGTTTTCAGGCAATGAAAAAGGTCTTGCGAAATATTGCCGTTTTCCTGCTGAGCATGGTGTTTGCCGAACTCTGTGCGCAAGATACCATCATGCTACAATCCGTCGAGGTGATTGGCGACAAAGAGTCGGTGGAGACCTTGAAACCTCTGGTGGCGCGGAAGCTTGACACCCTCGTGCTGCAATCCAAAAGCACCTCAAGTCTGTCGGATTTACTTATCCAACACAGCCCTGTCTTCATCAAGACGTACGGTCCAGGTGGCGTCTCCACGGCCTCGTTCCGTGGCACGACGGCCAGCCATACCTTGGTGCTTTGGAACGGCTTTCAACTCAACGCGCCGAGCCTTGGGCAGGTCGACTTCAGCACCATTCCCGTGTTTTTGGCCGATGACGTCAGCCTCAATTGGGGTAGCGGTACCTCCAACAACAGCGGTGGCTTGGGCGGCGCGGTCAACATCGACAATACGCATCATTTTGGCGACGGGTTTTTGTTGGATTTGAAGCAGACTTACGGCAGTTTCAATACCTTGGGCAGCTTCATCACCGTGGGCAACTACGGCAAGAAATTCTCCTTCCGTGTGAAGGCATACCGTAACTCGTCGGACAACGACTTCGAATACGAGAACCTGGCTACCATCCCACACCAGAAGATGAAGCAGCGCAATGCCGACTTTGTCGACTACGGCGTGATGCCTGAGATGAGCGTGCTGCTGGGGAAAAGCGTTATCTCCATGTCGTCGTGGAACCAGTGGAACAACCGCAACCTGCCGCCTATCATGCCCAATGTATTCAACGTCAACTCAGAGGAATGGACACGCGACAACTTCTCCCGTAACTTTGTCTCCTTCAAGACCTTTTGGGAGACGGGTAGCCTGCAACTGAAGTCGGCAGCCTTCGTGGAGAACCAGCGCTATTTCCTGTTGACGCGCAATCCCGTCACCGACGACACCGTCACCTTCATCAATTCGGAGAACCACGCCTTGATCCTACATCAGATTGCCAATCTGGAGCAACACCTCTATCAGAGCTGGACCTTGAAAGCCAAGCTGCAATGGGACAACGAGAGGGTGAGGAGCAATAACTATTTAGGGGAGAAGCGACGCAATCTGGTGTCGGCCTACACAGCCATCAGCGGCGAGCCCTTTGATTGCGCCCAACTCAACCTCACGGCCCGCTACGACTGGACCGACGGCAAGCCCATGGGTCTGTTCCCGACGGCTACATTCTCCTATCAGCTGCCATTCTTTAAGGCCATGAGCTTCACCTTGGGCTATAGTCACAACTACCGTAACCCTTCGCTGAACGACCTCTACTGGTATCCCGGCGGTAACCCAGACCTCTTGCCGGAGAACGGTCGCACCGTTGACTTGGCTGTGAAATACGGCCTGCAAAAAGATGCCTTCAAGCTCGACCTGCGCACAGGTGGCTACTTCTCCAACGTGAAGAACTGGATTCAATGGATGCCGACGGCCTATCGTTTTTGGGTACCGGAGAATGTGGCTAAAGTATTTGCGCGTGGTATCGAGAACCATATTGACGCGGCTTTTGTCAAGGAGGATTGGAAGGTGATCTTGTCGGGCAACTACGTCTTCACTGTCACCACCGACGAGAGCGAAAAGGCATATTTGCAAGGCACCAACGGCAAGCAGCTCATCTATATCCCGCGTCACCATGCCAACTTCTTTCTCAATACGCAGTGGAAGACATGGAATTTGAGTTATACGGTGGAAGTGACAGGCCGCCGCAGCACCTCCTACAACGCGCAGGAGTTTTTCGCCTACGACCTGCCTTCGTATGTGCTGCACCATGTCGCCATTGGCAAGCAAATCAAGAAGTTCCGCATTGAGTTGCGTTGCAACAACCTTACCGACAAGGACTACCAAAACGTCATCTGGCGCGCCATGCCGGGGAGGAGTTTTGAGGTGATGGGAGAGTTTAGGTATTAAATTATTTCAAATCAATAAAAGGTACGGAGTTCCCCAGCATGTATTGCGGCATCTTCCCGTCCCATTTCTGCACGGCCTCATAGTTCACCAGCTTGGGGTTGCTCTCCAAAGCGGCGGCCTTGATGCTCATGGCTTCGGCTTCGGCCTGAGCCTTGATCTTGGTCTGCTTGGCCTGTTCCTCCACTTGGATGGTGACGTTTTTGGCCTTCAAGGCGTTCTGTTCGGCCACCTGTTTCTCCTTGATGGCGGTTTCGAAGTCGTCGTCGAAGTCGATGTTCACCAGCTGGAACTGCACGTTCGTGAAATAGTTGCTGTCTAATACCTGACGCAGCTGTTGCTCTATCTGACGGCGCACGGCATCACGGTTCTCCACAATCTCAGTGGCTGCGAAGTTGCCGAACGACTCTTTCATGGCTGAGCGGATAAAAGGTACCACGATACGGTTGTGGTAGTCATCGCCGACATTCTTCATCAGCTTGCTAACATTTTCACGCACCAAGTCATAGTTGATGGTGTATTCCACCTCCGAGGTCTGTACGTCACGGGTATAGCTGTCCTCTTTGCCGTCAAACTTTTTCTGTTGTACGTTCACGCGCTTGATGGTCTGGATGAAGGGAATCTTCATGTGCAGACCGTCATCGATTACTTCGTCGCTCATCTTGCCGAAGGTGGAAAGCACGCCGCGTTCAGATGAGCGGATGGTGTAGAATGAGGAGAAGAATACCAATATGGCTAAGAGCGCTAAAAATCCCCAAAGTATATAGCGTCCGATTTTCTTGTTGTTGGGATTGATGTTGATGTTGGTGTGAGGTTGATTCATGGTAGTGTTGTTTTATATTGTGTATTTGTTGGCAAAAGTACACAATAATTCCAAATCTTGGCATTTTTTAATTTGTGTCGGAATTTTGTTTATCTTTGCCTCTCCAATTTTACATCGAAAACAAAATAATTAACTCAATGGATAACAGACTTTTAGATAACAAACTCCCTTATTTGGTGGCCGATATGAGCTTGGCTGCATGGGGACGCAAGGAAATTGAAGTATCGGAACACGAGATGCCCGGCCTGATGTCGCTGCGCAAGAAATATGGCGACACGAAGCCGCTGAAAGGCGCAAAGATTATGGGCTCGCTGCACATGACCATACAGACGGCTTGCCTGATTGAGACCTTGGCCAAATTGGGTGCCGAAGTACGTTGGTGCAGCTGCAACATCTATTCCACGCAGGACCATGCTGCTGCGGCCATCGCCGAGACGGGTACTTCGGTCTTTGCATGGAAAGGTGAGACCCTCGAAGATTATTGGTGGTGCACCAAACGCGCCATCACCTTCCCCGATGGCACGGGTCCTGACTTGATTGTGGACGATGGCGGTGACGCCACCTTGTTGATTCACAAGGGCTATGCCTGCGAGAACGATCCGAAACTCCTTGACGCACCCACGGGCAGCGCCGAAGAGGCCGCGTTGATGAGCGTCATCAAGGCGACATATAAAGAGAATCCCACTTTCTGGCATACCGTAGTGGCCGGATGGAAGGGCGTCTCCGAAGAGACCACCACGGGCGTGCACCGTCTGTATCAGATGCATGAGCGCGGCGAGTTGCTGGTGCCTGCCATCAACGTGAACGACTCCGTGACCAAGTCGAAGTTCGACAACCTCTATGGCTGCCGCGAGTCGTTGGCCGACGGTATCAAGCGCGCCACCGATGTGATGATTGCCGGTAAGGTGGTTGTCGTGTGTGGCTACGGCGAGGTGGGTAAGGGCTGCTCGCACTCCATGAAGAGCTACGGTGCCCGCGTGCTTGTCACCGAAATCGACCCTATTTGCGCCCTGCAAGCCGCCATGGAAGGCTTCGAGGTCACAACGATGGAAGAGGCCGTCAAGGAAGGAAACATCTTTGTTACCACGACAGGTAACTGTGATGTGATCACTTTGGAGCACCTCCTGAAGATGAAAGACCAGGCCATCGTGTGCAACATCGGCCACTTCGACAATGAGATCCAGGTGGATCGCCTTGAGAAGACCGAACATCTGAAGGAGAAAATCAACATCAAGCCGCAGGTCGACAAATACGTCTTCGACGACGGTCACTGCATCTTCCTGTTGGCTTCGGGCCGCTTGGTCAACCTTGGCTGCGCTACAGGCCACGCCAGTTTCGTGATGTCCAATTCGTTCACCAACCAGACCTTGGCCCAGATGGACCTTTGGGAGAAGCGTGGACAATACAAGGTCGGTGTCTACTGCTTGCCCAAGTATTTGGACGAGGAGGTCGCCCGTCTGCACCTTGAAAAGATCGGTGTGAAGCTGACCAAGCTCACGCAAAAGCAGGCCGACTACATTGGCGTTCCCGTTGAGGGGCCTTACAAGTCGGACATTTACCGTTATTGACGCTTCGAGCCTTTCTTGGCACGTATTGGCTTCTGTTTTTTACTGGCAGCATCTTTCCCTAGGAGGCTGCCAGCGTTTTTTTCATGCCGGTCAAGCGTGATGATGAAAACAGCATCGCCATAGGTGTTGCTGACAGTTTTGTTCTTTGTGTCCCTGATGGAGGAAGGGAACTCAATGGGGAGGTTTCCGTGTTTGTCAACGACAGCCTTTGTCGCTTCAGAGGCGAGTTCCAAGCCTGTCTCGCTGTCGTACCATCTCACCCGATAGGCCGCTCCCGCTGGAACGTCGTTCAGAGGTAGGTCGATGCGGTTGCTTTTCGAGCTGGGACAAGGCTTTTTGTCGGCACTATGGGTGTAGAGATAGCCTTTTTTGTCAAATACCTTGGAGACGGTGAATGCTTTGCCTTCCACTTTTTCGGTCAGACGGCGAAGCGATTGGTAACTGAAAGCGGTATCCTGACACCAGCCTAGCAGCGTGTCTTTTGTGGCGTTCATCAGATAGTAGGTCTCTATGCCGTTGGGGAAAGTCACGGTGCTTTGGGTCTCATTTCCAGTGCTGTAGCCTATGAAGGAGTCGGATAGAATGGGCAGGTTTTTGCTGAAAACCAGTATGGGTTTGAAGACGTCGAAGATTTGCTGTTCCTGAAGGACAGTCCAGTAATAGAAGCTTGCCGGTCCGGCAGCACCCGAAAACATGGAACCCCACAAAGAATTGTGGATTTCGATGCCTAAAGGGTCTTTGTCCTTGTATTTCGAGGTTTCCAGCCTTTGGCTGAAGGCATATTCTCCAAAGAAGAAGGGTTTATTGGGGAAGATCTGTCGCCTGTCGTTGCAAGTCTTCAGTAGGCGTAAGGCACAATGTTCCTTTGGCGTTGCCTTATGCATGTCATAATAACAATGCTTTTGCGCCATGTCCAATTCCTTGAATATCTGATCGTAAAGACGAGGCGTGGTCTTTTGGGTGGCGATAGAAGTGGTGACGATGTGGTCGTATGGGTCGACGGAACGCAGATAAGAGTTCATCTCGTTGGTCCAGTTTACAAGGTCATCGGTGAAGGGTTCAGCCTTTTTCGTGTCGAAGTCGACATTTTCCATCTCGTTCCACAGCTCCCAGCACATCACGTTGGTGGCATAGCCCCATCGTGCAGCGATATATCGAATCAGATTCTTCGTGATTTGTTTGGCTTTCTGGTCGGTGAAAAAGTCTTGTGGATCCTTGAGCCCGAGTTGGGTGTGGAAGGGGTTGTTGAGCCAGTCGCCGGGGTTTTTCTTCAACGACTCCTCGTCAGCGCTTTTGCGGCAGAACTCCTTGAAAGAGAAGAAGCTCATCATCAGGTCGATGTTGTGCTGTGCAGCGTAGGCGACGATTTGGTCGAGTTCGGCAGCGTCTTTCTGGTTGAGGGTGGAATTGAAATAAACGGTGGGCTTGCCTTTGACGGTCTGGGTGAATTCGGGTCCGTAGAGAGAGAGGTATTGGTATCGGCTGAGCCAGATGCGCATGAAGTTGGCATTGCCGGAAAGGTTATCGATGTAGTCCTGGTATTCAAAAATCCCTTTAGGTGTCGAGTAGTCGTAGTATTTCTTGCAATAATACCATGCCACGTTGGGCCCAATAGGGAAATAGGAATGGTATTGCCGTTTGCCGTCGATGACGACGTCCCGCTTCAGGAATTGGGCGTTGGCGCAGGAGATGAAACCCGAAGCAGCTGTCTTGTTTTCACATTTGAAGACGAACTCCTTGGATTGATAGGTATTCAGTTCCGCTTTACCTTTTTTGTCGACAGCAACAAGTTTGAAGCTCCATTGTCCCGTTTGTTCGGGCGTGAAACGGATGCGCCAGCCCTTGCTTTTCAGGTCTGCAGAGGCTTTCTCGTAGCCATCATACAGTTCAAGGCGATAGCCTTCAAAGTAAAAACCGTTGACCTTATAGCTTTTCCCGTTGGGTGCGGTAAACTCGGCATATGCATCGATGACCTCGGGATCGTAGGGATTAGCGTAATTACCCAGTTGGAAAGCGATTTCGTAGAGGTCGAACAGCTTGGCCGAAGTGGGGAAGGAGACATTGGTGATGTTCGGTTTGGCTTGGCTATATGCAACTAAAGAGGCCAAAAGCATCAAGATAAAGTACTTTTTCATGTCGTCTGAGGTTTGTGGGAGCAAAAATAGGAAAAATACAATATAAATAAGTGAAACGCGCCGCAGGGGTAAGCGAATTTTTGTATTTTTGCGAAACAAAATGCGGAAACCCCGCATGAAATCCGTTGCATATAGAATGAAAATCGCAGTAAATACCCGTTTGTTGCTGAAAAACAAGCTGGAAGGCATCGGCTGGGTGGCCTATGAGACTTTGCGCCGTATGGTGAAGGACCATCCTGAGGTGGAGTTCTATTTCCTCTTTGACCGTGAGCCTGACCCGATGTTTCTCTTTGGCGACAACGTGAAACCCATAGTGCTGTTCCCTCAGGCACGGCATCCCTTCCTGTTCATCTGGTACTTCGAGATTTCGGTGAAGAAAGCGCTGAAACAAATCCAGCCTGACCTGTTCTTTTCGCCTGACGGCTATCTCAGCCTCCGCTCCGATATTCCACAAGTAGCTCAGTTCCACGATCTTAACTTTGAACATTTTCCGAAGGATATGCCGAAGATTCATTTTTGGCACTATAAGAAGTACTTCCCAAGATTTGCTCACAAGGCCAAGCGCATTGTGACGGTGTCGGAGTTCTCGAAACAGGACATCGTGGATTGCTATGGCATCGACCCCGAGAAGATAGATGTGGCCTATAACGGTGTGAATGAGAAATTTGCGCCGATTACGGAAGAGGAGCAAGAACGGATTAGGGCGCATTATACGGGCGGACAGCCTTATTTCATGTTTGTCGGCTCGTTGCATCCGCGCAAGAACTTGGCACGATTGTTCACAGCCTTCGATTTGTTCAAAAGCCAGACACCCTCCAATGTCAAGTTGCTGATTGTAGGGGAGAAGCGTTGGTGGTCGGAGCCTATCGAGCAGGCTTACAGTCAGATGCGCTTCAAGGATGAGGTGATCTTTGCCGGACGCCTGAGTGCAGAAGACCTGCATTTGGTGACGGCCTCGGCCTTGGCATCAGCGTATGTGTCTTATTTTGAGGGCTTTGGAATACCGATTTTGGAGGCATTCAAGTGCGACACACCCGTCATCACCTCCAATGTGACTTCCATGCCCGAGGTGGCTGATGACGCGGCTTTGCTTGTCGACCCGTTCAGTGAGGCCTCCATTGCCGAAGGCATGACCGAGATGCTTGACGAGAGTGTACGCGAGTCTTTAATTGAGAAGGGCAGGGAACGTGCCAAGGACTTCTCATGGGACAAGGCGGCAAATGGGATATGGAATTGTCTAATGAAAGCAATAAAAGAATAGATATGGAAAAAATAGTCATGTATCCTACTGATTTTGAGAAGGAGGCTGTGGATTGGAAGGAAGTCCAAGGGCAGCACATCACCGCGGTGAGACGCAATATTTTGGTACTCGGCTCAGGGGGGCGCGAACATGCTTTGGCATGGAAGTTGGCACAGAGTGAAGGAGCTCATGTCTTCATCGCTCCAGGTAATGCCGGAACAGCGCAAGTGGGTGTTAATGTCAATATAAAACCATCTGATTTTAAGGCAGTAAAGGAGTTTTGCTTAAAGCAAGAGATTAATATAGTGGTGGTCGGTCCTGAACAGCCATTGGTGGACGGCATCGTCGATTTCTTCAAAGAGGATGGCGAGCTGAAAGGAGTGAAGATCATCGGTCCCGACAAGCGTGGCGCCCAGTTGGAAGGCAGCAAGGCCTTTGCCAAGGACTTCATGGAGAAGTATGGCGTGCCGACGGCGAGATGTTTTAAGGTGAACAAAGACAATGTGGAGGCAGGCTATAGGTTCCTCGAAAATGTGAAAGCTCCTTACGTGTTAAAGGCTGATGGCCTTGCAGCAGGTAAGGGTGTGCTGATTCTCAATGACTTGCAGGAAGCCAAGGACGAACTGGGGAGGATGCTTGACGGCAAATTCGGTGCAGCTTCAGCCACAGTGGTCATAGAGGAATTCCTTAAAGGTATTGAGGTTTCTGTATTTGTGTTGACGGACGGTGAGCATTATGTGTTGTTGCCTGAAGCCAAGGACTACAAACGCATCGGTGATGGTGACCAAGGCCTGAACACGGGCGGCATGGGAGCTGTCTCGCCAGTCCCGTTCTGCACACCTGAGTTTTTGAACAGGGTAGAGGAACGTATTGTAAAGCCGACCCTCAAAGGCTTGAAAGCCGAAGGCATCGACTATAAAGGCTTCATTTTCTTGGGTTTGATGAATGATGGCGACAATCCGTACGTCATCGAATATAATGTCCGCATGGGCGACCCGGAGACGGAAGCCGTGATGACTCGCATCGAGGGCGACTTCGCTGACTTACTCATGGCCTGTGCGGAGGGTCGTTTAAACGAGGTGCATTATGCCAAAAGCGAGAAGACGGCCGTCACGGTGATGATGGTCTCTGGCGGCTATCCTGAAGCTTACAAGAAAGGTATGATATTGAGCGGGTTGGACAAACTGAAGGATGTCGTCGCATTCCATGCTGGCACAGCGTTTGATGCCGACAAGAACGTGGTCACAGCGGGTGGACGCGTCATTGCGGTGACGGCGCATGGCGACAGCATCGAAGAGGCGAGGGGCATCGCCTACCGCGAGGTGGAGAAGATCCGCTTCGAGGGCATTAACTACCGCCATGACATTGGACTTGATTTGATGAGAATGCAATGATAAAGTTTTTCAGACAGAGTTATGCCATTCAGTATGTGGTGATTGCCTTGCTGGCGATTGCCCTATGGATTCCTGCCTTCGTGTCAGGGAAGATGACCATGGGGTTGGATAGTCCCGTCACTCCGATTTTCAATTTAGTTGACAACTTGCTTGACTTTTCGCCCATCGCCCAACATACTTTTGTCTTTGTATTGCTGGTGTTTGAGACCTTGTTTTTCAACGCGATGCTGGTGAAAAACCAGATTGTGGGCAAGGTGAGTACCATGGGCGCTTTCGTGTTCATTCTGCTGATGAGCATGACCAGGACGCAGACGCAGTTCTATCCTTTTGCCTTGTCAGTGTTTTTCATATTATTGATAATCAGTAATTTATTTGATACCTACTTGATGCCCAATGCCGAGATGAATCTGTTGAAGGTTGGAGTGTGTCTTGCTTTGGCTTCCATGTGCTATTTCCCGTCTATCCTATTGATTCTCTGGGTGATGATAGTTCTGCCTATCGCTAAGAAAGGTTCTATCCGACTGCAACTGATTCCGATTTTCGGTTTCCTGTTTGTGTACTTCTTATATTTTGTCGGGGTCTTTTTGTTCGGCGATTTCCAGAGCATGATGATGGGCTATAAGGAGTATTTCTCCGTGTTGCATTTCTCGGTTAAAGGCTTTAACTTGAGGATTATCATACTTTTGGCACTCTTGTTGGTGGCCACATTGTTTCTCTTTTTCGGTAGCAATAATGCCGGTTTCGAGAAGACGGTAGCAGTGAGAATCAAGATTTCCATGACCACGATCATGGCGTTCTTTGGTGTGTTGCTTCTCTTTATGGATGGCAATGTCCTTATGAATGGTCTGATTTTCATTGTTTTGTCTATTATGGTGTCATACGCGTTCTCTTATATGGGGAGAACTGGGTGGGCCAATCTCTTCCTGGCCTTATTCCTTTTGCTGATCTTTGCCGACCAGTATTACTTTAAATGGCTGTAAATCATGGGGTTGAACACACATTATTCCGATAAGGTCGAGGCGGGATGCGATGAAGCCGGGCGAGGGTGTTTGGCGGGTCCCGTAGTGGCCGCTGCCGTGATTCTGAAACAAGATGCCGATTACCCCGAACTGAATGATTCCAAGCAGCTGACGGAGAAAAAAAGGATGCAACTTCGTGAATTGATCATGAAGGAGGCTTTGACCTATGGGATAGGGATTGTCACCGCAAAAGAGATAGACGAAATCAATATCTTAAATGCTTCATTCTTAGCGATGCATAGGGCTTTAGATGAACTAAAGCTTCAACCCGAGTTATTGCTGATAGACGGAAACCGTTTCAATCCTTACAAGAAACTGAAGCATGTCTGCATTGTGGGAGGTGATGCCATGTATCAATCGATTGCTGCAGCCTCCATCCTGGCAAAGACGACAAGGGACATGATGATGGAACAATACGGAGAGGAATACCCCGTTTACAATTGGAAGAAGAATAAGGGCTATCCTACGCCGGAGCATAAAAAAGCCATCGCCGATTATGGTCCCACACCGCTTCATCGCATGACTTTCAATATGGCAATTCAGTTAAAGTTAGACTTGAAATAAAGATATTAAATAAATTGTTAATCAAATTTATATATAGAGTTCTATTTGCATTGGTTTGCCTTTGCTTTCCCTTAGGTCTGATGGCTCAAGAAAGGCCTTCGATGGAAAATTGGAGCGATGTGGATTTCAACGACACCGCCTTGATTTCATCAAAAGCCTTCAGTTCGCGGATGGTGGATTACCTGTTTCAAACGGCTACTGATGGCGACATGGCAAGCTTCGACAGCCTTTCGATGGTGTGCATTGGCGATCTCCTCCAAAAGGCCAAGGTAAACATGAGGGTTTATGAGTACATTTTGGAGTTTATGTTGAATGGATATACGAATATGGGAAGAATGCAAGTGGTTGATTATCTATTGAATTATCCTATGTTATTTGAAGGAGAGGTTACGATAGAGGAAGGCTTACGTTTGGATTCTATCACTGAGCCTTATCAGAGGGTGAAAGTGGGCGTAAAAGCTCTGGATTTTTCCGGTTTTACAATTGAAGGCGAACCTTATCATTTGTATGAATCCTCCGCTGAGAGAACGATTGTTTTTTTCTGGTCAACGGATTGCGACTATTGCCATGATTTTCTGGTGCAGTTGCGAAGACATTTAAACTTAAATACTGATTTTGAATTGGTTACCTTTGCACTAGCGGACCAACAGGAGGAAGTGATAAAGTCAGTGAGAAAAATGCGCTTGCCAGGATACCATTTCTATGATGATTTGCGTTGGGAGGGTAAAGCCTTTTTGGATTACCATATCACTTCCACACCGACGGTCTTTTTGTTGGATGCAGACAAGACGATTGTATGCAAACCCTACGACTGGGAAGACTTAAAGAATTGGTTTAATAAAAATAATATATCATTCTGAAAATAATTTAGTTATATGAGTATAAAAAAGTGTTTATTAGGTTTCTTTGTGCTGGCATTATCTGTCAGTCAAGTTTTTGCTCAGGATGTGGAGTCACACTGGGTGGATTCGGTGTATAACAGTCTCACTTTGGAGCAGCGTGTGGCGCAGCTGATTTGTATGCGTGCCAACCAACCCAGCAAACCGTTTTATGAGGATGTGGCGAAGTACATCAAGAAGTATAACATTGGAGGTGTTTGCTTCTTCCGAGCTGATGCCGAGGCTCAAGTCGAGAAGACCAACGAGTGGCAGGCCTTGGCACAGACCCCTTTGATGGTCTCCATCGACGCGGAATGGGGCTTGGCCATGAGGGTGAACAAGACTTTAGCTTATCCTTATCAGATGACTTTAGGTGCCATTACTGATGACGCCTTGATTTATGAAATGGGTAAGCAGGTGGCTGAGCAATGCAAGCGCATGGGCATCCATGTGAATTTCGCTCCTGTCGCGGATGTCAACTCCAATGCGGCCAACCCGATTATCGGGATGCGTAGTTTTGGTGAGAACCCACAGACTGTGGGAGAGAAAGCTACTGCATACGCGCTTGGTATGCAAAGCAAAGGGTTGATAACCAGTATGAAACACTTTCCTGGTCATGGAAATACAGCCACCGATTCGCATCTGACCTTGCCCACCGTGACTCGCACGATGGAAGAAGTGCGCGACATAGAATTGGCTCCATTCCAATATATGATTGAGAGTGGTGTGAACGGCGCGATGGTCGGCCATCTGTATTTTCCTGCCATTGAGAAAGTCCAGAACACTTCTTCCTCGCTTTCATACGGGGTGATTACCGACCTATTGAAGAAAGAGATGGGATTTGATGGCTTGATCTTCACCGACGGCCTCGACATGAAAGGCGTTTCGGAGAAAGTGAGACAGGATAGCGTGCCGTATGCGGCTTTCATGGCGGGCAACGACGTGCTGATTCTGCCTACCAACGTGCCTTTTGCCATCAAGACCATCAAGGATGCCGTGGAAAACAACACTGTGGCTGCTGCCAGATTGGAAGAGAGCTGCAAGAAGATCCTTCGATATAAGTACCGCGCGGGCTTGAACCGATATTATCCGGTTTCAACTACCAACCTAATGAGTGACCTGAAGAAGGATGCCTACACGAGGCTGCGTCAGCAGCTGTATGACGAGGCTGTCACTTTGCTGCGCAATGACAATGAGGTAATACCGCTGGTCAACAACAAGAGTATCGCTGTGGTGACCATTGGAAACACCAAGAACGACGTGAATGCTGGTCTAATCGAACGTGGCTACAGCACCACTTCGTTTGTGACAAGGAAAGAGGAAATAGCTTCAAAGACAGCGGAATGGCTGAATAAGTTGGAGGCTTACGATTTGGTGGTGGTCAGCATTGAGAAGACAACGATGTTTGCCGACAAGGATTATGGAATCAATGAGGCAACGGTGAACTTCTTCAACCGACTTGTGGCCCAAAACGACGTGATTCTCAACCTTTTTGCTTGTCCGTATGCCTTGGATAGGTTCCGTATCAACAACAGCGTGAAGGGACTCGTGGTGGCCTATCAGGATGAGGTGCCTGCCGTTGACGCAGTGGTGAGACTGCTTTCGGGTGAGTTGGTGGCCCATGGGACGTTGCCTGTCTCTGTGTCCAAGTTCAGTTGCGGTGACGGCATCGTGCCCGAGGAATCCGTAAAGGAACAATACAACTTCCCCTGGAAAGAGGTCCCCACTTTGAAGCCGTCTTCATACGAGCCGGCGATTCCGGATAAACCCGTTCCGGCATTTCCTTTTGGAACAATGGAGGAAAAATATGAAAACCGGCTGGATTCGGTAGCCAAGGCCGGCATCAGAGGTGGTGCCTATCCGGGCTGTCAGATTGTGGTGCTGAAAGACGGCAATTTGGTGTACGACAAGTGCTTCGGCACTTTTACTTACGGCGGTGGCCATCAGGTGCAGCCCGATGACCTCTACGACATCGCTTCTTGTACAAAGATCTTCGCTTCCACCTTGGCTGTCATGAAGTTATATGACGACGGCTTGATTGACCTGAACAAGACCTTGGCCGATTTCTTTCCCTATTTGAAAGGCAAGGACCATGGGAAGTTGAAACTCATTGACATCATGACGCATCAGGCAGGACTGAAGGCTTGGATCCCGTTCTATAAAGTGACGGTGGATGAAAACGGCCCGATGGAGGAGTTCTATAGTGACGAGATGGACGAAAGCCACAGCATCAGAGTGGCGGAGAACCTTTATCTTGTCAATGACTATGTAGACCAGATTTTCGATTCCGTAGCGAAGTCGCCACTGGGGAAGAAGAAGTATTTGTATAGCGACATGGGCTTCTACTATATGCCGAAGATTGTGAAACTGCTCACCAACCAGAGCATCCAAGACTATCTGAATGAGAAGTATTATTATCCCATGAATCTGACCCATATCTGTTATCAGCCCTTGAACCACTTCACGCGAGAGCAGATTGCCCCTACTGAAAATGACACCGTTTTCCGTAAGCAGCTGGTTTGGGGCGATGTACACGACCAAGCCGCTGCCATGTTCGGTGGGGTGTCGGGTCATGCAGGCCTGTTCTCCAATGCCTTAGATCTTGCTGTCCTCATGCAGATGTTGCTTGACGAGGGCGAATATCATGGTGTCAGGTATCTGAAGCCCGAAACGGTGCGCTATTTCACCAGTGCTCCTTTTGCCGCTACCAATGACAATCGACGTGGCATCGGCTTCGACAAACTGCCCATCGACAAGAAGGGCTCATGCACCGAATCGAAGCTGGGCTCGATGAAAGGCTATGGACACACGGGATTTACGGGTACCTTTGTCTGGGCTGACCCGCAAAACAAAACGGTCATCATCTTTTTGTCGAACCGCGTTTGTCCCAATGCAGAACCCAACAAACTGGCTCGGCTAGGCACTCGCACTTCCTTGCACGATATCCTATATGAAGCGTATCCGATTCCGGAATGATACAAACAAAGCGCACCTCGATGGAGATGCGCTTTATTTCTGTAATGCAAATACTTACTTGATCTCGTAAGTGTTGATGATGCCGATGGCCTCTTCCAAAACCATCTTGGTCAACACATTGTCGGACAGGCGATAGGTGAGCTCCACGGAGGAATAACCGCCTCTCGGCACTTTACCTTTCGCCTTGATGAGAATGTTGCGGAAGCCGTTGTTCTCCGAAATCGTAGTCTCGGCGTTGTTGTCGATGGCGGCCTGCTCCCAGTTGCCTGAAAGACAGTTCAAAAGCGTGGCACGTTGCAGCTTGACCATCTTCACCTTTTCGGCGTCGAGTTCGGCTTTCTTGCCATCCATGTTGATTTTCACCATGTTGCCTTCAACGATAAAGAAGTCCCCTTCGGGAATGGAATAGGTCATGGTCAAATGGTCTTTGCCGTCAAAAACGATATGCCCGGCCTTGTCGGTAGTCTTGCCCGAGATTTTCATCATTTTGACTTGGGTGAAATCGGTGTCGAAAGTCTGTTGGGCAAAGGCAACGGCAGAGAAAAGCAGCGCAATGATAATCAGACTGAAGCGTTTCATTTCGGAAGGTTATCTAAATAGGTGACTACATCGTTGACGGTTTCAAACTTGGCCAAGGCCTGGTCAGGGATGGTGATGCCATAGTCGTCTTCAAGACGCATAAGCAGTTGCAGGATGTCGACGGAGTCGGCTCCGAGGTCACGTTTGATTTGGGCGTCGAGTGTGACCCGCTCTGGGTCGATGCGCAGCTGACGCGCTAGGGTGGTTTTTACTACTTCGTACATATCTAACTATTTAATATTCATAATGTTCATACTTCATGATGATTTCTTCCATCTTTGACGAAAGTGAACTGACCTCCATCTTGTAGGCTTGCTCGATGCATTTCTCCACAGCTGTCGCTTTGCTGGAGCCGTGACCTTTCACCACCGTCTTTGAGGTGCCGAGCAGCACGCTGCCGCCGTAGTTCTGGTAGTTCATGAACTCCTTCTCCTCCATAAACATCCGTTTCATCAGCAGCGCACCTAATTTGTAAATCGACTTCGAATAGATGTCCTTCTTCAACTTCTTCAATAGTTCCAAGGCGGTACCTTCTGTAGTCTTCACCAGCACATTGCCCGAGAAACCGTCGCAAACCACCACGTCATAGTTGCCCGACAGCAAGTCACGGCTCTCCATGTTACCCACAAAATGGATTTCGGGGGTCTCACTCAACAAAATGTGTGCCTTTTGTCGAATCTCGTCCCCCTTTTCTGCTTCTTTTCCAACATTGAGCAGGGCAATGCGCGGTTTTTCAATGTTATAGACGTGTTTCATATAGAGGCTCGACATGATTGCAAATTGTCGCAGATGCTCAGGTGTGACCTCTACATTGGCACCGCTGTCGCAGATGCCGACGATGCCCCCGTCCATGGTGGGCAAGATAGGGCAGAAGGCGGGACGAATGATACCTTTCACACGCCCGATGCGGGTCAAGGCAGCGGCGACAAGAGCGCCAGTGGAGCCAATGCTCACCATGGCGTTGATGTCATCTTGGTCACGGAGCATCCGCACTGCCTTAATCATCGAACTCTCCTTTTTCAGGCGGATGACGTCGATGGGACGCTCTTCGCAGCCGATGACCTCAGGCGCATGGACGATCTCGAGGCGCGAGGCATCGTAGGTCTTGCCTTTCAGGCAGTTCTGAAGTGTGGCCTCGTCGCCTGTAAGAATCAGATGCAGGTCAGGCAATTGGGCCATGGCAGCCAAGGCACCGTCCACATTGGCCTCTGGGCTGTGGTCACCACCGAAACAGTCTATTATAATCTTAATCATAACTCTCAACTCTAAACTCTACACTCTCAACTTTTTAACATAGCAGCGGTGCCGTTTGATCTTCTGTTCGTCAAAACGTTTCCACTGGTTCTGTATCGCGTAATTTTCTTCCAGGTTCATGTTGGTCTCGGCAAACTCGACGTTTTTGAGCATCTTCATCATTTCGGCGGAAATGATGATGCTCACGCCGCGGTTGAGCCATTCGGGGTCGACACCGATGAGGCAGAGGTCGATGACATTGGGCTTTTTTAGGGCTTTGAGCAATCGAATCAAGGTGGCTGGAGTGAGTTTGCCGCCAGAGGGTCTAACCGCATCGGCGATGGCAGGGAAGGCCAAGCCGAAGCAGACCAATTTGTCGTTTTCGTCGAGGATAGCAGCGACATACTTGATGTCGATGATGAGCTTGAAGTTGTCAATCATCATCTTTTTCATGCCTTCGGTGAATGGCACGGTCCCGTAAAGTAGTTCGTAGGACTTATCCAATAACTCAAAGATGCCGTCGGCGTATTTCTTGAGGAATTCGTTGGTGTTGCGTGCCGTACCGAGATGCAGGTTGTAGCGTTTCATCACGAAGGCGGCCAACTTGTCGACCTCGCCGTCGTAGTCCTTCGGAACGCGAAGGCGGCTACCCGTCCAGTCGACATCCTTTTGGTATCCCAAACCCTCAATAAAGGTTTGATAATAAGGATGGTTGTAGGTCTCCTCGAAAGTGGCAGGATAGTCGAAGCCGTCGATGAGCAGTCCTTCGCGTTCCAAGTCGGAGTAACTCAAAGGACCCACGACCTCGTTCATGCCTTTCTGACGTGCCCAGTTTTCTAGTGTCTTGAAGAGCTCTTTTGCAACCTCTTCATCCTCAATGACATCGAAGTGGGTAAAACGTACCTGTTTCTTGCCGGTTTTTTCGTTTGCGGCACGTTGGATGATACCCGAGATGCGACCTGCCATTTTGCCGTCTTTGTAGGCGTTGAAATGGATGGTGTCGCACATGTCATTGTAAACAAAGTCCTTGCGGAAGATTTTCTTCTCGTCCATATACAAAGGCGGCGTGAAGTAAGGGTTGCCCTTGTAGAGTTTCAGCGGAAAATCCAGAAATTCTTTCTGCTGTTTTTTGGTCAGTACCTGTTCGACAGTGATCATGTCTTAACGATGCTTGGCATGGAAGCAAATGCCGATGGCGTTAGGCCCGCAGTGGCTTCCGATGGTTGGATTGACAGGAACGGTGATGACATTTAAGTCTTCACCGATTTTCTCTTTCAGTTGGCGCTCGGCCTCGGCGGCGATGTCGGGAGCATCTGAATGGCCAATGACCACGCGGTGAGCCTTTACATCCTCTCCGAGTTCCTCAACATATTTCACCAAGCGGGCGATGGCTTTGGTACGGCCCGTTTCCTTACCGATGGATACCATCTTGCCTTCGTTGTCCAAGTAGATGATGGGTCTGATGCCGATGAAGCCGCCCATGGTGGCTGCCAAGCCGCTCACGCGACCGCTACGGCGGAAGAACTTCAGGTCATCGGCGAAGAAGTACATCGGGAACTTCGGCACTTCCACCTTGGCCCATTCCACGATTTCCTCGGCGGTTTTGCCTGCCTTGTACATCTCGGCACATTCGAGCACGATGTTGTAGGACAATGCCGTAATACCTAAGGTGTCAACTTCATAGAACTTGCGCTCGGGGTATTTCTGCTTCAACTTTTCCAATGCCTGATACATGATGTTGAAAGTGTTGGAAGTGGCAGACGAGAAATGCACGTAGAGGATGTCGTTGCCAGCGGCAAATTCAGGCTCAAAATATTGGATATAAGCCTCTTCGCTCATGGCGCTGGTGGTCGGCATGGTGCCTGCGCGGAGCATGTCGTAAAACTTGTGGGAATCGAACTCGTCGAAGTCGATGTAGGGGTAAATCACTTGTTCACCCACGGTATAAGGCATACTAATCATTTTGATGCCGTACGCGGCGCACTCCTTGGGAGTGATGTCGCAATCAGTGTCGCTAAAGAATGTCAACATAATACGAAAATATAATCATAAACCGGCTGTGCGCCGTTGTTCAACATAATTTCAAGGTTTTTATATTGGGTTTGCAGGTCTGCGACGAGGCGTTCCGCTTCTTCTGAAGTGACATCCTCGCCATAGAATACCAGCATCACATCACGCGAAGCGGCACCAAGGCGCTCGATGAGGGCTTTGGCAGCGGTTTCACGGTCGGGACTGTCGGACAAGATCTGCTTGCCGCTGTAGCCCACATAGTCGCCCGTGTGGACACTCACTTGTTCGCCTTCGGCATCGCGGATGGCGGTGGATACCATGCCTGTCACCACGGATTGCATGATTTCGGTGACGCTGGCGATGATTTCATCAACATTGGGATTGTCGCGGTCGATGTAGCCGATACCATAGTAGCCTTCGCCAATGGTGGTCGACGGAATTACATGGATGTCAGCGTCTTTATAGAGTTCGGCTGCCTGGTCGGCGGCCATCTTGATGTTCTTGTTGTTGGGGAAGACAAGGATGTGTTGCGCGTTGATGCGGGCAAAGGCATCCAGGAAGTCCTGTGTCGATGGGTTCATCATCTGACCACCAGCAATCACTTCATCCGCGCCAATCTCGTGGAAGGCTTGGATGAGCCCGTCGCCTGAGGCCACGGTCACGATGCCGTAGGGCTTGGGCGGTAGCTTGAACGAAGCATTGTTTTGGTTCGTCGATTGGTGGTGTTGCAGCGCCATGTTCTCAATCTTGATGGTCAGGAACTCGCCGTATTTCTGCATCTCGTTGAGAATTACTCCAGGCGTGAAGGTATGCACATGCACTTTCACGATGGTGCCTTCACGGAAGGCCACCACCGACTCGCCGACGCGGTTCAGATAGTCAAGGATTTCCTTTTCGTCGAAGGTGTCCAAATCGATTTTGGAGCGCATCAGACGGAGCAGGAACTCCGTGCAGTAGCCAAACTCCAGGGTACTGTTTTCGGTGAATTTGTCGAGTTCCACGGTGGGTGCTGCAATTGTTGTCGGGGCGATTTCTTCCTCAGAAATAATGCCGTTCAAGGCATCGTTCATGCCACGGAAGATGCTCAGCAGTCCCGCACCACCGCTGTCGACCACGCCAGCATCTTTCAGTACTTGCAATAGCTCAGGGGTATGGTCGAGGGAGACTTGCATGGCATCCAAAGTGGACTCGAACCAGTGATTCATGTCCAAACTTGCATCGGCACCTGCCACACCCTCGCGCAGCACGGTGATGATGGTGCCTTCGACAGGAACGGGGACGGATTTATAAGCCTCTTCTACCGCGGATTGCATAGCATTGGCAAAAGCTTTCGTGTCAGCTTCGATGACCCCTTGCAGACCTTTGGCGAGACCCGCAAAAATGCGTGAGAGGATGACACCGGAGTTGCCTCTTGCGCCGAGTAACATACCTGAAGAAGCGGCTGAGGCCAGTTCAGAAAGGGTGCCGAGTTGGTCGTTCAAGGTAGCACAGCCCGCCTTGAGGGTCATCAGCATATTGTCGCCCGTGTCGCCGTCGGGGATAGGGAAGACGTTGAGATCGTTGATGACCTTTTTGTCCCTGCCCAGTTGCACCGCGCCTTGGCGCAGCATTGCGGCGAAAGTCAGGCTATCGAGTTCATTTGTTCTTTGCATTACAAATGGTTTTCAAAAAGTCTGCAAAAATACGGTTTTTTTAGAAATCTTTCAAAAGGATAAACACCCTATTGGATTCAAGTAGTTCCAAGCCGATATGTTCATTTAGATAACTTCTATTTTTGTCCAAATCCAATGTTTTTACCATATATTTGGATAAAAATCGTTTAGTTTTCGTCCAAATCTCTATTTTTTTAGTAGATTTGGACAAAAAACCCATTGTTGATTTGAAATATTGTTGTAGATTTGCATCAAAATTGCAACAGATGATAAAAGAAGAAAAACTAATTGGACGCCAACGGGAATGGGCGGAACTTCAATGGGCTCTGGATTCCAACCGCTCAGAGTTTGTTGTTATGTATGGCCGTCGTCGTATCGGCAAGACATTTTTGGTCCGCCGTTTCTTCAACGATGCGTACAGCTTTCACTATGTGGGAGCACATCGTCAAAAGAAAAATGTCCAACTTCAAAACTTCAGAGAAGCCTTGTCTATTTATTCAGGTGACAAAAACATTCCCAAACTGAAAAACTGGCACGAGGCTTTTTTGCAGTTGGAAGAATACTTGCAACAATGTAAGGAAAAAAGAAAAGTCGTTTTTTTTGATGAGATGCCATGGATTGACACGCAAGGTAGCGAGTTTGTCGACGAGCTAGAATATTTTTGGTCCAATTGGGTGCAAAACCGTGATGACATCGTGTTTGTCGCTTGTGGAAGTGCCACCAGCTGGATGAAGGAAAAACTAGAGGACAACCAAGGAGGGCTTCACAACCGGATTACTCATAAGATATACTTGCGACCTTTTTACTTGAACGAATGTAAGGACTATCTTATAGAACACGGCTTCGACTGGGATGACTACCAGATTTTGCAATGTTATATGCTATTCGGAGGCGTGCCATATTACCTGAGTCTATTACGTCCCTCTCTAAGTCTACCTCAAAACGTTGATTCGTTAATCTATCGACGTGGAGGTGATTTGAGCGATGAGTTCAACGAACTGTACAGCGCCCTTTTCAATAAAGCAGACCGATATATTTCCATTGTGAAATTACTTTCAAACAAAAGAGAAGGCTTTACACGTGATGAGATAGAAAAGGGAACGGGATTCAGCGGTGGTGGACTCTCAAAGATGCTTGAAAACCTTGAACGCTGTGACTTTATTGTTTCGTATGCCCAGTTTGGCAACAAGACCAAACTTACGCTATATCGTTTGGCTGACTTTTATACGTTATTCTATTTCCGTTATGTTGAGGGAAATCGTTCGCGAGACGAGCATTACTGGCAGCATCATTATACCGACCGTGGAGTTGCTTCTTGGGAGGGTTTTACCTTTGAGGAAGTTTGCCTACGTCATCTGCCTCATATCAAGCAAGGCCTAGGCATTTCGGGTATGGCTACCGACGCTTCGTCATGGCGGTTCACGCCGTCGAAGGGCGACCAAAGAAAAGGTGGACAAATTGATTTGGTGATCAAGAGAGCTGACAAGATTATCCATCTTGTTGAGATGAAGTTTTCCGAGATTCCTTATAACATAACAAAAGCATATGGACAAACATTATTGGAGCGCAAAAGTCTCTTCATGGAACTTACTGGCATTACAAGAGGCATTGTCTTCACTTTTGTTACTCCAAAAGGATTGTCAAAAGGATTGCATTCCTCCTTGATACACAGCGAAATTACCGCCAAAAATCTCTTTGCCGAGATTGTAG
Source organism: Bacteroidales bacterium (assembly GCA_017651645.1). The sequence continues at coordinate 38,003 of JAGCCO010000026.1, forward strand.
AGTAGCCATTATGTTGTTTAAGGGAAATGGGTGACTTGGGGAGGAATAATTCATTTTTTCTGTCCGCCCTTTATCACACGCTTCTTATACCAAGGCCACTTCATCAGCTGCCAAAATGCAAACGGTTGGAGTGCATAGGAAATCATTATCGTTGAAGCCATTCCAATGAGGGTGCTGAGACCGATGGATCGGATGGCGGGATGAACGGCGAAGAGAAGCGAGGCCACCACGATGACGAGGATGACTGCCGAGAAGAAGATGGCCACTTTGTGCCAAGTGAGCACGTCCGAATTGCCTGTACGCGCCTGCGTGAGCAAGCCTTCGGTGATGAAGATGCTGTAGTCGACGCCCACACCGAAGATGAAGGTGGAAATAATGATGTTGATGAGGTTGAACTCCAGCCCGATAATGGCCATGTAACCCTGCACCATGAACCAGCTGAGCACCATCGGAATGAACGACAGTAGGGCGGTGATGAGGTTGCGGAACGAGATCAACAATATCAGCAACACAAACAGTGAGGATATCCATACAGCGATGTTGAAGTCGTCGTTGATGACCTCCACCATGCTCTTGCAATAGTAGAAAGGCTCCAGCACGAAGGTCTTGGGGTTGGTGACCAAAGCGTCGGTGGCGATGTCTTTCTCGTCGAAGTCCATGGAGACATCGGTGAACACCATATATTGGTTGTCGGCATTGCATTCGATGAAGTTACCTAAGAGGTTGTCGGGCACCACGCCGCTTTCCATCAGCGAGGCGGCTTCATAGTCGGCATCCAAAAGGTCTTTGAAGTCGTAGAACATCATTGGGTCGAGGCCGAATGCTTGCGCCCCTTTGTCGACTTGGGCGATAGCGTAGGTTTTGCGTTCCTCAGTCCAGAAGCTGTTCCATGCAGCGATGCGTTGCTTTTGGTCGGCTTGTGTCACAAAAAGTTTCGGGATGATGTCGGTATAGCCATGGATAGCCCCCTGTTGTTTCAGGGAATCGAGCTTCACCATCAGTGATTTGTCGGCCTCCAAAGCCTCGTCGATGTCGGTGGAGACAGTGGCGAAATACAGGTGATAGAATCCGTCGTTGTTTTTGGCGTTGTATAGGTTTTCGGCTTCGGTTTCCTCAGGTGAGTTGTAGTCGAGGTTGCGAAGGTCGCTGTCGAATTTCACCTTGGGGGAAAAGATGATGCCTACCACCACAATGACAGCCATCAACACAAGGAACCAAGGCTTTTTGTCGAAAGGCAGGTTGTTGAGGCGTGAGATGCGGCGGAAGGTCTTGCTGTTGCTGTCGGCCTTGATGGAAGGCAGGAAATGCGGTAGGAAGATGAGGGCAAACAAAGTGCTGCCCAGCAAGGCGAAAGATGCGAACATGCCGAAGTCGCGGAGCAGGTCGCTGTCAGTAAACAGCAGGCTACAGAAGGCGCCTACTGTGGTGATGCAGCCCAAGAACACGGGTGTGGATTCGTCTTTCAGCAGTTTCTCGGGGTCGCCGACGAAGAAGTGGTGGATGAGCACATGAAGGGTATAGCTGATGGCCACACCGAGCACGATGGCACCCAACCCCAAGGCCATGAGCGACATCTCGCCTTTGATCCAATAGATGCAGCCTAACGAGAAGGCCGTGCCGTAAAAGATGGGTAACAGCAGCTTCACAAGGAAGTCGAAGTTCCTGAAACAGAAGCCGATGAGTAAGAGGATGAGTACGAGTGAGATGCCTACCGTCACCACAAGGTCGGACTTGATGCGGCCTGCATTCGACACACTCCCGATGGGGTCGCCGTGGGTATGCACCTTCACGTCGGGATGGGCAGCGTCAAACTCTTTCTGAGCTTGTGAAAGCATCTTGGAGAATTGGGCTGAGGACTTCGAGTCCAAGGAGCGGAAACTGGGGGCAAGGAAGGCCAATGCTACGGTACTGTCGGGACAGAAGAGATGGCCGTTGATGAGGTTGAGACCTCCGACTGCACCTTGAAGCACATCGCCGAGCACCACGTCACGGAGGTTGAGAGGGTCATACATGATGGCCTGCGTGAGGTCGCCCGTCTCGTCTTCCATCATCTGCTCGTAATTGACCCACATCTGTTTCTCGATGGCTTCGGGCTCAAGTGCCTTTTCAAAGTCACGATAGGCAGTGGTGTCGATGAAGGAAGGGATATGATCCAGCACGAAGTCTAAGGCGTTGAGGGCGGTCTCGGGTTCGAGCTTGTATAAGACATTGGAGATGAGATGACTCGACGAGTCTTTCTCGTGCAACAATTCGATAAACTCATCCGCACGTTGGGTCAGGACCTCGGTCGACAATGGTTCATTGGCAGAGGTCACCTGAATGTAAATCTTGTCCTTGAGTTGGATGGAACTGAAGGCCAACTGGCTTTCGACACTTGATGTGGGCAGGAGTTTCGAGATGTCTTCCTCAAAGTGCAGTTTAAGTCCGAAGAAGAGGAAAACCAATGCGCTAACAACCATGATCAGATACATCAGTATCTTGTGGCTGTGAAAATAGCGGTATAGGGGTACGAAGACTTTATGCATCGGGAATCGGCTATTCTGAAAGGCGTTCTTTCAGGGTATTGTACATTTCGGGGAGTCGTTTGGAGATGGCCACTGGGCGACCGTTTTCGATGAAGCAATGGACACTGTGTCCAAGGCAGACCAACTTGCCGTTGGTGCGCATGGTGTAGTCGAACTCAAACTTCATCTCGCTCATCTTGCTGATACTCACTTCGATTTCGATGATGTCCTTGAAGGTGGTGGGGTGCTTGAATTCACAGGAGATCGAGATAACTGGCGAGAAGACGTTTTCCGCTTCGATCTTCTCGAAGCCGTAGCCCAACTGGTCGAGCCAGTCGACACGCGCCTCTTCCATGAAACGGACGTAGTTGGAGTGATGCGTCACGCCCATGCGGTCGCATTCGTAGTATTTCACTTCGTGTTTGTATGTATTCATCGTAGTTCTACCTTAAAGCAAATGTTCAAAATTAAGCTACAGATTTATTTGACTTAGGACTTAGGACTTTGGACTTGGGACTTAGGACTTAGGACTTAGGACTTAGGACTTGGGACCGTCTTTTGTCCTCTATCCTTCGTCTTTCGTCCCACGTCTTTTATGTGATAAAAAGGCTCATCTACCTGTTCAAAAAGAAACGGCAAAAATAGTGAAAAAACATGAATCCTTTGGTAATAACATAGGGAATATGTAATTTTGCAATCATTATGAAAACGGAAAAGGTAATCTTAATCACTGGCGCTAGCAGTGGCATCGGTTTCGATGCAGCCCAGACTCTCGCCCGACAAGGTCATCGTGTGTATGCAGCAGCCCGTAGGGTGGAGCTGATGGAGCCTTTGAAGGCCGATGGCGTGAAGGTCCTCAGGATGGATGTCACCGACGAATCCTCGATGCAGCAAGGCGTGGAGGCGGTCATCCAAGCCGAAGGCCGTATTGATGTGTTGATTAACAATGCAGGCTATGGCTTCTTTGGAGCTATCGAAACGGTGCCTTTGGAAGAGGCTCGACGTCAGTTGGAGGTGAATGTCTTCGGTCTGGCCCGCCTGACCCAATTGGTGCTGCCCTATATGCGTAAGCAGGGGAGTGGCCGTATCGTGAATACTTCGTCCATTGCGGGTAAGATGGTGTTTTACATGGGTGGCTGGTACAACGTGACCAAATACTCCGTTGAGGCCTTCAGCGATGCCTTACGCATGGAGATGAAGCCCTTCGGCATCGACGTGGTGATGATAGAACCTGGGGCCATCAAGACCGACTGGGGCGTCATTGCGGCACGGCATCTGAAGGAATCTTCGGCGGGTACGGCTTACGAAGCGGCTGGTACCCAATGGGCCAATAACATGGATTGGTTCTACAAGACTAATATGCTTTCAAAACCGTCGGCCATCACCAAGGCTATCAGCCGTGCCGTCAACAGCCGCCGACCCAAGGCCCGTTATTGCAGAGGCCGTTTTTCGTTTGTCGGTAGGATGGCTCATGCCCTCATGCCTGCCCGCTGGTGGGATGCCATGATGCGGCAAGGAGGGAAGATTAAAGCATCATAATAAGAATACGGAACTCCATGAGCGCAACCACCAGAGCCATATTGGCCCAATATTGGGGCTATCCTAGCTTTCGCCCGCTGCAGGAAGACATCGTCGACTCGGTGATGGCGGGAAGAGATACCTTGGCTTTGCTGCCCACGGGTGGCGGAAAGAGCATCTGTTTTCAGGTGCCTGCCATGGCGATGGAGGGTGTTTGCCTCGTCATTACGCCGCTCATTGCGCTGATGAAAGACCAAGTGGCGCATCTTGTGGAGAAAGGCATCCCTGCCGCTGCCATCTATTCTGGCATGCATCCCGATGAGCTGGAACTGGCTTATAATCAGGCGGCCTATGGTCGGCTGAAGTTCCTGTATGTCTCGCCAGAGCGGCTTCAGACCGATGCCTTCCTCGAAGCCCTGAAACGGATGATGGTCTGCCTGCTGGCCGTCGACGAGTCGCATTGCATCTCGCAATGGGGCTACGACTTCCGCCCGCCTTATCTGAAGATTGCTGACATCCGACCATATATGCCCAAGACGCCCGTCCTGGCCTTGACCGCCACGGCGACGGCCAAAGTGGTGGACGATATTCAGCTGCGTCTCGGCTTCAAAGAGAAGAACGTTTTCCAAAGCAGCTTCGAGCGTAAGAATGTGACTTACAATGTGTATCATGAGGCTGACAAGTATGGTGTGTTGCGTCGTAAGTTGGAGGCTATGATCGAGGGAAGTGCCATCGTGTATGTGCGCAACCGCAAACGGACGCGGGTCATCGCTGACTGGCTGAATTCAGTGGGCATCTCTGCGACTTTCTATCATGCTGGCTTGGATGCCAAGACACGTGACGAACGACAGGATCTCTGGATGAAGGGCAAGGTCAAGGTCATCGCGGCCACCAACGCTTTCGGCATGGGCATCGACAAGCCCGACGTGCGTTTGGTCATCCACATGGACCTGCCCGACAGCATCGAGGCCTATTTTCAGGAAGCGGGCCGTGCAGGGCGCGACTTGAAGCCTTCCGAGGCTATTCTTTTGGTTTCGCCAGCAGACATTGCGAAGTTGCAAGAGAATCTGGCACAGTCATTTCCTGAGTTGGAGCGCATCAAGTTGATATACAATGCTCTGGGTAACTATTACGGTATTCCTGTCGGGGCGGGTGAGAATGTCTCTTATCCCTTGGTCATCAGCGATTTCGCCAACCATTACGGTTTCTCTGTCTTGGAGGTCTACCACACGCTGATAATCCTCGAAAAGGAGGGATTCCTCATCCTATCCGACAGTTTCGATGAGCCTTCCAAGGTGATGATTAAGGCCTCGCGCGACGACCTCTATGGCTTTCAAGTCAACAATCCACAATATGGTGCGTTGATTAAGTGCATGTTGCGTAGCTTGCCTGGCGTGCTTACCGATTTCGTAAAGATCAACGAGGAGGGATTGGCGAAGAAGACAGGCTTGTCGGCGGACAAGGTGCAAGAACAGTTGAAGAAACTGGAGGCCTACCATTTCCTTTCGTATGCGCCGCGCAACGACAAGCCGCAGGTGCTTTTCCTTTCCGAGTTTGTGGATACCAAACACTTTGGCCTTTCCAAGGAGAACTATCACGACCGGAAGAGAGACGCCGAGGAACGCGTGAAGGCGGTCGTCGACTTCGTAAACAACGACGAGGAATGCCGCAGCGTGCAGCTGTTGCGCTATTTCAACGAAAAGACACGGAAAACCTGTGGACGATGCGACGTCTGTCTCAAGCAAGACAAAGCCCCGATTCCATACGGGACGATAGAGGAGAGGCTGGAAAGCGTGATGAGTGAGGGCCAGATGCCGATAAAAGACGTCTTGTCACAATTTCACGATGTTGCCGAGGATAAGGTGCTAGATGCCATCCGTTTCCTTGTCGACAATGGCGTGTTGCAGTTCGAGAAGGACGGTTCCTTGTCGCGGAAAGGCAATAAAAAAAGCCGTCGTTGAGGACGGCTTTTTTTGTGTGATGGAAAATTCTTATTTCAGAATGTTCGCGGCGGGTTTGAATCTGACGACTTTCTTCGCAGCGATCTTGATGGTCTTGCCCGTTCTGGGGTTACGGCCTTGTCTGGCGGGACGCTTGGTCACGCTCATAGTTCCAAAACCAACGAGGGCGATTTTGCCGTCCTTCTTGAGTTCAGCTTTTGTGACATCCATGATGGCATCGATAGCCTTTCTTGCATCGACCTTAGTCATGCCAGCCTTCTCGGCAACGGCATTGATTAATTCTACTTTATTCATATTAGATTTAATTAGTGGTTAAACTTTTACCCGACAAAAGTAATGTATTTTTCTAATATGCAAGCGTTTTTGAAAAAAAATATACAATTTTTATCAAAAAAACGGCAAATTTTCCCCAAAAGAAGCCAATTTTCTCATTTAAAAGCGGTTTTCCATAGGCCATTGAGCTGTGTGCCACGCAAAAAATCGTCGATGGGCATGGCTTTTTTCCCGGATTGCTGGACGATGGTCAGACTGATGAATCCGTCAGAAAGGGCGATTTTGAGGTGTTTCTTGTTGTCGGTGACCACGCTTCCCACAGGTAACCCGTGTTGACAAAGCTCGATTTCGGAGGAGAAGACCTTCAGGTCGATAGTCTCATTCTTTGCTGAGTCAAGCTGGGTGTGGGCAGCGGGATAGGGTGAGAGGCCGCGGATGTGGTTGTAGACGGTCTGACAGTCTTGGCTCCAGTCGATGTTGCAGAACTCCTTGGAGATTTTTGGCGCAGGTTTCAATGCCATTCCTTCGGCGAGTGTTTCCTGCGTTTGGGCAATGACTTGTCCGGTTTCAATCTTTTTGATGGTTTCCACAACCACTTTGTTGCCCAGCAGCATCAGCTCGTCATGGAGCTCGCCGGCGGTCTCGTCGGGGCGGATGCCGACTTTCTCGCGCATGATGACGGCACCTTTGTCGATCTCCTCGTTGAGGAAGAAGGTGGTGAGGCCGGTCTCGGTTTCGCCGTTGATGATGGCGAAGTTGATGGGTGCTGCGCCACGGTATTGGGGCAGGAGTGAGGCGTGGAGGTTGAAGGTACCAAGCTCGGGCATCTGCCACACCACGGCGGGCAGCATCCTGAACGCCACCACGATGAAGAGGTTGGCTTGGTAGGAAGCCAATTGTTCCAGAAACTCGGGGTCTCTCAGCTTCTCTGGCTGAAGCAAGGGCAGACCATGCTCCAAAGCAGTCTTCTTCACGTCGGAATACTGTATCTTGCGGCCGCGTCCTGCGGGTTTGTCGGGCATGGTGACGACGACGGCAACCTCATAGCCTGCAGCAAGGATGGCTTCCAGCTGCGAGGCGGCGAATTCAGGGGTGCCGAAATAGGCGATTCTGATCTTATTCTCCATAGGATGTCAAAAAAAATCCTGACCCGTGAGAGTCAGGATGTTTATCTTGTAATACTTCAAACCTTACTTCATCTTCTCTTCGAGATAGGCGATGTTCTTGCTGATTTCGAAGGCCTCGTTGCTCGTCGGATAGTCCTTCTTCAAGGTCTTGTAGGTCTCCAGTGCCTTGGCATAGTTGCCCATGATCTCGTAGGTCATGCCCAACTTGACGAGGTGCATCGGTGAGGAGAAGTCGTTGGCGTTCTTCTTGGCGGCTTTCTCGTAATAGTTCACGGCTTCCTGCTGGTTGCCGAGCTCAAGGTAGCAGTCGCCGATGAGACCCAAGGCCAAAGGAGCCAACACTTTGTCGTCGTTGGTGTATTTCTTGAGGTATTCGATGGCGTTGTTGTAGTCGCCTTGCTTCAGGTAGCAGAGACCCGCGTAGTAAGCGGCGAGCTTGCCGGCCTTGGTGGAACCATAGTCTTTGACGATGTCAAGGAAACCGATCTTCTCACCATCGCCGTTCAAAGCGGTGGCATAGTCTTCATTCTCCATGTAGTAAGAGGCGAAGTCAACAGCTTGGGTGGCTTTCTGTTCGAAGTTGATTTCCTGGGGATAGCTCAGGTTCATGGCTTTCTCGTTGCGTTTCTTGTTGTAGTTAGTGATGCCATAGATGGCGAAGGCCACGACCAACAGGGCAATGAGGATAATCCACAGGGTCTTCTGGTTGTTTTCAATCCAAAGTTCGGTCTTACTTAAAGCTTCTTCGACGTTTTCAAGTCTCTCGTCTCCTTGTTTTGTGTTTTGTTTTGCCATAGCGTTTCAAAATTTTGCGTGCAAAAGTACGCTTTTTCGGCATACCCTCAACCAAATTTTTGCATTTTTTTCTTTTTTCGTATTTTTGCACTCCATAAAAGGACTACGAGACGCGGGACTGTGAGACGCGAGGCACCGATTTCATCCCTTGCCCATCATCCCGCAGTCTCGCTGTCCCGTAGTCCCACAGTCCAAATAATAAACCATGAAGAAATCCATTGTGTATGACGGGAGGGAAGTTCAGAGCCTTGAATTGCAGCAGAATGCCGCCCGCGATGCGGCCATGCTCGCGTTCTTGAGCCAGTTCATCACCGACGAGCGCAAGCAGCGTTTCGAGGAGGTGTTGGACTACCGCACAAGGCATATCACCGTCGTCTTGGAGGACATCTTCCAGCCGCACAATGCCAGCGCGGTGTTGCGCACCTGTGATCTGCGTGGCATCCAGGACGTGCATATCGTGGAGAACAACAACCGTTATGATGTCAACCCCGATGTGGTGCTCGGCAGCACGAAGTGGCTCAATATGTATTATTATGAGGAGGGCGAGTTCAATACGCCTACGGCCTACCAACAACTGCATGAGAAAGGCTACAAGATTGTAGCCACCTGTCCGCACCGCGATGACTTCACACCCGACACATTGCCGCTCGACCAGCCCATCGCCTTGGTCTTCGGCACGGAGAAACTCGGCCTCTCGGACTATGCTGTCGAGCATGCTGACATGCATGTCCGCATCCCGATGTACGGCTTCACGGAGAGCTACAACATCAGCGTTTCGGCGGCCTTGTTGCTCTATTCGCTGACCAACCGCCTCCATGCCTCCACCGACATCGACTGGCACCTCACCGAGGAGGAACGCGACGCCCTGCGCCTCGTCTGGACAAGGCGTTCGTTAAGCCGCATTAGGCAGTATGACAGGAAGTTTCTTCAGCTGCATCCGGAGTTTGAATAATAAGATTTCCCGAATGAAGCGAAAAAGGAATGCTATTGCCGAATTAATCGTGTGTCAAAAAGCCGTACTTATTATTTTTTCAAATTATTAAGTATCAATACTATATCGTTTTATCAGTTTGCAAAAACCCGTACTTTCGTTCAACCCGTGTGGCAAAAGCTATCAATTTGTTTAGTTTTGCACGTGTATACATTAAAATCCTTACATTATGAAAACAATAGCATTACATCTGATGAAAAGGACACTGCTTTTTCTAGGCATAACGACATGGGCAGGCTTGGCTAAAGGTCAAGAGATTGTGACAGATTTCTGGCATGAGAACGGCTATTGGAACACCATGGTCTATACGGTGGAAACATCCGACAAATGCTTGATTACAGGAGATCAATTATCATCACCACCATACAAAACAACTGACAATTGTATGATTACAGGAGACAATACGGCTCCAAATTGGATTCATGGCATGGTGTTTTACAAGTTTTCTGCCGATGGTGTGGTGAGAGACTCGTTATTCATTAATGATGATGGCATGACTGGCTCCATCCCCCATCTGTTCGAGCGCAATCCAGAACATCCTGACCATTTTGTCTATGCCTATTTCGTGCTAACCGATGATACACTCTTTTTCAGGATGAGAGCCATCGACATGTACCTAAACTACATCAGCGACACCATCCTTCCTATCGACCCTTCTTCAGCACTGCCGCAAATGCCTACTGGCTTATACTCATGCAATTCGTTTGTTGACTCAAACGGTGACATCATCGCTTCCTACAGCATCAAAGATGACCCCAACGAGGCGTTCATGACCTATTTTTTGCGAATCGGCTTTGATGGCACGTTGAAAAGCAAAACAGAAGTCCCTCAAATAAGGTATTTCGACAATTTACATGAACGGCATTCGGGGATGTTCAACGAATCTCCAGTGCAATACTGCTATTGGGGAAGCAACCACGATGCCAATAGTGGCGACAATCCGCCTATTCGTCTATATGTATTGGACAGCCTTTTCAATGTTGTAGAAGAGAGATGTTTTTATTTCTATCAAGGGAGTCAATGGTATACTCATAATTGGAACGATCAGTTCGTGCCCATTGACGACCAGTATTATCTTCAGGTTAACAAATATAGATGGCTGGATCCCCAAACCTATTATACCTTAGAATGGATACTATTAGAAAAGCGCAACAGGCAGCATGTAAGGCAAGCAACAGCACTTGTCGGCGACTCAAGCTATTATCATCAGCCTGAAGCCATTAGCACAATTGCGGTTGACAGTAATACTATCTACCTTTCTTATATGTCGACCGTTGGAGCAAACAACCACTTGGCTCTACTTCGCTTGGATGGTGACTTGAATATCCAATGGGAACGTCATTTCCTGTCCGAAGACACATTTCATTATGGTACCTGTATGAGGGTACTTGATGATGGGAGCGTTGCTGTGGCCTCATTCCCATGCACGAATAGTTCCAATAGCATTTCGGTGGTGGTCATTAAGGACAATTATGAAGACCTTGAAGAAATGGGCTTCCATGTGCGCCCTTATACCTATTATCCTAACCCTATGCAAAGCGAACTGCACCTGCATTATTCGCCTGATGTGCAGCCCAAACAAGTTGAGATTTACGATTTACAGGGTCGCTTGGCACTTTCGCAAGACAAGAGTTTGGAGAACCTGAACGTCCAAGGACTGGCCGCAGGACAGTACCTGATGAAGGTCACGATGGAGGATGGGAAGGTGTATTCGGACAAGGTGGTGAAGGAATGAATCTAATTCTTTATGATTCTTTTTGAGATGGATTTGCCATATTGGGTGGCTTTTATGAAATACACTCCAGATGGCAAAGTGGAGATGTTGAGGCTGCCGTCATGGAAATTGTTGAGTTCCATTACTTTGATTCCCATAAGGTTGTAGACGCTCAATAGATAGGCATCCTCCAAATCGGTATGGATTTCGACTTGAGATGAAGCCGGATTGGGACAGATATCAAGTGAGGTGAACAATTTACATTTGGTTTCGGGTATGCCCACGCAAGAATAATCAATTGTAAAGTTGTCGATTCCGTATAGATATTTTGTGGGGGAAATCTCTTTGACAGGAATCCAGTTCTTCAAGTCTTCTGCAAGGATTCGTACCTGAACAAAAGGCTCGCCGATATAGTCGTTTAAGGAAAACTCAATATGCTTCCATTGTCCGGAATAGATGGCGTCCAACAGATGCCAATGGACACGGTCGGTCGTGACTTGTATATTGAAACGCCCCATCGATGTCATCAGGTCGTAGATATAATTAAAACAACTGGCTAATGTGTAAAAGTCAAAACTCAAGGTGGCATTGGGAACATTTGAAGGAATGGAAAACCAATCCGTTTCTGCAATGGAAATAAAACCATTGGTGTCTTTATTAAATGATGCTCTCGTCCCCCAATAGTAGTCGTCTTCAGCTTGTTGTATGTGTTGCCAAAAATCTCCCAAAAGTCTAAGTCCTTGCGATCCTTCGTTGAAGTCATTGTAGAACGGTAGTGATAATGCAGGTGAAACCATCATCTTCTCATGATTGGATTCGTTGTTTTCTGTTCCGTCGGACTTTATTGAGACTACATAATAGTCATGCATTTGGCCATCGTTGGCCTCATGATCCTCGAAAGCGGTCTCGGTCAATTCGGCAATTAGGACATTGTCCCTAAACAGACGGTAATAACTCGTGTTTTCGGCCTCGTCCCATCTCAAATAAACAGTTGTCGAGTCGCAGGTAGCCGCAAAATGCTGGGGTGGTAAAATGCCATTCGCCAACTCGGCTGTGGCCGCTATGGTGGCTTTCACAAAGGCTTCCGCGAGTTTGAAGTTGTTTACACCACTTCCTATGGTATCACAGGGCTTGTGATAGCATGGGTGTTGAGAAAGATATTCAACATCGGCAAGACAAATGGCAGGGTATTCATAGGTGCAGAATCTTATGTGGTCGCTTTTGCCTTCTTCACCGCTTGTCAACCAAAGTGTCGGTGTTTCGGGAAGATACAGATTGGCCACAGATGTATAGTATTCATAAAGATTCCTTGAGAGATGATAGCACGAGGTGTACATTTTCACAGTGTCAAGCTCTGGCGGATACCAGCCAATCATGTCGAGATTGAAAACGCCGAGGATATTCATATCCTGACGAGCACACTCTTTGGCGTATCCCATACTGCCGAACAGCCCATTCTCTTCGGCGTTGAAATTAATATAAATGATGGAGCGTTCAAATGAATATTGACTTAAGATGCGTGCTGCCTCCAGTACGCCAGCGGTTCCCGAGGCGTTGTCATCGGCCCCAGGACCACTGTTATGGTCGTAATGCGAGGAAACGATGATGTATTCATCGGGGTACACCGTGCCGCGTTGAATGGCAACGACATTGCCGGCATCAAGCGTGTCGTTAATTTTATCAATAAAGTAGTGTATCGAAGGTTCCAAACCGAGTTGCTCATATTGTTCAATCAACCAGTTCTGAGTGAGTAAAGCTTCTGGTGAATAAGCTTCTCTTAGGAATTGTTGCATCCAAGCGATGCTGTTGTAAATGTTTATAGTATCTACTTGGTTTAGTATGGCTTGGATTTCAGGGTTGATTTCGGTGACCTTTGGATAGGTCTGAGTTCGATTGCCTTGATGATCGATGGGTTCCCATATAAATTGAGCTTTCATCGTTGTAACTGCAATCAAGAAGAATGCAAAAAGGAAGGCCTTTTTCATATTCATATAGTTTTGGAACAAGATTATTCTTTCACAATCTTATCAGTGAATACTTTGCCATTTTCCAAGGTGACCTTCATCAGGTATTGTCCTGCAGTGAGTCCTTGTAAGTCCATGCTTTCCAGGTCTTTGCGTTGTGTGAGTATAAGGCGCCCTTGTAGGTCGTAGAGCTCGATTTGCACGGGCTTCACGTCGGGTGAGTAATGCAGGTAGAGCTGGTCTTGTGCGGGGTTGGGGTAGAACAGGTAGGGGCGGATGAAGGTTTCGGTTTCGGATATTCCTGTGCCCTCCGCGCTGAGAGTAAGGACAAATACACCAGACCAATCCCAATTATTGTACCACCCTCCAATGGACAATCCACCATTTTCCAATGCTTGCATGGATTCTGTAGTAACACGAGGCCGGTAACCATATCCGTTTTGTGTTGAACTATGGCAACACCGTTGCCAAATGACATTCAACCCCATGTCCATCTTTATTACTGTAATTCCATCGCAGAAATATGCCAAATACAAATAATCATCGCTTGATCTCCGAATGCCTATTATATAGTCAACCGAGTAATTTGTAGGATCGTGTCGAAAATAAACTGTCTTATAGTTTTCATGTGTCACCTTGTTTCGTTTGGTGACTTGCACTCCTCTTTCATGAGCTCCACGATTATAACCTGTCATGATAATGTATGTACTATCATCAAGGCTTTCAAAATGGTCACCATCTAGACCTGAAAATAACACATTGTTGAATTCTGGAAGCTCCCCATATTGTATTATATTTTCTATGCTAAACAAAGAATCAAGAACACAATAACGGTAATAGGCCAAGCTAGCGCCACTTCCAGGAACAGGAATAAGCTGTCTCCCGTTTACTACATACTCTTTTGGGGACTTGTTAAAGAGCTTTATTTTTCCAAAATACTGATTGATGGGGCAGAGAGAATCAGCAATCACCTGACGGTGCTTCAAACTACCGTCGAGGCCGAAACGCGACAAGACAAATATACTATCAGGTCCAATAACAGGATAATAAAGAATGATGTCGCTATCATCTAAATAATAGTACTCATACCCTAAGGAAACAGAATCTTCCAAAGGTACGTTAATTTCATTGGCCACATCAAAATCCAGTTCTTCATCGAAATGACAGATACTTAGATAGTATTTTGACAAGATTTGGTCCAGTTTTATGGCGGCGAAGAGGTAGCCTTCTCCGTCAGGGTCGGGTTCCAAAAGCGCCTTCCATGGAAGAGAACTGTCTTCAATCATTGCGGTATCAACTACTTGCATATCGTCGCTTGACACTTTGAGAAAACACCATCCATGAACGTCTTGGAACACCCCATTATCAGTATTCAACAATGCAATGCCGGCTAAGACATTTCCATTACGCATCAGTGTCATGTTTTCAAGATAATGCGCGTAAGGTCCTGCGCTAAAATAGGGTAATACATCATAATCCGTTTGGCCTATGGCCAAATTTGTTGCCATTAGTATGGCGAGAATAAGTGTAACTTTTTTCATAGGAAAATTTGATTAAAGTCAATACAACAAAAGTATATCAAAAAGCCGCATTTTTTACTGGCAAATAGCGAAAGTACGGTTTTTTTCTGGCTTAATAAATCATATTCTTCTGATATACAATGTATTGAAAAATCATGAAGTACGGGTTTTCCTTATTTAATCAAGTCGGAAAGGGGCTCGTGATGGGCTTTTTTCTTGATGTTGGTGCGGTATTTTTCCACCGTGTTGAGGCTCAAATTCAGGATTTCGGCTTCCTCTTTTGTCCTGAAACCGAGGAAGGACAAGATGACGATATTGCGTTCGGATTCGGTCAGGTCGGGGTAGGTAGTCTTTATTCTCTCTGTCGCCGAGGGATAAGAGGCTGCAAATTCGGCCATGATTCGGGCCAACCTATCATCCTTCCCCGTTTTGTAAATTGCCATCACACGCTGTTGAAGTGCCTGCAACGATTGTTGCGAAGCCGCCTCAAACTCAGATTCCAGTTTCCGATAGGCTTCAGCCTGCTTCAGTGACTCGATTTCCTTGTTCTTGCGGTAGCGGTTAGTGATCCAAAGCACCAGCACAAGCGCAATTAAAGCCAATGCCAACAACAAATACAGCCGATAACGCTTTATCTGCTGCTCGTTCTGCAGCTGCATCATTTCCAGCTTTTTGTCATACTCGTTTTTCACTTGTTCCACGGCTTTCGGCTGGTTCTCCAAAGCACTCTTCGTCTCGAAATAACGGTCGGCATAATAAAAAGCCTTTTCCTTGTTCCCTAAAGCCTCATATGACTTGTAAATACGGTAGAGATTATCCGCATTTATATGATTTGGAACTACTTTAAGTTGTATTTGTTCAAGGAACTCCAACCTTTTTTCAGAATATAGAATACACGAGTCGTATTGCTCAAGGTGAAAATAAAGCCTGCCGAGTTCGTCATAAAGTCCGTCTTTATACTTGAACAAGGGCTCTTCATATAGATCCAGACCTTGATAACACTCCGAGATGGCTTTCTGTAGCAGCTGTCGTCCCTCTTCTTCGTTTTCATAGCCCTTGTTTTCGAACTGATACCTATAAAGCATCGACATGGAATAATGGTAATAGGCAATGTTTTCAGTTAGTTCCAGTTTTTGGGCTGCTTCCAAACCTTGTTCAAAACTCAAACGGCAACTGTCGTATTCCTTGAGACTCAAATAGGCGTTGCCTAACATGAAGGATGAGCCAAATCTTTCATTATATTGTTGCTTTTCAGCAAAATGCAAATCAACTGGTTTGAGAAAACGAAGCCCTTCCTTGTAATAGTCGTTATCCAGATAGCACATGCCGAGCCGCATTTGTATTTTGTATTTGTAGTCATCAATCAGTTCCTGAACCGTTTCGTATTTGTTCGAATTAAGAAGAAAACGCTTGTCCACTTGATTGCACTGCTCTATGCTTTGATAGGCTTTCAACAGCCAATCCAATTTAATCTGTTCGCCTTTGCCTTCCTTAAAAGCGATGCGCGAAAGTGCTTCGCAGGTTTGCGTCTCAAACCACTTGTCCTTGCTACCAATGAAATAGTTTTCAGCCACTCGCATCAGAGAATCGGTAATGCTGTCGTAAAGGAAAAAGCGGTCACGTATTTTGACTTTCAACAGACAAAAATGTGCCTGTTCCTTCTCTGAGAGCACCTCGGTGTTCAATGTGTCAAGGATTTTGAGGGCACTGTCGGGCTTAAGAAGATAATACTCTTCCATTTGATAGAGAACATCCTCCTGAAACGGCGGTATGGCAGATTGTTTGGCACAAGCGGCAATGGCCAACAAGAAACCAAGAATAATAATATGTATTCCTTTCATGCCTGCAAAATTAGGAAATTATTTCAATCTTCGTTTGTATAAATATAAAAAGGAGGCACCGCTCGGTGCCTCCTTGACATGCCGGAAAATACCGTGCTTATTCCATAATAAACTTGCTCACGAAAGTGCTTCCCTCATTGCTCACGGAGATGAAGTACACGCCGCTCTGCATGTCGCTGACATTGAGGCGCAAGGTGTTCAAACCATTGACGACATAATGCTTCACGGTGCGGCCACTTAGGTCGAGTATCTTCACCTCGGTGCGGCCTTGCAGGTCGGCGCTGAGGTTGATTACGTTATGTGTCGGGTTGGGATAGAGGCTGAGGCCGGTCTGTCCGTTCTCGGCCACATTCTCGGTACCGGGACGGAAGGTCAGCGTCTCCGAAGGCACGGACTCCTGTCCCGCCTGGTCAACGGTGGTGACGTAGACACTCACTTCCTCCTCGTCGTCCACCTCGAAGATCCACTGGGTGCCGAAGACCTCCACGGGATTGTTAGGATCATCCACGAAATAGAGGTTGAAGTGGTCGAAGTCGTTCATCACGGGCATGTCCCATAAGATGGGCGTGTAGAGACCTTGTGCGTTCACTTCCTCGTCGATGCGGAGGTTGGTGGGCGGCTCGGGCACGGTGTTCTCCACGTGATAGTTCATCACGCCGTAATACAGCGGGATGAAGGTCTCCGTGTTCTCGGCGGGCCACTTGCCGTACATGGTCGAGGTGGCGGCGTCGCGCACGAAGAGGTAAAGGCCGCTGTTGCCGTTGTCGGTGTGGATTTTCCAGTTCTCGTCGTTGCCCAAAGGCAGGGCGAACTCGATGGTCTCATAGCCTTGGCCCATGTCGCAGGCGATGATTTCCTCGGGCAGGTTGATGGTGGTGCCCACGGATTGGTTGTCGTAGATGGGACGATAGCGCACGGTGTTGGGGTTGCCGTAATACATCCAGTAGTTGCCTTCGCTGTCATCGCCGGAAGGCGGATAGGTGCCGTCGTTGTTGTCGTCGATGTAGAAAGCCACGCCATCGTTGTTGGTCCACTCGGTGTCCATGCGGTTCTCTGAGCATACATAGAGGTAGTTGTCGTCCATCTTGAGGTGCAGGGTGACGCTGCCCATGTCGACAGGCAGGAGGTAGTTGCTCACCTCCACGCGGAAGGCGTCGTCCCATTCGCCTTCGCTCTTGATACCGTCGATGGTGGGGGCGGTGCCGTCGAAGACATCAATGGTTTGGGTGATGTAGGCCGTGGTGACAAAGCCGAGGCAGACATTGGAATAAGGAGTCTGCAACTCGTCGTTGAGTTGTGCAGTGACGCAATAATAGTACTGCTGCGTCGGGATGGCGGTGTGGTCCTCAAAATAGCCTTCCCCTGCGTCAATGGTGGCCATAGGTTCGCCAAAGGGCGCGTTGGGCGTGTTCTTACGATAGATGTGGTAGCCCGTGGCACCTTCTTGTTCGGTCCAGGTGAGCTCTACATAGTCGTAGGCGCCCTGTGAGGCATAGAGGTCGCTGATAGGCGTGCCCGCAGCCTCCAATTCCATTTCGATAGTCGTGGTCTCGCCGCCACTGATGACGATGTTTTCTGTGACAGGCATGTAGCCCGGGATGGAAGCGGTGACGGTGTAGCTGCCTTCAGGGATGCCGCGGATTTCGAAGCTGCCGTCTTCGGTGGTGGTCTCGTAGTAGTCGGTCAGTTCGTTAACGGTGACTCTGACGCCGCTGTTGTTATTGCTTCCCGTCAGGTTGACGGTGCCGGCCAAGGTACCCATGTTGTCGGTGAGGCATTGGATGGCATAGACGCGGCTACCGCTACCCATCTCGCGGCAGTGGACGGCCTTACCGCCGAAGAAGCAGAGGCTGCCATCGGACGAGATGTCGATGTGTTCCATCGAGCCTGGGGTGCTAAGCTCAGCAAGAGGCACGTTGCTTTGTTTGCGGAAGAGGAAGAAGTCGGGCGTGGTATGATCGATGGGTCCCCATGAGACGAAGCCGATGAGGCTGCCATCGTCGCTCATGGCGGCTTGCGTCACCTCATCGCCGCAGCCAGAGTAACTCCAGATGGGTTCGTTGGAGTAATTGTTGAAGAGGTAGCAGCTGCCGTCGTAGCCATAGCTCGTATTGACGAAGTCGAGGGTGCCGATGGCGATGAGGCTGCCGTCGTCGGAGATGGCGTTGGCACAACCCCAGGTGGACGAGGATCCGGGAGCCGCTATGCTGGCGTTCCATACCTTCTCATAACGCTCGCCGTTCCATTTGTAGAGGTAGGCCATGCCGCTGAAGTCGGCGTAAGCAAGATAGGTGCCGTCGGCGCTCAAGGCAGGGTCTTGGCTGGGTGAGTTGTCATAGTAAGGCAGGTCATCCTGAATGATGTCGCCAGTCATGGGGTCGATGACCCAGATCTGACGGTAGCCTTGTGCGAAGGCGGCCACAAGGCGGGCATCGTTCTTGGAGAGGCCGATTCCCACCACGTTCACGGTGAGGTCACCGATAAGCCATGTCGGGTCGCTCTTGTTGACGCCGAAGTCGTAGCAGGCGATGGCGTAGTAGTTGTCCTCATAACGGCCATAGGAGACGTAGATTCTGGTGCCGTCAGCAGTGAGTTTAAAGTGGGAGACGGGATATGCAAAGGTCTCATGGAAGACTTCGTTGCCCATAATGTCGACGACGTAAAGGTTATAGGTGTCGGAGTAGGCAATGGCGTTGCCCGAGAGGGAGACCGCCGCCCGACCACCATCGGTGATGGGCTTCTCCCATTTCACATTGCCATTGGCATCGAAGAGGGAGACGCGTTTCTGGTTGAGGCCATAATACACAAGGTAGTCACCAGTCGCATCGATGTAAAACACATCTTCGGGCAAGGCACCACTCTCGTACTTCTGCCAGAGGATGATGGGGTCCTCAGTTATGGCTCTGTCAGCCAATGGGTTACTGATTCCGTACTCACACACGGCACCCTTGTTGGGCTCCGTTGTGGTCTTCACGGCGCGATGCTGGGCAAAGAGACTGCCCGAAGCCATCACAGCCAGAATGAGGGTGAATAGTAAAGACTTTTTCATGTTGTTTGTTATTAATTGGTTGATAATAAGATATTTAAAAGATAGTTTCTTCGTAATACAAAGTCATTGCAATATTACTTATTTTTTCCCGTTTTTACACACAAAAGCAAAATTTTGTACTTTTGCGGTGAAAAATAGTTGAAGATGAAAAAGATTCTGATCATATTGCTCGTCCTTTCGGTGTTGGTCTTGCCAGCCTGCAAGAAGACGAGGTATTGCAAATGCACCACCATACAGAATGAGGAAGTCGTCGATTTGGGTGCGGACTACTACACCATCGAGGACGGCTCTTCCTGTGCTGACAAGTCGAAGGAAATCGTAGGCTGGGGCCAGGTGATTTGTACTGAAGTCTCCGAAGAGGAGGTGACGGGCGAGGAACACCATTGGTGGGATGATCTTTTCAATAATAACAATCATAATAATAACCCCAACAAACCATAGCCGTTGGTTTTGCCCAGGTCGTTCGGTAAATCATCCTTGAAAGTCCTGCTTGGACTGGTCTTCATCGTGTCGGCAGTGTTGAAGCTGCTCGACATGGACAAGTTTGAAATCTACATCTACAGTTACCATTTCTTTAGCCTTACTGCTTCGTTTATGGTGGCACGCTTGGCCATCATCCTTGAGCTTGTATTGGGCATCGGATTGATTTCCAATTGTCTGCACAAACTGATGTGGTGGGGGAGTATGGTCATGCTCGTTGGCTACACCTTATTGTTATTATATGCCCTTGTCGAGGGCCGCACCGACAGCTGCCATTGTTTCGGCGACTACCTTCAACTCGACCCCAAGCAGAGTCTCGTCAAGAACGCTGTGCTTATGCTGCTTCTCCTGCTGATTTACAAGATGGAAGGCTGGAGAACGCCTTTCCGTTGGCTGATCCTTTGTTTGGCAGTCATGGCCTCGACCATCGGTGTTTTTGTGGCTTCGCCGCCCGATAACTATACGGATGCTTATGCGCCGGAACAGCATCTTCAAAGGGGGCTTTTCTATGCCATGTTGGAGGATGCCCCTTTGGACAGCCTGCATCTGAAAGAAGGCAAGCAGGTGGTTTGCTTTTTCTCGACGGGTTGTGAAGTCTGCCAGATGGCGGCGCACAAGCTCTCGCTGATGCAGCAGTATTATGGCTTTCCACCAGAGAACATCACTTACGTCTTTATGGGTAATGAAGACGGCATCGCAAAGTTTTACGAGGACTCAGAATCGGCTCGGTATCGTGACGTGCTATATCGTGATGTTGTCACTTTGCTGAAGGTCATAAATGGAAACTTCCCCGCCATCGTGTTTCTGGATAACGGGGAAGTGGTTCGTGAATATGGTTTCCGCAATATGAACGAGGCGGAGATTAAGGCGTTTATGGTCTTCTGAATCTTTCTCCCGTCTGTTCAATCACGGCCTTTTTCCAGGAATCGGGGTAGCCGGGCTGCATGGGTCTGGCGGGATAGCCGTAGCCGTTGCGTTTGAACACGCCGTTTTCTTCCTGCTTGATGTTGCTGTCCATGTATTTCACCAGCAGATAGTTGTCCAATTCCTTCCAACGTGCCACGGTGTTATGACCGGCCTTGCCTGAGAAATAAGTCAGGTATTCGATGGCTTTCTTGGGGTCTTGCAGGTAGAGCGTGTGGGCTTGTTCGTCCACCAACTTGACTTGTTCCTGATAGCTGGTCTCCAGTTCGTGTTGGACGGCCTTGATGTCGTCGATAACGCGATTGTAGAAGAGGTATTTGAAATGGGCCAGCCGGTTGAAGACCCAGAAAGCGGCGTTGTCGCTGTAGGTAAGCATGTCGCCATTGCCATGACGGTATTCGATGGGCACCTCGCTGATGGAGCAGTAGAAAGGCGTGTAAACCGTGGAATTGGTGTCATCGACGCCAAACCAGATGATGCCGCCGACGGGGTCGGGCAGCCAGGAACGGCTTTGGGCGATAAAGGAGAAACCGGTCTGAACGGTCTCGATGCTGCGCTCGTTGAAATAAGGCTGACCATTGTATTCCCAATAAAGAGGGTTGCAACGGAACGGCGACTGGAAGATGCCAGCGCCAACGTCTTGGGTCTTGTCCAATTCGGTGCCCTGGAAATGGTTGCGCTGGAAAGCCATCATGTCGTCGAGGCTGATTTTGCGGTTGGGCTTCACGTAAAGTGGCATGCGGTTATTCAGGTTCTTGCCTGTGACGTAGTCCCAATATTGGTCCATACCGTCGCAAACCTCGTTGAACATGGTCCAGACACGCAGGTCGCAGATGCGGGCAGCCGAGAAGTCGACTGGGGCAAAGGCTTCGCTGAAGTTGAACTCAGTGTCTTTCTTTGCGGTGAAATAGCCTTTCTTGCGGGCAAACTTGATCATGTCGTGCTTATAGATGACTTCCACGGCAGGGCTATACAGTTTTCTCCATTCCTTGTCGGTGATGGAGGTCTTGCCGTTGCGGAGGGGGAAGGTGGTAATGCGGGCAGCATTGGCGTGACCGCTCACACAACCGTCGGGGATGCGGATGGCTACCCAAACTGCGCCACGGTCAGCGTTGATGGTGTCGCCTTTCTTGGTGACTACCTCAGTGTAGCCTTTGGGCATGATCTCCATGTACCACACCTCGTTGGCGTCGCTGATGGAGAACGACTCGCCGTCACTGCCGTAGCCATACTGATCAACCAGGTCAGCCATGATTTTGATGGCTTCGCGGGCGGAGCGGCTGCGTTCCAAGGCGATGAACATGAGGCTGCCATAATCGATGATGCCGGTGGGGTCGAGAAGCTCTTCGCGGCCGCCAAAGGTGGTCTCGCCCATAGCCACTTGGTTCTCGTTGATAAAGCCGACCACTTGGTAGGTGTGTGCAGGCTGCGGCACCATGCCACGGGGGCGGTTGGTACTGCGGTCGTAACACATCCTCATGCAGCCCTCCGGCCAGTCGGCGGCTGGCGTATAGTAAAGCTCGCCATAGCGAATGTGCGAGTCGGCACAATAGCTGATAAAATTGGAGCCGTCAACTGATGCTCCTTTTGTAACTAGAAAGTTGGTACAGGCGTTTGAAACATGCACAGCAGAAAGCAGTACGATGGTTATCAAATACTTAAATATCTTCATAATGCAAAATTTGGCGTGCAAAAATAGAGGTATTTTCTTGATATTCCAAAAGAAAGTGGAAAAAAATGAATTTTAACGTTCCTTTTGTTTTTTTTCTTGCCTTGTATCTTATTTACTTCTATTTTTGTGGCAAATACCAACACTATGATTAGAATTAACAACCTTGAGAAAACCGACAGCGTCTTCAACCAATATATGGCTGAACTCCGCGATGCTGTCATCCAGCAGGACCGCATGCGCTTCCGCCGCAACCTCGAACGTATCGGCGAAGTCATGGCCTACGAAATCAGCAAGAGCTTCGAGTATGATGATGAGGAAGTGACCACGCCTTTGGGCATCAAACAGATTCGTACCATGCACGAGCAACCTGTCATCGCCACTATCCTTCGTGCAGGCTTGCCTTTCCACAACGGTATGCTCAGCATGTTCGACCAGGCCGACAGCGCCTTCATCGCGGCGTATCGTAAATACGACAAGAACGAGGAGGACTCTGAGATCCGTGTGGAGTATTTCTCTTCACCCGACATCGAGGACCGTATCCTGATTCTTTGCGACCCCTTGCTGGCCACGGGCGAGTCCATTGTGAAGACTTTGAACGGCCTAATGGAGGATATGATGCCCAAGGAGATCCATATTGCGGTGGCTGTGGCATCGCAAGACGGTCTGGACTATGTGGAGCGCACCATGTCGCGGCTTCCGGTCACCATCTGGGTAGGCAGCATCGACGAAGAGTTGACAGCGCGTGCCTACGTCGTACCAGGTATCGGCGACGTGGGTGATTTGGCATACGGTGAAAAGAGGTCTTCCTAAATTTGAAGCATTATGGCTGAAGAGAAGAAAAAACGCGATGGGTTTGGCTCGAAGCTCGGCATCATTGCCGCCGCTGCGGGTTCGGCCATCGGATTGGGTAACATATACCGCTTTCCTTGCGAATTGGGCGAAAACGGCGGTGCGGCGTTCCTGTTGGTTTATCTGGTCGTGGTCATCTTCCTTGGTATCCCCGTGATGCTCTCGGAATTGGTGATAGGCCGTCGTACGCAGAGCAACTCGGTGGGTGCGTTCAAGAAGCTGGCACCGAAGTCGGCATGGCCCATCGTGGGTTACATGGGCGTGCTATGCGGCTTCCTCATCTTCGCTTTCTATTCCACGGTGTCGGGCTGGACGCTGGAGTACATCATCAAGTCGGTGAGCAACTCTTTCCAAGGCAAAGACCTGGCCACCATCGAGCAAGAGTTCACCGCCTTTCACGACATGGGCTGGCGTAATGTGATGTGGCAATGTATCTTCATCTTCCTGACGGGCTTTGTGGTCTTCAAAGGGGTGCAGAACGGTATCGAGAAATACGCCAAGATCCTCATGCCTTTGCTGTTGGTTATTCTAATCGTATTGGGCGTTCGTTCCATGACCTTGCCGGGGGCGAAAGAAGGTCTGGCCTTCCTCTTCAAGCCCGATTTCTCGAAGATCACTGGAAAGGTGCTGATTAGCGCGTTAGGACAGGGATTCTTCTCCCTAAGCCTCGGCATGGGTGTACTCATCACATACGGTTCATACGTCAAGAAAAACGACAACTTGACCAGCACGGCTTTCTCCGTTGTCTTGGCTGACACGGCGATTGCTCTTCTTGCTGGACTCGTCATCTTCCCGGCGGCGTTCTCGTTCGGTGTGAAGCCTGAGGCGGGAATGGGTTTGGTTTTCAACACCTTGCCTATGCTCTTCAACCAGATGGCCGGTGGCTATTGGTTCTGCCTTATCTTCTTCGTGTTGCTCGCCATCGCTGCCCTTACTTCGACCATCTCGCTGTTGGAGGTGTTGGTGGCCTACCTCTCCGAGGAGCTCCGCATGAAGCGCCAGTGGGCCACGGTGGTGGCTTGTGCCGGCACCATGCTGTTGGGTGCCTTCGCCTCTTTAAGTCTAATGAGCGGTACGCCTTTCGCCATCGGTGGTCGTTCTATGTTCGACCTGATGGACTTCGTCTCGTCGAATATCCTGTTGCCCGTCGGCGGCGTGCTGATTGTCATCTTCGTGGGCTGGAAGCTCGGTAAGCAGAAGTTCTTTGATGAAGTGACCAATGAAGGCGTCATCAAAGCCTCGTTGAAGAAGTTCATATTCTTCATTATCAAATATCTGGCTCCCGTGGCTATCGCGATTGTGTTTATCAGCGGATTGATAAAATAATATGGAATCTTTGCGCAAATGGTTGTCCTTCAGCAAAGGCGAGCGCGTTGCCATCATCACGATACTGGCCGCCATCCTCATATTGATTTTGGCATGCCTGTTTCGCCCATCGCGCAAGACGCTGAGCGATGATTCTTTGCACAACTTGGATTCCCTGTTGGCTTTGCACCAGACGGCGATTGAACAGCAACAACAGCAACAAGCCGAGAAAGCCCAAGAGGTGGCCGAGTTGCATCCTTTCCCCTTCAATCCCAATACCATCACTGAAGAGGAATGGCGGCAAATCGGCCTTACCGACCGTCAGGTGCGCAACATTATGAACTACAAGGCAAAGGGCGGTAAGTTCTATTCGAAAAACGACCTTGGTAAACTATATACTATCAGTGAGGAGGACTTCGCCCAGCTGGAACCGTTCATTGTGCTGCCCGAGGTGCAACGAAACAAAAAAACTAAATCCACTGAGCAAAGCGGCGTTTCGACTGGCTCAACGACCGCCAAACCTGTAGAGAAGAAAGCCATCCCCATCGTCGACATCAACACGGTGGACTCGACCACCTTGGTGGAGCTGCCGCTGATTGGTGGTTTCATGGCCTCCCGTATTCTTGAATTTCGCGACAAATTGGGTGGTTTCGTCGACCTGGAACAGCTCCGCGATGTTAAAGGCATGGATGAGGCGCGTTTTGCTGCGATAAAGCCCTATATTAATTTAGGTGAGGTTGAAATACGGAAAGTCGATGTCAATCGAGCTGACTTCAAGACTTTGGTGCATCATCCTTACTTTAGCTACGAGCAGGTGAAGCGCATCTTCAACCAGCGCGAGAAACGAGGCATGATTAAGAACTGGGTTCAGTTGGAGGAACTGCTGAAGGAAGAAGGGGAGGTGAATCCTTTGCTGGAGCGGTATGTGCAGTTTTGAGGAGCAGTCCTAAAAAAGTTGTTGTTTTCTAAATTTTCGGCAAAAAATGTCTATATTATGTTGTAACCAAATAAAAACAACATCCATATGAACACAATCATCAAAACCACCTCAGAGAAGCAATTCACCCAAATCCGTCGTTTCGTCAAGAAAAACAAAATTTACCACACCCTCACAGAAGAAAATGGTCTTTACTCTATCAAACTCTTCGGCCTCAAACCTAAAGAAATCGAGAAGTTTATCAAAGACTTCACCAAAGCCAACCACCTCACCAAAGTCCAGCAGCAGGAGCCTCAGGCTCTTGCTGCCTAGTGTATTTTCTCCTCACATTACAAAAAAAATGAGAAAATAACATTTTTTTTGCTGATTGTTGGATGTTTTTATATTTTTGCATTGTGAAACTAACTAGTAATGAAAACACTAAAATTGAGTTTGTCGATTAACAACATTTCATACTGGATTTTTTTTCAAGATTAAAAACTAAAGTTTAACAAATAAAACATTGGACCATAATGAAAAGTGTAATTAGATGTGCGTGCATGATGGCCTTGGTGGTTTTGGCTTTCACGGCATGCAAAAAGAATGAACAAAACGAACCGAAAAAAACCACATTCACAGCCAGCACCCCACAGTTGGAATATGAGGGTGATGACAGAGTTTATTTTGCTCTTGATGATCCATCCCGCAGAATTGTATTTGAGCCCGGCGATATGTGCATGTTATTCAACATCAACGAATCAGAGCCTTGGCGAAGCAATTGCGCTACTTATGAAGCCATTCAAGAAGGCAATGATGTGGAGTTCAGAAACTGTGGCTTGGGAGAAGTCGCATTGGAAAGACAGGATGCATTCTATGTCGTCTATCCGGGTGGCCCAGGTTGTACGCAAACAGAACTCAGCTCGGGTGAAAACAAGAGCAGATTCTATGTCTCCCCCAATCAGGAGTATAGTCAGGGTATTATTAATATTGGCTTACCAAACATGTATATGTTCGGTAAGGTTGACGACGTTGATGAATTAGGCGATGTCCATTTCCAATTCCATTACCTTTCTGGTATTTTGGGGATTAAGGCCTACGAAGCTGCTCAAAGAAGGCTTACAGAGATTAAGATTGTTGATAATTACTTTGATCTCTCCGGTTGGGTTGAAGTGATCCTCCCTCAATTTGATTGGGTTGAGTTTGTCTCTATGTACAACCGCTATGATTTGGACAATCCAGACTATCTTGAAGAATTGGAAGCGTATAAACAACGTATTGGCTATCAAATGTATGATGCTAGTAACACTTTCACTTTGAACATTCCCGACGGTGTCCAGTTGGGTAATAGTAATGCAAGTACTACTTGTTTCTACATTACGTTGCGTCCTTTGGCTTTGCTTCTGGGGGGGCATGTGGTTTTCACGTTTGATGATGGATCTCAGAAGGAAGTGGAGATCCCCGCTCATGCCTTAACATCGGCGCCCGGCGTCATCAAAAGAGTAACAATTAATCTTGACGGTTTTTGATACTTTGGGTCGACGTGAAATAAGCATTTTAATACAGACATAGACAATTAACAAAATATCAAACTAAATCCAATAACAAAATGAAAACTAAGAATGAAGGGTATGTAGCACCCAAGTCCGAAATAATTGAAATTCAAGTAGCATCCGTCCTTATGGCCTCTGGAGGTGGAGGCCAACCTTCCTATAGCGGAGGCACATGGCGAGGCGGAACAGTGGAATTTGACCCTGACGTTGACCTTTAATCTATGATCTAATAACAAAAGCAATAATCAAAAAACACATAAACAATGAAAAGGTTAATTAGTTATATGTGCATGATGGCTATGGTGGCTTTGGCTTTCACATCATGCAATAAAAACGAAGCGAAGAAAACCACTTTCACTGCAAGAACCCCAAAGATGGTTTACGATGGTGGGATGGATAGAACGTATATCGGCATCGACAATCTTGTTCATTTCGAGATTGGCGATGTGTGCATGGTCTTCAATATCAATGAAACGAATGCTTCGCAAAGCCATTGCGCTACTTATGAGGCACTTGAAGAAGGCAGTATTGTGACCTTCCAAAACTGCGGTTTGGGAGAAATTGCTGAAGAAAGGTTGGACGCTTTCTATGCTTACTATCCAGGCGGCGTGGGAATGGTGGAGACCTTACTCGGCGATGGCGAAAACAAAATCAAGTTGTTCATTTCTCCCGAGCAGGAGTATCGTCAGAATAAGATCCCTGCCAATTCTCTCCCAATGTGGGCCAAAGTGGATAATGTCGAGCATCTTGGTGATGCAGACTTTGACTTTGTGAACCTTTTTGGTGTGCTTCAACTGAAACCGTATGAGGCCGCTAGCAGAACCGTAACAAAGATTGAGGTTGTTGACAATATTTTTAACCTTTCGGGTTGGGTGATGGTGGATATCACTTCGATGGCTAAAAACAATGGTGAGTTTGTTTCGGCGGACGATAAGGATGATCCGAGTAATCTCGTGTTGACCAATCTCAGCAAAGACAATTCCAATTCGATGACTTTGAACATTCCAGGCGGTGTCCAACTGGGTACGACCAAGGAGACCACTCCTGCCTTCAACATTGCATTGCGTCCACTGGCTTTGTGTGATGGTTGCCACATCATATTCACCTTTATCGATGGCACTGTAAAGGATGTCGACCTTTCCCAATACGATGCCCTAATGATTCAGCCTAATCATGTCAAGCCTGTCAGCATCAATCTTGACAACTATTGATGCTGTTCCGATATTACATTTCCTAATTAGAAAGCGTTTCCTTTTTGGAGGCGCTTTCTTTGTCTGATTTTTTACTGCTATTTCCACTTTTTTCATATTTTTGCGCCCTATTAAAGAAGGATTACCCCGCCATGCGCAAAATCTATATCTTCCTCATTCTGTTGGCTTTGGCACTGCCTACTCGGGCAGCCTACCTTCTCATCCCCATGGACAACACCCAGACCAACCACCTGAAAGCCTACGGCGTGGCTTATTGGGTGCTGCAACGGGAGGTGGAGATCAGCTGGCTGCTGAACTATAGGGGAGGAAGCTACCTGATTCCTTACCACGAGATGTTTGAGCGCGAGTGTAAGATGCGCAACGTGTCGTACAACGTTATCGCCGACGCACAGGCTGACGCCATCCTTGCCGAGATTGCCGACCCTTGCGTCAACATGGACGAGATGAAACTGCAAAAGGTGCCACGCATCGCAGTGTATGCGCCCAAAAACAACTTGCCTTGGGATGATGCCGTCACCCTTGTGCTGACCTACGCCGAGATTCCTTACGATGTGGTTTATGACGACGAGGTGCTGCAGGGCGTGCTGCCCACCTACGACTGGCTCCACCTGCACCATGAGGATTTCACGGGACAATACGGTAAGTTCTGGGCCCGCTACCGCAACTACCCTTGGTATCAGGAGGATGTGCGCGCACAAGAAGCCACGGCACAACGTTGGGGCTTCAGCAAGGTGTCGCAGCTGAAACTCGCCGTGGTGAAGAAGATCCGTGAGTTTGTGGCCGGTGGCGGCTATATGTTCTCCATGTGCTCCGCGCCCGACAGCTTCGATATTGCCCTTGCTGCCGATGGCCTCGACATCTGTGATTACATGTTCGACGGCGACCCAATCCGCAACGGTGACCCGCAACGCCTCAACTACGACAATTGCTTCGCCTTCACCGACTTCTCGGTGTCGGTCAACCCGCAGGAATACGAGATCTCCAACATCGATGTCACCCAAGGGCGGATGCAGAAGGTTAAAGAGCAAAACGATTATTTCCTGCTTTTCGACTTTTCGGCCAAGTGGGACCCTGTGCCGACCATGCTTACCCAATGCCACGAAAGATTGGTGAAAGGCTTTATGGGTCAGACCACTGCTTTCAACAAGGCTTATGTGAAGCCTTCCGTCGTCGTCTTGGGCGACAATGCTGCCCTCAACGAGGACCGTTATATCCACGGCAACTTCGGCAACGGTTTCTGGACTTTCCTAGGTGGTCACGACCCCGAGGATTACCAACATATCGTCGGTGACCCGCCTACTGAACTCGACATGTACCCCAATTCGCCGGGCTATCGGCTCATTTTGAACAATATTTTGTTCCCCGCTGCAAAGAAAAAAGAACAGAAAACTTGAAAATATGTATATTTGCCGCTTTAAAATGAAATAATTCGCAAAAATCATTGACTATGAAGAGAAATCTACTCCTTATCCTTGCTCTGTTTTTGGGCATCGCCACACTCCAAGCCAAGCCTGTCGACGTGACTACGGCGCAACGCTTGGGACAGAATTTCATCCAGCATAAGGCCATGTTTGCCAAAAACACGGTGAATGACCTTGACTTGGCATACACTTATCGTGCCGAAAACGGTATGGCCACGGCTTATGTGTTCAACTTCGACGGTGGCTATGTCATCGTAGCGGCCGACGACTGCTCGTCGCCTATCCTCGGTTATTCCGACCAAGGCAGTTTCGATTATGAGACCGCTCCCGATGGCCTCCGTTTCATGTTGAGCGAGATTTCTCGTGGCATTGAAACAACGGTGCAGCAAGGGAAACCTGTTCCAAGCAACATCCTCTGCCGTTGGAAAAACCTTGAGGCATACGGTGTGATGCATCCTGATAGAGGTCAGTCGGTAGTCGGACCCTTGGTGCAAACAAAATGGGA
Source organism: Bacteroidales bacterium (assembly GCA_017651645.1). Next base: position 68,093 of record JAGCCO010000026.1, read on the forward strand.
CCAAGGTGCGCCTTATAATATGTATGCGCCTGGTGGTTGCCCCACGGGTTGCGTTGCTACGGCCATGGCCCAACTGATGAAGTATTGGGAGTGGCCTGTCACAGGTACGGGCGAGCACAGCTATTATGCCATGGGCTACGGTGAGCAATATGCCAATTTCGGCGCCACCACTTACGATTGGGATAACATGCTTGAATCCTACAGCACTGGTGGAACCCAAGAGCAGAAAGAGGCTGTCGCAACACTGATGTACCATTGCGGTGTGTCGGTCGACATGATGTATGAACCCGACGGCAGCGGTGCCTATTCGCAGGATGTGCCTGTTGCCATCAACAACTATTTCTCTTACTCCGAACATGCCACGCATATCGGCAAAAGCGGCTCTTACAACGACTGGATTGCACTGTTGAAGACCAATATTGACCAGCATATTCCAATCTATTATTCAGGTCAGAGTCCCGATGGTGGACATGCTTTCATTTGCGACGGCTATGATGTCGACGACCTGTTCCACTTCAACTACGGCTGGGGTGGCTCAGGTGGAGGCTACCTCCTCATCGACGGCGAAAACTTTGAATATTCTGGTGGCCAGGCCATTGTTTATGATTTCATTCCCAATTTCGTTTACGACCAGATGCCCAAGGCTCCCGAAAACCTCAGCGTGAGCATCGATAGCGATGTGTCGCGCATCGGTCACCTCACTTGGACCAACCCCTCCGAGACCATGTCAGGGGAGGCTTTGACTAGCATCGATAAAGTCATCGTCAAACGTAACGGTTTTGTCGTCCAAGAGATTACCAATGTCGCACCAGGTCAGGCCATGACCTACGATGATGAAGTGCCTTTCTTCGACCAGTTTGACTACACGGTGTTGGCAGTTAGCGGTAACAACTACGGACGCACCACGGTCACCAAGGCGGTCTTCGGTCCTTACTGCGACTGGAAAGTCATCATGACTTCTTCCAGCTTCCAAGGCTGGGACGGTGGCGGTATCACCGTGCAGAACGCGGCTGGCTCCTATATCGACTTCCTGACTACCACACAGGCTACGGCCACCATCCAGACCTTCCAGATGGCTTTGGGTAACAACAACCTCTATTGGACGGCCCCCAATTCCAACATCAGTAATATGTCGTTCAAGATCAGGGACGCTGAAAACCAAATCGTTTATCAATACGAGGGTCCATCCTCGGGATTGGAGGCTGGACTGCTTCGTACTTTGAACAACAGTTGCGGCAACGAGAACACCTGCGAGGCTCCTTACAACCTGCTTGCCACTGTCGACCCCGAGAACGACAGGAACATCATCCTCACTTGGAACTCTGACCACACGCCTGAGTTCGGCTACTGCATCTATCGCGACGGCTTCCTCTTCAATATGGCGCATGAGCTGAGATATGTGGACGAGAACACCGAGATTGGTGGACATTGTTACTATGTGACTGCCCTCTGCAACGGTGGTGAGACAGCTAATTCAAACGAGTATTGCGCCACTTCAGGTTCTGGATGTGAACCACCTAAGGATTTGTATTTTAATTATTTCAATGGAAGTAAGGTGCAGCTGTTCTGGTCACCGACCGATAATGAGAATGTGACAGGTTATGTCGTTTATCGCAAGACTGATGACACTCCTTATAAGCGCATTAAGAACGTGGGTGCAAACACGACCAACTGCAAGGATACAAGCGTGGTTCCGGGCACGACTTATCAATATGTCGTGAATGCTTATTACCGCGATATCGATTGCTCCTCGGCTTATGCCACTGACCTTTTTGATGCAGACAAGTTCTTCATCGAGGTGGATTGGAGCAATACGCCAAGAGACTTACAAACTTTGTATAACGAGGAAGACACTGTGGTCAGCTTGTATTGGAAAGCAGCCTACCAAGCTACATCCTACGATATCATGCGCAACGGCGCAAAAATTGGCGAGACCACGGAAACGTTTTTCGAAGACCCGGATCTCGAATTAGGGGAGACCTACTGCTACCAAGTCATTGCGCATGGCGATGGGTTTGATACCAACTCCAATGAGGCTTGTGTTACTATGCCCGAGCCACCTGCACCGCCTGTTTTGCCTTGCTCGGCACCGACGAATCTGTTATGCGACGAAAGACCTGCATTAGGCTTTTCCACTGCCATTCATGTTGAGTGGCAATCTCCCGAAGACCGCGTTCCCGACTCCTACACTTTGTACATTTATGATTTGATACGAAATGATACAACCATTTTGACAGACTTGACCGAGATGGTGTATGAATCAGGTTACTCTGTTGATGGTACGGACATCATCTTCCAAGTGAAAGCGGTTTATCCTGAATGTGAATCCGATTTCGCATTGTCTATTGACGGAATGGATTTTGTGAGGTTTACCAGCTTGTCTGTCAATGAGATGGCGAATTTAGTCAAACTCTATCCCAATCCCACATCGGGTCAGCTGAGCATCGAGGCTGAAGAGATGACTTCCGTTAGCGTCTATGACCTTGTGGGTCAGTGCGTGATGCAAATGACCGCCAAAGACGGTCAAGTCAACCTTGACATGAGCCAACTGCAAAACGGCATCTATCTCGTCAAGGTGAGCACGGCCAATGGCTCGGCAATGCAACGGGTTGTAAAGATGTAAATAATTTAAAATCAATAATCTAATACGTATTAAACAGATGAAAAAAACTTTATTTCTGATGATGAGCTTGGCACTCTTCGTGAGCCAGCTCATCGCTTCGCCCGTCGACGTGGAGCGAGCCCGTCATCTGGGCATGAAGTATGTGCAGAGTCATTCTGCCAGACAGGTAGCCGAACTTAATTTGGCCTACACTGAGATGACTGAGAGCGGCAATCCGGCCGTTTATGTCTTCAATTTTGACAACGGTTTCGTCCTCGTTTCAGCCGACGATGTGGCACGTCCTATCCTTGCTTTCTCCGACGAACAGAGCGTTGACCCGAACCTGATGCCTGATGGCTTCGCCTACTACTTGCGTTTCTATGCGCGTCAGATTGCCTACGCCCAAGAAAACAACCTTGAGCCTGAGATGGAGGTGGCCTCTGAGTGGATGCATGTCGCCAAGGACGGCTTCGAGAACGACAACCGCAGCACCCGCGGCGATATCCAACCTCTGGTGACTTTGAGTTGGAACCAGGATTATCCTTACAACTACTATTGTCCTACGGGTGGCGGCGGTCCTGGTGGTCGCGCTTACGCAGGCTGTGTGGCCACGGCCATGTCGATGGTGATGAAGTATTGGAATTGGCCAATCCAAGGTAATGGCGAACACAGCTATACACCTCAGGGTTATCCTATGCAAACGGTCAACTTCGGCAATACCACCTACGACTGGGCCAACATGCTCAATAGCATTTCTTCTGGTTCACCGCAAGTTAACATCAATGCTATTGCTACTTTGATGTACCATTGCGGTGTGTCGGTCGATATGATGTATGGCGGCGGTTCGTCAGGCGCTTATTCTCAGGATGTCCCGCCTGCGATTGCCGAGTATTTCCGCTACACCGACCAAGCTATCCGTAAAGATCGCGACCTTTACTCCAAGGCAGAATGGGAAGCGATGCTGCTTGCCAGTCTGGAAGAGGGTTTCCCGATGTATTATTCAGGTAGTGATGATACGGGTGGTCACGCTTTCGTTTGCTGTGGCTATCGCGAGAGCGACAACAAGTTCTACTTTAACTGGGGTTGGAGCGGTTGGCTCAACAACTATTTCGCCATCGATGCCTTGAACACCTATAATGGTAACTTCAACCAAGGACAGGCTGCAATTTTCGATTTCATTCCCGACTATATCTACGATGGTCTGATCCCTGCTGTTGACGACTTTGCCGTTGAGGCTGAAAACGCCCACTCCAAGACGGGTATCGTCAGCTGGACCAATCCTTCGGTCTCGATGGGTGGCGAAACTTTGACGAACATCGACCAAGTGGTCTTGCTCCGTAACGGAGAGCAGATCTTCACACAAAACAACCTTGTCCCTGGCGAAGTGATGCATTTTGAGGATAATGTCGCCGATTACGATTGCTACACTTATACGCTATACTTCATGTCGAACAACGTGAAAGGTCGCACGTCTAAGTTCTCTTATCAATATGGTCCCACCTGCACCTGGAAAGTGGTCGGCCAGACCACCAACTTCCAAGGCTGGAACGGTGGCAAGATTCAAGTGAAGAACTCCTTTGGTACGGTGATTGAGGAAATCACGATGACGTCTTCGACACCTATCAGCCAGCAGGTTCGTATGCCAGAAGGCAATGTGACCTTCGCATGGGTGGCTCCTTCCACGGCAGTTCAAAGCTTGACCATCAACATCAAGAACTCGGCTAACACCTCGGTCTACACCTACACGGGCAACTCCAACCAGATGCCTGCCACGCTCTATACGGGTGACAATGATTGTGGAGGTTGCGAGCCTCCGACGGGCTTCCACGGTGAGTATCAGTGGACCAACGAAGGCTTCGGTACCCTGCTTTCATGGAACTACGAAGGCGAGCCCCAGTCCTTCAAGGTCTATCGCAGCGAAAACGGTATCGACTATGCTGAAATCGCAACAGTGGACAAGACCCTGCGCGAGTATTTCGACATCACCGATGCTGGCGATTATTATTATAAGCTCACGGCTTTCCGCAGCTATTGCGAATCCACTCCCGCCTGGGTTGACGACAACACGGACTACGTTCACATCGAGGTGACCTCGGTCAGCGAGGATTCTGAAGAAGGCTTCAAGGTCTATCCCAATCCCGCCAATGCCTTGATGAGCGTTGAGGCCGAGGGCCTGCAGCAAGTGACCATCTGCAATACGATGGGTCAGGTCGTTATGACGCAGCGTTGCAGCGAGGACGGTGTGGTTGTCAACACCTCCGACCTGGCTTCGGGTATCTACACCATCAGTATCAAGGCTGCCAACGGCACCGTCACCAAGCGTTTTGCCGTGATGCATTGATGCGTTTGATAAAAAACTATTGAAAATGAAAAGGAAACATGCGCGCATGTTTCCTTTTTCTTTATATTTGCCGCTTAAACTTGAAAGTAATTTTGTCATGAAAAAACACATCCTTACTCTACTGGTGCTGGCATTAACATGCTGCACGCTGCAAGCCCGTCCGGTCGACCAAGAGACCGCAAAACGCTTGGGACAGTCTTTTGTGAAGGCTAATTTCGAGTTCACGCGCCAGAGCTCCGACTTGAATCTGGTCTATACCGCCTTTTCCGACAGGGGAGAGGCCTGTTACTACATCTTTAACGTGGGTGACACGGGCTTTGTCATCCTCGCTGCCGACGACAACTATCGTCCTATCATCGGATATTCCCATAGGGACACTTTCAATCCCGACGACATGGCACCTGCTTTGGCCGAATATCTTGAAGTCGTCCGTCAAGGCGTGATGAAGGCTTCCTTAAAGACGTCTGCTCCCGTTGCGGTGTCAGCCGACTGGGCCATGCTTGAGCAATGCGGCCGTCTTGTTTCGCGTCACGGCGGGAGGGAAGACGAGTATCTCGTACAGACCCAATGGAACCAGAACTATCCTTATAATTACTTCTGCCCCGAGGGCGAAGGCGGTCCTGGTGGCCACTGTTATGCGGGTTGCGTGGCTACGGCTGCTGCCCAGCTAATGAAATACTGGGATCATCCGTTGCATGGTCAGGGAAGTCATACCTACACTCCTGAGGACCATCCGGAATATGGCCCGCTGACCGTCAATTTCGGTGAGGCAACCTACGACTGGGATAATATGCCGGTCTCCATTTCCTCCAGCTCCCCGTTGGAACAGATTGAGGCTGTGGCACAACTGATCTATCATGTGGGCGTGAGCGTGGACATGAACTATCGTCCTTCGAGCAGCGGCGCTGTCACGGGCAAACTCTGCCAAACCATGCCTGCCTATTTCTTCTACACCGATCAGATGGACAACCTTTATCGTGAGGATTACACCCATGAGGAATATATGAATCTGCTTATCAGTGCTATTGATATGAGTTGGCCCATGGTACATCGTGGCGGTGGCCATGCATACGTGGTGGATGGTTATAATGATTACGATATGGTTCATATCAACTGGGGCTGGAGCGGTAGTAGCGATGACTGGTTCAATATCGACGAGCATGGCTATACCGATGGCGAGAGCGTCATCTACAACTATGTGCCTGAAGAAGTCTATTCTGCAACACCCGATGCACCCACGGATATGAGTGTTGTTCCTGAAAACGACGGGACGCTCAAGGCTACCGTCAGTTGGAAAAACCCATCAATCACGCTGACCAATGTAGCGCTGACTGCTATCGACCAAATCGTTGTGGCTCGTGATGGCAAGGTGGTTTACACCGAAGACAATGTCACCCCTGGCGCCGAAATGAGTTTCGTGGATGAGGGCGTGCCTTATTATGATGTTTTCGATTATACTGTTTATGCCATTTTGGGTGGACAACGCGGTGCCTCGGCCAAGGTGGAGAAAGTGCTGGTCAGCCCCAGCTGCGAATGGAAAATCATCATGCAGAGCACGGCCTTCCAAGGCTGGAACGGCGGCTATGTGTCAATTTATTCGGCTTCGGGGAAGGAGATTCAACGCTTCACGCTCACCAACTCTGTCCCTGCCACCTATAACTTCCCCGTTCCGGTGGGTAATGTGAGCTTTAGCTGGACAGCTCCTTCCACCAATGTGAACAATATGTCAGTGATCATTAAAGACTCAGAGGGTAACACGGCATTCACCTATCAAGGCAACTCCTCGGGTATGGATGAAGGCGTCATCCTGGCTGTTAACAACGGTTGCGGCAACACCCTGGTGAGTACGGCTCCCTATCATCTGATGGCTGAAGTGGAAGAAGGTAATGTCGTCTTGACATGGGAAAACGATGGCGTTGTGCCCGATTATGGTTTCATGGTTTATCGGGATGAACGGCTCTATGGATTCTCGACCGAGTTGCAATTCGTGGACGCAAACATCACTGAAGGACATTGCTATACGGTTACTGCCCTGAATTATGGCGGTGAGTCGGATCAATCCAATGAGACCTGTGCCTCGGCGGGTGACTGCTTAGGTGCCACCAACTTCGACTACGAGTATGTGGGTAACAATTACAAGATCAAGTTGTTATGGGATAAACCAGATCCTGCAGAAGGCCTTTCGGGTTATTTGCTCTTCCGCAAACGGGGTGAAGACGGCACCTACGAGAGAATCAAGTTGCTCAGCGCCTCGGCGACTAATTTCACCGACAACACAGCCAACCAACAAGGCGACTATTATTATCGTTTGTATGCCTATTATAGTGCAACGGACTGCACCTCGGCGCCTGCTTCCATCAAAGGCAATCCGAACCAGTTCTATCTGAAAGTGTATTATTCTCCCACTGAGGTTGAGGAGACGAAGAGCCTTGAGATGAGTCTTTTCCCGAATCCCGTCGACCATAACTTGAAGATTGAAGCCGAAGGCATGACCCAAGTGACGGTTTACAACCAGATTGGACAACAGGTCTTTTCAGCTGTTTGTGATTCCAATTCCTTGAATGTCAATGTGTCAGACTGGATTGAAGGCGTTTATCTCGTCAAGGTGATGACGGGTAATGGATGGGTCTCGCATCGTGTTGCGGTCGTCCATTAATCGAGTTTTTTCGACTTATTGTGCAAACAAAGCGCCGCATTTCTGGAAAATCTCTATATTTGCACCCTTAAAAACAGAATCTAATTTAAACTAAACTACAATGAAAAAGTATTTAATGAGTCTGCTTGCCTTGGTTCTCGGCATCGGTATGGTTCAAGCCCGTCCGGTCAGTGTGAGTCAGGCTAAGTATGTGGGACAACAGTTTGTCCAAGCCAACTTTGAGCTGTCACGCCAAAGCGATGACCTTATGCTGGTCTATACGGGCACTTCAGCTCGTGGCGAAGTCTGCTTCTATGTGTTCAACGTTGGCAACAACGGTTTTGTCATGGTTTCGGCCGATGATGTCTTCCGTCCTATCGTCGGTTATTCTGACGAAGGCTGCTTTGATGCCCAAAACATCAATCCTGAGCTGGCCTACATGTTGGATGAACTGACAAGCTACCGCAGTGGCAAGATGTTCGGAGAGCCTACCCCGATGGTCGCTGCCGAATGGGATCTTGTGATGAACCGCGGTACCTTGATTTCTCGTAATGGCGGTCGTGCTGATTCTTATCTTGTTCAAACCAAGTGGAATCAGGACTATCCTTACAATTACTATTGCCCGATTGCCAACGGTGGCCCTGGCGGTCATGTCTATGCCGGTTGCGTGGCCACTGCCATGAGCCAGGTGATGAAATACTGGAACCATCCTCTGCAAGGCACGGGTAGCCACACCAATTACAACTCTGGTTTTGGTGGTCTGACGGTTAATTTCGGTGAAACCACCTATGATTGGGACAACATGCCCATCTCCCTTTCGAACAGCTCACCGCAAGAGCAAATCGACGCTGTTGCCACATTGATGTATCACTGCGGTATCGCTGTTGACATGCACTATGCCATCGACGGTAGTGGCGCTTATTCCCAGGATGTGCCCCAAAGAATCTCTCAGTATTTCAGCTATACCAACCAGGCTGTGCTGAGAAGCAGAGATAGCTACACTTACGACAACTGGGCAAACATGTTGAAAGAGTCGTTCGACATGGGCTGGCCGCTCTATTATTCTGGTCAGAGCCCTGACGGTGGTCACGCCTTCGTTTGCGACGGTTACAATGATGCCGACCTGTTCCACTACAACTGGGGTTGGAGTGGCAGTGGTGATGGCTGGTTCGATTTCGACAAGATTGACTATAACACTAGCGATGGTGCTATCTTCAATTTCGTGCCTGTCAACGTCTACAAAGGCACAGCCAAAGCTCCGACCAACCTCACGGTGACTCCTGCTGCCAACAACGAACTGTCTGCCACTGTCTCTTGGACGAATCCTTCTCAGACATTGAGCAATGAAAGCCTTACTGCCATCGACCAGATCGTGGTGTGCCGCGACGGCGAAATCATCTATACTGAGGAAAACGTGACTCCTGGTGCCAATATGACTTTTACCGACAATAGCGTTCCTCGTTTCGATGGCTTCGTTTACACTGCCTATGCCATCAGCAACAACAACCATGGAAAAGTGGCTTATACTGACTTGATTTGCTTTGGTCCTACCTGCGGCTGGACCATCAATGTCACTCAAGCTTCTTTCACGGGTTTCCGTGGTGGTAAGATTCACATCTACAATGCTGCTGGCACTGAGGTTGCTCAAGTGACTACGACGACCTCAAGCGTCCAAAGCTTCCCGGTCGACATGCCTTTGGGCTATGTCTCTTTCGCTTGGTCGGCTCCTACTCAGACAGGAAGCTTCAACATGGCTTTCACCATCAAGGATTCACAAAACAACACGGTTTATTCCTATAGCGGTAGCTCGGAAGACATGCCAGTGGGTGTGTTCTACCATGGCAACAATAGTTGTGGCAATTCAAGCGGTAACGGTGTCCCCTCCAATTTGATTGCCCTTGTCGACGAAGAGAACCCCAACAACATCAATGTCTCTTGGGATCCCATCCGTCCCGATGGCTATGGCTACATCGTGTATCGCGACAACATACTCTACCGTCTGGTTGTGGACGGCACTTCCTTCGTTGATGAAAACGCTCCCATCGGTGGCCATTGCTATTATGTCGGTTACCTCTATGATGGCGGAGAAAACGGCCAGTATTCCAATGAGTCTTGCGCCACTTCAGGTGCTTGCTATGCACCCACCAACATTGATTTCGAGTACACTGGCAACAGCTATAAGATCAAACTGAAATGGGACAAACCTGAGCCGCATGACGGACTCTCGGGCTATTACCTCTTTAGAAAGTTCGGTGAAGACGGCGTCTACGAGAGAATCAAACTGCTGAGTGGTTCTGCCATTACTTATACTGATAACACCGCCAATCAAGAAGGTGACTATTACTATAAGCTTTATGCCTACTACGGCGATCTGGATTGCTTGTCGGCTCCTGCCTATTGGATTGGTGACCACAATCAGTTCTATCTGCACGCCCCGTATTCTTTTGATGGCGTCAATGAGCTGGAATCCGGCAGTGTTTCCATCTTCCCGAATCCCACAACGAGCCGCTTCACGGTGGAAGCTGAAGGCCTCAACCACATAGCTGTTTATAACATCGTGGGCCAGAAGGTGTATGAGATAAATTGCCAGGGTGAGTCTGTTGACATCAACTTGAACGTCGAGACCGGCGTCTATATGGTGCGTGTTTCCACCGTCAATGGTGAGATGACCCAACGCATCACTGTCATCAGATAATTGAATTCTATTAAGGATAGAATAACGGTTGCCTCGTCATGGGGGCAACCGTTATTTTTACTATTTTCGCGCCGTGAAAAGCGTGCGATACCATATCATGCTGTTGCTGTTGTCCATATGCATGTCAGTAGGGGCACAGCCTTGGATTAAGCCCGGACAGGTAGTACCCAAGCCTTATCTCAAGGTGTTTGGCTATGAACATTTCTTCAATGTATCGCCCATCTCGGAGGAATTGAAGAAATCCATGGAAGGCTGCTCCTTCAAAGCAAATCGATACGTGGCTTGGGAACAACTAAGCTATCTTCGTGTCCTGCACTGCGATGTGGATGGTAACGCCATTGTGGGTGAGATGGTCTGTAACACTGCCATTGCATCAGATTTGTTGGAGATTTTCAAGGCTCTGTATGAGGCAGGCTATCCTATTGAGAAGATGCGTCTGGTGGATGCGTATGGTGGCGATGACGAAGCCTCGATGCGGGATAACAATTCTTCCTGTTTTAACCAAAGGAGCATTACGGCAGGAGGAAGAATCTCTAAACACAGCTATGGTTTGGCTGTCGACATCAACCCGAGATATAATCCCTATTTCAAACTGAGAAACGGGAAGAGGGTCATACGTCCCGAAGGGAGCGAGTATTATATTAATAGGAGTGAATCTTACCCGTATAAAATCGAAAAAGGCGACCTTTGCTATCGTCTATTTCGGCAACATGGCTTCCGATGGGGCGGCGACTGGCTTAGTGGGAAGGATTATCAGCATTTTGAGAAGTAGTCTAGAGTTGAGAGTTTAAAGTTGAGAGTTTAGAGTTTAGAGTTGTTGCAACGCTTCACAAAGAGGTACTAGGTGGTTACGTTGTTAGTTTTTCAGTTGTGTTGTCTTTCCCAAACTTCGAACCTATAGGAGTAGTCCACCTGCGGGTCGTCGTCAACCACTTCCAAATCCACCAAATCCCATTCTTCGAAATTGATGTAGGGAAAATAGGTGTCGGCTTCGAATTCCTTGTCGATGCGGGTAAGGTAGAGGCGGTCGGCCTTGGGCAGGAACTGCTCATAAATGCTGCCGCCACCCATGATGAAGACTTCATCCTCGTTTTGGGCCATCTCAATGGCTTGCGGGATGGAAGTGGCCAACTCGTAGCCTTCGGGAGCCTCATCCAAACGGTCGGAGATGATGATATTGCGGCGGTTGGGCAAGGCTTTCTGTCCCGGCAACGAGAGCCAGGTGTTGTGGCCCATGATGACACAATGTCCCGAAGTCACTTTCTTGAAATGCTTCAAGTCGTTGCTGTTGTGCCAGATGAGCTGGTTGTTGATGCCGATGGCGCGGTTGGCTGCCATGGCGACGATGATGGATATTGTCATATTAGTTGTCAGTTTGCAGTTATTCAGTTATCAGTTTTGATGTTCCCAGCCTACAGTCGTCATTGCGGGCTTGACCCGCAATCTCTTGAGACTGGAGGCGGTTTTATACCGATACCTCCCCCTTTATGGCAGGCCACGGATCGTAATTCTCTAACGTGAAGTCATCAAATTTGAAGCCAAAGATGTCTTTGACCTCAGGATTTATTTTCATGGTGGGCAAGGGCCGCGGTGTGCGTGACAATTGCAGCTTCACCTGCTCGATGAGGTTGTTGTAGATATGGACGTCACCGAAGGTGTGGACAAAATCGCCATGTTGCAGGCCGCACACCTGTGCCATCATCATGGTGAGGAGGGCGTAGGAGGCGATGTTGAATGGTACGCCGAGGAACACGTCAGCACTGCGTTGGTAAAGTTGACACGACAGCTTGCCGTCGGCCACATAGAACTGGAAGAAGGCGTGGCAGGGTGGGAGGGCTGCCTTACCTGCCGCCACGTTGGCAGCGAAGTCCTTCTCATGCTCGTCGGGCAACACGCTTGGATTCCATGCGGTCACGATATGACGACGGCTGTTAGGATTCGTTTTGATGCTTTCCACCACCTGCTTGATTTGGTCAATACCTTCGTTGTTCCAGTTACGCCATTGGGCGCCATAGACGGGACCTAGGTCGCCATTAGGATCAGCCCATTCATCCCAAATGCTGACCTTATGGTCGTGCAAGTACTGGATGTTGGTGTCGCCCTTCAGTAGCCACAGCAGTTCGTAGATGATGCTTTTCAAGTGCACCTTCTTGGTCGTCACCAAAGGGAAGCCTTCAGAGAGGTCGAAGCGCATCTGGTAGCCGAATACGCTGATGGTGCCAGTGCCTGTACGGTCGCCTTTCTGATGGCCGTGGTCGAGGATGTACTGTAGTAAGTCTAGGTATTGCTTCATTTAGAATGCTGAATGATGAATGCTGAAATCGGAGATTTAACGTAGTTAATGATGAATGATGAATGCTGAATGATGAATGCAGAATGTAGAATTAAGAATTAGTTTTGTTCGGGTTGATGTTTGTATTTGAATAAGATGGCAAACAAGATACCCACTACCAAAGCGAAAGCCGCAAACACATACCAAGCGTTCGACCAGCCTGTCATCAACTCGGTGAAGTTGGTCTTGCCAAGGGTGAAGTGATTGACGACAGCCTGAGCACAGAACGAACCGATGGTGGCACCGAGGCCGTTCGTCATCATCATGAACACACCTTGCGCGCTGCTACGGATCTTCTCATCGGTGTTTTGGTCGACGAAGAGCGAGCCGCTGATGTTGAAGAAGTCGAAGGCCACACCGTAGACAATCATCGAGAGGATGAAGAGCACAAGACCGAAGCCTGTCGGGCTACCTGCGCCAAGGAAGAAGAAACGTAAAGCCCAGGCACCAAAGGCGATGAGCATCACCTTCTTGATACCGAACTTTCTGAGGAAGAACGGAATCAACAGGATGCAGAGCGTCTCAGACACCTGCGAGATGGACGAAAGGAACACGTTGTTCTTCACGGCAAAGGCGTTGGCATATTCAGGCGATTGACCAAAAGCATCCAAGAAAGGTGTGGCGAAGCCGTTAGTCACTTGCAAGCACATGCCCAGCAGGAAGGAGAAGATGAAGAACACGCACATCTTGGCATCCTTGAACAAGGAGAAAGCGCGTAGACCAAAAGTGTCGACAAACGACTTGCTTTCCACATTCTTGTTGACGGGGCAATTTGGTAATGTGAAAGAATATATGGCAAGAATGATACCCCAAGCGGCAGAGACAAACAATTGCTCGTATCCGTTCTTATAACCTGTAAAGTTCACAATCCACATGGAGAGGATGAAGCCGATGGTACCGAACACACGGATAGGAGGGAAGGCCTTCACGGTGTCGAGTCCGGCTTGGGTCAAGGCATTGTAGGATACTGAGTTACCCAAGGCGATGGTTGGCATGAAAAAGGCCACGCTGATGGCATAGTACGGGAACAATTGCCCGAAGCTGACCGCACTACCATATTTATATCCCATATAACCTGACAAAGCCATGAAGATGGCAGCAAGAAAATGGCAGATGCCCAGCAGCTTCTGTGCTGGAATCCAGCGGTCGGCCACGATACCCATCAAGGCGGGCATGAAAAGGGAGACGATGCCCTGGATGGCGAAGAATTTCCCGATGTTGGCACCCATGCCGATGCGACCGAGATAGATGCCCAATGAACAAAGATAAGCTCCCCATACAGCAAAGATGAGGAAGTTCATCACGATAAGTCTGAATTTGATTGCTTTCATATTTGTGGATTTAATATTTAAAATTCAAAAATTCAAAAATTCAAAGATTTCATCATTCCACCTAACTTCCAATTGTCAATTGTCAATTATCAATTATCAATTTTAACTCATTTCCTTCGATTAATCTCATCCCTAATTTGCGCCGCCTTCTGGTAGTCCTCATTGTCGATGGCTTCCTGAAGCAGGTCTTCCAAGGTGTCCAAGTCGAGCATGTCGAGGCTGGTTTTCGTCATACCTTTATTAAAAGGCTCTTCGTTGGGATTCTCGTCTTTTTGCTTGTCCATGTTGTCCATGTTGTCCATGAGGATGCCTGCTTCTTCCATGACGGTTTCGTAGGCATAGATCTCGCAGCCGGCACGCACGGCGATGGCGATAGCGTCTGAGGGACGCGCGTCAACCATGGTCAAGTCGTCTCCCTGTTTGCATACAAGCATGGCGTAATAAACGCCGTCGCGGAAACGGTTGATGACCACCTCCATGATCTCGATGCCAAACTCTTTGGCGAACCGGATAAAGAGGTCATGGGTGTGGGGACGGCCGTTCTTGTGTTTCTCGATGCCTACGGCGATGGACTCGGCCTCCGCACTGCCGATGACGATGGGCAGACGACGTTGCGAGTTCTTGTCACCCAATATCAAGACATACGCTCCTGTAGAGGATTCGCTGTAGGTCAAGCCGATGATTTCCAAACTGACTTTGTTCATTTTCGCTCGTTTTTGTAAGGACGGGGAAGGTCTTTTATGCTAAGGAACTGATTATTAAGACACTGTTTCAAACCAAAACCTTCTTCCTTCAATCGTCAAAAGTAGGGACTTTTTGGGAAATGCGCAAAAAAAGTTGTTTTTTGGAAAAAATCTATGCAAAAAAGTTTCATTTCAATATAATTTGTCCTTATTTTTGTCCCGCCAAAAGTGCTGAAAACGGATCATAATGGCATTGTTTATCGTATCAAAACAAGTTTAACTAAATAACAATCTTATGATTAACAGTATTCCTTACATTGTGTTGGTCGCCTCAGTGTTGGCACTGACATTCGCTTTCATCTTCTTCAGACAGATGATGAAGGAAGACGAAGGTACGGACTTGATGAAGAAAATCGCTGCACACGTCCGTAAGGGAGCCATGGCTTACCTCAAGCAGCAGTACAAAGTGGTGATCATTGTGTTCATCATTTTGGCTATCCTTTTCTTCGTAATGAGCCTGTTCGACTTGCAGAACGGCTGGGTGTGGTTCGCGTTCCTCACCGGCGGTTTCTTCTCGGGCTTGGCGGGCTTCTTCGGCATGAAGACGGCTACCTACGCTTCGGCGCGTACGGCCAATGCCGCCCGTAAGTCGCTGAACAGCGGTTTGAAAGTGGCTTTTCGTTCTGGTGCTGTCATGGGTCTCGTCGTGGTAGGTCTTGCCCTTCTCGACGTCTCCGTGTGGTTCCTTGTCCTCGACCACTTCATCGGTGTCGAAGACCACTTGGTGATTATCACCACCACCATGCTGACCTTCGGTATGGGTGCTTCCACGCAGGCTCTGTTCGCCCGTGTGGGTGGCGGTATCTACACCAAGGCTGCTGACGTCGGTGCCGACCTCGTCGGTAAGACTGAGTACAACATCCCTGAGGATGACCCGCGTAACCCTGCCACCATCGCCGATAACGTCGGTGACAATGTCGGTGACGTTGCTGGTATGGGTGCCGACCTTTACGAATCCTACGCTGGCTCCATCTTGGCTACCATGGCCTTGGGTGCTTCCGCATTTGCCACTTCGGCTATCGAAGGCATGCAGTACAGAGCCGTGTTCGCTCCCATGCTGATTGCCGCCGTAGGCGTGCTGCTCTCCATCATCGGTATCTTCCTGGTGCGTACCAACGAAGGTGCTGGCATGAAACAGTTGCTTGGCGCATTGAGCCGTGGTACCAACACCGCTGCTATCCTGATTGCAGCTGCCACGTTTGGCATCTTCGCATGGTTGTTCGGTACTGAAAGCAACCAATGGTGGCAAGTGTCACTGTCGGTGGTTGTCGGTCTGCTGGCTGGTGTGATTATCGGTAAATCAACGGAATACTATACTTCACAGAGCTACAAGCCCACGCAAAAGGTGGCTGAAAGCTCGAAGACAGGCCCTGCCACGGTGATCATCTCTGGTCTGGGTCTCGGTATGCTCTCCACCGCCATCCCGGTGGTGACTGTGGGCTTTGCCATCGTTTTGGCTTATCTTTGCGCCAATGGTTTCCATGTGGCTTTAACACCTGAGAACCTGTCGTTGGGTCTCTATGGTATCGGTATCGCTGCCGTGGGTATGCTCTCCACCTTGGGTATCACCTTGGCTACCGACGCTTATGGTCCTATCGCTGACAATGCCGGTGGTAACGCCGAAATGAGCGGCCTTGATCCTGAAGTGCGTCACCGCACCGATGCTTTGGATGCTCTTGGCAACACCACGGCTGCCACAGGTAAGGGCTTCGCCATCGGTTCCGCCGCTCTGACGGCTCTCGCCTTGTTGGCTTCCTACGTTGAGGAGATCAAGCTGGCACTCATCCGTGTGGGTCAGGCCCTGCCGAACGGCATCGATGCTGCCAAGGCTACTTTGGTCGACTTCATGAATGCCTACAATGTGAACCTGATGAATCCCGTCGTTCTGGTGGGTGTGTTCATTGGTGCCATGATGGCCTTCGTGTTCTGCGGTATGACGATGAATGCTGTGGGTCGTGCAGCTCAGAAAATGGTGGAGGAAGTCCGCCGTCAGTTCAGCACCATCAAGGGTATCCTTGAAGGCAAGGCCGAACCCGACTATGAGCGTTGCGTAGCCATCTCCACGAAGGGTGCCCAACACGAGATGCTGGTGCCTTCCATCCTCGCCATCCTCGTCCCGATCCTGACGGGTGTCATCCTGGGTGTTCCTGGTGTCCTCGGTCTGTTGATCGGTGGCTTGAGCACGGGCTTCGTATTGGCTGTCTTCATGGCCAACTCAGGCGGTGCTTGGGACAATGCCAAGAAGTATGTCGAGGAAGGCAACTTCGGCGGCAAGGGTTCTGAGAATCATAAGGCTACTGTCGTTGGCGACACCGTCGGTGATCCGTTCAAGGAC
>JAGCCO010000083.1 GCA_017651645.1 Bacteroidales bacterium
CCCGCAGGTGGCCTTTTATCGCTGCAGTTGGCAGGCAAAATGACCCTTCTGCCAACCAAAAAACAACTGCAAAGATAGTCAAAATTGTGATACACCATGCTTTTCTCTCCTCGTTTTTCTCCAATTCCTTGTGCAATCATCCAGCGCCTTGCCATGTGGGTGTTAAAAAAGATGGGAAGTTGAGATTGAATCACCGAATTGAACAAATATAGACGAATTGCCTTGCTCGCGCCCGACATTCTGAAAGGAATATTAAACGAATTCGAGAACGAAAGAAGTGAATTTAAAAGAGTAATTGCGACCTCCAGTTCTATCGAATTCTCCAATTCTCATCAATTCAATTTATGTCTGCATTCTTTTTACGCACGAAATTTAATTCTCTAATTCTTGAGAATTTATTTATTATTTCTTGAGCAAGAACAATATGAGGGTGTGTCGAAATGGGCACATCCTCTTTTTGAATTCTACTTTCAGCAGTCAAGAGCCTAAGCTAATACTTGACTGCTGATTTTTCCTTATTTGCCAAAATAATCGGCATAATAGCCGAAATGGGCTCTTGTAGCTCCACATATGGTCCACTAGAGAGGTAAGAAAGGGAATCTATGCCGCCTTTTTCATTGCTGCAATCATTTTCTTGATGTCGAATGCGATGGCGAAGAAGGCAAAGTCCATGTTGACCTTGTCTTTCCCGAAGTGGCGGAAGCGCTTGTACTGCATGTCGTATTTCATCTGCCCAAATACCGCTTCTGGTTCTATGGGGCGGTTGGATCTGTGCCGGAGACCCTTCTCAGAGGTGAGTCTCTCCCTTGCTTGCTGCTTGTACTGCATCAGCCGGTGGTTGGCCTTGACAGTCCTGACTGAATCTTGGCTCTTGTAGCATCCCCATCTCAGCGGACATCCCTCGCACCGACTTGCCCTGTATATTCCCGTGATTGTGCGGTATCCGCTCTCTGTTTTTGCATGTACTGTGCCCACACGTTTCATGTGCTGGCCCATCGGGCAGACGTAGTAGTCATCTTCCTTGTTGTAATAGAGGTTTTCCAGACGGAAGATGTCCTCCTTGAATGCCTTCTTCTGTTCCTTGTGGAAGTAGTTGAATTTCACGAATGCCTCTATATCGTAGGCTTCCATGAAAGAGTAGTTTTCCTCGCTTCCGTAGCCTGCATCGGCACAGTCCTCTTTCGGCATATGCCCATAGCGGCTGTTATAGGAGGAGAGGAAAGGAATCATCGTTAGTGTGTCTGTGGGATTGGGGAAGAGCATGAAGTCGGTGATGAACTGGTTCTCGGTGCCTATCTGCAGGTTGTAGGCGGGTTTGGTCTGCCCGTTGTTCATCGCGTCCTCCTTCAGACGCATGAAGGTGGCATCTGGATCGGTCTTGGAGTATGAGTTGCGCTCACCCAGTTTTTTGAGGTGTCCGTCATACTCTGCCAGTTTCTCGGCTGTATTCTGAAGTTCCTTGGCCAGCTTCTTCCTCGCCTTGTGATTCTCCTTCGTCTCCTTGGTTGCAGGCTTGGGTTCGGAGGCAAGGGCAGCATTGAGTTCGGAGGCCATCGAGGTGAGCATCTCGGGCGTGAATTCCACCTTCTCCTGCTCCGAGGCATTATCCTGTGCTATCACGTCATCTATCTGGGCAAGCAGCACCTTTATCTTCTCCAGCAGTCTGGCCCGGTTCTTCTCTACCGTCTTGCGCCAGACGAAAGTGTACCTGTTGGCTTTCGATTCTATCTTCGTGCCGTCAATGTACTCTACATCAAGGCTGACGAATCCGCGTTCAGCAAGCAGAAGCACAATCTGGGTGAACACGGCGTTGATTTCCTTCTTCACGCGGTTGCGGAAGCGGTTGATAGTGATGAAGTCGGGACGTTCGTAGCCGGCAAGCCAGATGAAATGCACGTCACGCAGAAGCCGCTCCTCTATCTTGCGGCACGAATAGACATTGTTCATGTAGCCATAGATGATGGCCTTGAGCATCATGCGTGGATGGAACGGACTGCGGCCGGCCTCCTTGTAGAGCTTACGGAAACTTGTCAGGTCAAGATTGTCTATTAGTGAATCAACCAGACGAACAGGGTCGTTTTCCGCAATGTTTTCATCAATCCTTTGCGGGAAAAGGATAATTTGCTTGTTCGTGTAAGGACGAAAGTGTATCTTTGCCATGATTCTTAAATCTTTGTACAAAGATACAACTTTTTTGGGACATAACAAAGCCTTGGCTTGAGAAAGTTGGGACTTTGCAATAAAAAAGAGGGTATGCCAATTTCGACACACCCTCTTTCAAATACTGGTTAGCCTGAGGGAACTGCTAAATCAGAGTATTATGTTGTATAGTGGTCGGAATCTGTTAAATACCCAATTGAAATCGATTATTAAGGCAATAAAAAGGTAACAAACAAGGTAAATAGTAGTTCCCACATTCCCCAAGAATATTACTTCTTGGCCAAAAGCTCTGACTGAGTAGGCTGTTCTGCGTTGGCAGCAACAAGCGAACCATTAATTACAACATTCTGTGCTGGCATGGTAGCAGGTGAACCGTTCCATCCAGTGAACACGAATCCTTCCTTGACAGGAGCATCGATGCTCTGGATAACAGTACCAA
>JAGCCO010000268.1 GCA_017651645.1 Bacteroidales bacterium
CAAGATTGAGCCACACTTGTATGCATCTTATTTGCACTGCTGGTGAAGGTAGTTTTGTGTTCAACGAAAAATGTTACCACATAGCGAAAAACGACCTTGTGGTGATGCCCAATCCCACCCGTGCCAAGAACCTCGCGCCCGCTCCGGGAATGGAGGTGGAGTGGTTCGCCGCCGACAACAAGTTCCTTGGAGGATTGCTTCCGTCGAACAACTACAGCATTGGGGGCAGCATCAGCCTTAACCAGAACCCTGTCATCAAGCTCGACGACCGCCAGGCGGAGATCTTGCTGGAAGACTTCCATCGTCTGCGCGACCGCCTCGACGACCGCTACCTGCTCTTCTACCGCGAGATGATGGGGAGCCTCTGCCTGACGATGATGTACGACATCTTCGAGCTTCACGCTCGCCGTGAGACCACCGACACCCATAGCGACCGCACCGCCTACATTGTCCGTCAGCTGACCGACCTGCTCGCCACTGGCATCAGTCGCACCGAGCGCGAAGTGAGCTATTACGCCGAGCGGCTGAATGTCTCGCCGAAGTACCTCTCCGCCACAGTCAAACGCGTGACAGGCCACAGCGTCAGCAGTTACATCAACCGTGCCACCGTGCCCATCCTGAAAGGCCTTTTGGACGACGAGCGTTTATCGCTCACCCAAATCGCCGACCGCATGAACTTCACCTCGTTGAGTTATTTCAGTCGCTACTGCACCAAACATCTTGGTCAGTCGCCTAGCGAATATCGGCGAAGCCTGCAACCTAAGGGTTAAGGATGGCTGATTCTCATCAAGTCATAACACGAAAAGAGATTCCATAGGTATGAAAAACTATGTATTCCACACTGACGAAGTCAAACCATAAAGCATAGATCTATGAAGACGGCCATTATTATAGGAGCCACCTCTGGCCTTGGCAGAGAAGCAGCAGCAAGACTCGTGACCGAAGGTTGGAAAGTCGGAATCGCTGGCCGGCGCACTGCCGCACTGGAGGCCTTCCAAAAAGAATTTGGCAAAGACAAAGTGTGTATCGCCACAATGGATGTAACCCGTCCTGAATCCGTTGAAGCGCTGGACGATTTGCTCTCCCAAACCGGAGACCCCAACCTGTTCTTCTATGTTTCGGGCGTTGGCTATCAGAACCGTGAACTCGACGAAGAGATAGAAATGTGCACTCTGCAGACCAACTGTGAAGGGATGGTCCGGATGGTGGACCATTTTTTCCACTATGTAAAGACGCACAACTACAGCAAAAGGCACAAGGCTCATATAGCAGTTATCACCTCCGTCGCCGGCATCAATGGATTGGGAACTGCTCCTGCCTACTCCGCGACCAAAAAGATGCAGAGCACCTATCTTACGGCTTTGTCGCAACTCTCCCGTATGGATAAGGTTCCCGTTTGCTTCACCGACATACGCCCCGGTTTTGTCGCAACGGACATCCTGAATCCTAACAAGCACTATCCGATGCTGATGACCAAAGAGAAGGCGACCGACCATGTGATGAAGGCGCTTCGCAAAAAGAAGCGCGTTTATACTTTTGATTGGAGATTCCGTCTCATCGTAGGGTTATGGAAAATGATTCCCCGTTTCGTTTGGGAGCGCCTCACTTGGGTGCAAAACTAGAAGCCATACAAAATTAGAATTCAAATCGCTCCACTTTCATCTGGCCACATTGGCGCATCATGGGAGAGTATTTCTTGAACTCCGGCGTGGCGGAATGCTTGTCGAGCGAGGCTTGGTCTACCCATGTCTCGCAGATCAAAAACACATCGTTTCGGGTGGCACTCTGGAACACATCGTAGGCGATGCATCCTTCATGTTTCTGTGAGTGCTCGGTAAGGGCTACCGCTGCTTGCAGCGCGGTCTTGAACTGTTCGCCGTCATTGGCTTGGAAAAAGCAGTTTAATCGTATCATTTCAAGACTTTTATTTTTATTTGATCATCCCCGCCAATGGGTTGACGTCAATCAGTTTCAGACTCTTCACCATTTGGGCCGTGCCTTCCTTGTATTTCTTGAAATGGGCGGTTTGGATGTGGCTTTGGTAAGCCTCTTGGTCGGCATAGATTTCCAAGATGTAGATCTTGCAGGGGTCTTCCTTGGTTTGCATCGAGAAGAGGGTCAGCACGCCGGGCTCCACCTTCACAGAAGTCTCGCCGACTTCCTTGGCAAAGGCCATATATTCTTCCAAATGCTCGGACACCACTTCGATTTCGGCGAGGCGGACGATCTTCTCGCCATATTGTCTCAACGGAAGGTTCTCGCCAAAAAGGCGTCGGGCGTTGTCGGTGAATACATCCTGCGGATTCAGTCCGTGCGAGGCGAGACGGCTCTCCAAAGCTTGCTTCCCGCTGATGAGTACGGGTTCGGCCACATACGGATAGTCGCTGCCGTAGAGGATATGGTCGGGCGTTGTGATGGTCAGTAGGGCATCGAGGGCTTCATCGGTGGGCGCGCCTGCAAGGTCGTAATAGAGGCGTGACAGGTTGGCATCGACATCCACCGGATGCATCATACCTTGTTTCACCATCACGGGCATCAGTGAGCGGAAACGGGGCAAAGCGTTGGGCAAGAACGATCCGCAATGCGGCACCACGACTTTCAGATGCGGATAGCGCACCAACACATCGTGGGCTACCATGTTGAGCACCGTGCGCGTGGTCTCGGCCAAATATTCATAACTGGCCAACGGCACATCGGCAACCAATTGCGCATTGACCGAAGAGGGCTTGTGGGGATGAAGAATGACGACAGCGTTTTGTTGGTCGAGATAGGCCATCAGCGTGTCCAAAGCGGGGTCGCCGAGGTATTGGCCGTAGCTGTTGGTGGCTAACTTGATGCCATCGGCACCCAAGACCTCCAAGGCATAGCGAGCCTCCTCCAATGCAAGTGGCACATCGGGCAAAGGCAAGGCGGCACAAAACAGGAAACGTCCTGGATAGCGTGCCTTGAGTGCAGCGCACTCTTCATTGTAGCTACGGCACACCGCTGCCGAAACCTCCGCATCACCAAACCAAGGTTGTGGTGCGGGCATGGTAAGCACAGCGGTCTGTATGACAGCTTTGTCCATAAAGGCGATATGCTGCTCCGCATCCCAAGAGGGGATGGGAAAACCTTCGTCCATCTCGGCTCCGTTGGCCTTGATATAATCGAGGTACCCTTTCGTGATGGCGTGGCTGTGGAGGTCGATTTGGGCTAGGGTTGGTAATGATGAAAGGATCATAAAGGCTAAAACAAAAAGGATTTTGCGCATGGTGTTGTTTGGTCTGGTTATCGTCTATATATCACTTCAGCTTCAAACCGTCCTTAAAGGCCTCGCCTACGCGCTTTGAGACTTGATAATAGCCGTGCGTGTAGGGGTCGAAAGTGATGGCTTGCAGGGCTTCCACGTCCACTTTACCGTCTTTCATCTTGTC
>JAGCCO010000084.1 GCA_017651645.1 Bacteroidales bacterium
GGCACCGAGGGTGTAACGCATTTCCAATTGGTCGAGCAGGCATAGTGATGCTTTACGCAAGTCGCTCTTGGTGAACAGTTTGAGTGTCTCTTTCATAACTTTGCTGTATTATTCGTGATTCATTTCCGATACCAAATCCCAGGCAATGAGGTCGTATTTGCCGATGTCGGTGCGCTCTTCTATGGTCTCATCGCGATTGCCTTGCACCACGTTGTCGGGGTTGCCATTCAGCAAATCCATCACGGCATTGATGGTGGTCTGTTCGTCTCGCGGGGTGAACCATCCCGTGATGACGTGCGCCAGACGTTTTAAGGCATTTGGATTTGCGGCGAGAATATCCTGAGGCAGGAAGGTTTGCTCTTTCTTATGGTCGGCGAGCAGCTTCAGCACTTCGGCCTTGTCAATTGATTTGAAGTCGGGGTCGAATTGCTCGTCCGTAGGCAGACAGAGCAGATGGAAACTTTTGTTGTCATCACGATGGCGCAACAAAGCCACAAGACATTCAGGGAAATCGGCGTAAGGTTTCAGGTTCCAGCGGAAGCCCGAGAAAGCGCCATTGGGCATCTCCTCCAACTCTTTCAAACGGTCGGAGTTTTGCACAAAATGCTCGGCATCGGCCTTGAATTCGGATAGCGACAATAGATCGAAGGTTGGTGTTCCCATATCCTCAATCTCGCCCACCAGGTCATCGTGTATCGATTTCAGACTGCGGGCATCCTGACTTTGGCGGAACTGGTTGTTCACCTCCATTTGGGCGATGGTTTCGTTGGCCTGCAGCGTTTCCGAACCGGCCACATTCATCGCCACCATGCGGTTACTCACGCGCTCGGAAAGACCAAGATAAGATTCAATGTCCTTCGAAGGCCAGAAATTGACACTCTGTATCTTGCTGTTGGGCGACCCTATACGGTCGACACGGCCGAAACGCTGGATAAGGCGCACAGGATTCCAGTGAATGTCGTAATTGACTACCGTGTCGGCATCCTGCAAGTTCTGACCTTCGCTCACACAGTCAGTGGCCACCAGAATGGTGACAGGATGCAGGAGCTGTTCCTGCACCGTTTTGTGCACCGGCGATTTGAAAATCAACTCTTTCCAAATGGCATACAATTCCTTCGGCTTGTCTTTGTAATCTTCAAGGTTGATATGGTTGGACTTGTAAAGCGTATCCCACTTCTTTTCCATAAACAGCTTGCTGTACGGTGCAAAGCGTTCCAATTTCCCTTCCAGCACGTTTGAATCAATGTCACCTGTGACTAACTCCACATCGGCGAACAATCCATTGATTTGGTCGTAAAGATATTGTGCCGTGTCGGCATAGGAGGTGAAGACCACCACTTTCCGACCTTTGCGCTGACGGATTACCTCTTTAAGTGTCTCTAATTTCTCATCTTTCCTGCTTCCGCTCTTGATTTCATTCCCATACTGTTCGAGGTTGGCGATAAGGCGGTTCAGAATAGCAATGTCGTTCTTCAAATCGCGGATATAATCGTCAATCCGAAGCATTTTAGAAAAGTCGATTTTACGCTTGCCGACACTTTCGATGTCTTCCGCGCCCTCTTCATTGACAATCTCCTCATCGTCGAAGTCGGCACTTGCACGCTGCATAGCCCGTTTTAACCAATCTTCATGCAAATTCCTCACTTTGGTCAAAGTAGAAAGACAAGAATCCCAGCAGCTTTCCAACCGTTTGATAAACAATGAAATCATCATGCCAGCCAAAGAAAGCTCGCGTAGAGCGTTGTTGTCCCAAGGGATTTTTCCACCGTAATGGCTTTTGATGGACTGCTTCACAATCCAATTCTGAATCACAATTTGTTGCAAAGCATCCTTGTTGTTTTCATTTCTCAAGGCTACCAAAATGGTGTACAACAGCTTCTCATCATCTGTCAACTCTTTTTTTGATTGCTGGTTTTCAACCATTTGAAGTACCCAATCGGCTTGTTTGATGAAAGACACCTTCAGTTCGTAATTGTATTGGGTGGGCTGGTATGCTGTCAGCCGAAGAATCTTCATGTCATCGTACATGGCATCAATATCCTTGTATTTTCCAATGTTCTGCACCCCCACATGCTCATTTTGGGGTGGCAGTTGCGAGGGGAATTGCAAACTTGGCTCGAAAGAAGTGACGAAAGCGCGGTTGCGGGCGATAATCAGTTCGTCGGTGAGAGTGAAGAAGTGGTGTACGTTACTTAGCTTTCCGCGAAGGGTATTCACGGTATGGTTGGGTTCGCTTGCCCATTCGGTGTATTTGGAGTTGGCCTGCTGGAAAATAGTGCGCAAAATATCGGTTTCGGCATCGGGTACCGGTAATTTGAACTCGTCATAGAAGTGCCGGTTCTCGTCATAGCCAATGAGTTTGAACTGGTTGCGGATGTCTTTCAGCCCCGTGTTGATAGGTGTGGCGGACAACAGCAGCACTTTCACGGTGTGCCCGCGTTTGGCCGATTCGTTGATGATGTCATCAAGCAACATGTTGTAGCGGCACGATTTGTCGTTACGGAGGTTATGGCTCTCATCCACCACCACAAGCAGCTTTTCATAATCTTGAATGGCGGATTTGGTGATATTGTCGCTATAGTTGCTAAGACGATTCTGCTGCAAGTCCGTGTGGCAGCGTACCACATAGTTGAACCGGTCCTCCTCAAAGCGGGAATTGGCATTCACCAAGTATTTGGTCCAGTTGTTGCGAAGCTTCTTCGGGCAGAGAACCACAGTGTGGTAGCCGTTGTTTTGGAAATACTTGATGACTCCGAGGGCGGAGAAGGTCTTACCGAGACCTACGGCATCGGCAAGGATGGCACCGCCGTAGCGGGTGAGTAATTTGACCAAAGAGACAACCCCGCTTTGTTGGAAACTGTACAGCGTCTGCCACACCTTCGACTTCTGCAAGAACTCCATATCACGCTTATACTCAAGCGATTCATTCATCTCAATATCAGCC
>JAGCCO010000027.1 GCA_017651645.1 Bacteroidales bacterium
AAAGCGCAGGTCTTTTGGACTTGCGCTCTTGCGGTCCGGACGAGGCTCGAACTCGCGACCTCCTGCGTGACAGGCAGGCATTCTAACCAAACTGAACTACCGGACCAGCCTGAAAAAGAACTCTATTGCTTTGCTTTGCGGCTGCAAAAATACAACCTTTTTCATTACTGACAAGTTTTTTTCTTCAAATTTTTGAAAAAAATTCGTCAGAAACAAGCAATCATTTGGTTTACAATGTTTTATTTCGTTGCTTGGGCATAACCGGCACGCACAGCCTGGATGTTGAGATCGACGACCTCTTGGCCTTTCTTGCCGAAGATGTGGGCGATGGCCTCCTCCACTTTCTCCATGGAAATGCCGAGGTAAGGCACCGTGGCACCCAAAAGCACCATGTTGGAACGGGCCTTCAGCTGCTTGGCAATCTCATTGGCGTTGAAGGAAACGACATGCTCCAGCTTGCCCAACTCAGCGTTGACCAACGCCATGTCGGGATAGTTGTTGATGTTGATGAAGGGGTCGTTGTTGGTGATGACCCAGCCTTCCTTGCTCAGCCAAGGCAGGTAGCGAAGGGCTTCCATGGGCTCGGACGAGAGGATGATGTCGGCTTGACCTTCGGGAATGACATCGGCGTAAATCTCGTCGTCAGAGATACGGAGATGCGAGAACACCGAGCCGCCGCGCTGCGACATACCGTGGATCTCAGACTGTTTCAGGTTCATACCCATATTCAAGGCAGCGTCAGAGATGATCTTGGCCACCGAAACGATGCCGTCGCCACCCACGCCGCATAATACTATATCTTTTTTCATGTGTTGAATTGTTTACTGTTTAATTGTTTAATTGTTGCTTTTGGCTCGTTTGGCTTTTAGCTTTTAGCCGTTAGCTATTAGCTTGGTAGCTCCTAAGCTAATGGCTAATTGCTAACAGCTAACAGCCCCTTGCCAATGGCCAAAAGCTTATTTCTTCATGTGCTTTTTAAGTTCCACGATGCAGGTGCGGTGCGGGATGATGACCGACACACCGTTGTAGTTCACCTCTTCCTCGATAATCTTGACGTTCTCCTCGTGATTCTTGGGCAGCGGGATGATGTCACGGATATGCTCCGGCTCCACGCCGAGACCTTCGCAGATGCGGCGGATCTTGTTGTGTGCCGACGAAGGCTGGCCACCTGTCATGGCGGTGATGTCATTGTCGAGGATCATGACCACGACGTTGGCCTTCTCGTTGACGCAGTCCATGAGTCCCGTCAGACCGCTGTGACCGAAGGTACCGTCGCCGATGACAGCAACACTCGGGAAGATACCCACCTCAGCGGCACCTTTGGCCATGGTGATGGAAGCACCCATACACACAGTGGTGTTGATGGCACCCATGTTGAAGCCCAAGGTATAGCAGCCGATGTCACCGAACACCTTACCACCCTTATGGTTGGCCATAACGGCATTCAGAGCAGTGTAGCTGTCGACGTGCGGGCAGCCCTGGCAAAGCGCTGGTGGACGGTTGGTAACCACTTCCGGCACTTTGAACATGGTAGGCACATCCATTCCGAGGGCCTTGGCGACCTTTTCGGCATTCAGCTCACCGTCGCGGCGGATGGTCTCGTCGAGACGACCCATGACGTTCTTACCCTTGCCAAGGAAGCCCTTGATGTGCTCCTCAACAAACGGCTGGCCGTCTTCGAGGACGAGGATCTCGTCGCACTCGTCGTACAGCTTGTTGAGCATATCATAAGGCAACGGATACTGCGTGATCTTCACGACGGGATATGGGCACTTGCCACCGGGGAAGTTCTCCATGAGGTAGTTATAGGCGATACCCGTGGTGATGATACCGATGTTCTTCTTCGGGCCGTCGATGTATTTGTTAAAGCCTGAAGTGGCCGAAGCCTCTTCAAAAGCAGGTTGCTTGTCGATGAGGTCGCGGTAGAGGCGCTTGGCGTTGGCCGGCAGCAGCACGAATGACTTGGCGTCGGCAGGCTCGGTCAGCTCGTTTTGCGGACGGACGGGCTTACGCACCACGCCAGCGCGGCTGTGGGCCAGACGGGTCGGGATGCGGTAGAGTACCGGCGTGCCGAGCTTCTCACTCAGGTCGTAGCCGTAGTGCACCATGTCGTAAGCTTCCTGTTGGTTGGAAGGCTCCAGCATGGGGATCATGGCCCAGTGACCGTAGAAGCGACTGTCCTGTTCGTCCTGCGACGAGAACATGCTCGGGTCGTCGGCCACCACGACGAGGACGCCCTTGGTGCCGATAATGGCGGCGTTCATGAAGGGGTCACCGCACACATTGAGACCCACGTGCTTCATGCAGGTCATGGCACGCTTGCCGGCGTAGGCCACGCCGATGGAGGCCTCGAGGGCCGTCTTCTCGTTGGCGCACCAGTTGGCAATCACGCCAAGTTCCTTGGCCTGTTTCGAGTTGATGACATACTCTGTGATTTGGGTTGAAGGCGTGCCCGGATAGCTGTTGATGGCCGAGCCGCCAGCATCGATGAAGCCCTGTGCAATGGCCTCATCGCCTAATAGCAATAATTTCTCCATATCTTGTGATTCAAAATTTAATAATTCAAAATTCAAAGATTAGCCAAAGGCCATACTCAGATTGGCAAAGATACGGATTATTTCGATACAAACAAGAAAAACTTTACCCTCATTGCGGATTTAGTCCGCAAAACTGATGCACTTCCATGATTTGCTCCAATAGTGCCTCGTCCTCATCGTCATTTTCATGCCAGATGACATAATCTGCTAATAAGCGCTTGCCTTCTTCGGGCCATTGTTTGGCCATGCGGGCGCGAACGGTAGTCTCATCGCAATGGTCGCGTAACATGGCACGGCGAAGACGTGTCGCCTCCGATGCCGACACCATGACAACAGCATCAAAACGTTTTTCCAATCGTTTCTCAAAAATCAAAGCAGATTCAAACAAGACGTATGGCGCCTTCTGTTTTGCCATCCATTGCTCAAAATCGACAAACAAAGCAGGATAAAGAATACCTTCCAAGTCGCGTTGGGCAGTCTCGTCATGGAAAATCAAGTCGGCTAAATACTTTCTATCAATTTCAGTATCAGAAAGATAGATCAAATTACCAAAACGCTTGATGAGCTTCTCGCGCACATCTGGATGAAAATACATCTGTTTGGCGGCGTAATCACTACTATAGACGGGAATGCCTAAGCGTTGCTTGAACAGTTCGCAGACCCACGACTTGCCGCTGCCGATATTGCCTGTGATGGCGACTTTCTTCATTGCACAATCAGATATTCCACCTTGTCGGGACGGGTGCTAAGGATTTGGACAGTAGGAGGCCAGGAGGCAAGACGTACGTCAAGCAGAGGCTCCATGGCCTTCAATTGTTGACGGTCGACGGCCACGCTGAAGCTCTCAGGTGTGATGGAGGCATAATCTCTCATGGCCACAAGGCATTTCACCGACATCGTCTCGGGGAAGAAACGCAACTTGAGGCTGTCGATCACCTTGATGGGCACCTCAATATCCAACTCGGTGTATTTCTCCACCTTCACATCAGCTTTCACTTCCTTGACATTAGAGTGGATTTGACCGTCAAGCAGGTCGAGAGGCAAAGTCTCGCTAAAGCTTTGATTCACATTGAGTTTAGAAAGCAATTCCGTCTTTACTGCTTTTATCGAATCTATGACCTCCTGCGGACCGAAGATGGTCACCGACGACGGATCCAGCATGGGGATGCCGTAAAGGTCATATTGCCGCTGGGTCTTGATGTCGGATCGCAAAACGACAGGCACCACTTTCGACTTCAGCGCGTCCATGGCGAAATAAATCTTCGCGTCATTCATCGTGATGTCGGAAGCACTGATACCCAGCCTTTCGGCTACCCTTTCCGCCACATATTGGCTACTGAAGGAATAGGTGTTACCGCTTTCGAAGCGGTAAGGCACCTCGTCCAACGGGATGGTGACGAAACGGTTCGGCTCGCGAATCATTTTGTAACGCATCGTATGGAAACCATCGATGCTGAGCGACATCTTCACCGACTGTTCGGGCGAAGAAATCCACTTGTCGGCAGGCACCTCCGTGAACTGAACTCCGAAAGTTGTCTGAGTCGTATAGTTTTCTGACAGCTTGATCAGGAACCACAAAGCTGTGGAGATGACCAAAAAGACAAGAAAAGTGAGGACAGAACGCTTGTTTTTGCGTTCTGCCTTCTGCTTGATACTATCCAGTTTGTCCATGGTTTCAGGGTTGCTTCGCTCGCAACGACCCAAAGCGTCATATTAAGCCTGACCCACGCGGGCGCCGTTTTGGACAAGAGCTGTCTTCTCCACTTCCACTTCAATATTGGGAGCGATTGAAATCATGACCGTGGTATCCTTCACCTCAGTCACTTTGCCGTGGAAACCACCGATGGTGACTACTTTGTCGCCTTTTTGCAGACCTTCGCGGAATTTCTGTTCTTCCTTGGCCTTCTTCGATTGCGGGCGAATAAAGAACAGCCAGAAGACGACGATGAGCAGGATGACGAAGACAAGGCTTGACCACATGGAACCGCCTTGGGCAGGTTGGGCTTGGTCTTGTAGTAAAATCAATAATAAGTTGTTCATTTTATGTAATTTAAAGATTATAAATTCAATATTCAAACTTTTTGACCATTTCGTTGTTCGCAGCGACGCAAGGCTTCTCTAAACTCTAAACTCTCAAATCTCAACTAATACTGGTCTGGCGTAAGCACCTTGCCTTTGATGCGCAGGACAGTTTTGGCAGGGTTAGTGTTCGACATAACGGTCAAGACGCGGCTCTGAAAACCGTGATGGCCTGTGCTATCGTAGGTCACTTTGATCTCTCCTGACTTTCCGGGAGCAATGGGCTCGCGAGGATAGTCGCCCACCGTGCAGCCGCAACTCGATCCCACCTCACTGATAATCAGCGGCATATTACCCGTATTGGTAAAATGAAAAGAATAGCTTACCACCTCGCCTTGAAGCAAAGATCCGAAATCATGCTCCTCCTTGTCGAATTTGATGGCTGCTTGCTTATCTGAAGTCTCAGTGGCAGACTTGGGGCTGGTCACCAAATCGGTGGAAAGCTTACCAGAGCTTTTCTCTTTACAGGCAGGCAAAACGCACAAAGCAAAGAGGATGACAAAAAGTAAACGCTTAATATTCAAAAGATTTCTCATTGTCTTTGAGATTTGATGATCATTACTGAGCCTTGGTATGTGGCATCGTTTTTCAAACCATGGCATTTCAACACATAAAAATAGGTGCCGTCCGACAATCCACCGCCATCCCAATTATTCTGATAGTCATTAGAGTGGTAAACGATACGGCCCCAACGGTTAAAGATGGTCAGTTCTGACGATTCATAATAACGGTTCAGAGGCTCATAGCTCTCGTATTCAAGCGTCGATCCACCATCATCATCTCTGTATTTTGGTGAATCGCCGCCCGAAGGCATGTCACTGCCACCGTCAAGGGTGATGATGAAATAGTCGTTAGTGCCATCGCCATTGGGTGTGAACACATTCGGAATCTTCAGCTTCACGGGCTCCACCCTGACAAAATGGAAATAAGAAGTGTCGCAGCCTTGAGGATTGTAGACCTTCAGTTCGGTGGAGTAGTCACCCGTCTCAACATAGGTAAAACGAGGCTCCTCCGAGGTCGATGTGATGTTGTACTGTTGGTTGAGGATCCAATAGAAGTTGCTAATATCCAAAGTGTCAGCCGAGAGGTTCTCAAAAGAATAGGTCACATGCGGGTTTTGCAAGTAAACGGTATCGCCCGGGTCGGTGCTGATTTCGACCAAAGGATTGGGATAGGCCTTCAGTGTGACGCTGTCTCTTTGTGTGCAGCCTCGACCGTCTGTCACCTTAATATAATAATACTTGTAAGCCTCCAGACCAATGGCCCATGTAGGGTCGTTTGGGGCAATATGCAGCGGACTGACCTGCCATTCGTACTCAAAGGGAGGCTCATAAACACTTGAGAGGCTGTCGACCATAGCCACTACCTGAGCATTTCTTCCATTTTCCTCTTCCCTATTGCTGCAAGTCAGCTTAATCTGACGGAAATTCACCTCAAACCTTGGCATCACCTCCACCTTGATTTGTGATTGGCACACAACTGTGTCGCTTTCCTTATCGCGAACCTCGACACTATAAGTCGTTGTAGAAAAAGGGCGCACCGTGATGCTGTTGGTGGTCTGTCCTCCTGGTGACCAATGAAATGAGTATTGATAATTATTTGGCACACTGAGTGTTACCACCGATTCGCTACACACTGGCATTTCGGCACTGCATGTGATTTCGCACGGCTCCTGTGCCTTGACCAACGCCGTCAACAGCAACGCCGCCAGCAGCAGCCACACTTTTCTTATGATGATTGTGTTTCTCATTCCAAAACAAAATAGGGTGCAAATATAAGGATTTTCCATTGATGAACGCAAAACCGATTCGATTATTGTTGATATACCTGATTAGAGCTTTATCATCTTGACCACCTTTCCCAAAGTTACAGGAGTGCCATAGTTGACGATATAAACGCCAGAAGGCCATGTACTTGCATCAATGGTAACGCTCTTGAAATATCGGATCAATGGAATCATCTGATTGCCATAAATGTCATAGACCGTCACATTACCAAAGCCCAGTTCGTCAGTACGAATCGTGAATTCTCCGCTGGTTGGATTGGGATAAACGCCGTCTTCAATCTCGATCTCAGGTGTCGGCACAACAGGCATCAAAGCTTTCCACGAGGCTTCCCAGCCCGTATCGGTCGTGGCACAGTCAGAGCGGAACTCCACACACATCACATTACCTGACGACTGCACCCTACCTGGGCTATACGTGTTCCATCGTCCAATCTTAGGGGCATAGACATTGTCGCCGTCGTAAATCCAGAGGAAGTCATAATCGGCCTCCAAACTGAAGCTACTAAAATCCAACTGGATAGTTGACTCTTCTGGTCCCCGAATCACCCAAATCTTGCGTTCATCGTCGCCGTAGTTCTGATGGTCGAGATGGCCTTCCTCTCCTTCCATGACGGTGACAGGAGTGCCTTCGTTGATAAGCTTATAGTAATAGTTCCAATCCCAATACGGTCCTGGGTCGGTGTGCGACTGATCAGGATAATGTTGGTGACCACGGATTTTGTTGCAGGCCTCTTCACCGCCGAGGTCATGGAGACCGTTGTTAAGGCAGATGCCGTTGTCCAAAGTATCGCGATAGAAGGTGCGGTGACCATTGATATTGGCATGACGCATGCAGATGTCACGAACCAAATCAGCAGAAGACTGGTACATCTCCTCCGTAAAGAAGCTCCAAATATTGCCGTATGCCTCATGCTCGATGCCGATGGTGTAGCCATTAGCCGAGCGAGCGTGCCAAGCCTTGTCTTTTTCACGCACCATCTGGGTCACCTGTCCGTCGGCCGAACGTATGACATAATGTGCCGAGACGCTCGACTCGCAGTTTTTGAACCAACTGATGCAGCCCGCATAGGACCCTTCGGTGTAATGAATGACTACGGCACTCACCTGCTTGGTGCGTGGTTCCCAGTTGCACTCGGGTGCCGGATCCCAAATGGCAGGAGGATAGTCGGGGCCACGGTTGACGCTCAGCTCTGGAGCAGTAAGCATTTCGTAATGTTCAGCGAATACCGATTTCAGGTCGATGTCCTGTTTCGGGAAGCCGTATTCTTCGGCCCGTTGCACATCATTGAGGAAAAGACATACCGAATACAACATACTTTGCATGGGATAAACATCTTTCTCCTCCCCTATCGGCAACTCCGAAAGCTGCTGTATGACGGATAGATAAGCCTTTATTTCGTTGGCTTTGCTTTCTTTAGCCAATCGTTCGAAAGCCTTGGCATAAGCCAAGACATTCTTTTCGGGGTTTTGCAGAATATCTTGTTCCAAAATCTCTGAAAGTTCCGCCACAAGATGCAAGTTCTCACGGAAATACCCTTTGCCGTCTTTCACCAAGCCCATCAAGCCGTATGCGCGCGGCATGGCATCAGGACCGTCGTGGAAATAGTTATCATCGGTCAGGTGATTGCAATGCGTGTTGGTAAACGAAATGGCTTCGAACAGGCCCCTTGGGATGTCGGGACAGGCTTTGTAGGCAGCACCAAATGCAGGTTTAAAGTTCTGGTTGTTAACGTTTTGAGAAAACGCCAATACAGGCATTATCAGCAAAACAAATATTGTAGCGATTCGTTTCATTGTGGTCTATTTTGAGGCCAAAAATACGCATTTTTCTTTTTATAAAAGGTATGAGTTTTTTTCATATCTTTGCAGGTTCAAGAATATAACACATAAAAACGCTATAAAATGAGCACACTCAACGATTTCCAAAAAGAGATTCTCGCCGGCATCCCCGATGAACTGCCGGAAGTGAAACCTTACGACCCGAATATCAACCACGCGCCCAAGCGCAAGGACATCTTGACTAAGGCCGAGAAGAAGTTAGCCATCCGCAACGCTTTGCGTTACTTCCCCGCCAAGTTCCACGCCACGCTGGCTCCCGAATTTGCCGAAGAGTTGGAGAAATACGGACGTATCTACATGTACCGTTTCCGCCCGTCCTACAAGATGTACGCCCGTCCGATTGAGGAATATCCTGCCAAATGCAAGCAGGCCGCGGCCATCATGCTGATGATCCAGAACAACCTCGACCCCGCCGTGGCACAGCATCCGCACGAGCTCATCATCTACGGCGGCAACGGCGCCATCTTCCAGAACTGGGCACAATACCGCCTCGTGATGCAGTACCTCGCCAATATGGACGAGGACCAGACCTTGGCCATGTACAGCGGTCATCCAATGGGCCTCTTCCCGTCGCATAAGGACGCCCCGCGCGTAGTGGTCACCAACGGCATGATGATTCCGAACTATAGCAAACCCGACGACTGGGAGCGTTACAACGCCCTCGGTGTGACGCAATACGGTCAGATGACCGCTGGCTCCTATATGTATATCGGCCCTCAAGGTATCGTCCACGGCACCACCATCACCGTTTTGAATGCTGCCCGTAAGCACGGTGGCAGCACGGCGGGCAAACTGTTCGTCACCGCTGGTCTCGGCGGCATGAGCGGCGCCCAGCCCAAAGCCGGTAACATCGCCGGTGTGGTGAGCATCACCGCCGAAATCAACCCTGCCGCCACGCAGAAACGCTATCAGCAAGGTTGGGTCGACGAGGTGTACGACAACATTGAGGAGCTCTTCAAGCATGTCAATGCCAGCCTCGCCAAGAAGGAAGCCCGCAGCTATGCCTACCAAGGCAATGTGGTGGACCTTTGGGAGTATGCTGCTGAGCATGACATCCATGTCGACCTCGGCTCCGACCAAACCTCATTGCACAACCCATGGGCAGGTGGTTACTATCCTGTCGGACAATCGTTCGAGGAATCAAAGACCATGATGGCCGAGAATCCTGAGCTGTTCAAGGAAAAGGTGCAGGCTTCGTTGCGCCGCCATGTGGCCGCCATCAACAAGCTGACTGCCAAGGGCATGTATTTCTTCGACTACGGCAACGCCTTCCTGCTGCAAAGCAGCCGCGCTGGCGCCGACATCATGAAAGCAGACGGCACCTTCCGTTATCCTTCCTACGTGCAGGACATCATGGGCCCGATGTGCTTCGACTACGGCTTCGGTCCTTTTCGTTGGGTGTGCGCT
Organism: Bacteroidales bacterium; assembly: GCA_017651645.1. The sequence continues at coordinate 9,649 of JAGCCO010000027.1, forward strand.
TCGGGCAAGCCTGAAGACCTTGCCGTCACCGACGACATCGCCTGCGAAGTGCTTGAGAACATTGCCCGCACCGCTCCTGCTGAGATCCAGCAGCAGATGCGCGACAACATCCAATGGATCCGTGGCGCACAAGAGAACCACCTTGTGGTTGGCTCACAGGCCCGTATCCTCTACGCTGACTGCGAAGGCCGCACCAAGATTGCTGCCGAGTTCAACAAGGCCATCGCTGACGGTCGCCTGAGCGGTCCCGTCGTCCTTGGCCGTGACCACCACGACGTATCTGGCACCGACAGCCCGTTCCGTGAGACCTCCAACATTTATGACGGCTCGTCGTTCACTGCCGACATGGCTGTACAGAACGTCATCGGCGACGGTTTCCGTGGTGCCACCTGGGTGAGCATCCACAACGGCGGCGGCGTAGGCTGGGGTGAAGTCATCAACGGTGGCTTCGGCATGGTCCTCGACGGCACCGCTGATGCTGACAGACGTCTCCACTGCATGCTCCATTGGGATGTCAACAACGGCATCGCCCGCCGCAACTGGGCCCGCAACGAAGGCGCCACCTTCGCCATCAAGCGTGCCATGGAGGCCGAGCCCAAGCTGAAAGTCACTTTGCCGAATTTAGTGGAAGACAAGATCCTTGAAGGTTTGTTCTAATTGAATTGGACGTTTGTAGAGACGTAGCGCGCTACGTCTCTACATTTTTTCGTTCTAATTATAACCAAATTTGGTTATTTTTTACTATTTTTGCAGCCGAAAAACAAATCGAATGTACGAAAACTATCTGACATATCACCACATTCCCTGCGGTGCAGTGCTCGACAGAATAAGAACAAAAGCGCATCTTACCCAACGCGAATTGGCATCACGTTCCGAGATACCCTATCAGAGAATCAATGACTTCATTGCCAACCGCAGAAGAATTTCCCCCGAAAACTCACTTAAGTTGGAAAAGGCTTTGGGAGTTGACTATCAATGCTTTTTTTATCAAATCCAAACCAATTATGAGATTTTCGTTGCCACAAGCCACCTTTCAGAACAATCACAACCCGACAAGTCAAAATACAGAAAAGCCCTGTTTTGGGATACTGATTTTGACACACTCGAATGGCAACAGAACTCGGAATGGATCATTCAGAGGGTTTTTGAATATGGTAACGAAAGTGAAATCAAAGAAACCATTAAGTATTATGGGGAAAAAAGGATTGCCGATGTTTTAGATGCCATCAAAGATACTTGGAATGAGGAAAACCGAGAAAACAATAAAAAAAAGTATTTAGGCCATGAGATTGAGAACTAACATAGCATCACCTTTACTGCTGGAGTGCCTACGTAAGATTATGGAGAGCAAGGCATTCGACGACTTGTATCTTGTTGGAGGAACGGCACTTGCACTGCAAAGAGGTCACAGGATTTCCATTGATATTGACATGTTTTCGAACGCCTTGTATGGCGAAATGAAAACAGACGAAATCAAGAACGCCCTCATTGAGATGTTTCCATATACCGAAAACCTCGATCGACTTGACGAAACCCTGATGGTTTATTCGTTGTTCGTAGGAAACAGCAGCGACGACTGTGTTAAACTTGACATTTGCTACGATGAGAATCCCATCTTCCCAATCGTCAATATTGAAGGGATTCGGATGCTTTCCGAGAAAGACATAGCAGCTATGAAACTCAACGCAATAGCCCAAGACAAACAGCGCAAAAAAGACTTTTGGGACATTCACGACCTTCTGGAAACCTATTCCATTGAGGAGATGGTGTCGTTTGCGTTGAAAAGATTCCCTTGGTCTTTGACCCTGGAGAGAATCATTGATGGTTTCAAGAGGCTTCCTACGCTCAACGATTATTCAGAAATACGATGCTTAAAAGGCAAATATTGGGAATTTATAGTTGAGGATTTGATGGAGGAAATTCCTATATTGGAGAAAATGGTTCTAAAAACCGATTGAATTTATGAGTCTAATTCACAAGAAAAGTTGTACCTTTGCAGCCTCAATTAAAATCGTCTAAAACACAACAAAATAATGAAGAAAGAAGTAAAATTCAGCCTGGTTTACCGCGATATGTGGCAGTCGTCAGGCAAATATGTGCCACGAAAGGACCAACTGGAAAAGATTGCGCCCTTGATTATTGACATGGGCTGCTTCGACCGCGTGGAGACCAACGGCGGCGCCGCCGAACAGGTGAACCTGCTTTACGGAGAGAACCCGAACCCATCGGTACGTGCCTTTACGGCAGCATTGCATAAAGGCGGCATCGAATGCCATATGCTCGACCGCGCCCTCAACGCCTTGAGAATGAACCCCGTGCCTGCTGATGTGCGCCAACTGATGTACAAGGTGAAAAAGGCACAAGGCGTCGACATCACCCGTATCTTCTGCGGCCTCAACGACGTGCGAAACATTATCCCGTCCATCCATTGGGCCAACGAAGCAGGCATGATCTCGCAAGCCGCCATGAGTATCACCTACTCGCAGGTGCATACCGCCGAGTATTATATGCATATCGCCGACCAACTCATCGAGGCTGGCGCCAAAGAAATCGCCCTCAAGGACATGGCTGGCGTCGGTCGTCCCGTCAGTTTGGGCCGCATCGTCGAGCATATCAAGAAACAGCACCCCGAAATCAAGGTGCAGTACCATGGTCACACCACCCCGGGCCTCTCGATGGCTTCGATGCTTGAGGTCTGCAAGGCCGGCTGCGACTACGTTGATGTGGCCATGGAGCCGCTGTCATGGGGCACCGTCCACCCCGACGTCATCAGTGTGCAAGCTATGCTGAAAGATGCTGGCTTCCTCGTCAAGGACATCGACATGAAGACCTATATGGCCGCCCGTAGCATGACACAGAGCTTTATGGATGACTTCCTCGGATACTGGATTGACCCGCGCAACCGTTACATCAACTCGTTGCTGGTGGGCTGCGGACTGCCTGGTGGCATGATGGGTTCGCTGATGGCCGACCTAAAACCGGTACACGCCGCCATCAACATGAACCGTGAGAAGCAAGGTCTGCCAGCTCTGAGCGAGGACGAAATGCTTGTCGAGCTCTTCCAAGAGGTGCAGGACATTTGGCCGAAACTCGGCAATCCGCCCTTGGTGACGCCCTTCAGCCAATACACCAAGAACATCGCCTTGATGAACCTCTTCGCATTGAGCAAGGGTGAACCTCGTTACGAAACCAGCATCGACCCCGCCGCATGGGACATGATCCTCGGCAAGGCGGGCAAACTGCCTGGTACCTTGGCTCCCGAAATAGTGGAACTCGCCAAGAAGAAAGGCTTGGAATTCTTCACCGGCAACCCGCAAGACAACTACCCCAACGCTTTGCCGCACTTCATCGAGATGATGAAACAGGAAGGCTGGGACCGTGGCCAGGACGACGAGGAACTCTTTGAGTTCGCCATGCACGAGAAACAATACCGCGAGTACAAGTCGGGCGAGGCCAAGCGCCGCTTCAACCAAGAGCTGGAAGCCAAGATGAAGGCCAAGTTTGAGAAAGCTGGCGGCGAGGCCAAGATTCCGGATCTCCGCGCTTTGCGTCATCCCAATGCAGAACCTGTCGTCGCTCCCGTCAGCGGCATCGTGATGTGGGAAGTCGACTTCGACGACAAGAGCATCGCCCCTGCTCCCGGCAAAGTCTACAAGGAAGGCGACCTGCTGTGCGCCATCAACAGCGAACACGGCATGGAGCCCGTTTACGCCTTGTGGCCTGGCAAGATTGTGGAGGCCACGGCCGAGCAAGGCAAGCGTGTCAACAAAGGCGACACCATTGCATTCATTGAGAAATAATTCGGTTAGTAGAGATGGTGCATGCACCGTCTCTACAACAACCAAATGATAATCTGGCACGGAAATTGATAATTGCCGTCCAGTTCAAAAACAGAAACAAAACCTATTCAATAATTGTTCAACCTAAATTATTAAAGAAATGAAGAAATTATTCTTGACCTTAGCACTTGCTTTCGCAGGTATTTTCGCTGCTAACGCACAAGTTTGGATTGGCGGTTCGACCAATGCTACCATCAACAAGGACGTCACACATTTTGCTGTCGCCCCGGAAATTGGTTACTGCATCCCCAACACAAAGTGGACAGTCGCTGTAGGCGCCGATTACACCTTCCAAAAATATGACGGTGTTGATGCCACACATGGCCTTATGCTGTCACCTTATATCCGTTACAGCGTGTGCAACATCGAAAAATTCGCTTTGTTCATGGACTTGACTGGTGATTTCGCATTGAAAGGTTATGAAGGTTACAGAGTCGGTCTGCAACCCGGCATCGCATGGATGGCCACTAAACATTGGACTGCTGCCTTCCGTTTTGCCTTCATCGGATACAACCATTGCGATTTCTACGGTGCCGAAGGTTTCCGCATGAACTTCGCCACTGCCGCTCCTGGCTTCGGATTGTATTACAATTTCTAAACTAACGGATATTGATTTGGGACACAATAATCGTTGTCTCTACAAACAAAAAGCCGCTCTTCGGAGTGGCTTTTTTGTTTTTGATTTTTACTATCTTTGTTGCGTCTTTTAATCAACAAATATGAAAAAACTCTTTTCCCTATCACTGCTTATGTTGATGGCATTTGGCCTCCAAGCGCAAAACAGAAACATCGCCTACCAAGACGATAATGCCCGATTTACCGTCATCACCGACGGTGTCATCCGATTGGAATACGCCAAGGATGGCCATTTTGTCGACGAAGCCTCGCAAGTGGCTGTCATTCAAGAATATCCTGCCGTGGATTTCAAGGTCAAGGAAGGCAAGACCATCGAAATCACTACGGCCAAATTGAAGTTGCAATACACAAAAGGTAATGGAATTTTTACCGCTGATAATTTGAGTATCAGCTCATTGAAAGGCGTCAATCCGAGTTTTACATGGAAGCCTGGCATGGTGCAGGAGCACAACTTGAAAGGTACCTACCGCACCTTGGACGGTTATGATGGCGACACCAGCGTCTGGGGCGACCATCAAGCCCTTCCCATCGAAGACGGCCTGCTAGCCACCGATGGCTGGACGCTCATCGATGACTCGCAGAGCTACCTTTTCGACGACAGCGACTGGGCCTGGGTGAAAGAACGCGAAAGCCTCGACAACCAAGACTGGTACTTCATGGGCTATGGCCACGACTACAAGCAGGCGTTGAAGGATTTCACTGTCTTTGCCGGCAAGGTACCGCTGCCACCGCGTTATGCCTTTGGCTATTGGTGGTCACGCTATTGGTCGTACAGCGACAGGGAATTCCGCGACTTGGTGAAGAAATTCGAGCAATACGACATTCCCCTTGACGTGCTCGTCATCGACATGGACTGGCACTACACCGAGAAGGGCAAAGGCAACTGGACCGGCTGGACTTGGAACACCAAACTCTTCCCTGACTACACGCGCCTCATTGCCGACATGGACAAAAAAGACATCCGCACCACACTTAATTTGCACCCTGCAGGAGGTGTAGAACCTTACGAAGAACGCTACGACGAGTTGGCCGCCTACATGCACCTTGACACCACTGGTCGCCCTGCCATCCCTTGGCAAAGCTCCAACAAGACCTTCATGTCAGGCATGTTCGATGTCGTGTTGAAACCTATGGAGCGCAACGGCATCGACTTCTGGTGGCTTGACTGGCAGCAATATCCTAACGACAAACAACTCACGAATCTTAGCAACACCTGGTGGATCAATTACTGCTTCTTCTCCAACTTCGAACGCAGCCGCGACACCCGCCCGATGCTCTACCACCGTTGGGGCGGCTTAGGCAACCACCGCTATCAAATCGGTTTCTCGGGCGATGCTGTCATCTCATGGAAATCGCTTGACTACCAGCCTTATTTCAACGCCACGGCGAGCAACGTGCTGTATGGCTTCTGGAGCCATGACATCGGCGGTCACTGGGGTGGTGCCATCGCCCCTGAACTGTATGCCCGATGGATGCAGTTTGGTGCTTTGAGTCCCATCTTGCGCAGCCACTCCACCAAAGACGCCCGCATCAACAAGGAACCGTGGACGCTGCCCGAAGAATACACCGAAATCATCCGCAATACCATCCACCAACGCAGACAGATGATCCCCTACATCTACACCATGGCGCGCAAAGCCCACGACGAAGGCCTCTCGCTCTGCCGCCCGCTCTACTACTACTGGCCCGAGGCACCTGAGAGCTATTCCTTCCGCAACGAATATCTGTTTGGCGACAATATGCTCGTGGCACCCATCACCGCGCCGATGGAAAACGGCCTCTCCACGTTGGAGGTCTGGCTACCGCAAGGCACTTGGTTTGAAGTCAGTACGGGGACAATGCTGCAAGGAGGACAGACCCATGTTCGCAGCTTCATGATTGACGAATATCCGCTTTATGTGAAGGCAGGCTCCATCATCCCGCAATACGCTGACTACCATCAACATGTGGATGGCAATGAATGGACACGTTTCGACCTGATGATTTATCCTGGCGACGATGGTGACTTCACGATGTATTACGATGACGGCGATGACAAGGACTACGACGAGAACAATATGTGGGTTAGGTTCCGCGCCACTCGGCAAGGAAACACCTATTTTGCCAACCTCTACCCTGCCGAAGGCAACTACATACCTGCCTCACGCAACATCACACTGAAGTTTGTCGCTTCTGACGTACCCCAACACGTCTATTGCAACGGCAAGGAAATCGAGTGGACCTATGATGGTGACAACTTCACCCTTGTAGTGCCGCTGCCCGAAGGCAATTGGGAAGACAAGACTGACATTCGAGTTGAATACCCACAGAGTGGCACCCTCAACTTGACTGACGGACTCATCGGCAATAGCCATCACGCCGTTAAAGCCATTGCTGGACTGAAAAACCGAAAGGCAGACATTGTGCTGAATGATGCGTTAGGATTGATGAGCAGTATTGGACAGAAAGTAAGCTACTTCCCCGAGACACTCCACGAAAGCGTGACACTGTTCCGCCAATACTTCGACAACCTCGACCAATCCCTGCTCGACCAAGGGTTGAGCGAAGAAGACCAAACTTGGTTTAAGGAGCAAGTGGGTAAGAAATAATCACGGGATTCGCTGATAAACCGTAGCCGTCCTGCTCACATTGTAAATCTTCATCGTGATGTTATCCTCTTTCTTTTCTGAGGGAAACTTCACGTTAACATCAATATTGCCGAAACCGCCAAAAGCCTTGTCATCGCTGGTGAGGATGATGCGGTAATCGCCTGTTTGTCTAACGGGAATCTTGTAATCGGGAATAGATTTCGGCCCCCAGTTGAAGACGAAAATGAGGTTACCACGCTCGTAGACGACAGTCTTGTTTTCCTCATCGGCATAGAGCATCCAGGCAGGTGGTGCCTGCATCACGGGATGGCGTTTCACAAAGTCGAGCATGGCCTTGTCGAAGGCTCCCATGAAGTGATACTTCAAATTCGGATTGTCCACCAACGACCATTGGCGGCGGGCATATTGGTAACTCCATCCGTTGTCAAGACGCGGAAAATCAATCCACTCGGGGTGGCCGAACTCGTTGCCCATGAAGTTAAGCCAAGCCTCACCGCCCAAGGTGAGCGTGAAGAGACGGATCATCTTGTGCAGAGCAATGCCTCGGTCAACGGTCATGGAAGGTGTGTCTACACTCATTGCGGTGTACATCTCCTTGTCCATCAAGCGGAAAGCAATGGTTTTGTCGCCCACCAAGGCTTGGTCGTGCGACTCGGCATAGGCCACCGTCTTGGTCTGCGGCAGGTGGTTGGTCATGGTGAAGAAGAAGTTCTTCATGTTCCACTGCTCCTCAGGCTCGTCTTTCAACACCTTAATCCAAAAGTCGGGCAAGCCCATGCCCAAACGGTAGTCGAAGCCCATGCCGCCGTCGGCAATCGGGTTGCAAAGGCCAGGCATGCCACTCACATCCTCGGCAATGGTGACGACTTGCGGATTCATTTGGTGGCATAAAGTGTTGGCCAACTGCAAATAGGTGACCGCATCGGCATCCACATTCTCATTGAAGTACTTCTCAGGCGCATCAAAGGTCGTCCCGATGCCATGGTCAAGATAGAGCATAGAGGTCACACCGTCGAAACGGAAGCCGTCGAAGCGGAACTCCTCCAGCCAGTAGCGCACATTGGAGAGCAGGAATTGCAGTGTCTCCTCCTTGCCGTAGTTGAAGAGTTTGGAGTCCCAGAGATCATGGTTGCCGCGCGGGCCAGAATGCAGGTATTGACTGTCGGATCCGTCAAACAGGTTGATGCCCTCGCGAATGTTCTTCACCGTGTGGGAATGTACCAAGTCCATGATGACCAACATACCCATGCCGTGCGCCGTGTCGATGAGTTCCTTCAACTCCTCGGGCGTACCGAACCGCGAGGAAGGCGCAAAGAAATTGGAGACATGGTAGCCAAACGAACCGTAATACGGATGCTCAGCGATGGCCATAAGTTGGATGGCATTGTAACCGTCCGCTTTGATGCGCGGCAGGATGCGTTCAGTGAATTCTTTGTACGTCCCTACCCTTTCCTCCTCTTGCGCCATACCGACATGCGTCTCATAAATCAGCAGCGGCTCATTTTTCAGTTGCGGCGCTGCATGTTTAAATATATAAGGTGTGGGCGGATTCCAAAACTGTCCCGCAAAGTCTTTGTTGTCCTCGTTCTGAATCACTCGTTTGATATACACGGGAATTCGCTCATGCTCCCCAATTTGCGACTGCACCAGCACTTTCAACTTGCTGCCATGAACCAAACGATGAGCAAACTCGCTGTCGGGCAGAAAAATCTCCCATAGGCCACTACCCGCCAGTTCCAAAGGATACTCATAGCGGTTCCAGTCGTTGAAGTCGCCCATCAGCGAGAGGTAATGAGCGGCGGGTGCCCATTCGCGGTACCACCAGCCGTGGCGGCGTTTGTCGTAATTGAAGCCTAAGAACTGATGCGCCGTAGCAAAAGTCATCAGGCTGCCGTAGCGGTTCTTGATACCATTGAGACGCTGTTCGTAACGGTCGTGACGCTGGTCCACCAATTTACTGACAGGGTCTAACCAATGATCTTGTTCAACGAGAGGTAACATATTTCATTTCTTTTGAATACTGCAAAAATATCAAAATCTCCTCAATTCCAACCATTTTCAAAAACAATCTTTCCTGAATCCAGATCTATGACCTTGGCTTCCGAAGCCGCCAAATGCACTGGCACAACCTCTGAAGCAAAGTCATTCATGTCGAATTCATTGGCCTTGCGCTTGCCTATCAGTGCCAAGGCGTCATGTGGGATTTTCACTTCCACATCGCGCGCTTCGGTGCGGTTGAAATTCACCACCACCAACAAGCGTTCCGTCTCGGAATAACGCAAAAAGGCATAGACAAATTGGGGGTCGAAGTTCATGTACCAGGGGTTGCACCACATCAGGTCATAGAACTTGCCTTCTTTTATTGCTGAATGTTCATTTCTGAAATTCAGCAAGTTGCGGTAATAGCCAAAGAGTTTCTTTTGTGCTTCATCAAACCCACCGCCATCAAATTTGCCATCATTCATCCACTTTTGGTGCTGCGGCATGTGACAGTAATCGAATATGGAAGTGCGGCCATCGTCACCGCTGTAACCCACTTCGCCAATGGCATCTTCCCCACTTTCCTGACCGTTGTAGACCATAAATGGTCCAGTGTTCATCAATGCGGAAAGTGACACGGCAGGCAAAGCGGCAAATGCATCACCCACAAACTGTGGCGAAGCTAATCGCTTCTCGTCGTGGTTCTCCATGAAGCGAAGCATATGTTCGTCCATGTCATGTAGGTCCTTCCACACCTCGCTGATTTCTTTCGCCTCATGGCCTTCGCAAAGCACCCGCTCTAAAGTATTGTACAAGCCGACCTTGTCATAGAGGTAATCGAAGCCTGCATCCAAGAAAGGTTTGTAAAGCTCTGGCTGATAAATCTCTGCAATCATCAAAGGTTGATAGTCCTGTCTCAAATGCGCTATCACCCACTGCCAAAACGTCACTGGCACCATCTCAGCCATGTCCACTCGGAAACCATCGACATTCTTTGCGCACCAGAAACGTAGGATCTCCAGCATTTTCTCCCATGTATCGTGTTCATCATAGTTCAGCTTGACCGTGTCGTACCAGTCGTTGATGCTCGGATTGGGCACAAAGACATTGTTACCAGTTGCCTTGGCTGGGTATTCTTCGTAAGGCTGTTCCGTCACTCTACGAGGAGGCACGAAACTTTGTCCCTCACAATAATAGAAATTACACGGGTCAAAGCCTTTGTTCTGTCGTGCCAAGTGATTGGGAATGAAGTCGATGATTACTTTCATTCCTTTCTCATGAATGAGGTTGACCAATTGTTCAAAGTCGGCCATTGTGCCTAAATCTGGGTCAACAGCATGATAATCGGTGACGGCGTAAGGCGAGCCTGCACGTCCTTTAGTGATGTCAGGGTGCGTGCCTGTACTCTCGGAGGCATGTTTCAAGATGCCAGTCAACCAAATATGGGTGAAGCCCAAGTCTTTAATCGCTTCAAGGGCTGTTTTGTCAATGTCGTTGAAAGTGCCGCAGCCATTTTCGGCCTTGCTGCCGTTCATTCGGAACGCGGTCTGCTTGTTTCCGAATAGTCGGGGGAAAAGTTGGTAAATGTTCATACGGCAAAATTAAGAAATTTAAGGCAAGTCTCAACATTGATGGAGAAAATGACTACTTTTGCGCATTATGAAAGCAAACAAAACCCTTCTAATCATCGCAGTGTTGCTTTTCAGCAACCTTCTATCTGCCCAAGTTGAGCCCACCTGGGAGTCTATCAACGAGCGGGGCTATCCGCAGTGGTTCTCCGACGCCAAATTGGGCATTTTCATTCATTGGGGCGTGTATTCCGTGACCGCATACGCCAGCCTCGAAGGCTATGCCGAATGGTACTACCGCGGCCTGACCACCAACGACGACCGCAAGGCTTTCCAAGAGCGCATCTATGGCAAGGACTTCAAATACGAAGACTTCGCCCCCATGTGGAAAGCAGAACTTTGGAACCCAGACGAATGGGCTGAACTCTTCAAAAAATCTGGGGCAAAGTATGTCTTGTTGGTTTCGAAGCACCACGACGGTTTCTGCCTCTGGCCAAGCCAATATTCACCCAACTGGAACTCAGTTGAGGTCGGGCCGCACCGCGACATCTGCGGTGAGCTGACCGAGGCCGTGTGCAAAAAAGGCCTCAAAATGGGCTTCTACTACTCCCTTCCTGAGTGGACAAGCCCTATCCACCGCTGGTATGAAGACCCCGACGAGAACATCGGAACTTACGTTGACACGCACATGATTCCTCAGTTCAAAGAACTCATCACGCGCTACAAGCCCACCGTTCTTTTCACCGATGGCGAGTGGCGCAACAGTGCAGAGCAATGGCACGCCACAGAACTCATCTCATGGTATTACAACACGGTAGGCAAAGACGCCATCGTCAACGACCGCTGGGGCAACGGGCAACAGCATGGTTTCCGCACGCCCGAATACAGCGCAGGCATCACCCTCACCGACCGCCCTTGGGCTGAATGTCGTGGCTTGGGCCGCAGCTTCGGCCTCAACCGTAACGAGCCTTTAGAGAACTACTTGTCTTCCGATGAACTCATCCGTCATTTTGCTGTCCTCGTGGCGGCGGGCGGTGGCATGACCCTCAACGTGGGTCCTGCTGCTGATGGCAAAATACCGCTGTTACAACAAGAACGCTTGCTTGACCTCGGCCACTGGCTCGATATCAACGGAGAAGCCATTTACGGGACACGCCCTTACAAAAAGTTCTATGAGATGAAAACCGTCACGGTTTCACGCAACGATGCGGAAATCAATTTCGACTGGAAACGCAACTCCCCCGATCCCGCCATCAGCTGCGACCATTTCCAAGCGCATTGGCAAGGCGTGTTCTCCTGCATGGCCGACACCTATACCTTTGAAATCCAAACCGATGACAATGCAAAACTCATCATCGATGGACAGACCGTCATCGAAGACACGAAAAAAGCGAATTCGGGCAAGATGAAATTGGCGCAAGGCCAACACAGCATCGAGGTCTACTATGAAGAAGACGAACTCGAAGCCACAATTGCCTTGTATTGGTCGTCGAAAAAGATGGAAAAGCAGGTGATGAAAGACTTTCAAGTAGGCGCTATGCTACCCGCACAAGGCTTGAAAGCCACTTACACCTGTGAACAACCCAACATCTGCTACACGCAAGGCAAAGACGCCCTCTATGCCATTGCTCTTGAGTATCCCGAAGACCAATTGGTTTTGGGAATCGACCAGCCCGCTGACAACATGAAAGTCACGCTACTTGGATGTCCTAAGACCTTGCCATGGAAATACAAGGACGGACAACTCTTCATTGACACCAGCGGACTGAAATACAGCGACATCCGCAGTACTGCAGCCTGGGTATTCAAGATGAAATGAAAAAAAGCGGCAATTGCCGCTTTTTGATTTATCCTATAGGACCATCCGTCAGTTCCTTGATGCCTTGATAGCCTATGATTCGGCTCGTCCGCTTTGGCACCCGCTTGACATAGAAGCGCTCGTCCTCCTGCACAAACTTGAAATGAAGCAGATCACCTTTCGGGAAACAATCTATCGCACTGAACCTCATTAGTTTATGTGTCTGATACGAAAAATCGGAAGTCTTCACAAAAGTAATACTCTTTCCACCTTTGAGAATACTGGGGGTACAACCGTCGAAATAGTTGCGGTTGCCCCATTTCCCTACAAACTCAGCAGGATTTTTCAAATCGTGGACAATCACGCGGAACAGCTTTTCAGTTCTCGGTTGTACCTCAAGCACCTTCTGGAGGATGACCTTCTTATCTTGCACGACTTCAAGATACAGCCATTGGAAACGGTTGCCCTTGTCCTCCCAAATCGGGGTAAAATGCGCCATTGCTGTCGTCGAGTCATTCACGATGACGGTGTAATCGCCCTGCATGGTGCGGTAAAACTGTTTGGCATCTTCTTCCGTGAACTTAGGTTGTTTTTGAGCAAAACCGCTTAAGGTCAATAGCATAGCGGCCAATAACAATACGAATCTTTTCATAACAAGGTCTTTCTTTTGTCTGTTTCAGTGTGCAAAAATAGAAAACTAATTCTCATTCACCAATAGATTGCTGCAAATCATGGACCATTCCCAACTCATCTAGCATAAAGGCATACTCCAGAACGACCTCTTTAAAGCCCTCGAAACGCCCCGAAGCACCGCCGTGACCATAGTCCATCTCGGTCTTCAGATACAGCGGATTATTGTCAGTCTTCAAGGCACGCAGTTTGGCCGCCCATTTGGCAGGTTCCCAATACTGCACCTGACTATCGTGCAAGCCTGTTGTAATGAGCATCGCGGGATAGTCCTTGGCCTCCACATTGTCGTATGGCGAATAGGAAAGCATATAATCGTAAAACTTCTTTTCGTTGGGATTGCCCCATTCGTCATACTCACCTGTGGTTAATGGGATGCTCTCGTCGAGCATAGTAGTAACGACATCCACAAAGGGCACCTGTGCGATGACGCCTTTCCATAAATCGGGACGCATGTTGGTCACAGCACCTACCAAAAGACCTCCCGCACTGCCACCCATGGCAAACAATTGTCGCGGCGAGGTGTAACCATTATTAATAAGGTATTCGGCACAAGCAATGAAATCGAGGAAAGTGTTCTTCTTGTTCAGCATCTTGCCGTCATCGTACCATTGCCGCCCCATCTCCTCACCGCCACGGATGTGGGCTATGGCCCAAACGAAACCACGGTCCAAAAGACTGATACGCGCTAAGGAGAAATAGGCATCCGTGCTGGAGCCGTAGGAGCCGTAACCATAGAGCACAAGAGGACTACCGTTGGGGCCGGGCCCTTCGACAGGCTCAGGGACCCTCGCTTTTACCGTACCTTTCTTGTAAACTATTGAAATCGGCACAAGCACACCGTCATGCGAAGGTGCCATCAAGCGCTCAGTGACATAGTCTTCAGGATTATAGCCGCCTACAATTTCCTGCCGCTTGAGCAAGGTCTTGGTGCACTTCTCCATATCGAGCTCATAAACGGAAGAAGGTGTGGTCATGGAATTGTACGAATAACGCAACATGACAGCTTCAAAATCGGGATTGGCTCCCACGCCGGCGGTATATGTCGGCTCACCGAAATCAAGGTAATAGTCGGTCTTGCCATCCCAAGACTGGATGCGTATCTTGACCAATCCACCCTCGCGTTCCTCTATGACGAAGAACTTGTCGAAAATCGTAAAGCCTTCAATCATCACTTGTTCGCGGTGTGGCACTACTTCTTCCCAGTTCGGTTTCTCGGTCTGGCCAACTGGCGTTCGCATGATCTTGTAGTTCTTCGCCTCGTCCGCGTTGGTTTGGATATAGAAAAACTCATGGTAATGGTCGATACCATACAGCATATCGGGTTGGCGAGACTGAAACACACGAAAGTCGTTCAAAGGTTGATTGCTCTCAAGGATACGGCATTCTGATGACAGTGTCGATTCCGAATTGATAATCAGATATTTACGAGATTTTGTCTTGCTGATGTAACAGACAAAGGTTTCGTCTGCCTCGCAATACACCTCCTTATCTTCAGCAACAGAGGTTCCCAAACGATGTCGCATAATTCTGCACGGCCTCAAGGTCTCATCCTTCACGCCATAGAACAGTGTCATGTTGTCGCTCGCCCAAACCACATTACCCGAAGTACCCGTAATAGGCTCACCCACAAGCTCACCCGTCGCCAAATCCTTAACGTACACAGTGTAGATGCGGCGGCTCACAGTATCCACCGAATAAGCCAACAACCTGTCATCCTCGCTTGGACTCACTTCGCCAATATCAAAGAAAGCATGACCTTCAGCCAGCGCATTACAATCCAAAAGAATCTCCTCTGATACCTCCAGGCTGTGCTTTTTGCGACAAAAGAGGGGATATTCCTTCCCCTCTTCATAACGCGTGTAGTGGTAATAGTCCCGAATCTTGACAGGCACCGAGTTGTCGTCCTGTTTGATGCGACCCGTAATCTCCTTAAAGAGTTGTTCTTGAAGCGGTTCAGTATGCTTCAAGCAGGCATCAGCATACTGGTTTTCGGCCTCAAGATAAGCGATTACCTCAGGATTGTCGCGCTCGTTGAGCCAATAGTAGTTGTCAACTCGTGTATGGCCATGCATCGTCATTTCATGCGGACGGATGGCTGCCTTAGGGGGTGTGATGTTATCAAGCACTTCCTTCAAATCAATTACAGAATTCTCATATTCGGAACTTCAGTACCATCATAGTAACCCTTGGCAAGCTTTTCTTTCACCTCGGTGAAGGCGTTGAGTGTGTAGTTCACATCGTCCATAGTGTGAGCCGCCGTCGGGATGATACGGAAGATAATCATGCCTTTGGGAATGACGGGATAGGTGATGACCGAGCAGAAGATGCGGTAGTTCTCACGCAGATCCATAGCGATGTTGGTAGCCTGCACCACATCGCCTTGTACATGTACTGGTGTCACGCAAGCCTCGGCGGGACCGATATCGAAGCCCAAATCGCGGAATCCCTTCTGCAAAGCACGGGTCACCTTCCACAATTGAGCACGAAGGGCATCACCCTCGGCACTGCGGATGATCTCCAGACGCTTTTCGCAGCCTTCCACGATGGCCAACGGCAGACTCTTAGCGTACATCTGCGAACGCATGTTATAACGCAGATATTCAATCACATACTTAGGACCAGCCACAAAGCCGCCGATGATAGCCATAGCCTTAGCATAGGCACCGATGTAGATGTCGATATCATCCATCACACCGAAATGCTCGGACGTACCGCGACCATTGGGACCCATCACGCCAAAGCCGTGGGCATCGTCGATGAGGATACGGAAGCTGTATTTCTTCTTCAGAGCCACGATGCCAGCAAGGTCGCCCAAAGCGCCCGTCATGCCATACACGCCTTCTGTGATGACAAGGATGCCACCACCCGTCTTGGCCACCACCTCGGTTGCAACCTTCAGTTTCTTCTCCAGATCTTCCATGTTATTATGGCGATACTTGTATTTGTTGCCGATATGTAAACGAATACCGTCAAGCAGGCAGGCGTGAGCCTCGTTGTCGTAAACAATAACATCATGCGGAGAAGTCAGTGTGTCGATGGTCGACACAATACCTTGATAACCAAAGTTAAATAGGTAGGCAGCTTCTTTCTTCTCGAAGTCAGCCAGCTCATGCTCGAAATGCTCATGCATGCGGGTGTGACCTGTCATCATACGAGCGCCCATGGGAGCAGCCAAGCCGTATTTTGCAGCAGCTTCGGCATCCACACGGCGAATTTCAGGGTGATTGGCCAAACCCAAATAATTGTTCAAGCTCCAGCAGAGCACTTCCCTGCCGTTGAAGGTCATGCGCGGGCCAAGTTCACCTTCCAAGCGCGGGAAAGCGAAATAACCATCGGCGCGTTCACGGTATTGCCCAATCGGGCCACCGGAATCCTTTGATATTCTTTCAAAAATGTCCATTATTTTAGTTTAGAGTTTAAAGTTTAGAGTTTAGAGTAGGGGCAGACCCACGTGTCTGCCCTCTACAATTTGATGGGACAAAATTAGTAAATATATTGATTATCCTAACATCAAGGAATTATTTTTAATTTTGCAGTTTGAAATCAACGATCATGTTAAACCTTAAGAATAAAACAGCGTTAGTCACAGGCGGCGGCACAGGTATCGGGCAGAGCATCGCCTTGCATCTGGCCCAAGAAGGTTGTCATCTCGTCCTGACGGGATTGGGCATTGATGACCTCAACAAAACCAAAGAGCTGTGTGAACAATACGGCGTACGCGCCTATGCCACTGAGACTCAACTCGATGACTTTGCATCCATCGACTGCCTCTACGACTATGTGATGGGACTAGGTCTGAGCATCGACCTCTTCGTGCTCAACGCAGGCATCTCACAGCGCGAAAAAGCGCTGGACACCGACTTCAGCGTTGACGAAAAGATTTTGAAAATCGACTTCATGAGCGGCGTTTACTTGGTGAAGAAGTTCAAGGACATGATCAAAGCCAAAGAGCATGTGCAGTTCAGTGTGACCACCTCATTGTCTGGGCTTTTCGGTTTCCCGTTGCGCTCAGCCTATTGTGCTGCCAAGCATGCCCTGTTCGGGTTCTACGAGTCGTTGGAGCTGGAATACGATAACATCAACGTCACTTTCCTCATTCCAGGGCGCATCAACACACAGATCAGCAAAAGTGCGCTCATGGGCGACGGCACAGCCCACGCCAAGATGGACGCGGGACAAGCCAACGGCTTGGATGTAGACAAATGCGGCAAGATTGCCGTGCGCGCCATCAAGCGGCAGAAACATCGTAAATTGATTGGACGTTCTGAATTACTTATGGCGTATATTCATAAATATTGCTTACCTTTGTATTATAAACTGTCTAGAAAAATATCGGCAACATGAAAGAGAAAGTCATCTGCGGCATACAGCAAGTGGGTATCGGAGTCAACGACTTCGTGGAGGCCTGGAAATGGTATTACGACAACTTCGGCTACGAAATCAAGATTGTCGACGACGAAGGTGTGGCGGAGCGTATGCTCCCTTACACGGGCGGCAAACCTCAACCCCGTCGCTCGGGCATCGCAGTCAATATCCGCGGCGGAGGTGGTTTCGAGATTTGGCAACCCAAAGGCCGTGAACTCAACTATCTGAAGGAACCCGTAAAAATGGGTGATTTGGGCATCCTCATTGCAAAGGTGAAGACCCCCAATATCGAGACGGCCTACAACACCTATATTAATGGAGGTCTTGACGTTATAAGTCCTGTTATGACCTCGCCAGCAGGACAAAAGGAGTTTTTCATGAAAGACCCTTACGGTAACCTCTTCCAGCTTGAGCAAGACGATTATGTCTTTATCGATGAAAAGAAGACAACGGGCGGCGCCAACGGTGCCGTCATCGGCGTGAGTGACATTGACCGTTCCCTGCCCTTCTACACACAGCTGTTGGAATACGACAAGGTGGTCTATGACCAGACAGGCATCTTTGACGACTTGAATTGTCTCCCTGGTGGTGAAGGCAGGTTACGTCGTGTCATCCTCGAACGCAGCAAACCCATCGAAGGTCCGTTGAGTCGCATCATGGGCACCTCACATCTGGAACTCATCCAAAGCCTCGATGCGCCTGGCAAGAAACTTTACGAGGGCCGCTATTGGGGTGACCCAGGCTTCATTCATCTATGCTTCGACGTGCGCAACATGGAGGCCGTCAAGATGGAGGCCGAGGCCATGGGGCATCCTTTTGTATGCGACAGCGGCGCCGACTTTGACATGGGCGATGCCAACGGCCATTTTACCTACGTGGAAGACCCTGATGGCACCCTTATTGAGTTCGTCGAGACCTTCAAGATTCCAATCGCAAAGAAGTTTGGACTCTACCTTAATCTCGCCAACAAGGACGACCATAAGCCATTGGGCATCTTGAAATTGCTACGCTTTGCAAAAGTGAAACGCGAAAGTATCAAATAACAAAAAAACAGCCGACTCAGTGAGTCGGCTGTTTGCGTTAATAACGCTATCTTTGAGAAACTTCACTATCTTATTTGATTCCCAATTTGGCTTTCACATCCTTAGTGCAGTCAACGGCATCAGTGCCCACATAGACAGCGGCGCCAGTAGCGAGGTCGAGGACATAGGTGTAACCTTTTTCCTTACCCACTGCATTGATGGCGTTCTGAATCTTTTCCAAAATCGGGGCGAGCAACTCGGCACGCTTGCTTTCAAATTCCTGCTCAGCGTTGGCTTGGAACTGCTGGATGCGGGTCTGAAGGTCAACGATTTCCTTTTCCTTGGACTGCTTCACCAAGTTGGACATGGTAGCCTGATTGGCTTCATAATCCTGCATCTTGGTCTGATACTCCTTGGCCATCGCCTGCAATTGGTTCTGCAACTCATTGTAATACTTCTCCAGATCTTTCTCAGCTTTGGTCTTGTCAGGCATGACATCAAGGATTTCAGCCGTATTGACATGTGCAAGCTTCACTTGAGCCTGGGCAACACCACTCATCACGAAGAGGGCCACACCCAAAAACAATACTTTGAATACTCTTTTCATTTTATTGACTTTTAATAAATTAACTCTCTTTTTATCGACATTTGAGCGGCAAAGATACAAAATAATTGCATTCCTTAGCCAATCAAGTCTTTAATTTTTGGGTTTGGCACCTTTACCGCCTGCACCCGTATTGCCAGCGGGTTTTCCTCCTGTCGTGCCTCCGCCCATAGTTCCACTGTTTGCTCTATGACGATCCTCACGACGCACGGTCTGCATGACATTGCCCAACTGGTCGAGCACATCATCGCTGATATCATTCTTGTCGCTGGCATAAAGCACGGAAGTCCCCGAGGCCAAGTCAAGGATGAAAGCGTAGTTTTTGGTCTGTGCCACTTCTTTCATGGCCGTATAGACTTTCTCCTGGATGGGCTGAATCAATTCGGTGCGTTTCTGATAGAGTTGGCCTTCGGAGCCGAAATACTGCATCTGCAGGTTTTTGGCCTCTTGCTCCTTGTCGACGATGGCTTGTTCACGGGCACGTTTCTGGTCTTCAGAGAGCAGCAGCATCTCAGTCTGGTACTTGCTGTACATCTCCGACACCTTGTCGTAAACAGCTTTCACTTCTCTCTGCCATTTCTCCGAGAGGGCGTTCAGCTCTTCCTGTGCGTCACCGTATTCCGGAATATTCTCCATAATGTATTCCGAATCGACATAGACGATTTTCTGTCCACCGCCAAGCTGGGCATTGGCAGTCATGATGCCGCCTAAAACCAAGGCAGCGGTCAAAATTAAAGTTTTAAATGCTTTCATTGTGTTATTGTGTTGCTAATCGATTTTCTTTCTTGCATTATCAATAATCGTTCCAAAACGGATTTAAAATTGACTTCGTCGAATACTTCGTATTTCAAAGATTCAAAGATTCAAAATTCCTAGATTGCTTCGTCGTTCCTCCTCGCAATGACGCAAAGCGTCTCTAAACTCTCAACTCTAAACTCTCAACTAATCAATAGATCCTCCAATAGAGAAGTGGAACTGACTGTGATTGTCGCCCGTAGTGCCAAACACATCGTCGAAACCATAACCCCAGTCAAGGCCAAGCAAGCCGAACATGGGCAGATAGATGCGTACGCCCAAACCAGCTGATCGCTTTACCTCAAACGGGTCAAAGTTCTTAAACCCAAGCCAACAGTTACCTGCTTCGAGGAAGGTCAAGGCATAAATAGTGGCTTGAGGATTCAAGGAGAGCGGATAACGCAACTCCAACGTGTATTTTGACATGATGTTACCACCCTGTCCTCCTGAATTGGAACTATTATAATACCCAGGAGTAAGTGAATTGTTTGCATAACCACGCATTCCGACCAACTCACGGCTGTCGACAGAATAAGTGCTCAAACCATCACCGCCCAAGAAGAAACGGTGGAAGGGCGTGGGGCCAATCTCGTCGTTGTAATGACCCAGATAACCAAAACGAACACGGGTCATCATCACGAGCTTGTCATACAATTCAGTGTACCAGGCCGCCTTGAACGTCCAGCGGTGCATCTCAATCCATTTGTATTTCTCGTTCTCCGAAAGGCCTGCATAACTCTTGTTGGCAAAAAGCGAATAGGGCGGTGTGATTTCAAGCCCCAGTTGGAATTCGGAACCATTGCGCGGATAAAGCGGTTGGCCCACGGAGTTGCGTGACAGAACAAAATTATAACTGATAAGGTTGAACTTACCATTGCCGTCACCCACATTCAGGTATGCTGTCTGATAGTTATGGAGGTTATACCGCTTCAAGTTGAGGCCTTGATACAAAGCAAAATAATCGTCAGGCCAAGTCAAACGACGTCCCAAACCGAGGGTACCGCCCGTCATCTTAAACCAGCCATAGTCTGCACTGGTCCTATCCGCCACTTTGGCATAGAATGACTGATAAAACGATGCTGTCAGCGAATTGGGCTTACGACCTCCCAACCAAGGTTCGGTAAAGGAAATACTATATTGGATATATTGCCTGCCCAAAGTGCTCACGCCGAGCGAGAGTTTCTGTCCGTCACCCATAGGCAGCGGTCGCCAGGCCTTTTTGTTGAAAATATTCCTCATAGAAAAGTTGGAGAACTGCAAACCCGCCTCCAGCATCAAATAACTGGCATAATAACCGGCCGAGAAACGAATCTGGTCGGCAGCGGCCTCCTCCACGGTGTAACCGATATCTACGGTGTTGTCTGAAAAGTTGGGTTGCACATCGGGTGTGATGTTTTCCTGATTGAAAAACCCCAACGTAGCCAATTCACGTATAGAGCGCACCACGTCGCTTCGGCTGTAAAGTTGTCCTGGACGCGTATAGAGTTCGCGCAACACCACATGGTCGTATGTCTTCGTGTTACCGGCAAGAGTCACATTGTTGATACGAGCCTGTTTTCCTTCAGAAAGACGGATTTCAAGGTCGATGGAATCGTTGTCCACTGCCACTTCAACGGGGTCGGCACGGAAGAAGAGGTAACCGTCATCCATATACAATGAACTGATGTCCAGTGTAGTCTCGCTATAGGTCAGGTTCTTGTCAAGCAACTCCTTATTATAAACATCACCTGGCTTGATGCCCAAAATGGAGCTAAGCGCTTCGCTGGTGTATTTCGTGTTACCCGTCCAATTGATACTGCGATAGTGGTATTTGTTGCCTTCGTTGATAACAAGGTCGATACCCAAGTTGCGGTCATCAATCTTATAGACTGAATCGCGGACAATACGTGCATCACGATAACCTTTGGCATTGTACTTCTCGATAACGAGTTTCTTATCCTCTTCAAAACTTTTTTCCATGAACTTGGAAGCCTTGAAGATACGTGGACGGTAATTGTCATAGAAATACTCTTCCACACCGTTGATGGCTCTCAAAGGATGGAAGGTGAATACATCGGCAAGGGTGTTTACAACCAAGGGGCCGAGGGGATTCAATGGGTCGAAATGGCCGCGTTGTTTGGTCTCCTTCATGGCGGCAAGAATCTGACCATCGGCAAGGTTCTCATTCCCGATGATGTTGATTTTCCCGATTTTCACCTTCGGGCCCTTATCAACGTTGATGAGCATGTCAATATAATTCTCACGGGCGGTGTCAGCCACTTGCTGTATGTCGATATTCACGTTGTGATAGCCCTTGTCATAGTAAAAGTCCTCTATGATGCGGGTAGTCTTTGTCAGTAGGTGTTCGGTGGCGATGTCACCACGAGAGAGATTGATTTTGTTGCGAATATCATCGGCCTCGCTCTTTTTGATGCCTTTGAAGGAGAACTTCGAAACACGTGGTTTCTCCTTGATGACAATTTGCAGGAAAACCTTATTGCCCACAAAATCGGTCACATTGATGGCCACATCCTCAAACAATCCTTGATCCCAGATCTTGCGGATGCCATTCGAGATTTCATCGCCAGGTATGGAAATAGTCTCTCCCACTCTCAATCCAGCAATCATACTCAGCATCGAGGCGTCAACATACTTGGCACCTTCAACAACAATACCGCCGATTTCATATTTCTGTGGTCTCGCATAGTCAATCTCCGACAGGTCGTCGCCGATTTGGATTTGGGCGAAAGCTCCGCTTCCGAAACCCAGAAGGGCCACAAGAAACAGCATCAAAGGTAAATATCTCAATCGCATAGTATTATCTTTCAATTATTTAGTAGTCACTTGCTCACTGGTCTTTCCGAAGCGACGTTCGCGATGCTGATAGTTTAGGATCGCCTCGTAGAGGTCGGCCTTGCGGAAATCGGGCCAATACTTGGGGGTGAAATACAACTCGGAATAAGCCAACTGCCACAGCAGGAAGTTGCTGATACGCTCTTCGCCGCTGGTGCGGATAAGCAGCTCGGGGTCGGGCATGTTTGCCGTGGAGAGGTAGGACGAAATCATCGCGTCGTCAACATCCTCGGGGGTGAGCTTGCCTGCGGCCACATCCTTCGCTATACGTTGTGTGGCTTGTTTCAGGTCCCAACGGCCAGAATAGCTCAAGGCCAAGGTTAAGGTCATGCGGGTGTTATGGCTCGTGTCTTCGATGGCCTGCATCAGCTGGTCGTAATTGGCTTTGGGCAGACTCTGCAAATCACCGATGGCATTCAACTTGATACTGTTCTTGTTCATCGTACTGACTTCATTCCTGATGGTGGTAGCCAGTAGCGACATCAGTCCCGTAACTTCCGCGAAAGGACGGTTCCAATTCTCGGTGGAAAATGCGTATAGTGTCAGGTACTTCACGCCGATT
This sequence comes from Bacteroidales bacterium, assembly GCA_017651645.1. Next base: position 32,928 of record JAGCCO010000027.1, read on the forward strand.
TCAGCGGAGGCCTCACTCACCTCTCGCACCGATTGAATGGCGCTTTGATGTCCGAAGAGACGTTGTTTGCCGCGTTCCTTGGCCCAACGGCCATTGCCGTCCATGATAATGGCGATGTGCTGTGGCAAGCGCTCGCGGTCGATTTGTTGCATCAGTTGGTCTTTCAGTTCCATAGGTCAGAATTTACTTAAGTTACAGCCCCTTCCGTCGGGCAAGTTGAATTTCCAGGTTAATGACATGCGGGCCATGCCAAACCAATCGTTGAAGGCAGAATTGCCGCGCTGCTGGCCGGCTTTGAAGTTGCCTGTCGGGTCAGTCAGGTCGTATTCCGTGCCGTCTTCGGCAGTATAGATGGCATGTTGTTCGGGATACACCGTCGCGACATCGTCAAGATAGTCGGTAAAGGTCTTGTGCATCATCCATTCCACCGTAGCGGCCATGTGGCGTGAGAGCGAGAACTTCACACCCATGCCAAAAGGAATAGAGATTCCAATGGGGCTGGTCTTACCAAACATCTTGTCGTACCATTTCTGATCCGCAGGTTCGGCCTCGGTCAGATGGTCGCCCAAATCAACCAAAGTCCCATCCACATCAGCGAAAGCAGTGTATTGAAACACAGAGATGCCACCAAAAATATAAGGCGACACGTTCTTTTTCGGGTTGCCGGTATAGTATTCAAGGAAGTTGAACTCAGCCATCAAACTAAAATCGTTGATCTTCGAAATGAAATTCAGGCCACGATCGGGGCGCCATTTGACGACCTCATCATAGGCCTTCACTGTGGCACGCGAATAATCGAAACGGAAAGTCCAACGGTTGTTGTAATTGTATCGCACCAAGCCACCATATTGAAGCTGAGCCTGAGCGAAAGGCAACGTTGGGTTGAGGTCACCCATGTAATAACTCAGGCCAACATGCGGCCCCACTTCAATGGTCTTGGGGTCGTCAAATTGGGCATTAGCTTGGGATAAAATAGCCAAGCAACTCAGTATCAATAAAAAACGAATCTTTCTATACATAATTCAAGCTTGCAAAATTATGAATTTTTCCAATGAAAACGAAAGAAATCAGTTTCTATTGTCTTTTCCCCACATCAATTTGTTGCGGATGGTGCCGAAAAAGTCTTCACCTCGCATCCTGACGAGGTTGAGGCAAAAGCCCGCCTTGCGCACCTCAAGTTGGACGGAAGTGTCTAAAGTACAACTTCTTGAGTCCATGCTGAAGACAAACTTCTTCTCGCGGCCCTCCACCTGAATTCGGATAGTGCTATCATCAGGGATGACTACGGGACGTACGGTCAAATTATGTGTTGCAATGGGCGTGATGACGAAGTTTTTCGCATTCGGCGCTATGATGGGACCGCCAGCGCTCAGTGAATAGGCCGTAGAGCCCGTCGGGGTGGCCAAGAGGATGCCGTCGCCCCAATAGGTGTTGAGATAGACATTGTCAATGAATACCTTGATGGCCAACAGACTATGCTCTGGATTACGGATAACATTCAACTCATTGAGGGCGTATTTCACATTATCAAAGACCTTCTCAGGCGAGACCAGCTCCAGAAGAGCACGCTGTTCTACGGTATAATCGCCTGTAATCACGCTATTTACAGCATTAGCAATGTCATTCTTGGAAATGCTGGAGAGGAAGCCCAGACGCCCCATGTTGATGCCCACCACAGGGATGCCTGAATCAAGGACAAAGGGGACCGTGTCGAGGATGGTGCCGTCGCCGCCGATAGAAAACAGCAGGTCGGCTTTTAGGTCATCATGTGAATGGAAAACAGTGTATTGCACGCCTATGGGAACGTAGGCGGCGACAATGTCAGCAAATGGCTGATAAACAACAATTTCCGCTTGATTGTCAGCTAGTTCTTTGAACAATTGTCGCATATATTCCCCATTCTCAGGGGCTAGGGTCTTTCCAAATAGGGCGATGGTTTTCATATTCCTTCTTCTTTTACTGAATCATGACTCTCATCCGTCATCATACGGATATAATTCACATAACGCCAGTCAGCGATGTCGCCGTGCTCGACGGCTTCCTTCACCGCGCAACCTGGCTCATGGGTATGGGTGCAGTTGGCGAAACGGCATTCGCTCATCAGCTCACGCATCTCAGGGAAACGCTGCGCCAAGGTCTCTTTCTCAAGGTCATACAACACGAACTCCTTGATACCAGGCGTGTCGACAATCCAAGCACCAAAGTCGAGATGATGCATCTCGGCAAAGGTGGTGGTGTGTTTGCCCTTTTCGTGATAGTCGGAGATGGCACCGATACGGACATTCAACGAGGAGTCGAGCGCATTCACGAGTGCCGACTTGCCCACGCCGGAATGACCCGTGAAGAGGCAAATTTTATCTTGCATCAAGGTTTTGAGTTGGTCCATCTGGAAGCTCGTCTTGGCCGACACACCAAACGAGGTGTAGCCGAGGCTTTGGTAGTATTCCATCAATACGCACATCTCCCCTATCTGTTCATCGGTGTAGAGGTCACACTTGTTGAAAATTAAAGCGGCTGGAATGTGATAGGCTTCCGCAGTGACCAAGAAACGGTCAATGAAACCCGTGGAGGTGCGCGGTTGGGCGATGGTAGCCACCACGATGGCCAAATCGACGTTGGCGGCGATGATGTGGGACGCCTTGCTCAGGTTGACCGACTGGCGGACAATCACGTTGTCGCGCGGTTCAATCTTCTTGATGACACCGGTCTCCTTGCCAGGTTCCTGCTCAAACTGCACGTTGTCGCCCACCGCCACGGGGTTGGTGGAGCGGATGCCGTCCAGGCGGATCTTGCCGCGCAATCGACACTCCCACTGTCGTCCCGTTTCGTCGAGGACAATGTACCAACTGCCCGTCGATTTGATGACTTTGCCTAACATTTCTGATATCTCTTTCCCGGCATGGCCATCAGCACGCCGTCGAATTCCAAATTGAGCAGCAGAGCCGCTATCTTCGTGGTCGGCAGTTCTGTCTTCACGATGATGTCGTCCAGATTGATGACTGCATTCGAACCGAAGCAGTCCATGATGAGTTTCTCCTCGGCGGTGTATTCGCGGAACAAGGCCGTCTGTTTCTCACTCTTCGTCTCCGAGTCCCAGCGCATGATGTAACGCAGGTTACGCACGCTCTCCATGAGGTGAGCGCGGTTGGTGCGGATGAGGTAGTTGCAGCCTTGGCTGTAGATGTCCAACACACGGCCAGGATAGGCGAACACATCGCGGCTGTAGGAATTGGCCAAGTCGGCCGTGATCAACGAGCCACCTTTCATCGCCGACTCGACAACCACCACCGCATCGGCCATACCTGCGATGATACGGTTGCGGCGTGGGAAGTTCTCTCGGTCGGGCAGGGTGCCGCTCATGCATTCCGTCAGGATGCCGCCGCCATGTTCAATCATGTCGGAGGCCAGCTTCTTGTTCGGTGCGGGATAGATCTGCTGCATACCGCTACCCATCACGCCTACCGTCGGGATGCTGTTTTTCACGGATGCCTTGTGGGCACAAGTGTCAACACCATAAGCCAAACCGCTCACAATCAACACATTGTCTTCCTTCAAATCTTCCACCAACTGGTTGCAGTTCTCTTTGCCGTATTCTGTGATGTTGCGGGTGCCAACAATGGCCACCACGCGGTTGGCGTTGAGGTTGGCCTTGCCTTTGTAATAGAGCATCATCGGGGCATCGTCGCACTGCAACAAGCGGCGCGGATAGTCGGAATCCAAGAAAAACAAGGGCTGTATGCCGTTCTTCTCCATGAACTCTATCTCCTCCTCTGCCCTTTTCAGGTATTCCTTGGGTTTGCAGATGGCATCGATGGAGGCCTCACGCATGCCTGTAATCTTCTCCAACGACTTGCGCGTCTCCTTGAAGATGGCCTCCGCGCTGCCGCAATACTGCACGAATTTCTTCCCGCTGATATCACCGATACCAGGTAAGAGCGTTAGGGCTATTTGATACTGCAACGGGGTCATTTAGTTGAGAGTTGAGAGTTTAGAGTTTAGAGTTGAGAGTTTAGAGAAGGATTAATCGAGCTTCAAAACCGCGAGGAACGCAGATTGCGGCACTTCGACGTTGCCGATTTGGCGCATGCGTTTCTTACCGGCTTTCTGTTTCTCCAACAGCTTGCGTTTACGGGAGACGTCGCCGCCGTAGCACTTCGCCGTCACGTCCTTGCGCACCTGACGTACCGTCTCGCGTGCGATAATCTTCGCTCCGATGGCGGCCTGGATAGCGATGTCGAACTGATGTCTTGGAATCAATTCCTTCAGTTTCTCGCACATGCGACGACCAAACTCGTAGGCATGGCCACGGTGAATCAAGGTGGAAAGGGCGTCAACGGACTCGCCGTTGAGCATGATGTCCAGCTTCACTAGGTCAGCATCCTGATAGCCTGCGATATGGTAATCGAAGGAGGCATAGCCCTTCGAGATGGATTTCAGTTTGTCGTAGAAGTCAAATACGATTTCACTCAGCGGCATCTGGAAGGTCAGCTCCACGCGGTCGGTGGAGAGGTAGACCTGGTTCTTCAGCACACCGCGACGGTCGATGCAGAGCGTCATAATGGGACCCGTGAAGTCATTCTTCGAGATAATCTGTGCGAGGATGGAAGGTTCTTCGATATGGTCAATCTTCGTCACCTCAGGCAGACCGCTGGGGTTGTGCACCTCGATCATCTCGCCGTCGGTCTTGAAGCACTTGAACGACACGTTAGGCACCGTCGTGATGACATCCATGTCGAACTCACGGTCGAGGCGCTCCTGCACAATCTCCATGTGCAAGAGGCCCAAGAAACCGCAACGGAAGCCGAAGCCCAAGGCTGCCGACGACTCAGGTTCCCAAACCAACGAGGCGTCGTTCAACTGCAGTTTCTCCAGAGAAGCCCGCAGTTCCTCATAATCGTCTGCATCCACAGGATAAATACCCGCAAACAGCATGGGTTTCACGTTCTCGAAGCCCTCCACTGGCTCGGCGCAGGGGCGTTCGACATGGGTGATGGTGTCGCCCACCTTGACCTCTTTCGAGGTCTTGATGCCCGAGATGATATAGCCCACGTCACCCGCAGAGAGCTCTTTCTTAGGCACTTGTTTCAGTTGCAGTACGCCAATCTCGTCGGCATTATATTCTTTGCCAGTGGCATAGAACTTGACGAGATCGTTGGTATGCATGGTACCGTTCATGATGCGGAAATAGGCGATGATGCCGCGGAACGAATTGAACACCGAGTCGAAGATAAGGGCTTGGAGCGGCGCCTCAGGGTCGCCTTTCGGGCAGGGGATGCGCTCCACGATAGCATCGAGCACAGCAGGCACGCCTTCACCCGTACGGGCGCTGACCTTGAGAATCTCGCTTGGGTCGCAACCCAAGAGGTCGACCATCTGGTCTTCCACATTGTCGATCATGGCGCTCTCCATGTCAATCTTGTTCATGACAGGGATGATTTCGAGGTCGTGTTCTAGTGCCGAATATAGATTGGCAATCGTCTGGGCCTGAATACCTTGCGTGGCATCCACCACTAAAAGGGCGCCTTCACAAGCCGCGATGCTGCGCGACACCTCGTAAGAGAAGTCGACGTGGCCAGGAGTATCGATGAGGTTGAGGGTATATTCCTCGCCCTTGTAATTGTATTTCATCTGGATGGCGTGGCTCTTAATGGTGATGCCGCGCTCGCGCTCAAGATCCATGTCATCGAGCACCTGATCGACGAGTTCTTTGTCATTGAGCGTATGGGTCAGTTCCAAAAGCCTGTCGGCCAAGGTGGATTTGCCATGGTCAATATGGGCTATGATGCAGAAATTTCGGATGTTTTTCATTATGGGCGCAAAAATAGAAAAAAATTCGCTTTGCGGCCCAAAATTGAGACAGGGAAAAAACAGCAGCAGCCATCACTCGTCTGAAACCAGACGGACGGAATAGCCTTTACATCTATGGGATACTGATATGAATCCAGCGATGTATAAAGGATCCATATCCCATGCAACTATTTTCAAAGCATAAGCATTGTCCACACCTGCAGCATCGTCACCGTAGAATTGAGATGACGTCCAATATGATCCACTGATGTAAAACGGAGCGTATTGAGTGTTACCAAACATCCCGCAATCAATCCATACCTCATTATTAAACCAATCAAAATATGAACCGTCGTATGCCGTAAACTGATAACGACTTCCACCTGTGGGCATGAATACCGCACCAGCTGGCTCCAATACTTCCAACCACTCCCATCCTGTAATTGTATTTGTGGAATAATAGCAAAACTCGTTGGCCGATCTAAGGTAATAAGTGGACTCGCTCCAGTCATCGGGCAACACAATCATGCCCCGAACCCCGGCCACAGCAGCCATGGCGAAGCGTATGCCCGAAAGTGTATGCCTTTCCGTAAGTAGATACAAAAACTCCTCAGCAGTAGGGGTACGCCACTGCCTTGAACCTCCATTGCTGATGGTATTGTGGACACCCCAATCCGCTTCGGCATAATCGCCAGCCAGGTCGTAATTGCCTGGAGGGCCATAGTATGGAGATTCATAAACATGAGACGCAAAGTCGTAGGGATGATAGTAGGTGTTGCCATTATCCCAGCCGCTGGTTCCCCAACCGAACAAGTCAATCCATCCAGTGTAGTATTTATTGACCTTTGTATTGTCACACATATCCTCGTTTGCATACACAGTTCCAACATTCATATCACCAATTCCTTCGCCCCAGCATGCACCTCCCACGAAATCCCATTGGTGCTCGGCGAAACGCCAGATATTGTCATCGGGGTAATATTGCAGATTACCATGAGAGAAGCGCACTCGTTGGTCTCTGCTGACAGAGAATAAGCCAGGCGAAGTACCGTTTGGCCATGGCATGAACGGATCTTGGGGAACAAACTCCAGCTCATCACCGTAGGCCACCCCTTCCTCATTGACGGCATAGGCGCGCACATAATGCGTCTGACCTTTTTCCAAACCCGAGAAATAATAACTGAATGTTCCCACACCTACCGATGCCTTGATGTGAAGTCCCTCGATGGTAGGATTGTGTTCCTTGCCCCAGCAGAAGCCGCATTCCGTTACCTCAAGGCCACCGTCACGAATCACCTCTCCCTTCGCCATGACACGCGATGCCGTCACATCCGACACCCCGATGGTGCGCACCGCCAGGGGCAACACCTTGGTGTCGAAGACCATTTGGTCGCCATAATAAACACCTTTGGTACATACCGCGTATGCGCAGACGTAATACCTAGTGTCAGGCAACAGGTCCGTCAACTCACACTCGAACGGTCCTACCCCAGAGCCCAACTCCACATGCATGCCTTCAATCTTTGGGCGAGGCTCTGTACCGTAGCAGATACCGCGCTCCATCACCTCCTGCCCTCCATCGCTGAGCACCTGTCCACTGGGAATGGCGGAAAAACAGGTGATATCTTTCACTGTGTAGGTATCAACCAATGGAATCGTGTCACTCAAAGTGGTGAACCTGAACAACTCGCTATAGCCTCGTCCCGCCTCATTGCCTGCAAAGGCCATACAGGAATACTCGGCTGAAGGCATCAGGTTGGGCAACTCGGCGGAGAATGGATTATCGTCACCCAGAAATAACAAGGTATCAAATGTTTCACCCTGTCTTCCATAGCAGAAGCCGTGTCCCGTAATCATGCCTCCACCATCATCTACCACTTTGGCAGTCATCCAAGCCTTGTTGTAGCTCACTACAACAGAAGACTCCTCCACGGAAACCTTAGGAGGCACAGTCTTCTCGCAGCTAGTCGCGAACAACATGACCGCCAACAGGGAAACAACGGCCGTTGGAATAGAATAATTCGTTTTCATGGTTATTATTTTTTTGTGGTTAGTTGTTCGTGTTTTACAAATACCCGAATCACTCGTCCGAAATCAGGCGGACTGAACAACCCAAACATCTATATGAAGATTCAATAATACCAAAATATACACAATGGTAGCCAATTTTCATCGCATAAGCATTGTCAACACCTGCGGCGTAGTCATCAAAGAATTGCGATGTTGTCCAATAAGATCCACTGACATAAGATGGTATTAACTCTATATCAACATTATTAAACCAATTGTACCAAACATACATAGACACGGGCTGCAAAAAAACAAATCTATCATACCAATCATACCACAGTCCATTGTAATCCCCGAATTGATAGTGAACTCCTGCTGCAGGCAAGAAAACTGCACCAGCGGGCTCCAAAAGATCCAACCATTCCCCACCAGTGATTTTGTTTTCGAGATAATCGCCAATCATATTGACAGCAATAAGATGATACGTTGAAGCGTTCCAATCATCAGGCAATACAATTAAGCCCCGAACTCCCGCCACAATGGCCATGGCAAAGCGTATGCCCGAGGATGTTTGTCTTTCTACTAGAAGATATTCGAATTCTTCAGCACTGAGTGTGCGCCACTGTCTTGAACCTCCGTTGCTGATGGTATTGTAAACACCCCAATCCGCTTGGGCACATTCGCCAGTCAAATCGTAGTTGCCAGGAGGGCCATAGTAAGCACATTCATACACATGAGAAGCAAAGTTGTAAGGTCGATAGTAAGTATTGCCGTTGTCCCAACCGCTGGTGCCCCAGCCAAACAAATCCATCCAGCCTGCGTAATATTTATTGACCTTAGTATTGTCGCACTTGGTTCCATTGGCATACACCGTGCCGACATCCATCTTGCCGTGTCGTGTGTCCCAAGATCCTCCCACAAAATCCCATTGGCTCTCGGCAAAACGCCAGATATTGTCGTCAGGGTAATATTGCAAGTTACCTTGTGAGAAACGCACCTGTCGATCCTCGCTGACGGAGAACAGGCCTGGCAAAGTACCATTGGGCCATGGTGCGAACGGGTCGTCCGGGACAAACTCCAACTCATTGCCGTAGGCCACCCCTTCCTCATTGACGGCATAGGCACGTACATAATGCATCCTGCCTCGTTCCAGACCCGAAAAATAGTAGCTGTATTCTCCCAATCCTATACCCGCCTTGATGTGAAGTCCATCAATGGTGGGATTGTGCTCCGTGCCCCAGCAAAAGCCACGTTCCGTCACCTCAAGACCACCGTCACGATACACCTCGCCTCTCCCCATGACACGCGATGCCGTCACGTCCGACACCCCGATGGTACGCACCGCCATGGGCAACTCCTTGGTATCGAAGACCAACTGGTCGCCGTAATATACGTCCTTGGTGCATACTGCGTAAGCGCAGACGTAATACCTCGTATCAGGCAACAGGTCCGTCAACTTACATTCGAATGGTCCCACTCCCGAGCCCAGCTCCACATGCATGCCTTCAATCTTTGGCCGAGGCTCTGTACCGTAACAGATGCCACGCTTCATCACCTCTTGTCCTCCGTTGCTGAGCACCTGGCCGCTGGGAACGGCGGAAAAGCAAGTGATATCCTTCACTGTGTAGGTGTCAACTATCGGAATCGTGTCGTCCAAAGTGGTGAACTTGAACAATTCGCTATAGCCTCGGCCTGCCTCATTGTCGGCAAAAGCCATGCAGGAATACTCGACTGAAGGCATTAGGTGGGGCAACTCGGCGGAGAATGGATTATCGTCACCTAGAAATAACAAGGTATCGAATGTTTCACCCTGTTTTCCATAGCAAAAGCCGTGTCTCGTAATCATGCCTCCACCATCATCGACCACTTTGGCAGTCATCCATGCCTTGTTGTAGCTCACCACAATAATAGAAGAGTCCTCCACAGCTACCTTAGGAGGCACGGTCTTCTTACATCCTGTTGCAAAAACCATGACCGCCAACAGGGAAATAACGGCTGTTGTAATAGTATAATTCGTTTTCATGGCTATTATTTTTTTTTGGTTGGTTGTTCGTCTTTCACAATCACCAAGATCACTCGTCCGAAATCAGGCGGACGGAAAGGCCATGACATCGGTAACTTCCACCAATAAAGCTATCATACCAAGATGTGCCATTACTGCCTTCGAAGAACATGTAAGTACCATCATCGACGCCCTCTCCTTGTGTTATAGTCCAATATCTTCCATAGGTATACATTGAAGTTGATTCTGCATTATCATACCATATCCCCTCATAACCTGTGGTTTCATAACGAACACCTGCTGCAGGCAAAAACACTGCACCAGCAGGTTCCAGCACATCCATCCACGCTCCGCCTGTGATTTTGTTTTCGAAATAATCCACATTCATGTTGACAGCTCTAAGGTGATAAATGGAAGCGTCCCAATCATCGGGCAACACAATCAGGCCTCTGACTCCAGCCACCTCTGCCTTTGCGAATCGGATGCCCGAGGGCGTGATTCGTTGAATAAGGAGATATCTGAACTCGTCAGCATTGGGTGTGCGCCATTGGCGTGAGCCTCCATTGCTGATTGTGTTGTGAACGCCCCAATCCGAATGGGCATAGTCGCCAGTCAGGTCAAAATTGCCAGGAGGGCCATAGAAAGCGCATTCATAAATATGTCCTGCATAATCGTAGGGTCTGTAATAGATATTGCCGTTGTCCCATCCACTGGTACCCCAACCGAAAAGGTCAATCCAACCCGCATAATACTTGGCAGTCAAGGTATTGTCACACTTTGCCCCATTCGCATATACTGTGCCGATATTCATCCAGTCAAGTTGTTCGTCCCAGCAAGTTCCACCCACATAATCCCATTGATGCTCGGCAAAACGCCAAACGTCATCATCGGGATAGTATTGCAAGTTGCCTTGCGAGAAGCGCACCTGACGATCCTCGCTGACGGAGAACAAGCCTGGCAAACTGCCATTGGGCCAAGGTGTGAACGGGTCGTCCGGGACGAACTCCAGCTCACCACCGTAGGCCACGCCTTCTTCATTGATTGCATAAGCCCGCACGTAATGTGTCCGGCCTCGCTCCAGACCCGAAAAATAGTAGCTGTATTCGCCCAATCCTATACTTGCCTTGATGTGAAGTCCATCAATGGTAGGATTGTGTTCCGTGCCCCAGCAAAAGCCGCATTCCGTCACCTCAAGACCACCGTCACGATACACCTCGCCTCTCCCCATGACACGCGATGCCGTCACATCCGACACCCCGATGGTGCGCACCGCCAAGGGCAACTCCTTGGTGTCGAAGACTATTTGGTCGCCATAATATACACCTTTGGTACATACTGCGTATGCGCAGACGTAATACCTCGTATCAGGCAACAGGTCAGTCAACTTACACTCGAATGGCCCAACTCCCGAGCCCAGCTCCACATGCATACCTTCAATCGTTGGGCGAGGCTCAGTACTATAACAGATACCGCGTTTCATGACCTCCTGTCCTCCGTTGCTGAGCACCCGGCCGCTGGGAACGGCAGAATAGTAGGTGATATCCTTCACCGTATAGGTGTCGACCAGCGGAATTGTGTCACTTAAAGTGGTGAACCTAAACAACTCGCTATAGCCTCGTCCTGCCTCATTGCCGGCAAAGGCCATGCAGGTATATTCAGTTGAAGGCAACAAACCCGGCAACTCGGCGGAAAAAGGATTATCGTTTCCTGAACATAACAAAGTGTCAAAAACTTCGCCTTGTTTTCCGTAGCAGAAACCGCGTTCCATAATCTCTCCACCACCATCGCTCATCACTTCGGCAGCCATCCAAGCTTTGTTGTAGCTCACCACAACCGAAGATTCCACCAAAGCCACCGTAGGAGGCGTTGTCTTCTTGCATCCCGTTGCAAAAACCATGACCGCCAAAAGGGAAACGGCGATCGTCGTAATAGTAAAGTTCGTTTTCATGGCTATTATTTTTTTGAGGTTAGACATATCATTAGTATCGATTCAAGTATCTGTTTTGTCATTTCATTCTAAATTTTTCCACAAAAATACGGTTTTTTTCAATTATGCAACACTTTTTTGAAAATAAATCAAAAAAAATTCAGCGTCCAAACTTCAAAAACCACAAAAAAAATCCGCCTCGGATGCCGACAATACAAAGGATTATGCATAATTTTGCGGTCTGAAAAAGACAATTGCCTATGATGCCCATTCTACCCGACACTTATTCCAAAGAAGAGAAGGAAGAAATCGAGCGACGACACCAGCGTTTGCTTGACGCTTGGCAGACACGCAAGGAAGAACAAGACCTTGAAATGGTCAACAAGGCGTTTTACTTTGCCGTTGAAGCACACAAAGACCAGCGTCGCCGCACGGGTGAGCCTTACATCTACCATCCCATTGAGGTGGCTACCATTGCCGCCAAAGACATCGGGCTGGGCCGCACCTCCATCATCTGCGCCCTGCTCCACGACGTGGTGGAAGACACAAAATACACCCTCGCTGAAATCCGAGAGATGTTCGGCGAAAAAGTGGCTAAAGTTGTGGATGGCCTCACCAAGTTTGACACCATGGACAACGTGGAAAGCCTGCAGGCCGAGAACTTCAAGAAAGTCCTCTCTTCGCTGTCGTATGACATCCGCGTGGTGCTCATCAAACTCTCCGATCGCCTCCACAACATGCGCACCTTGGACTCGATGCCCAAGCACAAGCAGTTGAAAATCGCCTCGGAAACCACCTATATCTACGCACCTCTCGCCTATCGTCTCGGCCTCCACGCCATTCAAATTGAATTGGAAGATCTGTCCTTCAAATACACCAACCCGACTATTTATTTCAACATCCGCAAACGCATGGACGACGTGCGTGGCAAACGCATGGGCGAACTGCGCGACTTCATCGCCCCTATCGAAGCTGAATTGAAGAAAAACGGCATCAAGGCGAGAGCAGAAATCAAGGAACGCTCCGTCAATTCGGTCTGGAAACGCATGATGGACAAGGAGTTGGCTTTTGAAGACCTTTACGGTTCCTTCATCGTCCGCCTCATCACCGACTGCCCAAGGGAAGACGAACGCATGGAATGTTGGAAAATCTATGCCGTGCTGACCAACTGCTATCGTCCCTACACCCAAAAGCTGAAAGACTGGATCTCGTTCCCGAAAGCCAATGGCTATGAAAGCCTTCACGCTGTGGTGATGGGTCAGACGGGTAACTGGGTAGAGGTGCAAATACGCAGCCAGCGCATGGAAGAGATTGCCGAAAAAGGCTTTGGAGCTTACTGGAAATACAAGACTGACGACGACAAGGCCGAGAGCGGCTTCGACGAATGGCTTAAGAAAGCCCAAGATCTCATTGGCGGCGAGTCGGACAACGCCATCGAGTTCGTTGACAACTTCAAGCTTGACCTCTTCTCCGACGAAATCTACGTCTTCACTCCTCAGGGTAAAATGATCACATTACCCAAGGGCTCCACTGTACTCGACTTTGCCTATAGCATCCATAGTGAAATTGGTGACCACAGCATTGCAGCCAATGTCAACAACCAGTTGGCACAACTCGACCGTAAGCTCTATAAGGGCGACCAGGTGGAGATTATCACCTCCGAATCGCAGCACCCGCAAGAGAAATGGTTTGAGTTCCTTGCCACCGCTACGGCTAAGTCAAGGCTCAGAAGCGGCATCAAGGAATACCGCCGCGGTTTCCGTGAAGAGGGCGAGCAAAAATTCGAGGCCATCATGAAGAAACTCGACATGGAGCCTTCAAAAGCCAACCGCAACCAAGTGATGTCGAGCGAGGGCCTCACCAGCTCCATTGATTTCTACTATAATGTGGCCACTGGAAAAATCGACGAACGCCTCATCCGCAGTGTGCTGAAACCTCAATCGAACGGCAGTTTCGTTCGCTACATCACCTTCGGCCTCTTGGGCAACAGCAGCAAGGAAAAGGACGAAACACCGTCTATCACCACTTCAGGAGAGTTCGACTTCAACGTGTCGACCTGCTGCAACCCCATCCCTGGAGACGATGTCATCGCTTTCAGCTTCCCTGGCGAGCCGTTGCAAATCCATAGGAGCAACTGCCCCAAGGCCATCCAGCTTTCATCGCGTTTCGGCAACAACATCGTGAAAGCCAAGTGGCAGCCCAAAAGCGAAATCGCCTTCCTCGCCGAGCTGAAAATCACCGCATTGGACTCGGCTGGACTGCTCAACCGTATGACCAACCTTCTCTCCAACGAGATGCAACTCAACCTGCACTTGCTTCACATGGAGGCCAAGCAAGACGTGGTGGAAGCCACCATCTCCATCTATGTACACAACACCAAAGAACTCGACGACCTCATTGCCAAATTGAGTCAATTGAAGGAAATTCAGAAAGTGGTGCGCAAGAGCAATTAAAAATAATGCGCATTATTTAGAATCACTCTGAAAAGTTTTCTTATCTTTGCGCCTCATCATGACGTAAGAAAAATGAAAGACTCGTTTGACAACACCTATCTGGCCGTCAAGAAGTTATTCATCGACTACCTGCAGCGGAGGAAGTTGCGCAAGACCCCTGAGCGATTCGCCATTTTGAAAGAGATTTACTCGACCAACGGGCACTTCGACATCGACTCGCTGTACAATCAGATGAAAGACAACAAGTACCGCGTCAGTAGGGCCACCTTATACAATACCATCGACCTACTGCTCGACTGCGGCTTGGTCATCAAACACCAATTTGGGCACAACTGCGCACAATACGAACGCTCCTACAAGTTCCGCCAGCACGACCATTTCATCGATTTGGAGACGGAAACCGTCATGGAGTTCTGCGACCCGCGGCTGCTTGAAATCCAGCGGTCGATTGAAGAGCAGCTTGGAGTGGAAATCACACACCATTCTTTGATATTCTATGGACATAAGAAGAGTTGAGAGTACTATGGCCTATGGCTAATGACTATGGCCGCTTCAACCAAGGTTGTAAATTACTTTTTCTGATGAAGCCGCCATAGTCATAGGCCATCAGCCATAGTAAAAATAACGATAAACAATTAAAACAATGAATAAAATCGACATACTATTAGGTCTCCAATGGGGCGACGAAGGCAAAGGCAAGGTGGTCGATGCCCTCACGCCGAACTATGACATCGTCTGCCGATTCCAAGGCGGTCCCAATGCAGGACACACCATCGAGTTTGAAGGCAAGAAGTTCGTGCTGCACAACATCCCTTCGGGCGTGCTCACCCCGGGCTGCATCAACCTTATCGGCAACGGCGTCATCATCGAGCCGCATATATTAAAAGGTGAAATCGAAGGGTTGCGCGAAGCAGGTTTCGACCTACGCAAAACCTTGTTGATCGCTAACCGAGCCCATCTCATCCTTCCCACGCACCGCGCCATGGACGCTGCCAACGAAAAGGCTTTGGGCAAGATGAAAGTCGGCACCACGCTGAAAGGTATCGGTCCCACCTACACTGACAAGACCGCCCGTAGAGGGCTTCGCATCGGCGACATCAACGCACCCGACTTCCGCGAGAAATACGAAAACCTGAAAAAAGCCCACCTGCAACAAATCGCAGGCCTTGGCTTCGAGATGCGGGGCTTCCAACTCGACGGTCTCGACTTTGCCGAATACGAGAAGCTGTGGTTCGAAGGCATCGAATATCTGAAACAATACCCATTCGTTGACGGCGAATACTTCATTAACGAGGCTCTTGACAACGGCGAGAAAGTGCTGGCCGAAGGTGCCCAAGGTTCCATGCTCGATGTGGACTTCGGCAGCTATCCCTTCGTGACATCCTCGAACGTCATCGCCGCTGGTGTCTGCTCCGGATTGGGTGTCGCTCCAAGCCGAGTTGGCAAGGTATATGGCATCTTTAAGGCCTACTGCACCCGCGTGGGTACAGGCCCCTTCCCCACCGAACTGTTTGACGAGACAGGTGAGATGCTCCGCCAGAACGGACACGAGTTCGGTGCTACCACAGGCCGTCCACGCCGTTGCGGCTGGCTCGACCTGCCCGCATTGAAATATGCCGTCATGCTCAGCGGTGTCACCGACCTAATGATGATGAAGAGTGACGTGATGGACGACTTAGCGTCCGTGAAAGTCGCCACCGCCTACCGCTACAACGGCCAAGAGACCCAACAACTGCCTTTCGATGCCTGCACCGAGACCATGGAACCCGTTTACACTGAGATTCCTGGATGGCAGCAGAAGATTGAAAGCAAGATCCCGCAGAAACTGGAAGACTATATCAAATTTATAGAGAATTACGTCGGCGTGCCCATCAAATTTGTTTCGTACGGGCCTGATAGAACGCAAAATATTTTGAGATAAAACTGGTAGAGACGTAGCGCGCTACGTCTCTACAACGCAATACATATCACAATGATCATTTTAGAAAAACCATACGTATCGGCTCCTTTAGTGGCCTATTTGGAAGAGAAACAAATCCCCGTTTTACATAACGACATGGCCGAGATGCTGAAAAGTCAAGGCCATCACCTAAACCTTTTGGACGACAAGGCTTTCGTCGAGAAATACGAGCAAAGCCATCAGTTGTATGCCGTCTCGGAAAACGCCTTGGTGTGGCTCTATGCCCAGCTGCCCGAGTCGGAACTGGTGAAAAAGGTCAAGATTCTGAAGGATAAGGCTGCCTTCCGTCGCATCTGCCAGCAGATCTATCCCGATTTCTATTACAAAGAAGTGGAGATGAAAGCCTTGCGCAACCTCAACCCGGATGAGTTGCCGTTGCCTTTGGTGCTGAAGCCAGCTGTCGGCTTCCTCAGCGTGGGCGTGTATATCGTCCGCAATAAGACCGAATGGCAAGCTGCTTTGGACGACATCGACCAAAACTTCGCCAAGCAATGCGCCGTGTTCCCCGAGACCGTGGTGCGCAGCGAGATGTTTGTGCTCGAGCAGTTCATCGAGGGCGAGGAATATGCCGTGGATGCTTATTATGATGCCGAGGGCAAACCCAACATCATCAATATCTTCCACCACATCTTCAAGAACGAGACCGATGTCAGCGACCGCCTCTACTGCATGAGCAAGCAAATATTCGAGACCAACTATCCGGCTTTCAACCAGTTCTGCATCGACTTGAATGGCGTGCTTGGTCTGAAGAACTTCCCCATGCACGTGGAGTTCCGTGTCGACAAGAACACAGGTCGCGCCATCCCGATTGAAGTCAACCCGCTGCGTTTTGCCGGCATGTGCCTCAACGACCTGACACGCCACACCTGTCATCTGCTGCCCGTGCAAGCCTTCTTTGATGGCACGCATCCCGACTACGCCACCATGTGGAATGGCATCGAGAACGATGTGTTTAGTTTCATCGTACTGGACAAGCCTTACGACACCAACCGCGCCCTTGACTTTGAGCGCATCAAACGGCACTTTCACGGCGTGTTAGAGACCCGCGACATCAAGAACCCTGCCATGAGCATCTGGGGCTTCCTGTTCACGCAGACCACGCCCGAGCACAAAGAGGAACTGCATGAGATTTTGTTCTCTTCTTTGGAAGAGTTTATGGTATAAAAGACGCGGGACTCTCAGACAGGGGACGAGAGACGTTCCGAACAAAATGTTGACAAAAAGGTGGTAGGTTTACCACCTTTTTGTCATTATTTTTACAAAATCACCAGACATTGTAAGAAATATTCTTACATTTGCGGCGTAAAAACATACCATTATGAGCAGAACAGTAACCGCTTCTATAGGTCCTCATTATGAAGATTTCATTCGTAATAGCATCCTCAGTGGCAGGTATAACAATGCCAGTGAAGTCATTCGTGAAGGTCTTCGTCGTCTTGAAGAAGATGAAGCCCGCCTGGCCGCACTTAGAGCCGCTTTGGACGAAGGCGAGGCCAGTCCTGATGTAGAGGACTTTGATCCCGAGGCTTTTCTTTCGGAAATGAAAGCTAAACGGAACGCCAATGGCTAACTATATTCTTTCCAAAAAGGCACAGGAAGACCTTCGCAAGATTTGGTATTACACCGTTGATACTTGGTCAGAGAAGCAAGCGGATATCTATTTCCACAATTTGATCCAATCCCTTGATTCCATTGCCGACGACCCAAACTCCGTAGGGCGTTCCTATGAAGAAGTACGTGCTGGGTATCGAGGACTACGCTCCGGAAGGCATATCATTTTCTTTCGGATACTGAAGAACGGTAAAGCAAGAATCATCCGCATCCTTCACGAACGGATGGATTTCGAGAGACATTTGTAACAACTATACGTCAATTATTCTTATTATGAAAAACGCCATATTAGTATTTATCACCTTCTCCGCCCTGCTCCTTTCAGGCTGCACAGGAGAGATCAAACAAAAGGCCTTCAACGAAGAAGAAGCCTTAGAATTCCTCTATCAATACATGCCGCTCGGCGATAGCGTGGACTACACCGAGGACTACTACCGCGAGTGCGTCCACTATGCCTTCCTTGCTAAGGAAGAGTTGCCTTGGGGTGCAAGCATCCCTGAGCGCGAGTTCAAGCATTTTGTGGTGCCGGTCCGCGTCAACAACGAGAACCTCGACCGATTCAGAGCCACCTATTACGAGGAGCTGAAAGGCCGCGTGAAAGACCTTTCGCTGTATGACGCCGTCCTCGAA